>CAYVCX010000017.1:0-43980 GCA_964450435.1 uncultured Anaerolineales bacterium
ATACCTCGAATCAACCGTTTAGCATAGGACCAGACTTACGCTCCGGTGTACTAAGGGATCTTGAGCAGTCCCCACTATACCGACACCGCAAGGAGAGAGGCTACCGGCCGGTCGTTGGCGAAGGCGATCCGGATGCAGCCATAATGCTGGTCGGAGAGGCGCCGGGGAGACAGGAGGCCGAGTGCGGGCGTCCGTTTGTGGGGAGAGCGGGCCGGATTCTGAACGGACTTCTGGAGTCGATCGGCATCGACCGAGAAGGCGTCTATCTCACCAACGTGGTAAAGGATCGGCCGCCGGGAAATCGGAAGCCTCACAGGGAGGAGATCCAAGTGTACGCAGAGTTCTTGCTGCGAGAGATTGAGATCGTTGAGCCGCAAGTCATCGCCAGCCTGGGCCGTCTTGCGACGGAGTTCATCCTGGAGCAGTTTGAGCTTCCAAGGCAGGGCCTGAAAATCGGGGATCTACACGGCGAGATGCTGGAGGCCGACGGGCCGCACGGAGAGGTCGTGGTAGTCCCTCTCTACCATCCCGCAGCGGAACTCTACAACCAGGATCTGGCCGACATTATGGCAGGGGATTTCGAGGTGCTGCGGCGGTTCGTCTGAGTGATCGTCGGGGGCGCGCGACGGTCCGGACCGGCCCATGGTGGGTGGCAGTCTGTTCGCGGAGAACCAGCGCTGGCCCGGCTCTGGCAACCTGAGCCGAGGCCAGCTCCAGGAGATCCTGGCGTCTTGGAGATCGTGCAGCTGGTATCGTGGGGCAGAGGCATTGGCAGCTGGCCGACAAGGCCTGGGGAGGTCAAGGGAATGCCTGACGGAAGACCGACGAACGACGAGATTGCCGATGTCCTCAATCAGATCGCGGATTTGCTTGAGGCGGATGAAGCAAATCGTTTCAAGGTTGAGGCGTATCGAGAGGGCGCGTCCACAGTGCGCAGCTTGGATGAATCGGTAGCTGACATAGTGCGGGAAGGCGGCGAAGAAGCACTGGAGGGGCTTCCGAACGTGGGCGAGGGGATCTCCCGGGTCATCGCAGGTTATACGTGCGGAGGGGACGTTCGAACCTGCTGGAGCGATTGAAGGGGGAAGTTGATCGGACGGAGTTGTTCAGGCAGGTTCCGGGCATCGGTGAGGAACTGGCAAGGCGTATTGCCGAGGACTTGAAGGTCAGCACGCTGGAGGAATTGGAGCAGGCTGCTCATGACGGGCGCCTGCGAGGTGTAAAGGGATTTGGACCCGAGCGGGTGCGCAACGTCCGCGTAAGTCTGGCCGGGATGCTGAGCACGTTCGCCCAGCGCCGCAGGCGGCGAGCGGGCGGTGAGGAAGAGTCCGAGGACGAGCCGAGTGTGGAGATGCTACTGGACGTGGATGAGGAGTACCGACGGAAGGCTGAGGCGGGCCGGCTACGCAAGATCGCGCCCAAGCGGTTCAACCCGGCAGGTGAGGCATGGCTATCTATTCTGCATACCGAGCGCTGTGGATGGGATTTCACGGCGCTGTTTTCCAACACCAAGCGGGCGCACGAGCTCAACAGAACAGACGATTGGGTGGTACTGTACTACGAACGGAACGGTCAGGAAGGCCAGGCGACAGTAGTCACAGAGACGCGAGGGCCGCTAGAGGGGAAGCGGGTGGTACGGGGGCGGGAGTTCGAGTGCCAGCGGTACTACGAGCGATGGGACGGGGGAGAGTGAGAGGAGGGTCGGGGAGCGGTACCTGATGCGCGGAGGGAACGACGGGCACGGGAGGATGGAGGCCGTTCCGCGGCGATTATCGACAGAGTGCTGGGCACGCACAATGATGGGGAGGTAGGCTTATGAAGAGCAACCGACTCGCCTCAACGGCCCTTTGGCAACGGTTGTTGCTGCTCGCGACTGCCACCGTAACTGCGGGAGCGTTCGTGTTCGGATGCAGCGGATTGAGCAGCGTGATTGAGGTTGAAGAGGAGGAACCTCCAGCCGTATCGGAGGTGACGCCGGAGGAAGTTGAGACGGTCCCGACCCTCACGCCGGAGGCTGAGCCGACGGAAATCGAGGCAACGCCAGGGCTTGCAGAGGCGACGGAGACAGACCGTGGTGCTCTGGCTGCCCTGTATGACCGGGTCAGTCCTGGAGTTGTGAGCATCAGAGTCTACGTGGAACAGGCCGGGATGACAGGTCAGGGTGCGGGGTCAGGGTTCGTCCTGGATGAGGAAGGACATATCGTGACGAATCATCACGTCGTGGCCGATGCTGAGGTCGTCACCGTCATCTTCCACGATGGATTCGAGGCTCGAGCCGAGACGGTAGGTTCGGATGCGGACAGTGACCTGGCGGTGGTCAAGGTGGATGAACTACCCGACGACGTGATGCCCCTGCCGCTGGGAGGGGCAGATCGTGTCCAGCCGGGAGATTGGGTGGTGGCTATCGGCAATCCGTTCAGCCTGGGAGGAAGCATGTCGCTGGGCATCGTGAGCGCAGTGGGACGGGCGATACCCGCGAGGGCTACGCCTTTCCGGATACCAAGCACAATTCAGACGGACGCTGCGATCAACCCGGGCAACTCCGGAGGGCCACTGCTGAGTATGGATGGCGTGGTGGTGGGCGTGAACGCGGCGATTGCCTCGGGCGAGTCCGGCGTGAGTAGTGGGGTGGGGTTCGCGATTCCGTCTGACGTGGTGCTCCGGGTAGCTCCGGCGCTGATTGAAGAGGGGTCGTACGTGTGGCCCTGGCTGGGCGTCTCGGGTTTGCCGGTGAATCTTCTGGTTCAGGAGGCGAATGATCTGCCAACACAGGAAGGAGCCTATATCGCGGAGGTAATCGAGGGGAGTCCGGCTGCCCAGGCTGGAATCGAGGGGGCTACGAGGACGGAGAGAATTCTGGGGCTGAACGTCCCGGTTGGTGGAGACGTGGTCGTTGAGGCGGATGGTGAGGCAATCAAAGACTTCACCGAACTCCTGGAATATGTGGCGTTTCGGCAGCCGGGCGACCAAGTGAAATTGACGATTCTGCGCGACGGCGAGCGGCTAGAGGTGGCTGTGGAACTAGGAGCTCGACCAGAGAGCCCTGGTCAGTGAGCGTTTCCCGGCCTGGCGCTCTGCGGCAGGGGAGGCATTGTCGGAACTGAGGAGGTCTTGTCCTTGCGTTGCGGGTTCTCACCGAGGGGGCAGGGTCTGGAGGTGCCCCTTGGCGAACGGAAAAGCGCAGCAAAGGGCGGCTCTTCCCACCACAGTCTCAGGGGGAAACTGTTGCACGGATCCGTGCGGCGCTATGTCCAGGCTGGTGGGGGCATCGGCGACGAATTGATCGAGGGGGGCGCTCGCGCTTAGTGAAAGGACAGTCAGGGATGATTGATCGGATACTCGTTCCGTTGGATGGATCCTCCCTCGCCGAGTGTGTTCTGCCGCACACGGTGGCGGTGGGGCAGGCTATGGACGCCGAGGTGACGCTGCTACGAGCGGTTGTGCGCGAGTCGGACGCGGGTTCGAGCGCCGTCGACCCTCTGGGGTGGCATATGCGGAAATCAGAGGCAGACTCATACCTGAACGAAGTGGCTAGACGGCTTCGAGATGTGGGTCTGGAAGTGAAGACGGCGCTGGCAGAAGGGGAGGCGCCTGAACGCATCATTGCCTACGGCAGGGAAAATAAGGTAGGACTGATCATCGTCAGCAGTCATGGAAAGAGCGGCTTGAGCCGGTGGAATATCAGCAGCGTGGTACAGAAGGTGATTCTACAGGCCTACGCGCCGGTGATGATCGTGAGAGCCTACCAGCGGCGCCCCGAGGAGCCAGGAGAGCTACGCTACGGCAAACTGATGGTGCCGCTGGATGGATCGCAGCGAGCTGAGTGCGCACTGCCCTGGGCGAAGAGCCTGGCAAGCTTCCACGAATGCAAGGTCCTGCTGATCCACGTGGTGGAGCGGCCAGAGGTGCCACGTCGGGCTCCGCTGACGGAGGCGGAGGCCGAATTGGTTGAGCGGCTGACGGAAGTGAACAGGGAAAAGGGTGAGGCTTACCTTCAAGATCTGGAATCTCGCCTTGGGCCCGGCGCGGAGTCCCGTCTGGTTGTGAGCGAGGACCGGGCTTTGTCTCTGCACGAAGTGGTCGATGAAGAGGACATCGATCTAGTGGTGATGGCGGCCCACGGCTATTCCGGACGGGCGAGCTGGCCCTACGGCAGCATCGCGCTGAATTTCATCGCGTACGGTTCCAAGCCACTGCTGATGATCCAGGACGTGCGGCCTGAAGAGGCTGAGATGACTGAGGCTGAGAAGGCGGCGAGTGAGCGCGCAGGACACTGAGCTACCTGTGGACAAGTGTGCGTAGTGCGGCAGCCAGATGCCTCAGCCCTGAGAAGCCCGCTGCGCGGGTGGGGCTGAGAATTGCAGGCGGCGATTATGGGCCTCCCCTTGACGAACCAACCCTATGATGAATCCCGAGACTGAGCAAAGGCAAGAAGAGCTATCGCTTGAGGATCGAGCACGCGAGTTGGCCGAAGATCAGCGTGCGTCCCGAGACCCAGGTAGCGTTCCTACCCCACTGGAGCGGCTGGCCGCGCTTGAGAGAGCGCTCCGCAGAGCTCATGCCAGCTTTGTGAGCGTCTCAGAGGAGCGAGCCACTCTGTCCGGGGTAGGCGAATGGCTGCTGGACAACTTCTACCTGGTCCAGCAAGCAGTACGGCAGATTGGCGAGAATATGCCGTCAGGCTACTATCGGCGGCTTCCAAAGCTCGATGAATCCGCTTTGCGTGGTCATCCAAGGGTCTACGCGATGGCGCGCGAGATCGTACGAGCGGTGGGAGGCCGAATTGACGTAGATCGCGTGGAGCGTTTCGTACGGGCATACCAGGAAGTACGCCCGCTGACGATGGGCGAGCTGTGGGCGCTCCCCACGATGCTACGCCTGAGCATCGTGGAGATCCTGGCCTGGACTGTCACTCGCGCCGCCGACGTTGACATCATTATCAGCGATGAGGTTCTGCCGGGCACTCCACAGCTCCGGGAAAGGGCAGCGGACGATATCGTCGCCGCAGCTATCAACAGCTTGCGCGCCATTGAGTCCCAAGATTGGGATGCGTTCTTCGAGGCCGTCAGCCTGGTGGAGGAGACACTGGGTCTGGATCCGGCCAATGTGTATGCAGCGATGGACTTTGACAGCCGCGATCAGTGCCGTAATGCGGTGGAGGAACTCGCCAGGGCGGTGGGTGCATCGGAGGAGGAGGTCGCTGCGGAAGCGGTGCGTCTGGCGCGCCTCCGCGCCACGGCTCAGAGGACAGAGAAAAGCGACCGGTTCCCGAACCGTGTGGAACACGTCGGCTTCTATCTGATCGGGAGGGGGCGGAGGGAGCTGGAGGAGGCGATTGGCTTCCGCCCGGGACCGCTGGAGCGCGGACGCCGCTGGATTTTCGAAGATGCTACACCGGTCTACCTGGGCGGCATAGGTGCGATCGCGGCACTAGTGCTGGGAGGAGTCCTCCTGTACGCGGCGGCCGCCGGGTCCGGGGTGGTGGGGCTGGCAGCCGTCACGGTACTGGGCCTGGTTCCGGCATCGGCGGTAGGGGTCAGTGTGGTTCACGCGGTAATCACACGGGCGGTGCCCCCCAGGATACTTCCCAAACTCGATCTGAGCGAAGGTGTTCCGGCGGAATACCGGACGATGGTGGTTGTCCCGGGGCTGCTCAGCTCCGGAGAAGAGGTTGAGTTCTTGCTGCGGCAACTGGAGCTGCACTACCTGAGCAACAGCGATCCGGAGTTCGGGTTTGCTCTGTTGACCGACTTCAGCGATGCGCCAGAGAAGCACATGCCGGAAGACGAAGAGCTTCTGGAGAGAGCTAAGGTCGGCGTCCAGCGCCTGAACCGTGAGTACGGCAAGGAGTCCGGGACCGAGGATGCAGTTGGCAGGGATGGTGCTGGACCTTTCTATCTCTTCCATCGCGAGAGGCTCTGGAATCCAAGCGAGGAATGCTGGATGGGCTGGGAGCGGAAGCGGGGGAAGCTGACCGAGTTTAACCGGCTGCTGCGGGGTGACGAGCAGACGTCGTTCAAGGTGAAGATAGGGAATCTCGATTTTCTCTCCGGAGTCGAGTACGTGATCACCCTGGATGCCGACACGGTCCTTCCGCTGGATAGCGGACATCAGCTGGTTGGGACGCTGGCCCACCCATTGAACCGGGCTGAGTTCGACGGCAATGAAACGGAGACCGGCGGTCGGGTGGTCGCGGGATACACGGTCCTGCAGCCCCGGACGGAAGTCAAGCCCACGGCTGTGACACAGACGCGGTTCTCACGGATTTTCGCGGGGGACGCCGGGCTAGATCTCTACACACGGGCAGTTTCCGATGTCTATCAGGACTTCTTTGGAGAGGGTATCTACGTGGGCAAGGGGATCTACGACGTGGATGCCTTCGAGCGGAGCTTGAGGGGACGGGTACCGGAGAATGCTCTGCTGAGTCACGATCTGTTTGAGGGCGTCCATGGGCGGGCGGGTCTGGTAACGGACGTGGTATTGTTCGAAGACTATCCGGCGAGCTACTTGAGCCACGCACATCGAAAGCACCGCTGGGTGCGGGGCGACTGGCAGATCCTGCCCTGGCTGTTTCCCAGGGTACCGTGTGCCGGCGGGGAGACGGGGCGGAACAGGCTGTCCACTCTTGACCGTTGGAAGATCCTGGACAACCTGCGGCGGAGCCTGCGCACGCCGACGCTGTTCGCGCTACTGGTGGCCGGTTGGCTAGGGTTGCCAGGCTCGCCCTGGATATGGACGCTCGTGGTATTGGTGACGTCGGCGCTGCCGCTGGCCACGGGGGTGGTGACCCAGCTAGTGAGCCGCCTACAGGGAGGGGCCCGGGGGATGGGGGGGCCGAGGCTGGAGCGCGAAGCCGCACGATGGCTATTGAGCCTGGTGTTCTTGCCGTATGAGACGATCTTGATGATCGATGCTGTGGGAACAACGCTGGTGCGCATGACAATCAGCCACAAGCGCCTGCTGCAATGGACGACGGCGGCGCACACCGCGCGTATCTTCGGGCGTCGGACCAAGATCGGCTTGCTGTGGCGTCAGATGGGCGCCGGGCCAGTGCTGGCCGTAATGGTTGCGGCTGCCTTGAGCTTGCTCCGCCCGCTGATGCTGGTCTTGGCGAGTCCAATCTTGCTGGGATGGCTTTTGTCTCCCCAGATTGCGGCCTGGATCAGCAAGCCTGTGGAGGAGGATCGCAAGGAGCTGTCCCACTCGGAGAGACGTCGATTGCGGCGTATGGTACGGCGTACGTGGCTCTATTTTGAGAGTTTTGTGGGACCAGAAGATCACTGGCTTCCGCCGGATCACTTTCAGGAGGAGCCCCGCGGCGTGGTTGCAC
This sequence comes from uncultured Anaerolineales bacterium, assembly GCA_964450435.1. Classification (GTDB taxonomy): domain Bacteria; phylum Chloroflexota; class Anaerolineae; order B4-G1; family B4-G1; genus SKLM01. Next base: position 7,331 of record CAYVCX010000017.1, read on the forward strand.
GGCGGACATCGCCGACGAACATCGGGCTCATGTTGGTGTCCACGCTGGTGGCGTACGATATGGGGTACATCGGCGTAATGGAGCTGGTGCTACGGACGAGCGACGCGCTGGACAGTATGGACGAACTCGAGAAGTACCGGGGCCACCTGTTGAACTGGTACGACACGAGGGACTTGAGTACGTTGAGGCCCCGGTACGTGTCTACCGTGGACAGCGGCAACCTGGCCGCCAGTCTGATTGCGCTCAGGCGGGGCTTAGAGGACGTACGGCGGGAGCCGCTGCTCCCCTGGATGCGCTGGCGGGGCTTCTGTGATACAGTGGACGTCCTGAGTGAGGTTGCGGAGCGTGTCGGGGAGCCGGATGGAGTGGCGAAGGAGGCCAAGGCGCTCCGAGATTACGCCAGGGAGTTGTGCGAGAGAGCATCAGCAGCGAGAGGTGAGCCCGAACGCTGGATCCCGCTGTTGGCTGAACTGGAAGGAGCTGTCGGAGCGGAGTTCAGCAGACGGATGCAGGCCCTGCTGGAGGCCGGTTCGGGAGTTCTGGACGCGGCCACGATGCAAGATCTGCGCCTGTGGTGGGAGGGCATCGTTGCTCATCTGCGGGATCTACGTGAGGAAGTGGATCGGATCGTGCCATGGATGGTCGTGATGAGAGAACGACCGGCGATGCTGGTCGGCGAGGCAGGGGGCGATGTGAGCGAAGACATCGTGCAGCGGGTCTCCACTCATGAGGCATGGCTTGGCCTCCAGGAGGTCCTGGCGGCAATCCCTCAAGTCGGTCAGACGGCGGAGGTTTGCCGGAGGGCTCGCAAGCAGCTGGCTGATCTGAGGGCATTTCTCGAGGGCGAAATTGAAGCGGCTGATGAGCTACACCAGGAAGGGGCCGTGGAGCGGCTCGAGGAGGCCCGGGAATGGTGCGACAGATTGGACGAAGCGCTAGACAAGGGACGGATGGCAGCGGCGAGCATGATGATTGGTCTGGACGGGTTGATTGGGCGGGCGGAGGAGTACGTCCGAAGCATGGATTTTCGGTTCCTCTATGATCGGCAGCGTGACGTGTTCCACATCGGCTACCGAGTCGACGCGGAGGAGCTGGACGGCAATCACTATGACTTGCTGGCGTCGGAGGCGCGGATCGCGAGCTTTGTAGCGATCAGCAAGAAAGACGTTCCGCAACGGCACTGGCTCCATCTGGGCAGGCCATTATCGGGGGGAGCGGCCGACAGGCGCGGCCTGCGCACGCTGCTCTCCTGGGGTGGCTCTATGTTCGAGTATCTGATGCCAGATCTGGTGATGCGCAATTACCAGGAGACGCTGCTCAACCAGGCAAATCTGGCGGCGATTCGGCATCAGATGGCCTATGGGGAGGAGAAGGGGGTGCCGTGGGGCGTGTCGGAGTCTGGCTACTATCGCTTCGACGCGCAGATGAACTACCAGTATCGGGGGTTCGGGGTCCCTGGTCTGGGACGGAAGCGTGGACTGGGCGAGGACCTGGTGATTGCCCCCTACGCGTCGCTGCTCGCGGTGGGGCTGGTGCCCGGGGCGGTGCTGCAGAACGTGGAGCGGCTCATCGAGGAGGGGATGCTGGGCCACTACGGGTTCTATGAGGCAGTGGATTATACGGAGTCGCGACTACCGATGGGCGAGACCCGGGCCATCGTTCGCTCTTACATGGCGCATCATCAGGGGATGATCATGATGGCGCTGGCGAACTGCCTCGATGACGGGGCTGTCGTGCGGCGCTTTCACGCGGATCCACGAGTTGAGAGCATCGAGTTCTTGCTCCAAGAGCACGTGCCGCGGGAGGCGCCGCTGGAGGAACAGCCGGAACAGATTCTGGGCGTCGAGCGGTCCGAGACCGAGCGGGTGGACTTGGAGCCCTGGTCGGTTTCGCCGGGGGCTGCGCTGCCCCAGGTCCATACACTGTCGAACGGTCGCTTCGGCGTGTTGATCACGGGCGCGGGCGGCGGGTACAGCTTCTACTCGGGGGGCCGACGGGGAAGGGGCGAGACGACGGCTCTAACACGGTGGCGCGCGGATACCACGCTGGACTGCTGGGGGACGTGGGTGTACGTGCAGGATGAGGAAAGCGGGGCGTTATGGTCGGCATTCGAGCAGCCGACGCGGGCGTACGCGGATGAGGAGCAGGTGCGGTTCTACCCACACCAGGTGGAGGTCCGGCGGCGCTACCGCGACATATCGCTCCATACGGAGATCACCGTGGCGCCGGAGGATGACGTGGAAATCCGGCTGGTCACATTGACGAACCACAGCGACGAGCCGCGCCGACTGCGAGTGAGCAGCTATGGGGAGGTAGTTCTGGCAGCCCACGACGAAGATCGACGTCATCCGGCGTTCAACAAGTTGTTTATCGAAAGTGAGTACGTGGAAGAGGTCAACGGACTGCTCTTCCGTCGACGCCCTCGCTCGTCCGAGGAAGAGCCTCTGCACCTGGGTCACGTGCTGATGACCTCGGCGGATCTACAACCTGACCATCTGTGCGAGAGCGATCGTGGTCGATTCATCGGTCGCGGACGCACTGTACGGGCCCCAGGGGCCTTTGACCGGCTTGGAGACGGAGCTTGGCCCAGCAACGATGGGGATGGCGAATGGCTCTCTGGCACGACAGGAATGACGCTAGACCCGATCATGGCCCTGGGGCAAGAGATCGAGATGGAGCCCCACGCGACAGCCAGGCTGGCCTACCTTACCCTGGTCGGGGGGTCGCGAGGGGACACAATCGATCTGGCGCGACGGTACAGAGCGTGGCCTCGAATTGAGCGTGCTTTCGCCGAAGCCCACGCTGAGAGCGAGGTGGAGCTGCGCAGCCGCGATCTAGAGGTCTCGGACCTTCAAGACGTTCAGCAACTGCTGTCGGTGCTGTTATATCCCCACGGGTCACTGCGCGCGGGACCGGAGACACTGAAGGCGAACGAGCGGGGTCAGTCGGCACTGTGGTCGTATGGGATTTCGGGCGACTATCCGATTCTTCTGGTACGGATCGCCGACGAAGAGGGAATCGCCCTGATTCGAGAGCTGCTGAGAGCTCACGCTTACTGGCGGGATCGGCGGCTCAAGATCGATCTGGTGATCCTCAACGAGAGAGATGTGGGCTACGCCCAAGAGCTTAGTGACCGGCTTACCAAGGTGATCACACGCATGGAGGACGACACGTGGCTCAACCGGCGGGGTGGCATTTTCGTGGTACGGGCCGACCAGATGGGGAAGCCGACGCAAGTGCTGCTGGCGACCGCTGCACGGGCGGTGCTGGATGCCGGGGAAGGCTCGCTAGCTGAGCAGTTGAAGGGGATGATGGAGCCGGCGAGCCGCCTGCCAGCATTCACGCCCAGCGGGATTGAGGGGGAACCAGGACCGACGCCGCCGCTGGCACGTCCGCAAGGCCTAGGCTTTGACAACGGGTATGGGGGCTTCAGTGCTGATGGGCGTGAGTACGTCATCTACCTGGACTCTGGTTCGCCCGGCGAAGCAGAGAGCGCGTGGACACCGGCTCCGTGGATCAACGTGATTGCCAATCGGTCCTTTGGGTTCCTCGTCTCTGAGACGGGCCTGGGCTACAGCTGGTCTGAGAACAGCGGCGAGAACCGGCTGACGCCCTGGCGGAACGACCCGGTGTCCGATCCACCGGCAGAGGCACTGTATCTTCGGGACGAGGAGACCGGGGAGGTCTGGACGCCCACGCCGTTGCCGGCCGGGGAGGACGCGGCCTACCTGGTCCGCCATGGGGCGGGTTATTCGGTCTTTGAGCACAACAGTCACGGTCTCAAGCAGCGGCTGCGGGTATTCGCGGCGCGAGATGCTCCGGTGAAGGTAGTGCAACTGCGTCTGGAGAACACCTGGGGCCGAGTTCGGCGCCTGACGGGCACGTTCTTCGCTGAATGGGTGCTGGGCATCAACCGGGAGGAGGCGCAGCAGTACGTGACATCGGACTACGATCCAGAAACCTCAGCGCTCCTGGCCCGGAATACGTACAGCGCAGAATTCAGCGAACGAGTGGCCTTCCTTGCGGCGAGCGAGGAAGCACACGGGCTGACGGCGGACCGGACGGAGTTTCTGGGACGGAACGGGGAGATGCAGCATCCTGCGGCACTGGACCGAGTTGGCCTGGCGAGCACAGTGGGCGCAGGGCTCGATCCGTGCGCTGCGCTGCAAGTGCACGTGGGGCTGGAACCCGGGGAGACAAAGGAGCTGTTCTTCGTGCTGGGGCAGGGAGACGACCGCGCAGGCGCTCTGGAGCTGGTCCGTCGGTATCGGGACGGTGAAAGAATCCGTGCTGCCTGGGAGGAGGTCACCACATTCTGGGACGATCTCCTGGGAGTGGTGAGGGTGGAAACGCCCGACGCGGCGATGGACCTGCTTCTGAATCGATGGTTACTCTACCAGGCGCTGTCCAGCCGGGTGTGGGGACGATCGGCGCTGTACCAGTCAAGCGGGGCGTACGGATTCCGCGACCAGCTGCAGGATGTGATGTCGCTGGTGCATGCGGCGCCGGAAGTCGCGCGGGACCACATCCTGCGTGCAGCGCGACATCAGTTCGAGGAGGGAGATGTGCTGCACTGGTGGCACCCGCCCTCAAGCCGGGGAGTGCGGACACGGGTGACGGACGATCTGCTCTGGCTGCCCTACGTTACCGCCGAGTACGTCGAGACGACGGGCGACGAAGGAATCCTGGACGAAATACTTCCGTTCCGTAGAGGGGAGCCGCTGGCGGAGGGCGAAGACGAGCGGTACGGCAGGTACGAGCTCAGCGAGGAGAGGGGAACTCTGTACGAGCACTGTCTCCGTGCGCTTGACCGAGGCTCGACGTCTGGGCGCGAGGGGCTGCCGTTGATAGGAGCGGGCGACTGGAACGATGGCTTGAACCGTGTGGGGACTGGGGGCCAAGGGGAGAGTGTGTGGCTTGCCTGGTTCCTATACTCCGGCTTGACTCGATTTGCACGGGTGTGTGAGCGGGTCGGAGATCGGGACCAGGCCGAAGCGTTTGGTGAAAGAGCGCAGGAACTGCAGAGGTCAGTGGAGGAGAGTGCCTGGGACGGGGAGTGGTACACCCGTGCAACATACGACGACGGAGCCCCGTTAGGATCGTCGGAGAACAAGGAATGCCAGATTTCATCGATGGCGCAGTCCTGGGCGGTGCTCTCCGGTGCCGGGGGGGAGAAACGGGTGGAGACGGCTATGGAGTCGGTGGCGGACCGGCTGGTGTTGAAGGACGATGAGGCAGCGGGGGGCCTGGTACTGCTCTTCACTCCGCCGTTCGACAAGACGCCGCGAGATCCGGGCTACATAAAGGGCTACCCGCCGGGCATTCGCGAGAACGGGGGACAATACACGCACGCGGCGCTCTGGGCTGTGTGGGCCTACACCAAGCTGGACCAAGGAGACCGGGCCGGTCATCTGTTCGGCGTTCTTAATCCCATTTGCCGCAGCGACGCCAGGGCGAAGGCCGAGCACTACCGGGTGGAGCCATACGTGGTTGCAGCAGATGTGTACAGTGCGGATGACCACCTGGGGCGAGGAGGCTGGACCTGGTACACGGGGTCGGCAGGGTGGATGTACCGGCTTGGAATCGAGGCGATCCTGGGGCTGCGGAGGGCCGGAGATGTGCTGCACATCGATCCATGCATCCCCAGGGACTGGTCGAGCTACCGGATGGCCTATCGGTACGGTGAGAGTGTGTACAGCATCTCGGTTGAGAATCCCACGGGCGTCAGTCGGGGCGTCAAGACCGTGACGGTGGACGGAAAGGAGGCACCCGAAGGTCGGATCGCGCTCGCAGAGGACGGCGATGATCACCAGGTGACCGTGCAGATGGGGTAGGATTCGCCCGCGGCCACGGGGTGCGGGTTAGCGGCCAACCGAAGGCGAGCGTTCGTTGCCGGCCGGTTGGTGACGGATAGGATGCCGTGCGGTGCGGCTCTGGCGCGGATGAACCACGGGGAGGGCGCTCTCTGTGATTGTATCGAGCGAATGTGGGGTGACGATGGAGACGAATAGAGACAGCGAGGCATTTCTGACGCCACAGGGGTACCTTCAAGGGCGTGCGCAGAGGATGGAGTCGCCGCGAGGAGGGCTCGTGGTGACCAGCTGCCGTTCCGGCGCTCAGCTGGCGGAGCGGGTGGTCGAGCGGTATGAGGCGCTACTTCGGGAGGGGGGAGAGCAGAGAGGCGTGCCGCATCTGGCCGGAGTTGACTTCCAGTTCTCGGACGGTGAGACTTGTGTCCGATTGGAGGCTGACGTTAGCGGACAGGATGTGTTTCTGTTCCAGGCGCTCTACGATCCGGTCTCGAGGCGGAGCGTGGATCAGAACTACGTGGCGTTTCTCGCGGGCGTGCGGGCTTGCCGTGAGTGGGGGGCGAACTTCGTGACGGGGGTGCTACCGTACCTGGCGTACGCGCGCCAGGACAAGCCGACCAGGTTCGAGCGAGAGCCAACGACGGCGGAGCTGATGGCAGATCTCAGCATCGAGGCTGGCATAGATCGTCTGGTGGTATGGGATCCGCACACAGGCCGAATTCATGGGTTCTACGGGAGTGTGCCAGTCAATGGGCTTAGCTCGCTGAGCCTGTTCACCGAGGTGTTCGGTCGGTTCCGGGGTCGAGATGAGGTCATCGCTGTCGCACCGGATGCAGGGGCCGCCAAGTTCATCATGCACTTCGCGCGGGCTCTGAACGTGAGCTCAGCCGTAGCCTCGAAGTACCGTCCGAGACCGGAGGAGGCCGAGGTCTCGGAGATCATGGGGGATTTCGGAGGCAAGCGGATTGGGATCGTGCTGGATGATATGATAAACACCGGGGGCACGGTCGAGGCCACAGTTACCGAGCTGATCGAGGAGAAGGGCATCGAGGAGATCTATCTGGGAGTCTCACACAATCTTTGCAGCGAGCGGGCTCTGCAACGGCTGTCCAAACTGTATGCTGGAGGCTCCTTGCGAGAGGCCGTGGTGACTGACAGCGTGCCGCAGACTGAGGCGTTCCGTGCTCTGCCCTTTCTCTCCGTGGAGAGGATCGCGGATCCGATCTCGCGGGTGATCAACCGGATTCACTACAACCGGTCGGTCGACGACATAGGCAGCAGGCCGGTGGTGGGGGAGGTGTGAGGGTTGCCTGTATACAATTCTGACGTTGCAGAAATCTTCAACGAGGTAGCGGATCTTCTCGAGATCGAGGGAGCGAACGAATACCGGGTGCGGGCGTACCGCCGGGCGGCCCGGGTTATCTCTACACTGGGGAGAGACGTGTCGGAGATGGTGGAGGCGGGGGAAGACCTGACCGAACTCGCGGGCATTGGTGAGGATCTGGCCGGCAAGATCGAGGAGATTGTGAGGACTGGAGATCTGAAGCAATTGGAGGAGCTTGAGCAGGAGACGCCGCCGGCGTTGGCGAAGATGTTGGATGTTAGCGGCCTGGGCCCCAAGCGAGTGCAGACCATCTATGAGGAACTCGGCGTGACGACGTTGGAGGAACTGGAGGAGGCAGCGCGCCAGGGCGAGATTCGAGAACTACACGGGCTGGGTGAGAAGACCGAATGGAAGATCCTGGAGGATGTTGAGCGCTGGAGCGAGGAGGCGCGCACTCGACGTGACATGGCGGAGGAGAGAGTTGAGCCACTGCTCGACTTTCTGCGGAACATGGACAAGGTGGGGCGAGCAGAAGCCGCAGGGAGCTACCGACGCAGGAAGGAGACCGTCGGCGATCTGGACATCCTGGCCACCAGCGATTTCGGAGAGGAGGTGATCTCCCGCTTCGTCGAGTACGAGGATGTAGAGGAGATCGTCTCTCAGGGGGAGACTCGCTCGACGGTGGTGTTCCACTCCGGGCTGGATGTGGACCTGCGGGTGGTAGAGGAGAGGAGCTACGGTGCCGCGCTTCTGTACTTCACTGGCTCCAAGCAACACAATATCACTCTGCGTAACATGGCCCTTGACCAGGGCTGGAAGATCAACGAGTATGGCGTGTGGGACACGAGGGCCGAACCAACAGATGAGGAGCAGATCGCGGGCGAGACCGAAGAGGAGATCTACGCCTTGTTCGATCTGCCTTGTATCCCTCCCGAGCTGCGTGAGGCGCGTGGTGAGGTGGAAGCGGCGCGGGAAGGGAATCTGCCTGAACTGGTGACTCTGGAGGACGTGCGAGGAGACCTCCAGTCACACACTTTCGCCAGCGACGGACGGGCCTCTCTAGAGGAGATGGCACAGGCGGCACAGGCGCTGGGCCACGAGTACCTGGCCATCTCCGATCACTCGGCGTATATGGGGGTGACGCAAGGGCTGGATGCTGCCGGGCTCGAGGAGCGGATCGAAGAGATCGAGCGCGTGAATGAGAAGATGGAGAGCATCCTGCTTTTGACCAGCGTCGAGGTGGACATTATGGAAGACGGGTCGCTAGACCTGCCTAACGCCATTCTGGAGAGGTTGGATCTGGTGATCGTCGCCGTACATTCGCATTTTGACCTTTCCGCAGACAAGCAAACCGAGCGGATTATCCGGGCGATGGACAATCCTAACTGCCACATCCTGGCCCACCCCACAGGCCGACAGATCAACAAACGCCCTCCTGTGGAGGTTGATGTGGGCCGTCTGATGGACGCGGCACTGGAGCGAGGCTGTTTTCTGGAGTTGAACGCCCAGCCAGACCGTCTCGACCTGAACGACGTGCACTGCAGGATGGCAAAGGACCGAGGGCTGAAGGTTGCCGTTTCGACCGATGCGCACTCGACGGGAGAACTGGGATTCCTGCGGTTTGGTGTGTATCAGGCGCGGCGGGGCTGGCTGGAGGCGGCCGATGTGTTGAACACCAGAAGCTGGGACGATCTGAAGGAGATTGTCAGAAGGTAGGACGAATGCATCGAGGCTGGCAGCGTTTCAAGAGATCGAAAGGAGACCGGAACCATGTTCCCAATCGGTGACTCCGACGTCAAGGGGGCCGGCCCAGGGATCGTGACCGGCACCCTGGTGATCGTGACCACCGCTGTCTTCCTTGCCCAAGCTACCCTATTTCGGGCGGAGCTGAGGACAGTGTTCAATCAGTACGGCGTGGTCCCAGCTGACATCCTGCAAGGGAAACGGCTGTACTCACTTCTCACCTCGATGTTCCTGCACGGCGGATGGGTTCACCTGATCAGCAACATGATGTTCCTCTTGGTGTTCGGTGACAATGTGGAAGCAGCTCTGGGGAAGGTCTTGTATCCCATTTTCTACATCTGCGGTGGAGTTGCTGCGATGACGGTTCACGTACTGGTGAATCCCGCGAGCAGCTTGCCAAGTGTAGGGGCCAGTGGTGCGATCGGAGCGGTACTGGGAAGCTACATCGTGATGTTTCCCCGGTCTCAGGTGAAGGCGCTGCTGATTCTCGGGTTTTTCGTAGTCGTCCGACGGGTGACGGCCATATTGTTCCTGGGAGTGTGGTTCGCCATGCAGTTTCTTAGCGGCGTCGCCAGCCTGGGCGTGGAGACGGCGGAAGCCGGCGGGGTGGCCGTGTGGGCCCACGTGGGAGGCTTTGTCTTCGGGCTGGTGGTTGGATTCCTCTTCAGGGACAGAGCCAAGGATCTGACATTGGAGCGCGGCCCCAGTCGTGCGGAGAGGCGGCCACTATGATTGAGAGTCAGGCACCGCAGGAGTTGAAGCCGGAGGTCTCGCCAGACTCAGTCTCGTCCCGGGACGAAGCAGAGGAGGCTATCGAGAAGGTCCGCGAGGCGATCCGCTATCATAACTACCGCTACTACATACTCGACAGCCCGGTGATCTCGGACGCTGAGTACGACGAGCTGATGAAGGACCTTGAGGCGCTGGAAGAAGAGTTTCCGGAACTAAAGAGACCGGATTCTCCGACGGAGCGAGTCGGAGGAGAGCCGCGTGATGAGCTGGGTGTGGCAGAGCATCCGTTTCCGATGTTGAGCCTCAAGGCTGTCTATGACGAGGAAGACGTGCGAGGCTTCGATAGGACCTGTCGCAACGATCTGGGTGTGGGTAAAGTGGAATACGTCGTTGAACTGAAGTACGATGGTCTGGCCGTGGAGCTCGTGTATGAGAATGGGCAGCTATGGGTGGCATCCACACGGGGTGACGGCGAGACGGGTGAGGACATCACGTCCAACGTCAAGACGATCAAGGAAGTCCCTCTGCGCTTGCTTATGGGGCAGGGCGGTGGCATCCCGGAACGGCTAGTGGCGCGAGGCGAGATCTATATGCGGAAGGATGAGTTCCGAGACTTCAACAGGCGGCGCGTCGAGCAGGGGGAAGATCCGTTCGCCAATCCCAGGAACGCGGCAGCGGGTTCGGTTCGTCAACTGGATCCAGGGGTCACCGCGCAGAGGCCGCTGCACATATTCCTGTATGGGGTGCCGAATGGTGAGGATATGGGCTTTGAGACGCACTGGGACGTCCTTCAGACGTTGCCGAAATGGGGTCTGCCGGTCAATCTGGAGCACACGGGGCGGTGCGCCGACGTGGAAGAGGCCATCACCTATCAGCGTGAAATGGCGGAGAAACGAAACGAACTGCCTTACGAGATCGACGGGGTCGTGGTAAAAGTCAACCGACTAGATTATCAGGACAGGCTCGGGGTCCGTACCCGAGATCCGCGGTGGGCATTGGCGTACAAATTCGAGCCGCGCCGGGCGACGACAAAGCTGAGGGACGTCGAGTTCCAAGTGGGGCGGACAGGGAGGGTGACCCCGGTGGCGCTGCTTGAGCCGGTGGATATCGGGGGGGTAGAGGTGAGTCGGGCGTCGCTCCACAATCAGAGTGAGATTGACCGAAAGGATATTCGTGTTGGCGACCGAGTGCTTGTGGAGAGAGCAGGTGACGTGATTCCGCACATCGTCAAGTCGATGGCCGTCGCGAATGGGAGAGAAGGCGAGGAACGGAGCAGAGAGAGAATCCGGATACCGGATCGATGTCCCGTGTGCGAAGGCGAGGTGGTGATGAGCGACGATGAGAAGCAGGCCCACTGCACGAACGTCAACTGCCCAGCCCGCCTGCGCGAGAGTGTGACTCACTATGCGTCACGGGAGGGGATGGATATCAAAGGTCTGGGAGAGAAGCGGGCGGAGCAACTGATCGAGGCGGGCCTGATAGAGCGCGTATCTGACCTCTACGAGTTGACGAAGGATGATCTGGTATCGCTGGAGCGCTTCGCCGACAAGTCTGCATGCAACCTGTTGGACGAGATTGAGGACAGCAAGCAGCAGACGCTGGATCGTTTCATCTACGCTATGGGGATTCCGCTGGTAGGGCAACACGTGGCGCAGGTCCTGGCTCGAAAGTACGAGACGCTGGACGATGTCATGGGGGCCTCGAAGAAGGAATTGGAGAGCGTACCAGACGTTGGGCCAGAGGTGGCCCGCGGGGTTGTTGCGTTTTTCGAGAACGAGCGGAATCGCGAGGTGATAGAGGCGATCCGCAACGCCGGGTTGACGCTGAACAACCCGCTTTACCGGGCGGGAGAGGAAGGCGGGCCGCTTGCGGGGTTGACTTTCGTGTTCACAGGCTCGTTGGAGCGATGGACAAGGGACGAGGTGAAGCGATACGTGGAGCGCCGAGGGGGAAGGGCTACATCAAGCGTCAGCGGTGAAACGGCCTACGTCGTGGCGGGACCTGGGGCAGGATCAAAGCTCGAAGAAGCCCGGCAGCGGGGCATCCCTGTGATGGATGAGGGGGAGTTTGTGGACTTCGTCGAGGAGCGGCGGTGACGCAGGCTGCGCAACCGGGAAGAGAGGGCGGATGGTCTCGAGAGGGTAGTTCGAACGACGTCAGGTGGATGCACAGGAATGGGAGGTCAGAAAGCATGGCGCAGGAACGCGAATTCAGTAGCACGGAGGGAGACGAAGCGTCTCGAGACAGCAGAGGCCTAGTCATGGTGGTCGGTGCCGGGCTGGGGTACCTGGTCGGCAAGGCGCTGGTGAAGAAACCGGTCCTGGGAGCTGTCGTGGGCGCTGCACTTGCGTTTATCTTTACCTCTTAGTACTGGAACCGCACGTCGAGAATCAGAGCTTTCTGGACGGCCGAGGGGCGCCGAACCGTCTTGGCCAGTGTGAGCGAGATTCTTCGTCGCTCCGGTCGGGCATTTCGTGCGCTCCCACTAAGAGACTCTGTTGCTAGCTCGGGGGTTGTGCCGCTGAGGGAGGTGGGAGATTCCTCCGCTCCGCTTCGCTGCGGTCGTAATGACAGTCTTGCGAGTTACTTCCATTCTGGGTGGTGCGCGCACTATGGGTCTTCTCGGAATGACACACGCGGTTGTAGTATTGGGAGGAGGGGTGAAGGGCGGGCAGCAAGCGAGAGATTGACAAGACTTGTATTGTGGCGTGTCGGCGGGTAACAGCGAGGCCTGACCGGGTAACATGACGACTCGCGGACGCGATAGTCGGAGCGAAGGGAGATGACCCGAGCTCGAGGGAAAGCAATCTGGCTTGTGTTGAAAAGCGGCTGAGAAACCGATATGGTCTATGAGTGAGTGCTTGAGGAAGTGGCAAGCGAAAGCGGCGCCGTTCGTGAGGGCTGTCGAGAAGCGGTACGATGCCCTGAAGTATCGACTATACTACGCCCTTGGGGGACCGGGAGCGGTCAAGATCCAAGCCTATCGGGGCTACGGGACCAAAGAGCGAGTGTACGTGAAGGGGCGGGTGCTCGAGGAACGGGGAATACGCCGGCCGAGCGAGACTGACAGCTGGTGGGACAACCTGGTCAGTATGTACAAACGCCTCCAGAGCCGTGAGATCCCATATGCCCGGCTGCTGGCTCGATTTGAAGACGTGGAGGCAGAGGTCACCGCGGACGAGGAAGGGATGTTTGAGCTGTGGATGGAGTCGTCCGAGTCGATCCCGGAAGGTGAGATGTGGCAGTCGGTGGAGTTAGAGCTGCTCGAGCCCGAGAGCGACAAGCAAGAGGAGCCCGTCCGGGCCACGGGCCGGGTCCTGATCCCGCCGTCAGAAGCTCCTTTCGGGGTGATCAGTGACATCGACGACACGGTCATCCAGTCGGACATCGGCAGCTTCCTGGGGATGCTGGGCACGATACTGTTCAGCAATGCCCGCACCCGCCTTCCGCTACCAGGAGTCGCCGCTTTCTACCGGGCGCTGCACGCCGGGCCTGACGGCGACGCACGGGCGCCGATGTTCTACGTGTCAAACGGCCTGTGGAACCTGTACGATCTTCTGGACGATTTCTTCAGATGGAATGGTATCCCGGGCGGACCGGTGCTTCTGCTAAGAAACTGGGGGGTCTACCGGGATGAACTGCTACCAATGGATCAGCGAGCACACAAGCTGGGCCTCATTCGCCCGATTCTGGATCTTTACAGCGATCTGCCCTTCATGCTGATTGGGGACAGCGGCGAGGCGGATCCCGAGATCTATCATGGGTTGGTGGAGGAGTATGGTGAACAAATCCTGGTAGTGTACATCAGAAAGGTAGGCCGAGATGTGGAGCGTCCCGCGGCCATCCGCGCGTTGGCTGACGAGATCGTGGACGCGGGGAGCGAGCTGGTCCTGGCGGACGACAGCCTGTCGATGGCCCGCCATGCGGCTCAACGAGGCTGGATTCAGAAGAGAGAGCTCGCGTTGATCGCCTCAGAACAGGCACAGCGTGGAGGGTTGCCCGGGCCCGCGGACTATATTCCCGCGATCGCGGAAAGGGGCAAGGTGGTCCACGTTGAAGGCTCTGTGGACGAGGGGACAATTCAATCGTCTCTAGAAGAGGCTGAAGACAGGAAGGTTTCAACGGTCGTGGTTGAGCCAAAAAAGGAAGCTTAGCGGGAGCCGCGGTCCCACGAAATTCCAACTTTGTGCAACCAAAGCCAAAAGGAACTCCAACCCAGCCCGTATGTGAGGCCGGGTTTTTTCTGTTACACTGTAGTCGGTGATGAAACTGACATTCCTGGGGACACGTGGCAATATTGACGCGCGCAGTCGGCTGCACCGCATGCACAGCTCGTTGAAGGTCTCCTACTATGATACAGGTCTGGTCATCGACTGTGGAGAGGATTGGCTGGCCGAGAGCGCAGACTGGGATGTTGACGCCATTTTCATCACGCACGCGCATCCCGACCACGCGTTCGGTTTGAGAGAAGGTGCACCGTGCCCGGTGTTCGCCACTGAAGATTCGTGGGAAAAGCTAGAGAGCTTCGACATTGAAGAAAGGCAGATGATTCTGGAGCGCGAACCGATCCAGATCGGGGCGCGTGGGGATTCAGCACCGATCCGAGTGGAGGCTTTTCCGGTCCTCCATTCGACACGGGCCCCCGCCGTGGGATATCGGGTGGGCGCGGGAGAGGTCGAGGTCTTCTACGTCCCCGATGTCGCGTGGATCGAGGACCGGGAAGCGGCGTTGACAGGGGTTCGCGTGTACATCGGCGATGGCGCGTCCGTCACGCGGTCGATGGTACGAAAGCCGGGCGACGTGATTGTCGGCCACGCTCCCATTCGGACGCAGCTCACATGGTGTCAGAAGCTGGGAGTGCCCCGGGCGATATTCACGCATCTGGGGTCGGAGATTGTCGAAGGCGATGAGCAGAGAATCAGAGCGAAGGTCAGAGAGCTGGCCGAGGAACGGAACATCGAGGAGATAGAGATCGCGGAAGACGGCATGGAGGTCGTGCTGCGATGATGGTGTGAGCAGAGCCGGTGTTCCATGTTCCGGCAGGGTGTGTTTCGCGATCTACGTGTCATGTACGGGCAAACTCCTAATGGAAGAGGGCCAAGCAGCGGATGGGGGTCCCATCAGAGACGGGAGGGTTTGAATCGTGTCAGTGATCTTTGGAGCTAAGCGATTGCAGGAGCTGGTTCGACGGGTGTCTGGCCTCAATTACGACAGGAGCGACCTGAAACGGTTGTCGGACTTCGTCGATGACAAGCTGTATGATCTGGTACTTATCGGCGTGCGCCATGCGGGCTACAACAACCGAGACTTGATCATAGAACCGGATCTGCCCCTGACGAAAGGGCTGCGAGAGAGCATGCAGGACTTTGAATTGTACGATGAGGAGCTGGACATCGGACCGGTTCTGGAAGAGCTGGCGGCTTATCCCCAGCTGGAGCGTGAGCCAAGCCAAGAAGTGATCGACCTGCTGCCGGAGCTGCTGGGGACGTTAATCATGGTCACCGCTCAGGTAATGACGGTCGTCGCGCCGGGTGTGTCGAATCCCGACACTGAAACGTGGGACCGGGTCACGGAGGTGATGGACCAGCTGATCTAGGTGTCCTATCGCGCCGGGCGGGGGCTCAGCGCGGAATGCGATGGCAACTCACGTGTGCAGGCTATGGGAGAGGAGGGAGCGGGTGTTTGAGGATAGAAGAGACGCCGGACGGCAATTGGCTCGAGAGCTGGAAGGTTACAGAGACGAGGACGTCGTGGTCCTGGCGATCCCGCGGGGGGGCGTGGAAGTCGGACACCAGGTGGCCGGGCAGCTCGATGCTGATTTCTCATTCCTCATTGCGCGGAAGCTGCCCTACCCAGATCAGCCAGAGGCCGGTTTTGGGGCAGTTGCCGAGGATGGGAGCACGGTCATCCTAGAAGATGCGAGTCGGTGGGTCTCAGATGAGACAATCGAAGAAGTAATACGGGAACAGCGCGAGGAGGTGAGAAGGCGCGCAGCTGTGCTGAGAGGAGGAGAGCCACTACCTGACATTAGAGGCCGGACCGTGATCCTGGTGGACGATGGCATAGCGATGGGCTCCACGATGCGAGCCGCGATCAAGTGTTGCAGGAACGCGGGAGCAGGAAAGGTGGTTGTCGCTGTTCCCGTGGCCAGCCGAGAAGTCACGGAGATGATCAGGAGCGGACGCAACGGGCTGGCGGACGAGATCGTGGTGCTGGAACAGCCCGAGTTCTTTCGCGCTGTGGCGCAGGTCTACGAACGGTGGTACGACGTGCCAGACAGTGAGGTGGTCGCCATTAGAGAGCGATGGCGAAGCGAGCGGTGAGCAGCCGAATGACCAACGGGGGGCGTGCGATGCGTGCGCCGACCGCGGGTTCGTTGACCACGGGTTTGAGCGGTGCACGAGGACGGAGATTGAGGTGAGGATTGAGAACCCGTGCAGTTCTTGGGTGGCGTCGGTCTGGTGGGTGGAATACCCTGTGCGGGTCGGGTCCTGGGGACACCGCTCCGAGTGATGAACCCGGGTGAGGAAGGGAGGGGAAACCCGCACAGAATGAAGTGGACGGTTGATGGGCGTTGCGGAAAGAACGCCTGTCCGGAGGGTGGGAGGAGTGACGATGCAGTTCGCCGATAGGAGGGAAGCCGGGCGGAAGCTGGCACAGGAGTTATCGGGCTATACGGACCGGGAGGACGTGGTGGTGCTGGGGCTTCCCCGGGGAGGTGTCCCTGTCGCGTTCGAGGTCGCGAAGGCCCACCAGGCGCCGATCGACGTCTTTGTGGTGCGGAAGCTCGGGGTACCGGGAAATCCGGAGCTGGCAATGGGCGCAATTGCATCCGGTGACGTTCGGGTAATGAACGAAGACGTGGTGGAGAGTGCGGGGATCTCCGAAGAAGCGATCCAGCGCGTGGCGGAGGAAGAGAGACAGAAGCTCCGAGACCGCGAGGATGCGTACCGCGGCGCGCGGCCGGGGGTGGACCTTGAAGGGAAGACGGTCATCCTGGTGGATGACGGGTTAGCCACTGGCACAACGATGCGCGCTGCAGTCGCGCCGCTGCGCGAGCACAAGCCGACTGAGATCGTGGTGGGCGTGCCGACGGGGCCCCCGGAGACCTGCGCGGATGTGAGCGAACGAGTCGACGAGGCTGTTTGCCTTACGACACCGGAACCGTTTTTCGGGGTTGGAGGTGCGTATCGGGATTTCTCGCAGACCACAAACGAAGAGGTGCGAGAGCTGCTGGAAAGGGGGAGCGAACTGGCCCGGTCCGGGGGTGGGTAGGAGGCGCCGCGAGGCGAATGGGGTGAGCGTACCTCGGAGGCTGCACAGATACTCCGAGGTGGCGGCGATGGTTCGAAGGTTACGGCGTCTGCTGGTTGATGCTGGTTGATGCCAGTTGGTGGCAGGAGGATATATGCGATATCACGAGATCGTTCGGCGCGTGCAGGAACAAGGTGGATTTGACTCTCGCGAGGAGGCGGAAGTCGCGATCGAAGCTACGCTGTCGACACTGGGCGAGTGCCTGTACAGGACCGCGCTGCGGAATTTGGCCTCTCAGCTACCGAAAGAGGCGAAGGACTTCCTCTACGAATACGACGGGTCGGAGGTTACGCGCCCGCCGACGGCGTGCTACACATTGCAAGAGTTCTACGACCGGGTTGGCGCGCGGGCGGGCGTGACTCGTACCCGGGCGAAGGAGAGAGCCAAGGCAGTGGCAGCGGTGCTGGAAGAGGCTCTCCCCGAGGGGGAGTGGAGGCACATCGTTCTCGAGATGCCGAAGGAGTATCGGGGGCTGCTGGGGCAGGAAACGGCTGGCCGGGGAGCGCCGGAGACGGTGTGAAAGCGCATGTCGTGCCGGTGAGCGTGGGGTTCGCAGACCCAGGCTGGTTGGTGGGCCTAGTTCCCGTTGAGCCGGAGAGAGGGCAAGGAGAGGGCACGTGCCCGAGTTGCCAGACGTAGAGAGGATGCGCCGGTACCTGCAGGCGACCGCGCTCCACCAGGAGATTGCGGACGTGCACGTGCGTAGTGACGAGTTGGTGGAGGATACGTCGGCTGACCAGGCGAAAGAGAGACTGATTGGGCGGTCATTCGAGGAGACCCAGCGGCACGGCAAATACTTGTTCGTGGCGCTGAATGATCAGGGCGAGGGTTTCCTGGTGCTCCACTTCGGGATGACGGGAGGGCTGAAGTACTTCAAGGACGCGAACGAGGAGCCGACGTACGATCGCGTCCACTTTCACTTCGCCAACGGCTATCAACTGGTATATTACTCGATGAGGAAGCTGGGCCACGTAGAGGTGATCGACGACGCAGAGAAGTTCATCGACGAGAGGAACCTGGGTCCCGACGCTCTGGCACCAGATTTCGGGCTGGCCGAGTTCAGAGAGGCGATGGAAGGCCGACGGGCTATGGTGAAGGCAGTCCTAATGGATCAGGAGAGCATGGCCGGCATTGGCAACGTCTATGCTGACGAGATTCTGTTCCAGGGAGGAGTTCATCCACAGGCCAGAGCGAGCAGTCTGGACCATGAGACGCTCGAGGAGCTTTTCCACACGGTGAAGATGGTACTGGAGAGAGCGATTCGCCACCAGGCGCAACCCGATCAATTCCCCGACACGTTCCTCACACCCCACCGACACGATGGTGGAACCTGCCCGCGGTGCAGGACTGAGCTGGAGCGGGTAAAGGTGTACGGCCGGACGTCGTATTTCTGTCCGAACCACCAGAAGAGGAATCCTGCGAGGTCTGTGTGAGCGTGGCTGCGGAACTGATGAAGAGCTGCGTGGCTCACAGAGGTGGTATGGCGGCGCTCTGTAAGCGAGACGCGTGAGCGGACAGGATGCACGGTGAACAACTGGCGATCCAAGGCCTGCGTTTCGTGTCTCACGGTAGGGGCACGCGCTGAAGGGTGGGCCATCAGGATGGGCGAGTTTCACGAATGGTAGGAAGTGAAAACGAGGCGAATATGGTGAGGCGGCGTTTGTTTCTCTCGGGCGTCGCAGGGCTGGTGCTCCTTGCCCTGGGTGTTGGGCTTGCTGGCGGGATACTTCTGGGAAGCCAGGTGCTCCCGCATATGGAGCCACGGGTGCAGGTTCCGCCGTCGGCGGCAGCGGAGTTTGAGCTGATTGCGGAAGCCTGGGAGGTCATCGAGCGAGAATACGTGTATCAGGACGGGGTTGAGCCGCGGCGCATGGCACACGGTGCGCTTAGTGGGATGGTGCAGACGCTGGGGGATGTGGGGCACACGCGGTTCTTGGGTCCAGAGATGGCGGCGCGTCACCGACAGCAGCTCGAGGGACGGTTCGAGGGCATTGGCGCCTATGTGGAGATGAGGGATGGGCGGGTAGTTATCGTCGCTCCAATCGACGGCACGCCAGCGGACCGTGGCGGCCTGAAGGCGGGAGACATCATCCTCGAGGTGAACGGCGAAGATGTCACAGGCCTTTCGCTGACTGAGGTCGTCGACCGCGTTGTAGGGCCAGCGGGCACGACCGTATCTCTGACCATCCGCGATTCGGACACAGAGAAGACGCGGAAGGTAACCATGGAGCGCGCCAGGATAGAGCTTGATGTCGTCACCTGGGAGCGACTACCGGGCACGAAGGTGGGGTACGTGCGGATTTCGGCTTTCAGTGAGGGTGCTGCGGGGGATCTAAGAGAAGCCTTAACCCAGATAGAGCGAGCAGAGGAGATCAACGGTTTGATTCTGGACCTACGCAACAACCCGGGAGGCCTTCTGGGTGAGGGAGTGGCGGCAGCCAGTCAGTTCCTGGACAGCGGTGACGTGCTGCTGCGGCGCGACGCTGATGGGAAGACGGTGCCGGAGGCAGTGCAAGAAGATGCTCGGACAGTGGAGATGCCGATTGTGGTCCTGGCGAACGGGGGGACGGCGAGCGCTGCGGAAATCGTGACCGGGGCCCTGCAAGACCACGAGCGGGCTCCAGTGGTGGGAACGACGACCTTTGGCGCGGGTACCGTGCTAAACGAGTTTGCCCTCTCGGATGGTTCTGTGTTGTTGCTGGCTGTCGAGGAGTGGCTCACGCCGAAGGGGCGCGTCATCTGGCAGAAAGGACTCGCGCCTGACGTGGAAGTTGCGCTACCAGCCGATGCCGGGTTGCTCCGGCTGAGAAGGCGAGACATCTCAGAAGAGGAGCTTCGTGACAGTGGTGATAGCCAGCTACTGCGAGCGCTGGAGCTACTGGAGGGAAATGAGAACCAGTGATGTCCACACACCGAGTAAGGGGAAGCGGTCTGTTTCCGCATGGCGGAACCTGAAGATGGCAGGGGCGGGCGGTAGCTTCGGCGGATTCTCGAGGCGGCCCGGGCTCCAGCCGCCGCGGGGAGGATCTGGTCCGTCGATGTCTGTTGATGCCTGCACGCGCAAAGCGGGGGATTCGGTGGTCGGCGAGCGACAGCGTGGATCCACGACCCCTCGTCGGGATCGGGGGGAACGGTGGCAGCGGAGTTCCGGAAAGGGCAAACGGAATTCCAACCTTGTCCAACCAAACTCAACTGCAATTCCAATCCAGCCCGTACCCAGCTCGGCGACGTTTGTGGTATGCTATAGGGGAGGACGGTTCTGGCGGCGGGGACAGAGAGGTTGCGCCGAGGCGGTCGGGGCGCAGGCGACATACGGTGCGCGAGGAGGTGGCGATGCAGAGAGAGCAAGGCTTGTACATTGGGCGCTTGTTTGGGATTGACATTCGGCTCGACTGGACGTGGCTGATCATCTTTGCGCTGGTCACGTACAGTCTGGGAACCACATTCGGTCAGGTTCACGCAGACTGGGATGCGACTCTGCGCTGGGGGGTTGCCATCATCTCGGCCCTGTTGTTCTTCGGGTCCGTGTTGGCACACGAGTTGGCGCACTCAGTGGTGTCGCAGGCCCGGGGGAATCCGGTGGACAGCATCACCCTGTTCCTGTTCGGCGGTGTGGCGAGCATCCGGGAAGAGCCGGACACCCCGTTGAGTGAGTTCTTGATGGCGATCCTGGGTCCGGTCACGAGTTTCGTCATTGGTGGGGCTCTGTTGTTGGTCGCGGGGCTGATCTCGGGCCCCATCCCCGCGGTCGGCGATCCGGTTGAGGTGATTGCCCAGGCGACCCCCATCACAGTCATCCTCTTGTGGCTCGGATCGATTAACGTGATACTGGGGATCTTCAATATGATACCCGGGTTCCCACTGGACGGCGGACGGGTGCTGCGGTCGATCCTCTGGGCGCTGACCGACAATCTGCGCAGTGCCACGCACTGGGCTTCCTGGGTAGGCCAGGGGTTTGGGTGGTTGATGATTGTGAGTGGGATCTCTATGGTGTTCGGTGCGACCATCCCGTTCTTCGGTTCGGGGGTGTTCAATGGGCTGTGGCTGGCGTTCATCGGCTGGTACCTGAACAATGCCTCCGAACAGAGCTACAGGAGGGTGGTCGTCCAGGATATCTTGAGAGGCGTTCCGGTGAGGAGGATGATGCGTAGAGACCCGCCGACGGCCTCAGCGTCGGAGTCGGTGGAAAGCCTGGTGCACGATCACATATTGGGGACCGACGAGCACAGCTTCCCCGTGCTGGACAACGGCGACATGGTGGGAATCGTGACGCTGGAGGATGTCCGCTCGGTGCCGCGGGCTGCGTGGGAAGACACGCCGGTGCGCCAGATCATGACCGGGTCCGACTCCTGTGCGGTACTTACCCCAGATAAAGACGCGGCTGAGGCAATGACGAAGCTGGTGACCTGCGATGTACGTCAACTGCCTGTGGTCGATGATGGGCGTCTGATCGGGGCGCTGCGCCGCCAGGATCTGATCCGGTGGATGCAACTCAACGCCGAGACAGGCGGATGGGGTCCGCGTTCAGGGCCCAGTCTCCCGGTACGGTGATAGCAGGCCCCGGGCGATGACGACGGATAGATTGGCGTCCAGGCACTTCTCGCTCCAGCATGGGCGGGACAGCGACCCGGGGGCAGGAGATGTGGGCTGGCTGAGCGCGGGTGAGTGGGATGTGGGACGCGTTTCGGGGCACGTCCTACTACGGGTTTACTCGAGGAGGTGTTGGGAATGCTGCGGTTGAAGAGACTGTACGGGTGCACAATCCAGGCGGCAGACGGTGAAGCGGGGAAGCTTGTGGATACATATTTCGATGACATGAAGTGGATCAGTCGCTATCTGGTGGTTGACACAGGAGGCTGGCTGGGGGGGCGGAAGGTGTTGATATCTCCAGTCACTGTGGAGGAGGTTCGGGACGAAGGAGATGCGTTGAGGGTGGGGCTGACAAAGTCGGAAGTGGAGCACAGCCCAGACATCAATCTCGACAAGCCGGTCTCGAAACAGCAGATTGTTGAGCTTCACGAATACTACGGCTGGCCGGCTTACTGGGGCGGGAGCATGACGATGGGCACGGCCACGCCGGGAGTGTACCCGATGATTCTGGCGGGGGTGGATCAGGTGGAGGGCGAGATGAAAGATGGAGGACCGAGTGAGAAGTACCGGGGAGACCCCCACCTGCGTAGCACGCGGGAGGTGACGGGAGGTGAGCGGATACGACATCCAGGCCCTGGACGGCGAAATCGGTCACGTGGAGGACTTCTTCGTCAGCGACAAAGACTGGGCAGTACGCTATCTACTGGTCGATACGCGGGATTGGCTCCCGGGTCGCGAGGTGCTCATAGCTCCTGCCTGGATCGAACGAGTGGATTGGGCCGACCGCGCGGTGTACGTGGGGCTGAAGCGAGAAGAGGTGGAGACGAGCCCGGAATACGACCCTGAAAGCCCGCCCGGACGGGAGCACGAGATGCGGCTCTACGAACACTACAGACGTCGCGGGTACTGGCACGAGTAGCGAAGGTAATGCATCGGCGAGACTGCAACGGCGTTCGCAGTAGGAACGTCGTGTGCCCGGCACGCGTTCGTGGAAGGCCTGGTTGACCGTGCTGGAGAAGCTGTGATACGGCCGCGCTCGCTCGCCCGTCAGCAGTGTATAGACAGAGCTACGCTTGATCTCGGTAGAGCAGGGAAAGGATCGGAGGAGAGGCGTGATCCGCGTTGGGACCTCGGGATGGCACTACAAGCACTGGGAGGGCCCATTCTACCCCGATGGCCTTGGCAAGGAGAGCTGGCTCGAGCACTACCAGGATCATCTGTCGACGGTGGAGGTGAACAACACATTCTACCAGCTTCCGAGTGAGAAGACTCTGTACAACTGGCGAGAAGGAGTGGCGGAGGACTTCGTGTTTTCGGTCAAGGCCAGCCGATACATCACGCACATGAAGAAGCTGAAGGAACCGGAGGAACCGCTGGATACCTTCCTTGGCCGCATAGCGGTGTTGGGCCGCCGGCTGGGTCCGATACTGTTCCAACTCCCACCAAACTGGCACTATGACGGGCCGCGGTTGGCGTCTTTCGTGGAGGCCCTGCCAAGCGGGCAACGGTATGCCTTCGAGCTGAGGGACCCCGACTGGCTCAACGACGAAGCCTACAGGATTCTGGAGGACCACGGTGCTGCGTTGTGCATCTACGATTTCCACGGCCGACAGTCGCCGAAGAGAGTTACGGCCGACTTCGTCTACGTAAGGCTTCACGGACCATATGGGCCGTATCGCGGGAAGTACGACACCCAGACGCTGGCGGGATGGGCCGGTGCTTTCTCCGCCTGGCTGGCGCAGGGGAAGGACGTATACTGCTACTTCGACAATGATGAAGCGGGCTATGCAGTGCAGAACGCCCTGGAGCTACAGGCGATGTTTGAATAGGGATCGTCGACTGCTGCCCAGGAGCGGCGTGTGAACCGTGACGAGAGATTGGAAGGCGAGGGCTGGTATTCGAGGGTGTTCGCTGGCGAAGGGGCTGTCTGCCCGGCCAGGATTGGGGATTTGCGAGCCGATACCGATTCAAACTGGACGGAGCCCGTCGAATCAGATTGGCGTTGTTGAGCGAGGTGAGGAGGTGGCGTATGCCGGACATTACTACGGAGCTGGACTTCGAGTTCTACAGTGAGGATCTGCCGACACCCGACCTGGAGCAAGAGCTGTGGGCCACGGCGTGGGAGCGGGTGCAGGAGCTAGCGAGGGGCCACGACGACATGATTGGCGCCTCGGCCGCCGTGGAGCGAGTCGAGCATCGCGAGACACCTCACGTGTACAAGGCGCGCATTGTGGCCTACATCAAGCCGAACAACATCGCGGTGAACGAGAAGGCGGAGAAGCCCATGGCTGCACTGGAGCAGGCCCTGAACACCCTGGAGCGGCGCATTCGCGAGCACCGAGAGAAGCGACGCGAGCCCTGGGAGAAGCCGAAGAAGCCCTAGGCTTGCCCGGGTGAGACCCGGTCGAAGGTCAGAGCAGGCGTGTAGTGATCTGTCCTGCGTGGGTTGAAGCTGGGACGAAGACGCTGGCATGGGGGCGTCTGGACGGTCGGTGAGACGAATGGAATGATAGCAAGACGAAGGAGGTAGATGGACAATGGCGAACACCTATACATACACAGCAAGAAGCGCGGAGAATCCGGAGCGGGTAGTGACGTTCACCCTGCGAGGATCTCGAATGTCGGTCGGGGTGGGGGCGCCCCTGGAACAGGTGGAGCAAGCGATCCGGCTTGGCCGCGGCGAAGCCGAGGAGGATGGTGGAGAGGCAAAGGAGACCGGAGTGGAGGTGCAGGAGGAAGACAAACCGAAACTCTGGCTGCGACCATTGGCAGTCTCGCTAGTGGAGCGGGGTACACAGCCGGTGCACGTCGATGACGTGGCGGCTAAGGTCATGGACGACTGGCTCCAGGTCAGGGCCTGGATTCGGACCGGGGGGCTGCGTCTGTTCCCCATTACGCTGATCGACGGCCGCGTGGACAATCCCGTGGCGGCGCGGGACTTTGTGGAGGAAGTCGAGGAACGGAAGACGGTGAGTGGATTTGACGTGTTTGGGGTGTTCGACTACTGGGCCACCTGGATCGTGGCCGGCGTCGCCGCTCTGGTGATGCTGCAGAAGCTGCGGCGCAAGGGTAGCGAGAGGGGCGAGGTCTGACTTCGTGGCAAGAGGCTCGCGTGCGGCGGCGTTCTTGCGCGGGGAACAGAGAAACCGGTGGTAGGGATGCCACCCATCAGTGAACGCCAGCCAGCACGGCAAGCGGCGGCCCGAGGAGCCAGGTGAGATGCCAGGTGCATCCGAGCCAGGTGCCCACATGACCATCCAGGCACCCTGGGCCCGCTCCGTTGAAGAGGTGATCGATGTTCTCGACGTCTCTGTGGAGGACGGACTCGGGCCGGACGAGGTCCGCCGCCGCCGCCAGCGCGACGGAGAGAACCGCCTTCGGAGCGCCGAGACGAGGAGTGCTCTCACGATCCTGGTCGAGCAATTCAGGAGCGTCATCGTCGGCCTTCTGGTCGCCGCGACCATCGTCTCGTTGGCGTTCGGCGAGTTCGTCGAGGGCGTTGCCATCGGCGTCGTCATCCTGGTCAACGCCACGATTGGCTTCATCACGGAGCTCAGGGCAGTGCGCTCAATGGAGGCGCTGCAGGAGCTGACCCGCGTCAGCTCCAAGGTCCGGCGCAATGGCCAGCCGCAGGAACTCCCGGCTCGGGACGTCGTCCCTGGCGACATCGTCCTCGTCGATGGAGGAGACGTCGTCACCGCCGATCTGCGCCTGTTTGAGGCATCGAAGCTGCAGGCGGATGAGTCCGCGCTGACCGGCGAGTCGGCCCCCGTGAGCAAGCAGACCGACCCCGTGGAAGAGGACGCGCCCCTCGCCGAGCGCGCCAGCATGCTGTTCAAAGGCACCGCCGTGACGCGGGGCTCCGGCAAGGGTGTAGTCGTGGCCACTGGCATGGAGACCGAGCTCGGGAACATCTCCTCCCTGGTCGAGCAGGCGGAGGAGGAAATCACTCCTCTGGAGAAGCGCCTCAGCCAATTGGGGCGGCGCCTGATCTGGGTCACGCTCGGCATTGCCGCCATGGTCACAGTCTCCGGCCTAGTCAGAGGCAGGGAGCCGCTCCTTATGATCCGTTCGGGCCTTGCTCTCGCCGTCGCGAGCGTGCCTGAGGGCCTCCCCATCGTCGCCACCGTCGCCCTCGCCCGCGGCATGTGGCGCATGGCCCGCCGTAGCGCCGTCGTTAACCGGCTCTCTGCTGTCGAGACTCTTGGGTCGACAAACGTCATCCTCACTGACAAGACGGGCACCCTGACGGAGAACCGCATGACTGTCACCCACCTCCTCCTGGCCTCCGCTGCGAAGGGTGCCGTCCGTATCGAGGTCGGCGGCGGGGGACTGGAGCTTGAGGGGGATTTCACTCGTGACGGCGACCGGGTCGATCCCCAGGACGACGATCGGCTTCGCCTCGCCCTCCAGGTCGGCGTCCTTTGCAACAATGCCGCCGTCGAGGACAACGGACCCGATCAGGCGCCTTCCTCGGTCGGCGAGCCCACCGAGGTCGCCCTCCTCGTCGCCGGCGCCAAGGCCGGCATCCGTCGCGACCAGCTCGTCGATGAGATGCCGGAACAGCGTGAGGTTGCGTTCGACCCTGAGACCAAGATGATGGCTACCTTCCACCGTCGTCCCGACCGGGACGACCGACTCTTCGTGGCCGTCAAGGGCGCCATGGAGGCCGTCATCGCCGCGTCCGCTCACGTCCGCACCGGAGATGGTCGGCAGGAGCTGACCGATGAACAGCGCCAGGCCTGGAACCAGCGCAACGAGAAGCTGGCAGAACAGGGCCTACGCATAATCGCCACCGCCAGCGGAAATGCCGACTCCGTCGATGAGGATCCCTACCAGGACCTCACCTTCCTCGGCCTTCATGCCCTACTCGACCCGCCACGTCACGACGTCAGCGACGCCATTAACGCCGCCCGGCGCGCCGGTGTGCGGTTGGTAATGGTCACCGGCGATCAGCCCGCCACCGCCTGCAACGTCGCGCGCGCCGTCGGGCTCGTCGACGACGATGATGCCCCTGTCATTCACGGGAGCGATGTCGGCGGCCTCGAGGATCTGCCGGACGACGAGCGCCGGCTCGTCCTCAAGGCGACCATTTTCGCGCGCGTCAGCCCGGAGCAGAAGCTCGACCTCATCGCCCTACACCAGGAGAGCGGCGCCATCGTGGCGATGACCGGTGACGGTGTCAACGATGCTCCTGCGCTGAAGAAGGCTGACATCGGCGTCGCCATGGGTCAGCGCGGAACGCAGGTAGCGAAAGAAGCAGCGGATGTGGTGCTTAAGGACGATCGCTTCTCCACCATCGTGGCGGCCATTCAGCAAGGCCGGACGATCTTCAACAACATCCGCAAGTTCGTGCTCTACCTCCTGTCGTGCAACGTCGCCGAGATTATCGTGGTCGGCCTGGCCTCGCTGGCGGATGCGCCACTGCCGATCTTGCCGCTGCAGATCCTCTTTCTGAACCTCGTCACTGACGTCTTTCCGGCTCTCGCGCTCGGAGTGGGCGAGGGCGACCCGCGGATCATGGACCGCCCGCCCCGCGATCCCGAGGAGCGTATCCTCACGCCTCAGCACTGGGTAGGCATCGTCGGCTACAGCGCCACGATCGGCGCCGCAGTGCTTGGCGCCTTGGCCATCGCGGTTCTGTGGGTGGGGATGAGCGAGGCGGAAGCGGTCACCGTCTCGTTCTTGACCCTGGCTTTCGCACAGCTATGGCACGTGTTCAACATGCGCGACCGGGACACCGGTGTTATCAACAACGACGTGGTCCAGAATCGTTGGGTCTGGGGTGCCCTGGTCCTCTGTACGGTACTTCTGGCCGGGGCTGTCTACGTGCCGGGCCTTGCCGCTGTCCTAAAGGTGGAGAATCCGGAGGCGCAGGGCTGGGCGTTGATCATCGGGATGAGCCTGATTCCGTGGTTCGCCGGACTGATCGTCAAGCGAGTTGGCGGCATGGGGATTGCGACTTGAAAGAGACGAGAGGATTGACTCCAGCGACTCTGGCAGCGGTTGGATGACCTGCATCCTCACTGGAGGAGATGAGTCTGCCCGGAAGCCACCTGCAGGGGGGAATGATGGAGACGAAGACGAGTTACGGAGGCACAGAGGAGGGAAGACACGTTGCTACTATCGCGATCGGAGCTTCAGAGCTTGACGGAGACGTATGATCAGCACCACGTTTCGATTTACATGCCCACACACAGGGCAAGTGACCAGATCTTGGAGAACGCTGTCCGCTTCCGGAACCTGCTTGACCGCGCGGAGGAGCAGCTGATTGAGAGTGGGATGCGGGGACCGGAGGCGGACCAACTGCTGAGCCCGGCGCGGCCGCTGGTAGAGGATGAGCTATTCTGGCAGCGCCAGAGTGATGGACTGGCTGTGTTTCTTGCGGCAGGGCTGGCGAGGAGGTACTGCCTACCGCTAGACTTCGAAGAACTCGTCGTCGTCAGCGATCGATTCCACATCAAGCCGCTACTATCGGTGTTGAGCAACAACGGTCGCTTCTACGTGCTGGCTATGAGCCAGCACGAGACACGGCTGCTTCAGGGTACGCGGCATCGAATTGGCGAGATCGATCTGGAGGATCGAGAGCAAGTACCAGAGACGGCGGTCGAGGTTCTCAAGTGGGAGGACCCGGAGATGCGACTGCAGCATCACACTGCGGCGGAGTCGACGCTGCACCAGGGTGTGGCGGCTGTGTTCCATGGCCACGGCGTGGCGAGCCAGGACGACCCGAAGGAGAAGCTGCTGCGATACTTCCACCGGCTGGACGCGGGGATCCGTAACTTGCTGGCGGACGACAATGCCCCGCTCGTGCCAGTGGGGGACGATTTCGTGCTGGCGCGGTACCGGGAGGCGAGTACATATCCGAATCTGACCGAAGAAGGAGTGCAATCGGAGCCGCAGGAACTGGATGCGCGGGCGCTTCACCGGCGTGCGTGGACCATCGTGCGTCCTCTGTTCGCCCGGGCCGAGGAGCGGGCACACGAGGTATACGAGCATCTACAGGGTACGGACAGCGAACGGGCATCCAACGATATCCAGGAGATCGTGCCCGCTGCGGTGTTTGAGCGGGTGGAAGGTCTGTTCGTAGAACGCGACGAGCAGCAATGGGGCGTGTTCAACTGGGAGACGGGGGAGGTGGAACTGCACGAAGATCAGGAGCCGGGAGACCGGGACCTGCTAGACCTGGCTGCGGTGCATACGATGCTAAACGGGGGCTGGGTTTTCGTCGTGGAGCGGGAGCGGGTGCCGAACGGGGCACCGATGGCCGCGGTCTTCCGCTACTGAGCCGGACACCCGGTAAGTCGTACCCGACGCGAAACGAGAGCGGGCGATGGAAAAGGGGTTTGTGGTGCTCAATCCTATGGCGGGGGAGAGCGGAACGCGCGTGCGGAAGAGAATAGAGGCGCACTTCGAGGGTGCCGGGTGGGGATGCGAAGTGTACGAGACGACGGGTGAGGAGCGCATTGCGGGCGTCGTACGATCTGCGCTGGCCCAGGGTGAGGCGGACATGTTCGTGGCGGCAGGAGGAGACGGAACCGTGTCTGGTGTGGCCGGGGGGCTGGTGGGGACAGGGGTGCCGCTGGGTGTCGTGCCTCTGGGCACGGGGGACACATTCGCCCGAGAGCTGAGGATTCCGCTGGATACTGAGGAGGCGTTGAAGCTGCTGACGGGGAGTCACGCGCTGATGGAGATGGACGCGATGAGGGCAAACGAGCGGTATTTCGTCCTCAACGTCAGCGTCGGCCTGAGCGGGCTGATTATGCGGGACACCCCCAGGGCCGAGAAGCGGCGGTTCGGTCGCATTGCGTACGCCTGGACCGGGCTACGGAAGCTGCTCGGCTACCAGCCCCACCACTTCCGCCTGAGCATCGACGGAGAACGGTGGGCGATGTGGGCATCTGAGGTGATGATCGCCAACAGCGGCGCGCTGGGTGATCCATCATTGCGGTGGAGCCCAAAGGTGGAGTTGAATGACGGCCGGATCGACGTGTGTATCGTGCGGGCGCGGACTGCACTGGACTACGCGCGGATCGGGGTGGCCGTGTTACTGGGGCGCCAGTCGCAGGAGCCGGCAATGCGCCACTTCATAGCGGAGCAGAGTGTGGCAGTCGATGCAGAGCCCGAGTTACCGGTGCAAGGGGACGGAGAGTTTCTGGGCCGGGTTCCGGTGATGGTGACGGTGGTGCCGAGCGCGGTGAACGTAGCGGTGCCAGAAGAAGGTCGGGACGGACATGTTCCAGGAAGGATAGCGGGTCTCGGGAAGTAAGAAGATCGATTAGCAAGAGCGTCTGGCAAGAGAGAGGTGGGATGAGATGGCTGCAGGAGATGTGGTTACGATCTTGGTGGAGTACTGCGAGGACGGCGAGGATGGATTCCGAAGCCGTCACGGGCCCGAGGCGGCGGCCGTCGTGCGGGATGTGATGGCGCTGTTGAAAGGAGAGCTGGGAGGTCAGCTGGACTACGACACGCTGTGGGCCGAGTTTGAGGTTGCCCCGCGGGAGACGGCGCCAGAGTTGACCGGTGCCCTTGAGGCACTGGTGGAAGCAGATCCGGGTCTGAGCGAGAAGATGAAGGCGCTCATGGCGGAGTACTACTCCGCGATAAGGCCCAAGGCTGAGGCTGAAGGGCCGGTGCTCGAAGAGGAGACACCCGAGGCAGAAGAATCAGAGTTCATTCCACGGAGGGAGGCGCGCGTCGAAGAACACGAGGCTGAGCCCCTGGGGCACGCGGACAACGCAGGAGAAGGCACATATCTATATGGGAACGTACGGGCGGGAGGAGAGCCGACGCTGGAAGAGACGCTGGAAGTGGGTCCCGACGTGAGCGAAGGGCGTCGCGAACCGGAGATTCTGAGCCTGGACATCCGGGCACTCTTCGGCCAGTTAGCGAATACGGTGGAAGAGGAGGAGGCGCTCGGCGAGGATGCGCGGCAGGAGCTGCGGGACGAACTCGAGTTGCTCGAGGCACAGCTGATGCTGGGAGAGGGAGCCGACGAGGAACAACTCGTAAAGCATCTGCGCCGACTGGGGGAGATCGACCTCGACTTCCTGGAGCTGGTGCTATCGAGCTTGCGACGTACGCGGAATGAGGTGCAGGCGGTGCTGGAGCATGCGATCGAGAGGATGAGCAAGGCGTAGGACCGAGATGGTCACTCTAGAAGGAGGTAGTGCAGATCGGGCTGCGAGCGACGGAGAAGATCCGAGACAAGAGGGCCACAAAATCGTGGTCCGAGACCTCGGCCAGACTGTATGTGTACAAGCGCTCAAACGAAACCGTCCCGGCGAGCAGCGATGAGAGAGAGGCAATGTCGGTCCTCACCGCCACATCGCAAGGTCCACCTTCGAGCACACGCACGCGACCCTGATCGAAGGCAAGGTGAGTGGTGCCGGCGTTCTCGGGCAAGAACGTGTCGTCAACGCGAAGCTCCAGCCGGCAGGTGTGGCCCGCGAAATTGCGTTCCTCAAGCAGCTGGAAAAGGCGCGGGACGTCTATAATCCGGTACATTATGCCGACACCCTGAAGATCGGTTGGGTGGTAGACCGGGGAGATGAGGGCCTCGGAGCCGTTCCTCGGGTCGTTGAAAAGGTGGTGAAAGCAAGGGTCCTGGGTGCGCAGGATGACGCGCCGGACCTGGTCGCCCTGAGTGCGCAGGAAGGCAAGGAGCGCGGATAGGGCTTCTCGGGTCTCGTAGATCAGCTCGCAGACGTGCAGATCGTAGGTGAGAAATGCGTCGCCGTCCTCGTAGGTGAAGACGAGGTATCCCCGGAGCTGACCGTCGCTGTCGAAGCCGACAATGCGCCGATCTCCGTCGTCGAAGAGCTGATCGAGCTCGTGGTCGATCTTATGGATCATGCCGTGAGTGCGATGGGTGTAGCGGGTGTAGCAGTCGCGAAGGGCCTGCCGGTCGTCCGGGCCCAACCGGCGGAGATGAACCCTGTGTGAACCCGCGGGGAATGCCTCCGGGTCAAGCCGATAGCGGCTCATCTTTGTGCCGTAGCCGAATCCCATCTTGCGGTAGAAGTCCGGGCGGAAGGGGTATAGAGCAGTCAGAGGTGTGCCTTTCGCCCGATAGTGGCGCAGATAGAAGAGCATCAACTCCTTCGCGACGTGTGCATTTCGGCACTCCAAGGCGACCGCGACCTGACCCACGGCGCCAAGGGGGATCTGGCTGTGGAGGAAGTTCATCTGGAAGTCGAAGAGCCGCATGCCGCCAAGGAGCCGCTTCCGACCCCTGAAGGAGCGGAACAGGCCCCAGAAGGAGATGGCGGGTTCTTTCCGGGCCACGTTCATCAGCGTATCTTTGAGCTGCTGCCGAGAATCGCGGGAGCGCTCGAAGAGCATCGGGTAGGCGTCGGTGACCAGGTCGGCGAAAGCGGCGAAGTCTGCGTCGGTGGACAGAGCTCTGATGTCGGTCAATGGAGATCTCCTCCGGTCACTCCCCGATGATCTGGAGCACGAGCTGGCGCGAGCGAGGGCGTGTGTCGAAGTCCAGGAACACGATCTGCTGCCACGTGCCCAAGGTGAGAGTGCCTGCTGTGAAGGGCACGGTCAGCGAGGGGCCGACGAGGGCCGATCGGACATGGGAGTGTCCGTTATCGTCGCCCCAGCGCAAGTGGTGGCGGTAGTCGCCGTCTGAAGGCGCAATCTGTTCGAGGGCCCGTTCGAGGTCGTGAAGGGCGCCGCTCTCATACTCGATGGTGGACAAGCCACCGGTCGAGCCGGGGCAGAAGACGGTCACGGTCCCGTCCCGCAGACCGCTCGATTTCACAGCCTCGCCGACGCGTGAGGTGATGTCGACGATGTCACAGTCTCCCTGAGTGTCCAGGTGCAGTTCGTCACAGATGACCATGTGCGTGTACCCCTCCCTCGGTCCAGCCGCGAATGTTCTCTGCGACGCTCATTACCTCGCTACTTCGTCGACTCGACGCGCTTCCACATGGCGTCAAAAGGGCGTCTCAGCAGCCGTACCCTGATGAGGACCAGCAACCAGACGTGGAGCCGAGCGACGAACAGGAGCAGGGTCCAGAAGAACTCGCGGGGGCTGCGGGGGTATCGGAGCGCCATCCAGGCGTTGGCAGCCTCCAGCCAGGCTGAGCGCATACGGAACGGCGACTGGCGAACGTAGCTCTGAGCGTAGCCGCCGGCCGACCTCACTTTCTGGCGCAGCCAATCACTGTATGTGGTGGGGTAGCGGACCCGGACGCGGGCGTCAGGCGCGTAGCGGATTTGGGCACCCTGTTGGGCGATGTGGTGTGAGATTACGGCGTCCTCTGCAAGTGCGTCCTCGGGCACGCGATCAACGAGCATGCTGCGAAAGGCGCACAGATAGCCGGAGCAGAGAAGGAAACGTGGCTCGTCCCGGCGCGTGGCCCGGTCGCGGGCGAGCCGCATGCGGTGGATGCTGTCCGTGAGCAAGTGAGACCAGTAGCCGAGTATGTTGTCGCGCGGATTCACGCTGACGGGATGACCGGTGACGGCGCCCACGCGGGGGTCGTCGAAGGGCGCCAGGAGAGGCGGCAGCGCATGATCGTCGACGAGCACGTCCCCGTCGCTGAGGACCACGATGTCTCCGTTCGCCGCGTCCAACCCTGCGTTGACGGCGGTCGGCTTGCCCCGCTGGGGATCTGCGACGTGGCGCACCTCAGGATATTGCGCCGCATACCGGTCAATCACGCTGATGGTCTCCGGGTCGGGACAGACGACGAGGATCTGGCCTTGCTCCGGAAGCTGGGACAAGAAAGCCTCGATGGCCAGACCGATGGTGCGGGGCTCCTGGAAGGCGGTAATGATGACGCTCAGCCTAGGCGTCATAGGAGTGGGGTGAATATCAGACAGAGAAGGTCTCGATGGTTGCGAGATCCCAGAGCTGCAACCCGGTGTCGGGGTCGTGGCGACGGTGGACGGTTGCAGGCGTGGTCTCGATGATGACTTCCAGGGTCGGTCCGACGACAGCTTCTACGATGTGGCCGCCACGGGCGGTGTAATCGGCACAGCCAATGGTGACGTGGGCGTGGACGATGTGCGTACCGTCCTGGCCCGTGGCGACGTCACCGGTCAGGTTGAGCACCTCGACGGGTTCGTCAAAGGATCGGTTCCGATAGGCTTTGGCTTCCGCATCGTAGTAACCCAGGGTCACGCGGTCAAAGGTGCCGACGGCGCGGATTGCGGCGAACCCGATCCGATGCTGATCGGCGAAGCGTTGGAGACTGTCGATGGCTTCCTCCCCTCGCTCCAGGCGTACGAGGTAGTTCGGCCCCAATGGTTTGACGTGCATCTTTGCCCCTTGTGATCAGATGCGACGAGACTGCGAACTCTTGTGCCATTCTAGCATAGAGCAGAGGAGCTGACAACTTGCGTTATGGCTGCGGTGAGAGGGCGCGCGCTGGGGAACCCGGACTGGCGCGGGCTCGCACGAGAGGAGCGGCTGGGTGCAGAAGCCGGGAGCTTGGGCACCAGGCGGGACCGCCAGGATACCACCGTTCTGGCGATGAGGATTGAGGGCCTTGCTGTTCTCGTCGGTCGGGCCGCTCCCCTGGATGAAGGGGAAGAGCAGACTGGACGCGGTCCGCTGCCGGCCAGAGGAATCCGAGCGATCTGAGGCTCCAGGGGTGCTACGGATGGGCCGCCTCCGGAGACGGAGCGATGCCCTTGACGGCGCCGATCCCCAAGGTAGGAGGGCGCAAGGCGCGGGCGACTTGGGATGCGTGCCGTGTCACGGCAGTGGTCGCTGTGTGGATGTCGGCACCCTACAAGGCCGTCTCGTCTAACAGGGCCGTGTGCGGCAGCACGGAGGCCGCGACGTCGGGTTGCGGATGGTCCAGCTTGAGCATCCATCCCGGCATCTACTCTGGCCCGGCATTCTCTGGAGCCTAGCGAAGTGTCTCGAGTCATTGCGGGCGGGGTGCGCTGATGGTATAATCGCACGTTGTGCGTAAAGTGAATGTGGTCATTGGTGTGGTGATCAGCCTGGCCTGTCTCGGTCTGGCCCTGGCTGGCGTTGAATGGCGGCGTACTGCCAATGCCTTGCGGCAGGCGGACTGGCGTTACCTCTTTCCGGCCGGCGTGGCGGTGCTGGGTTATCTGTTGGCGCGGGCGTGCCGCTGGCGAATCCTCCTGGGACCCGAAGTCGGTCTGGTTGAAG
Source organism: uncultured Anaerolineales bacterium (assembly GCA_964450435.1). Classification (GTDB taxonomy): domain Bacteria; phylum Chloroflexota; class Anaerolineae; order B4-G1; family B4-G1; genus SKLM01. The sequence goes on from CAYVCX010000017.1 coordinate 41,988, forward strand.
CCTTCTCTGTGATTAACATTGGCTATTTGATCAGCAATGTGCTGCCGTTTCGGCTGGGTGATCCGGCGCGGGCGGTGGCGATCGGGCTGAACGGCAAGGTCAAGATGAGTGCCGCGCTTTCCACTATCGTCGTCGAGCGCGTATTCGATATGCTGACTGTGGTGCTGTTGCTGGCGGTGACTGTGCCTTTCGCGGGGGAGGCCGGGTGGACCAGACGGGCCGGTCTGCTTGGCGGTGTGATGGGCCTGGGTTCTATGGCGGTCCTAGTTGCCTTGGCTGTTCGACCTCAGTGGGGGCGGAATGCCCTGGGCTGGGCACTGAGGCGACTACCTGCAATCAGCGAGGAACCCTGGCTAGAGAGGTTCGACGGCCTGGTGGAAGGGTTGGAGGCGCTTCGGTCTGCGCGACGGGCCGTCGGGCTGGCCGCCTGGTCCGTCGTGACGTGGGGTGTCACCGTGGGCTTCTACGTCGCCATTCTTCGGGCCTTCATTGACCAGCCGACCGTGGTCGAAGCGAGCTTCCTCACCGCGACGACCGGGCTGGGGATGGCCGTGCCCTCCTCCCCGGGGGCGATGGGCGTGTTCCATTCGATCGCGCGATACGCGCTAGAGCTTCCGTTTGGGGTGCCTACGGAGGCGGCAGTGGTGGTGGCTTTTGCCTCGCACACATTCCAATACGTTATGATGGTGCTGCTTGGGCTGGTGGGCCTGGTGCAGCAGAATCTGTCCTTCACTCAACTGCGGACTGACGCCAGGGCCACGGTGGCGAAGGAGTGAACGGCCAGTGGCCAGTTATCTCGTCACGGGCGGCGCGGGATTTATTGGCTGCCACTACGTCCATCGCCTAGTGACCGGAGGCTATCGAGTTATCGTCTACGACAATCTGTCGCGACCGGGAAGCGAGACCAACGCGGCATGGGTACGCGATGAGACGGAATTGACGCCCTTTCGCATAGTGGCGGGCACGGGGCTGCCTGGTGACGAAGGATCGTGACAAGGAGGTAGAGCCCGCCTCTTTGTGAATCTTGAGGAGAGGGGCAGCTCTGGCGGTCGTGGATAGGACATGGGACACTGATCGCTTTCGTGGGATCGAGCTGGGGGATTGTGGAGAACCGGACCATGAAGATTCTGTTCACCCTGACGTACTATGTGCCACATCGTACTGGGCTGACGTTGCACGTCCGCAGAGTCGCTGAGGCACTGGCGAGCCGGGGCCACCAGGTCACTGTTCTCACCTCTCGGTACAGTCAAGAGCTGCCGCGAGAGGAGATGATCAACGGGGTGCGGGTGGTGAGACTCTGGTCTGCGATGCGCGTGAGCCGAACACAGATCATGCCGGGCTTTCCGCTGGCTGCCTGGCGCCTGATTGGGGAGCACGATATTGTTAGCCTTCATAGCCCGATGCCGGAGGCAGGCCTGGTGGCCTGTCTAGCCCGCCTGCGGGGCAGGCCGGTGGTGATGACGCACCACGGGGACGTCATTATGCCATCCGGCTGGTTCAATCGGGCGATTGAGTTGTGTATGTTCGGGTCATATCGGGCTGCCGCGGCGTACGCGACAACGGTGATTGCCTACAGCGAAGACTACGCAGAACACTCTCGCTACCTGCGTACTGTACCGGAGAAGGTAAGGGCGATCTATCCTCCCATTGAGGTCCCGAGCCCCGATCCTGCAGGCAGCATTGCCCTCCGAAAGGAGTATGGTCTGGAGAACCAGACTGTGATCGGCTATGCAGGTCGTTTCGTTGAGGAGAAGCGTCCTGACTTGCTGATTCGAACCATTCCGTACCTGGCGAAAGAGTTTCCGGACTTACGCATTGTCTTCGCGGGGGAGTACCGCATCAAGTACGAGGATTTCTTCGAACGGTGCGCACCGTTGGTGGAGGAGTTTAGGGACCAACTGGTATTCCTGGGATTGCTGCGCGATCCGCAGAAGTTGGCTGATTTCTATGCGATGTGTGAAGTGCTGGCACTGCCGAGCGGATCGGAGTGCTT
>CAYVCX010000018.1:0-42927 GCA_964450435.1 uncultured Anaerolineales bacterium
CCATCATTTGATAAGTGACAAAGCACTAGGTATCCCTTTGTGGCCTCTCTGGTGCTGATTCCCATTACGTTGCTGGTGGGCTTGGTCACGTTGAGGGTATGAGATGCTGATCTATGTTGGTCTCTTCCTGCTCTCGGCGGCTACCCTCGCGTTCGAGATCAACCTCACGCGTCTATTCTCGGTTGCCCAGTTCTATCATTTTGCCTTTATGGTTGTCAGCCTGGCCCTTCTCGGCTTCGGCGCCAGCGGTACCTCCTTGACCCTGTTTCCGCGTCTGAGACAACACGGGCTCCGGCTCCTGTCCTGGCTTGCGTCGCTATTCGCCTTCGCGACCGTTGGCTCCTATGTCTTGACCCTCTACGTCCCCTTCGATTCCTTTCGCGTTGCGCGGGATTGGCGCCAGTTGGTCGTCCTTCTCCTCCACTACGTTGCCCTTGCTGTCCCCTTCTTCTGTAGTGGCACGGCTGTCGGACTGCTGTTGATGACGCGTCCCAAAGAAGGGGGACGCGTCTACGCAGCCAATCTGACCGGTTCCGCCGTTGGGTGTGCCCTGGCTGTCGCTACCCCCGCGTTGGTTGGAGGTGAGGGCGTTGTCCTTTTGTGTGCTGCCCTGGGTCTCGTGGCGGCTTTCTTCTTTCAGCGCCATCTGACAGCTACTCCTCGGCCCGCGTTGCGCGCGCTGCTCCATCTCCTGCGTGTCGCTCAGGCCGCCCTGATTCTTGTCTTGCTCGTCGCTGCGCTTCGAACCCCGGACTTCCTCAATGTTCGTCTGTCGCCCTACAAGAGCCTCAGCTACCTGCTGCAGTACCCTGATGCAGAGCGGGTGTTTCAGGGTTGGAACGGCTTCTCACGCGTGGACGTCGTCCGGTCTGAGAGCATCCGTGGCTTACCGGGGAGCGGCTTCCGCTGTTCCGCAGATCCTCCGCGCCAGCTGGGCCTCACCGTCGACGGTGACGACTTGAACTACATCAGCCAGGTTGAGCCGGGCTTCACAGATCTGGCATTCACCGATTGCCTGCTGACGGCCCTTCCTTATCGACTGCGGCCTGGGGCTCGCGCGTTGGTGCTGGAGCCTGGTGGTGGCTTGGAGGTTCTGACGGCGCTCGCGGAAGGGGCCGGCGAAGTCACCGTCGTCGAGCCAAATCCCCTCATCGTCACCGCTGTACGCCAGCAAGGGGAATGGGCCGGAGATCTCTATGACGATCCACGGGTCAATCTGGTCGTGGAGCAGGGGCGGACGTACGCGCGGCGAACCCACGACCGCTATCGCGTAGTTACCCTGTCGCTAAACACTCCTCAACGCACGGTCACGTCCGGTGCCTATAGCCTCAATGAGGATTACCGCTACACCGTCGAGGCGTTTGCTGACTACCTGGTCCGGTTGAGACACGATGGCTTGCTCGTGGTGACGCGTTGGCTTCAGGTTCCGCCGTCGGAGTCGATCCGGGCCTTTGCCCTGGCGGTCGAGGCTGTCGAGCACATCGGAGACGATCCGCGGACCAGCATCGTGGCTTTGCGCAGTTACCGACAGATGCTGATCCTGGTGCGGCGTGGGCGCTTCACGGCCGAGGAGTTGGACGCGGTAAGGGCCTTTGCCGATCTGCGTGCCTTTGATCTTGTATACATGCCCGACATACGTCTGCACGAAGTCAACCGTTACAACGTGCTGCCTGATCCGGTCTATCATCAGGCCTGTGTGGGGCTCTTAGACGCTCAGGATCGTCATGCATGGTACCGTGGTTATTCGTTCGACGTGAAGCCTACTACCGACGACCACCCTTTCTTTGGACACTTCTTCCGTTGGGCGCAGACGCGGGAGGTCTTAGCTATGGCCGGTCACACGTGGCAGCCGTTTGGAGGGGCGGGTTATTTCGTGTTGCTGATCTTGTTAGTCCTGGCTGTAGTGGCGGCTGGGGTGCTCATCGTATTGCCTATCGCCGGGCTAAGACGCCAGGGACGAGCGCTGGGAAGGCCGTTGGTCTACTTTGCTCTGCTGGGGCTGGGCTACCTCTGCGTGGAGATTCCGTTGATGCAGCGCTTCATCCTCTTCCTGGGGCAGCCAGCTTATGCCTTGGCCGTGGTCCTCTTTGCCATTCTCCTGTTTTCTGGCGTGGGGAGCGCGGTTTCCGACCGCCTGCCACTGCGTCCTGTCTTGATCTTGTTGCCCGCCCTGGTTGGTACCTACGTGCTCCTGTTGTCCAGTCTCTTCGAGGCTACCCTGGGTGCTGCTCTATGGGCTCGGGTGATCATCGCGGTGGCGACGCTGGCTCCGCTGGGCTTCCTCATGGGGATCCCTTTCCCCAAGGGCATAGCGCTTCTTGAGCAGAGCTCGCCTATCTTGATCCCCTGGGCATGGGGCGTGAATGGTGCCATCTCGGTCGTAGCTTCAGTTCTGGCGGCCCTTCTTGCGCTCTCCTGGGGATTCTCCGTCGTGCTGCTCTTTGGGGCTGCCAGCTACGCCGTGGCAGGCTTCACGGTTGTGGGCTTCACTCGTCCCCGTTTTCCTGGATCGCCTCCCCGGTGAACGGAACGAAGGCGACGCCCCCCTCATTGTAGGCTTTCAACTCACCATTAGGCTGCTTCACGAATTTCCACAGAGTCTGGTAGCCTCCCCGTGGGCCGATAGGGATCACCATTCGTCCCCCGACCGCTAGTTGTTCTCGCAGAGGCTCTGGAACGTGATCTGGGGCGGCGGTGACGATGATGCCGTCGAACGGGGCGTGCTCCGGCCAGCCGTAGTAGCCGTCTCCCTGCTTGCAGTGGACGTTTGTATAGCCCAGGTTCTTCAGTGTCTCTTCGGCTCTCTCCGCCAACTCCGGGATGATTTCCACGGTGTACACCTCTACTCCAGGGAGTTCAGCCAATACTGCCGCCTGGTAGCCTGAGCCGGTGCCCACCTCAAGGACCTTGTCCCCCTCCTCCAGCTCAAGCAGCTCGGTCATCATCGCCACGATGTACGGTTGCGAGATAGTCTGACCGAAACCAATCGGCAGGGGATAGTCGCCATAGGCAGCATCGCGCTGATCTTTGGGCACGAACAGGTGACGGGGGACGTTGTCCATCGCTCGGAGCACGTCCTCGTCGGTGACGCCTCGATTCTTGATTGTCTGGACTACCATCTGTTCTCTCTGTTGGGCAAATCTAGTCTCTTCTTCGCGGGGTGGGGCTGCCGAGTTGTGCTCGGACGTCGGAGCACCAGTGCAGGACACGGACAGAACGAGCACCAAGCTGAAAATCGCCGCAGCGCCTGCTCCGTGGGCTCTCTCTTGCCGGAGCCGCCCTGGGGCTGCCTCTGCACGGCAGGTGACAGAGCTCAAATCGTTCGCCTCCTGGTCGTCTTCCGTGGCCTGCGGCGATTGTACCTTGAATGCTGTTCCCTGCCAAACGCCCTTGCGGAGAGTGTTGAATGAGTCGCGCCTGGCTCAATCGGTGGGGCACGCACGCCGCAGAACTGGGCGCTATCGTGATGCCCTTCCTGTTTGAGGCCCGTCTTGATCCGAGAGTGGGGCGTCTGCCCTGGGCGCCAATCCCTTTATCCCAAATCCTCACCCGATTTCCCAAAAATTATCCCCAATTTCCCCCTTGACGCGCACCCACTTTCGTAGTATCCTATCGTCGTATCCGACTTCGCCCTTGCTGTCTTTCTGCCCTCTAGACCGTCTTCGCGGCAGCGACGGGCAGAACCTGCCTCCTACGACCTTTAACAACTGACGACCAGTCTCCCCCGCTCGTCACTTCCCCCTCCGACCCACCCTTTGATCCCGACAAAAAAGGCGCCGAGGAAACAAACCTTCTCAACCCTGCGCCTTTCTGCCTCCTTCGAGTCCAGATGACCCGGCGCGGCCTGGACCACCAGGTTGAGCACCATCGGTCTCCTCGCAATCAGGCGGAGCAGGGGGGTATCTCGTCCGAGGGTGTTGAATAAGTCCCGGCTGGCTCGATTCGTGGGGCAGAGGGACTGTAGAGGCGAGTATTCTCTATGTGCTCGCCCTATCATGGCGCTCTCAAGAGCCAGAAGTGGGGCGTCTGCCCATTGGGTTGGTCATCCCAGGCGTTTTTCAACACCCTCCTTGCGGTGGTCGACCATGGCCTTCTATGGTACAATCTCCCCATGCGCCGAGTCTAGGTTCTGGGGTGAGGTCTCCTCAACCCCTCAAGCGGCGGTTGCTGCGGGTGGGCGCCTGCTTCCACGGTGGCTCACGCGAAGAGGTCGAGTTTTCGAGTGTCTTGCGGTCCGCTTCTCCGCCAGGATCGGAACGCCGTGGTAAGAAGTGAGGATGTTCTTTGCAGCATTGTAGAGTCGGGCGTCCGCGATACGCAGGCGTGGAAGTGTCTCGGCTCGTGCCGGTCTGAATAGGGGAGGTTCTTGTGGGGAAAGCCGTTCTGTTGTCGCTCGTCCTGGTTCTCGGGTCGGCCGCCGGCTGTGCGCCAGCTGCCCCAGAGGCTATCCCGTCGCCCTCACCATCTCCGGTGCCGTCGACGCCTGAGGCAGACGCCACCGATGTTCCTGCCACACCAGCGTCATCCGGCCCTGCTTCCTGCCAAGTCTTCACTTTGCCGCCCGAAGCCCCGGTTCCGCCCGTCGGTGATGACGATCACGTCGTGGGCCCCGATGAAGCGCCCATCACCTTTATCGAGTATGCTGATTTCCAGTGTCCTGCTTGCTCAGGACTGCATACCCTGCGTGAATACTTGATCGACAAGTATGAAGGTCAGCTCCGTTTCGTCTATCGGCATCTGCCTTTGACCACCATCCATGATAAGGCTGTCATCACCGCTGAGGCCGCAGAAGCGGCCGCCACAGAGGGGAAGTTCTGGGAGATGCATGACCTGCTCTACGAGAGGCAGCAGGAATGGAGTGGGCTCTCCGAAGAGGAGCTTCTGACAAGACTCATCGAGTACGCTGAAGAGCTGGAGCTTGATGCCGAGGGCTTTGAACAGGCGCTCACCGAGCATACGCACCGGGAGGAGATTCTTGCCGACTACGAAGCTTATCAGGAGTACGGTCAGATGGCGACCCCAACGTATGTTGTCAACAGGATCTTCTACCCAACTCAGGAGTTCGGGGGCTTCGGTCAGCTCGAGGGCTTCATTGGCTTGGTTTCTCTGCAGGATCGGATGTATGATTCACCTCCGCCTCAGGTCATTGAACCGGACAAGGACTATGCCGCCACGATTCGCACGAGCAAGGGCGACATAGTCGTCGACCTCTTCGCCGAGCAGGCTCCCACGAATGTCAACAGCTTCGCCTTCCTGGCGCGTGAGGGATGGTACGATGGTCTCGACTTCTTTTTCGTCGACCACGAGCAGGTTGCGTTGAGTGGCGATCCGACGAACTCGGGCAGTGGGTTGCCGTATCCCGGCTACTATTGCGGTGACGAAACCCCGTCGGAGCTCTCTTTCGATGAGGGAGGTCTGCTGGCGTTGTACACCGGTGCTCCCGATCGCAATAGTAGCTCCTTCTTCATCAGCTACACACCTCAACCGGCATTGACGGGCAACTTCACTATCATCGGCCGCGTCAGCGAGGGCATGGATGTCGCCGAGAGCCTTACCGCGAGACAACCCGGCCCTGACCAGCCGGACCCAGACATCATTGAGGCGATCCTGATCGAGGAGTAACAGATTGATGACCAGGGCCGCCTGGATGCGTGTGACCGGTGTCCCGGCTGTATCCGATGCTCGCTTGGTGGTCATCAAAGTGATCTGAAGCAGCCGCTCTGGTCTCGTTCGGTGGACAATGATCAAGACCACTGCCCTTTTTCCTCCTCGGTTCCAATGAAAGCTCGGAGCGGAAGCAGTGGGCAACGCGAAGGGGGTGCAGTGAGGCAGCTGACGAGGCCGACAATCAAGGATCTCCCCGTCGAGGAGCGTCCCCGCGAACGGCTGGTACTGGTCGGAGAGGGAGCGCTTTCCACGGCGGAGTTGTTGGCCATCATCCTACGGACCGGTGTGGGCGGCGAGAGTGCCCTCGATATGGCCAGTGGGCTGCTATCCACCTACGATGGACTCACCGGGCTCGCGCGAGCGAGCTTCGCAGAGTTGAGGGCCGAACGCGGCTTGGGGAATGCCAAGACAGCCCAGCTGAAGGCAGCTCTGGAGCTGGGCCGCCGTATGCTTCTCGCCACCCCGGAGGATCGCCTGGTTGTCTGCTCCCCATCCGACGTCGCGCAGCTTCTGATGGCCGAGATGGGACATCTCGATCAGGAGAACTTCCGGGTCCTATACCTCGATACACGTAACCACCTCCTTGGGTCTGAGACTGTCTATGTTGGTAGCCTCAATGCTTCTCATATTAGAGTAGGGGAGGTGTTTCGTGACGCCGTCAAGCGGAACTGCGCCGCCGTCATCGTCGCCCACAACCACCCGTCAGGAGATCCGTCGCCGTCCCCCGAGGACGTGGAGGTCACCCGGCAGCTGATCGCGGCGGGCACCCTGCTTAACATCGAACTGCTCGATCATCTGGTCATTGGTCAGCAACGCTTTGTGAGCCTGCGTGAGCGCGGCCTCGGCTTTGAATAGCACACGGATGTGCTGCCCTTCGTCGGTGAGGACAGAGCCCCTTCGGTGGCGTCGTCGTTTGCCAGGGTTGGGTGCTTTGTTCACGCTGGCGATGGAGCGAAAGCTCCTCACCGTGACAGGGTATTGGCTGGCGTAGGAGGACACTGGTGCCCGAAAAGGTGCTGAAAGACGCTAATCCGGACGAGCTGGCTGAGATGGTGAGACCAGAGGGCAACCGCCGGCGTGAATATGTTCTGCTGCCGAACATCGGAGACACTCTTGAGCGGCTCGAATGGCGTGCGGGCATTGCCATTGGAGCTTCTCAAGCTGGGCAGACTATAGGCCATTCCGCCGATGAGGCCGGAGCGGGGCCGTCTGACCGGTGGGTAACGGCTGTCAACCCTCAGCGCCGGAAAAAAGATCTGAGCTCTTGGTACGAGGAGCACTACCCGGGAGTGCTGTACCGCGCGATCGTTGCTGATGCCCCTTGGGAAGTCGCGATTCATCTTCTGGCCGGGCTCCGAGAAGATATTGCTTTGGCGCAGCGTGATCCCCGCTGGGAGGACTGCGACTTCGGTGACGAACCCGGCACGGGCACCATCGGTGGATGTGGAGGCTTGCTGACTGGGATTGCTATCATCCTCCGAAAGATCTATCAGCGCAGCGTCACACCCCCGCTTCTCGACAAGCTGCTGGTGACTGCCCGCGCTGCGTTTGTGGACGGCCACGTCTTGGTCTGGAAGAGCGCCGTCTCGTTGTTCTCCGCCTTCGACGGCAGCGTCAGAGACGACAGGCGGCGGTCTGCCGACCAATTGGAGACTCTGTTGGAGGATGATTGGGAGATCATCCTGAGGGGACTGGGTGGATCCGAAGAAGAACAGGAGTACTTCGCTTACCTTGAGAGGGTTGAGGGTGACCTGCTCCACGTGATAGACACGCGGGATGGCACGCGCCAGGAGCGAACTGCCGCCGACTTCCAGGGCATTCGAGCAGCACATGTGAAGCGGATGCCGACAATTCCTTCCTTTGAGCGGCTGGGCGGCGATGTCGAACAGTCCGCAAGGCCAGCCCTAGCGTCCTACGATCATACGTACGTGTTGTTGCCTTGGATCGAGGACGAGGTGACCCGGTTGGAGTGGCGTGTGGCGGCTGCCGTCGGCTCTGCTGGCGCGATGCACACGGTCGGGCATCTGCCTGGGGATGTCGACACCCGGCCTCCATGCCGCCGTCTCGTCGCTGTCAATCCTGACCAGCTCGCGGACGATCTCAAGACCTGGCACACTGAGCATGGATCCTCACTCCATTCTCGGGTAATCGAGGCGCTGAGTCCCTGGGAGATGGCGGTCAAGCTTCTTCCCAGGCTGAAGGAGGATATCGCTCTAGCTCAGAGAGACTCGCGGTGGGAGAGGTACGACTTCGGTGAGCATCCCACAGCCGGACCGGGGACCATCGGTCGCTATGGTTGCTTCCTCACAGGGCTCGCCATCATATTGCGTCGGATCTATCGACGTGATGTCAATCCCCCGGTGCTCGACAAGCTCCTGGTGGCTGCGCGATCAGCATACGTCAACGACAACCTGATGGCCTGGCAGGGTGCTGTTCCTCTGTTTCCGGCCTTTGACGGGTCCATTAAGGACAACCGGGCACGTTCTGCTCTGGAGTTGAGGGAGCTGCTGGACGAAGGGTGGGAGGTCATCCTGAGGCGGGCGGACGGCGAGCACTTCGTCTACTTGGAGGATGTCGAGGGCGATACGCTGCACGTCATCGACCCGTGGGACGGCAAGCGCAAGCGAAAGGCCGCTGGCGGGTACTTGGGCATCAGGGCAGCCCACGTGACGGAGGATGCTGTCCACGAGGTCGCCGAAGTCCTGGTTGGGCTGCACGACGAGGCGGGGGGCGAGTGGATGGTCGACCGGGGGATGCTGGGATGTTGTCTGGTGCATCGTCAGATCCAGCGCCAACCCATCCGGCTTGACTTCACCCATCTCTCTGAGGCCGGCATTGTCGTGCTTGGACGTCTCAACTGGGGCTATGCGGACGGGACAGGAACGCTTCCGGCGTCGACGGATAGAGAGGCCTTCGTCGAGGCTGTGGTCGAGACGATGCGTTCGGCCCGGGGAGTTGACTATTTCCACGTCGGCAGTGAGCCCAACAATCCGCGAGAGTGGCCCGCCCTTGGCAGCGAGAATCCCTTTGTCCTGACGCCTGAGTACGTCACTGAGATCTACAACGATATCTGGCAGGCTGCCCGCGGTGAGGCGAGATTGGGCCCGCCGCCCATCGATCCGTACTACGGCCCTGAATCGAACAACCGTGCATGGTGGACCTATATCCTGGAGCACATCCACGGTGCCGACGTGCTGTTTCTTCATGCCAAGACACAGACAAACGATCCGGCCGAAGTCTGGTCGAGGGAGAGGTTCTCGGACTGGCCGTTGGAGTGGCAGTATCGCCATCTGGCGACCGTTGAGACTGGTCTGGAAGTCGTGCCCGACAGGTTCTGGGGACTGCCCGTCTTCGTCAGCCAGCTCAACCCTCAATGTCTCAGGACGCCTGGAGGGGATGTTGGATGGCTCGAGGACAATGCCGAGTGGGTGCACGAGGCTGTCCGCTACTTCCGTGAGCAACAGCCGGTTACCGGGGTGACCTACTTCCGCTACAATCCCGGGCAGGATCAGGCGTCGTTTGGCTTGGCGGACAAGCCCATCATCCTCGATGCTATTCGGCGAGAAGGAGAGACGGAGCCCTCGGGGACCGAGAAGGCCGTCTCCTGCGGTCCTCCGGGACTCGCCCCTGGCATCTTGAAGAGGCTGACTGAAGCACGTGACTGAACGACCAATCCCCTTGCGAAGCAGCCACGTGCGAAGCCCCCACGATCGAGGTGGGGGCTTCTCTACCTGGATGCTCGTTCCGCCCTTCATCGGGCCGTCGAGTCGCGTTTCCGGTTCACCCGGGCCCCCGACTCGCCCGGCGCTGGCTACCTTCTGACCGGTCCGGGGTCCCTGCCCCGCCAATCTGTGGAATGGGTGGGGAAGCTGTCGTCCTGCCCCGTCGCCCGCCTGGCTGGGCAGGTCACTATTCCTGGGCCAGCAACTCGATCTCGGTGACCATGGCGTCGAAGCTGTGGCCGGACGCGTGAATCGTCAGGCTTTGGATTAGCGCGGGAGGCGCCTCGCTGAGTTCTTCGATCAAGTTTCCCGAGTTAAAGGGCTGCCAGGTTCCTACCTCCACCTTTTCCGACCACCAATTGAGGAGCCAATCCTTGGCCGGTTCGCCCACGTAGAAACCGTGCAGCCACTCACGGTCGGTGCCGTGGACATCCCTGTAGTTCAAGCGTACGATGATCGGACACTCAGACCCGAGGTAGCCGCACCCGCCGAAGCCCAGGATGTTCTGGTGCGCGATATTCACTGCCATCTGCAGTTCGAGCGAGGAAAAATCGCGTACGTCGTAGTTGATCTCCTGCACGATGCCCACCTCGGCGTGGTTAGCGGCGTCGCGGTAGAACTGGACTACTGTCCTCTCGTCGTTGCCCACGGGAATCGTCACGATCTGCACCCTGCCTGAGGGCTGTTGGGCGTCGGTCTGCCGGCTGTAGCTGTCCCACCCTCTCTCCAGTGGTTCCTCGAAGTCGCCATTCACCACCAGATTTCGGGCGGCAGGCAGGGGCCCGTCGATGCTGTTGACACCGAAAAGAGCTCGCTCCCTTGGGCCCAGGGACAGAGCATCTCCGGACCTGGTGACCACCGAGGCGTCTCCGTAGCGCACCGTGACCTCTGTTGTCGAGTTGACTTTGACTTCGTAGCTGCCCTCTTGGAGCGTAATCAGGCCTTGTGCAGTTCGTATCTCCACGATCGTTGATCTCTGGTTGCCGCCGAACACGTTGATCCGCATGCGACCGGCTTCCATCTCCAACCCAACCTCGTGGGGCAGGTCACTTGCGGAGAATCGAGGGGAGCGTGCCGCCGACAGGACCAATTCCGTGTCGTCGTAAAGCTGCACCGTCGCTATCGGAGTTCCGCCTCTCGACTCCGGCGCCTGAATCACCAGTTGGCCGGATGTTGTGTTTGGCGCTCTTATCCTGCTCCCTGTTGGGATATCCCCGCTGTCTTCGGACACTGAGCGTGGCCTTCCGCGACCCGCGTAGACCACGCTAAGCGGCCCTCTCTGAACCTCAAGGATGACTTGCTGGTTCATCTGTGCATTCTGGATGTACCAGCGCACGCCCAGCGGTGTTGCCACTGCCAGGGCTACACAGACGAAGAACGAACCCAACAGGACGATCCACGCCAGGCGCTCCGGGTTGTTTTTCATAGATAGCGTACCCTGAAGCCGTCAAACTCGCCGCTGGGATCTTCCCATTCGAGATCTACTCTCTCCACCGATGCAGCTGGCGAGCCGCGGCGCAGAAAGCCCACGAACGCGTCCAGGTCCGAGCGCTTTCCTTCAGCAACGGTTTCCACAGTGCCGTCTCTGCGGTTCGCAACCCAGCCGGACAGGCCGAGGCGCCGAGCCGTACGCGTCGAGTAATAGCGGAAGTTAACCCCTTGCACGCGCCCGTGCACCGTGGCGTGCAACCGTGCCTGTTCGCTTGAGTTATCACCCATCGGCTTGTTCCTCTCCCCTTGCTACCGGAAGGCGTGAAGGAAACGTGGTTCGCGGCTATCGAAGCGGTGCAGGCCCGCTTCTCGGGCTTGCTTCACAGCCTTCTCGAATTCATCTCGCGTGGTGGGGCGGTCAAGGGGGGGCATAGCCATAGCTCTGTAGCAAGGGCGATATTGGTCCATGATGTTTACATACGTGTCCCGCGAGATCTCTTCCGCCAGGAAGCTTGCTACCTTGGAGGTCCCGGCTAATCCTTCGGGCAGGACCAGGTGTCGGACGAGCAATCCCCTTCTGGCAATGCCCCTCTCATTCACCACCAGATCGCCTACTTGACGGTGCATCTCCCTGACCGCGGCCTGATTGACCTCTGGATACCGCTTCACCTTGGAAAACTTGAGTGCAACATCCGCGTCGGCGTATTTCATATCCGGCATGTAGATGTCCACCACTCCGTCCAGTAGTTCCAGCGTAGTAAGGGAGTCGTACCCGCCGGTGTTCCACACTAGCGGCAGGCGGAGACCCGCTCGTGCGCCGCCTAGCAAGGCATCCAGAATGGGTGCCGTCACGTGCGTCGGTGTGACCAGGTTGATGTTGTGGCAGCCCCGTTCTTGGAGCGAGAGCATCATCTTGGTCAGTTCCTCTGGCTTGACCTCTCGACCCTGTCCCCGCTGGCTGATTTCGTAGTTCTGGCAATACTGGCAGCTCAGGCTACACCAGGAGAAGAAGATTGTCCCCGACCCTTGGTAGCCGCGCAGTGGATCCTCCTCCCCTAGGTGAGGGCCATGGCTGGCCACCTTGGCACGCACGCCCGTGTTGCAGGATCCCAGGCCTTCCTTGTCAGGCCTGCTGCGGTCCACCTCGCATCTTCGGCCGCAGAGACTGCACTTGTGTAGGAGATCGTATGCTCTTTCCATCCGCCGCTTCAGCTCGCCCGAGCGATGCAGTGCCACGTAGGCGGGTTGAACAGCTTGTTCCTCTACCATCTGACCGCCACTTTCCTTAAACGCCAATTTCGGTCGCGATACCTCACGTGTCTGTTCTGCTGACCAAACCGATAGAGCTTCCAGGTCACCTCAACGTCGCGTCTGCAGTAGTCGGTGACCTTCTGGATGTGCCCCTGGCGGAACCATTGTACGGCTTGGAGGCCGTTAGCGCTTTTCCCCTCGCCCAGCGTCGCTGCTGCCACGTCCTGGAGACTCAGCCGCCATCCTAACGCCCGGTGGATGTCGTCCAACATATCTACCGTCGGTAGATCCGACAGAGGATCTTCTGAGTAGCGGCGCAGGACTTCGTAATCGAATCTTAGCAGGTTGTAGCCTACTACCAGATCTGCGTCGCGCAGTGTGGCGATCAGTGCCTCGGCGTCTTGCTCCAGATAAGTGTTGTAGACGTTCAAGGCCGCGTGGTAGGTCACTCCGACCGCCAGCCTCATGTCTCGGATGTTGCCCCAGCCACCGACTTCGGCGGCTGTATGCTGGGTCTCGAGATCCAGGACAATGACGTCGTCCATGCGGTCACCTCTGGGTCGTCCCAAGCTTCCTCATCCAGTTCGCTGACCGGGGATCTGTCCGATCATCGGCACAGCGACCAACACGCTGAGCAGCCACAGCCCTACCCACACGTCCGCCTGGTCTATCCACGCTCTCTTATCCCCCTCCGGTCGCAGGCTCAACCGCCAGGCGCTCTCCAGCTCGTCGAAGTCGACGCCCAGCGCCTCCTGAACCCCGTTCGTGCAACTGGCGCCGTCAGCGTACGCTGACAACAGCCTGCGTATTCCCTCGGCGCCGTACTGATTGCGAATGAAGCTCACCACACTGGCACTCTGCGCGTACGACAGGACCGCCGTATGTGGGTTCGGAGAGAACAGAACGCACAGGTCTTTCAGTGGGACAAGCTCGTTCGCTTCGTAAGCTTCGCTCAGTGCCAGCGCGAGATCTGGAGTTGGCAGGTGTTCATTGGCTGTTGCCAGCCCCTCGTCCAGCCACCGGGGTACCCCTCTGTAGCTATCCGGGGTCACCGCTTCGTAGATCAGTAGATGGGTGATCTCGTGCGGTATATAGCGCTTCATCCGCGAGGCGTAGCCCTGCTCCGGCGGGATGGCTATCGTCACGACCCCCAGTTCGGGTCGCGCTTGCCCACCGATCCATTCTCGCCCGGCAAGCATCATGGCTGCTTGGAGGTTGTACCGCGAGTCGTACATATAGATGTCGAGCGGGTTCGGCAGCGGGGCGCGAAGCTCTGCGTTGATCTCCTCAACGCTGGCTTGGGCGATGTCGAGTGCGGCCTGCGCGTACGCCGCGTCTCCCTTCTCCGCAATCCAGTAGATGGAGATGCCCCCGGCACTTGCCTTCCTCCACTCGAAACGATTGTCCGTGTACTGGAACTGCTTGGGGGCTGTCTTGAGCCGGTTGCCAGCCGCATCCTCTATGTGCCACCAGAAGGTGATGCTGGCGAACGGAGGCAAGGGGGACAAGCTTACGTCGTGAGTGTATCTGACGCTTATCTCGCGCGCGGGGCTCGCGATGGTCACCCTGGCCCTTTCCGTCTGGTCGTCGCCCCTGGTACTTATGAAGAGGTAGACTTCAGAGATCTCCGCAACGGAGGTCGCGCTCAGACTGAACGTCACTCGCTCGGCGAAGCTATGCTCGACGCTGTTCTCCACGACCGTTATGCTCTGGGCCGAGGCTGGAACGCGGACCAGTAGCGACCCCACGATCGCTGCAAGCACTACGATAAACCCCGGCGCCAGTCTTGTTCTGCGCAAGGCTGCCTACCAGTGGGGTTCTTTGGTCAGGTCGGCGAAGACGTCTTCAAGGTCACCGTGCAGGAACTCGAACTCTGTCACGGCGGCTTCGGCTGCGGACCGAAGAGCTTCGTCGCTAACCTGGCAGTAGTGCTCCAGGATTTCACGTGCTCTATCACCACCGATCTGCCCCAATGCCCAGATTGCGGCTTCCTGCACCTCGGTGTCCGTGTCTTCTGTCAGCTCCTCCAGCATCGATACGGCGTCAGAGAGCTGTAGCTCACCACAGGCACGAGCAGCCTCGTAGCGCATCTCCGGGTTGGTGCTGAAGAGCTCCTGCTGCACTTCCCGCTCCCAACGAGTGTCAGCGCTCCGGCCCATGGCGAAGACTGCGCTGACCCGCATCTTCTCCGTGGAAGAGGCGTAGGACCTACCAATCGCCCTGACTACCGTGTCATCACCTACGTAAGCCAGCGATTCCAGTGCCCTCCGCTGTACCTCGACATCCTCGCTCTGCGCCTGGTGCGCTTCTACCAGGACATCATAGGCCATTTGACGCGGTTTCGCACGGATCTTCTTCAACTCACCCAGCAGGATGAAGCGGCCCAGCGACTTGGCAGCGGCCGCCCGAACCCCAGCGGACTCATCTTCCTGTAGGCGCTGGGTGAGGCGCGGGACCAGGCGCACATCCTCATCCTCCCACAGTCCTTCTATCGCAGCTCTTCGTACCCGGGGATCTTCATCTTCCATGGCCATGCGGAAGATTGCGTTGAAGTTAAGCGTGAAGTCCGCTTCCGCCATCTTCACGAGCCATGATGTTGACTCCGCGCGTAGATCCGGGGGGAGATCCACCCACACCTCGCGTACACGTTCCGCCTCCTCACTGTCGAGGTTTGACAGGAAGTACAGCGAGGCCTGGTCCGGTTTGTGACCCCTCTCCCGTAATCTGTCGAGGACGATCTGAAGTGCGTCATCCATCTCGCTCACCGTCTTCTTTCTCACTTCAATAGCGACCACGGGATGATTGGGTTCAGGAAGTCTTGAAGCATCACTAGCAGCATCAGGGCAACCAGAATCATCATCCCAATGAAATGGATGACCGCCTCCCGCTCCGGTGACACACGGCGCCCCCGGACGGCTTCGACGAGCACAAACAAGATCCGTCCTCCGTCCAGGGCTGGAAGAGGCAGCAGGTTCGTCAATCCAAGGGCAAGGCTGATTAGCGATGCTGTCTGAAGCGCCGGGAAAGCCAGCCCCCACTCGACGCTCTGTTGCAAGGAGAAGGTCATAATCTGGCTTATACCAACCACACTGGTCGGTCGCGCTTCTTGCGAGCTGACGCTACCGCGGATGAGCATAATCGGCAGCTGCACGGTTGTTCTGGCGATCGCGATGAGATCGTCCCCACCAGCCCTCAACGCGCGAGCCAGAGAGTAACGCCGTAGCGCTGTCCGGTCCGGCCACGGTGCCATCATAATGCCCAGGAAACCATCTCCATCGCGGCGTTCCGGCCTTGCAGTGATCGAGAACTGCTCCCCGCCGCGCTCGATCTCCAGTTCAATTGGCTCCTCAGCGGAGGTTCGGATGATGTCGTGAAGTTCGGACAGACCCTCGTCGATCTGCTCACCCCCGGCGGCGACGATCAAGTCTTCCGGCTGCAACCCTGCTCGCTCCGCGGCTGTTCCGGGCATGACTTCCGTGACTTTGACCTGCCATTGCGTAGGAACGCCGGTGGTGTACGCCGCCACAAGCATCAATAGGGCGGCGATCACGTTGACTGCTGGCCCTGCGGCCATCACACCCACGCGCCAACTCTTGGACTGAGCCGCCAGGCTGCGCGGGTCAGACGGGTCTTCCTCGCCCGTCATCTTCACGAATGCTCCCATCGGGAGAAGGTTCAAGCTGTACAGAGTACCTGGGTCCAGATCCGTGACGACACCTCGTACGTGTTCGCCTTCTCCGATCCTCTTGCGCTTCGGAGTCAAGCTCTCGCTATCACCATCGAGGACGGTGAGCCGCTTCAGCACGTAGGCACCGTCATCCTCACGGATCACCGCGTCGACCCAATCCCCCGCCTCCAAATCAGAGGGTAATCTGAATGCGATCGGGACATCCACCCTAGTGCTGCCAATCTTCAGGCAGCCCTTCCCTCGCCACAGGCCCAGCAACCGTGGTGGAAAGCCAAACCCGAACTCCTCGACGCGCACGCCCGCCAACTTCGCGAAGATGAAATGGGCCAACTCGTGAATCAGAAGAATCGGCCCCAGCATGACAACCAGCGTACCGACCAGCCAGAATGCTACACTAACCCAATTCATAGTTGTCTCAGCTAGAAAGGAACGGGCGTCTTCCCGCCCGCCGTGTCCACGCTCTCGATCCGAAGTCTAGTAAGCGAGTGTCCCCCGCCTGTTCTCCGTCATCTGCGGGTGCAATTATACCGCTATGATCTCAACGTCGCAACAACAGTTGACTTCCACTGGAGAGGGCGGTCACCCACAAAAGCTGGACGCGGAACACGAGAGACGAGGCGTGAGACGCGAGACAAGAGGCACGAGGCGGCTCCCCGCACGATTGCAGGCCCAACTGCGACGACCTGCCAGCCGCCTCAATCACGGCTGTCCGTGAAGTCTGACTGCTTGGATGTGGAGGAATATGAACCTGGGCCCTTGCCCGTCGCCCTGCAGGGATGCGGGCTGAGGGAACGACCCGCCCCTCCGTTTGGTCCCGAGGCTCAGGCCTAGACTGCGTGGTGCTCGAGGAAACCCAGAGCTCTGTCCAGCACCTCCTCTGGGCCCAGGTTGTCCGTTCTCACGCACAAATCGGCGTGTTGTCGTGCATGATGCAGCCGTCGCTCCAGTGCCTCCCACCAGGCGCTATCGGCCTCTGACGCTCGGCGCTGGCTGGCGACCTCTTGGGAGACGCCCAGGTAGATGAGCAGGTCCGGCTGGCTCACCCGCTGCCACATCGTGTCCACGTAGGAGTGCTCTTGAGCCACTTCTCGGGCATTGTAGCCTCGTTCGCGGAGTCCCTCCACCAGTGTCGATTTGCCAGAGGCGCACGGGCCGACCACCGCGATCAGAGGATGCTTCTCGGGTGATCCTTCTTTCTCTTGATTGTCCTTCACCTCGAACAGGGCGTCGTGGTTCACGTTACAACCACTCGCGAGCACTCTTCTGCCTGCCAGACGCATATGTCCAGTCAGCACGCCGGGTGACCAGAGCGGTTCCGCAGCCTGCCCCTCCGCATCTTCACAGCGGTACTCGCAGGAACAGATGGCGTACCTCATTCTCGACCTGGTGCTTGGTGACGTGCAGTACGAGAACACTGATGTCGTCCCGGGGCCGCCCATCTTCCAGTGCCAGCACTCGCTCAAGCAGGCTGTCGGCGACGTGTTCTGCTGTCGTGTCTCCTCCGGCCACGATCTCCTGCACCGCTTTCGGGACGTCGAAAACCCGGCTTGATCGGGCGCCAGCCCTCTCCAGGCCGTCCGTGTACACGACGGTCAGCATCCCTGCTCTCAGCGGCAGCTCGGTGATGGAGGGCTTGTTACGATGCCGGGTACCGATGGGATCCACCGGTTCATCGAGCAACCTCATTCCTTTTTCTGGGATCACCACGATAATCGGACAGTGACTATTGCGCGACAGCACCAACGTCTCCGTCACCAGATCCACCGAAAGGATGTTGAGTGTTGCCGACACCTTCCCGCCTCGCGAGGTGTAGAGGTAGTCGTGAGCAGCACGAGCAGCCGCGCCATCCCGCACACCTTCCGCCAGTTCGGAGATTGCCTTGCGAGCTACCAGGTTGCTGATCGCTTTGGCCGGTTTCCCGGACCGCTGACCGTCCACAAGCACAAACGAGAAACCGCCCTGCGGGCGCTCAATCATCTCCAACGTGTCCCCGCTCTGGCTGGTGGCCCATTTCCCCACTTTGGCGACAGCAACCTCGATCTCCATGTGCGCTCCTGAGTCGACACGGCGACGTCTGCAACTCCTGGCTGCCCCTCTCCGCGGCAGGTTCGCCTCTCCGACCTCGATTATACCGTTGCCCCGTGCGGCAAGCAAGACGCTTGGTTGGAGTAAATCTACCTGTGTGCTATAATCAACTTTGCCAGATAACGCCTCGCTTGATGGAGTGGCAGAGCCCATGGATTTTGAGATCTGGAGACCTTGGGCGGGACTCGTGTTTCTCGAGCCAAACGGCTGGGAATACGCCCTGTCCTTGCTTGAGTTGCTGTTGAGCCTGGCAATTCTCTACCGCTTCCGCTGGAACTTCACCGATCTGGATCGCCGAGGCTTTCTGGCCCTTTCAGCCTGCCTGGCGTCCTCGCTGCTTGGTCAGCGTCTCGGTCTTGTTGGATTTTCGGACGGCACCCTGTTGCCTCTTCCGGGCGCCCCACGCATCCCTGGCACAACTTCTGCCGCCCTCCTCGGTGCAGTGCCCCTTGCGATCGCCGGGGCCTGGCTGGGCGCCGGGCCTGGATTACTGGTCGGACTTGTCAGCGGAGTTATTCGGGCTGGCACTACTGCCGGAGGCATTGCTGACCCATTCCACCTCGCTCTTCTCGGCTTTCTCACCGGATTCTTGTTGCGCCAGGATTATAGAGGCCGTCTGCCTTTCCTGGCGCGTCAGCCTCTTGTTGCCCTGCCCTTGATGACGCCGGTTGCGGCACTGCTGCTCTTCCTCTCGTCCTTCGCGGCCGTGGCCGATCCGGGGCTGTCCGGCTTGGACTACGCGATGGCTACGACCAGTGCGCGCCTTGGCTGTCTGCTTCTTGAGACTCTTGTGGCAGCCTGCATTCTCCAAGCGGCCTACCTCTTGTTCCCTGGGGCCAGGGCTGTGCAAACGGCCCGTCGCACTCCGCCCTACAGCCGCACGTTGAACCGCCGGTTGCTCCTCCTGTTCGTGCCTCTGATTGGAATTATAGCAGTTGTTCTTGTCTATGCTGTGTCGACTATCGCTCTCCGCCTTGCGATGTCCGAGGCGGTGGAACACATGGCGAGGGATGCCAACTGGGCTGCTGATGAGATTACCTACTTCATCGAGACTGGTCAGGTGATGTTGGCGGACTTGTCCCGCGAGGCCGACCTGTGGCGCGCTGACCGAGCGGTAGTGGAAACTCGACTCCGCAGAGACGTACAGACGGTGATTTCCTTCGACCAGCTTATCCTGCTCGACGCCGACGGGCAACCGCTGGCTGCGTATCCGCCCGCGCGGCGCGGTGATCCACGGCTGACGCCTCAGGAGCTCGCTCTGTTGAGCCGAGCACTTGAGAGCGGAGTGACCCAGGTCAGTTCTGTTCATCGGTCCGACGAGGGACTGGTCATCCACTCCTTTATGACTCCCGCGAGGCGCCCAGGGATGGTGGCAGGAGACGATGGCCCGCCCCGCGTTCTGCTCGGGCGCACACGGCTTGATGTGAATCCTATGATGAGGCGAGTGCTGGCCGGGCTCCGGCAACCGCGTACGCGTCGCGAAGGATTTGTGGTCGATTCACAGGGGAAGATCGTCGCTCATCCCGATGTGAATATGCTGCTCGTCGAGTATCGACGGGATGAATCGGACCTTGCTGTCGCTACCGTCCTCGACGGTCCGTGTTATGAGACCCGCAGTCCCATCGACGGCAGGCGTGAGCTGGTCTACCATCTTCCCATTGAGGGATACTCCTGGGCTGTGGTCATCTGTCTTCCCTACGCTGCTGTCCTGGAGCAGGCCCGACGGATTAGCGCCCCCTTGCTTGGCCTTCAAGTCCTCCTGGGTGCAGGACTCGTTGTCGCCATTTCTCTGGGCACTAACTGGCTGACCCAGCCCCTTCACCACCTGGCGAGGGCGGCAGATCGGATTGCGGAGGGCGACCTCTCGTGCCGGGTGGAGATTCCGGGTGACGACGAGGTGGCCCGCGTGGGCGGAGCTCTTGAGGATATGCGTGTTCGGCTCAAGGACCGCATCGACGATCTCTCACTTTTGCTGGAGATAAGTCAGTCAGTCTCGGCGACTCTCGAACTATCTGAGGGTATGCCTCTCATTCTCGACGGAGTCCTCAGAGCAACTCAGGCGCAGGTTACTCGCGTTGTGCTGCTCTCTCCCAAAGGTGACGCCGGGATCACGATGTCGCGCGGCGAGCCCCGCCACGGTTTGCGGGTGCTTGATCACGCGTTGGTCGCTGGGGTCAAGAACCTGGAGCGCCCACTGATTGTGGGAAACTTGGTGCGCGCCCGGGCGCTGGTGGCGCCCGAACCGCTCCCTCAGGCGATACAGGCTGTTGTTGCGTTGCCCATTTGGACTGAACGAGAGGTGTCCGCAGTGTTGTGGGTTGGATTCGGGGCCCCCCGTCAGTTTGATGACTCCGATATCGACTTGCTCTCCACCCTCGCCGGTCAGGCAGCTGTGCTTGTCGAGAGCTCCCGCCTGTTCCAGACTGCTGAGGGGGAGCGGAGGCGGCTCGCGGCTACTCTGACCAGTACGACCGATGCCGTCTTGGTGACCGACCGCGAGAGTCGCGTGCTGCTGATCAACCCTGCCAGCGAACGAGCTTTCGGCGTCAAGGCTGAACGAGTCTCGGATCGGCGAATCGACCATACTCCGCTACCTCAGGCGCTCATCGATGTTTTTGATGAGCCTCTAGCTCCTGGAGAAGCCCTGACTCGGGAACTGTCCTTGTCTGATGGCGCCACCCTCTACGCCAGTGTCTCTGCCATCTTGACCGCTGACGGCCAGCGCTTGGGTCGTGTTGCTGTGATGCGCGACATCACACATCTTAAGGAGCTCGATGAACTGAAGTCTGAGTTCGTGGCCACTGTCTCGCACGACCTCCGAGTACCTCTCGCCTATATGCGTGGATACACGACAATGCTCTCCACCGCGGGCGAACTCAACCAACAGCAACGAGAGTACGTAGAGAAGATTCTTCACGGCATCTCTCGCATGAGTGATTTGGTTGAGGATTTGCTTGATCTCGGCGGGATCGAGGCGGGTATCGGTGTTGACCGGCAGCCGTGCCACCTGGGCGTGGTGGTGAGTCAGGCAGTCGACAGCATGCGTGCTCAAGCAGCTGCCAAGGGTATCACACTTCAAGTGGACTTGACGGATCGATCCCCTCGAGGATCGGATCGAGCCGCCATAGTGTCTGGTGACGCGGCGATGCTGCGTCAGGCGATTACCAACCTGGTCGACAATGCCGTCAAGTACACTCCCGCCGGTGGGGTCGTGAAGGTTGCGCTTTCGGTACGCGCAGAGGATGGAAGGAAGTGGGGCGTCATCAGCGTCTCCGACACGGGCATTGGTATTTCACCGGAAGACCAGGTGCGCCTATTTGAGAAGTTCTACCGCGTGGACCGTCGTGATGCACCGGACGTACCCGGCACCGGCTTGGGGCTGGCTATCGTGAAGTCCATCGTCGAGCGGCACGGGGGTGAGGTGACCGTAGAGAGCGAGTTGAACCGGGGTAGCACATTCTATGTTACTCTTCCCCTGGCCGATTCCGTACCGGCAGACTAGCTAAGGAGCACTCTATGGCACTCCACATTGGCATTGTGGGACTGCCCAACGTCGGCAAGTCCACCCTATTCAATGCACTCACGAACGCGGGCGCTGAAGTTGCCTCCTATCCATTCACCACCATCGATCCTAACCGCGGCGTGGTGGCGGTCCCTGACGAACGGCTGGACACCCTGGCACGCATGGTTGGGCCTGATCGAGTCACGCCGGCCACGGTCGAGTTCGTGGATATCGCTGGCTTGGTGAAGGGCGCCCACCGCGGAGAAGGACTGGGCAACCAGTTCCTGGGCCACATCCGTTCTGTCGACGCCATGGCCGTGGTGTGTCGCTGTTTCGTTGACCCCGACGTGGCGCACGTCGAGGGCGAGGTGGACCCGGTACGCGATGTCGAAGTGCTCGATCTGGAGCTGATCATGGCGGATCTGGAGGCCCTGGAGCGGCGTGTGCAGAAGATCCGTTCCGCCGCAAAAGCCCGCCCTCGCGACTATGGCGTGGAGATGGAGTTGCTTGAGGACCTTCACGGGCGTCTGGAATCCGGCGGCCGGGCGCGCTCCTGGATGGAGCAGGGGGGTCTGAGGGCGCACATAGCACGAGAGTTGCAGCTTCTCACCGCGAAGAAGCGCATCTACGTGGCCAACGTGGCGGAGGAGGATCTGCCAGGCGGGGGGGCCTTGGCCGAGCAAGTAGCGCGCCTTGCGGAGCAGGAAGGCAATGATCACGTAATCCTTTCCGCGGAACTCGAGGCTGGTCTGAGCGAATGGCCCCCCGAAGAAGCAGCCGCCTATCGCGCCGAGCTTGGGCTCGAGCGCTCGGGGCTGGATAGACTCGCGCGAGCGGGATACCGAGTCCTCGATTTCATTACCTTCTTCACCATCACTGGTGGAGAGGAGGTGAGAGCCTGGTCAATCGAGCGCGGCACGAGGGCGCCGCAGGCGGCGGGGCAGGTCCACAGCCAGATGGAGGAAGGCTTCATTCGAGCCGAAGTCATTCCGTTTGCCCGGTTGCAGGAGGTCGGTAGCTGGCAGACTGCTCGAGAGCGAGGTATTGTCCGCATCAGAGGTCGCGACTACCAGATCCAGGACGGTGACGTCTGTTTGTTTCGATTCAGCCCTTGATGCAGAGGCTGTCGGCGAACTCCCTTATCCGGTCAATCTGGACCGCTTTGGGGCGGATAAAGGGACGCACCTTTCGAATCCTCGCCCATGCCTCGTCTGTCGTCAACCCGGTGCTGACCAGGTAGGCTGCGGCCATCGCCGGTGCCCGTCCGACCCCGGCTCCGCAGTGGACGTAGACACCCCCGCCTCGCTTAACCTCCTCTTGGATAAAGCTCACGCCCGTCCGCACATGCTCCAGCGAGGGGGCTCGGTCGTCGGTCGTGGGAAGGTAGAGGTACCTGCCAGGTGCGATACCTGCTGTCTCGTCGTCGAAGTCGATGCGCATGTTGACCACTGCTGTGATGCCTCTCTCACTCAGGCGCCTCCAACCCCGCTGCCGGTACTGGCCTCCGATGTGGAGGTTGGGTGTGATCCGGCTCAGGCTTTGGATAGGGGCGCCAGTCACGATACGCACCAAGTGGTCTGCGGCCCACAATGCAGTCACCCAGATGCCCTGCTCGGTCAGCCGTTCCCAGATGATGTTGAGCCCTTTACGTACGGAGTTCAGTGTGCTCCCTCCTCTCGGATGTCACCGGATCCCGGGGAAATCTATCCAATGGTCGTGGATCTCGCATTGTCAAGAGGGCTTGCCCGAAGCGGTCTTCTTGAGTGCTCGCCGCACCGGCATTGGTATCAGAGAGGTAAGCTGCTTCTTCTCCTCAGGCGTCAAGACACGTAAGACGACCACCGCCAGGACGTAGACGATTGGGCTCGATACCACAGCCAGCGCAGGGCGGTGGATGCCCACCGTCCACGCTGTCCCTCCCATGATCAGACCGGCCAGGGCAGGACGTCCGGCTATCTTCCCCCACCCTGGCGATCCCACCTGATGATGCAAGTCGATTGCGAATAACAAGGTCAGAACGAGTTCTCCCCCCATGATGATCCACACCGATGCTGTGTACCCGAACCTCGGTACGAGGAGCAGGCCTGCCGCCACGGCGAAGATCACGCGTACCGCCGACGCAAAGACTACGTATCTCTGGCGGTTCAACGCAATGAGCACGTAGTTGGTCAGGCTGTTGATCCACCCAAACACGATCGACCACACCATGAGCCGTAGTATAAGCGCTCCGTGAGGCAGAAACTCAGGGCCGCTCAGCAGCCACACCATCGGCGATGCCATCAATGTCACCAGGATGGCTGTTGGGAGTGCCAGAATCGTCAGCAGCTTGGCCGATGTCTGATAGGAGCGTCGGAGACGCCCTTTGTCCTCCGTCGCCTGTCGCGAGATCACCGGGAAGACGGCGAATGTGAACAGCGAGGGGATGATGTTGAGCATGTTCATCACCCACTTGCTTGCCGCGTTGTACCAACCCACCGCATCGTCACCCTGGAAGTACTGCAGCACAACCACGTTGGCCCCGGTGAAGAGCGATTGGAGGAGCAGCGAGGCCATCAACGGCCAGCTTGCCATCAGCATAGCTCGTTGCAGCGACCACGAAAGTTCTGTCTCTGTGTGGGCGACCTCGGCCCAGATGGTGCGCCGTGTCAGCACTGCTAGCACCGTCAGCGTGGCGATGTTGGTCAGGATCGATGTGGCGGCCAATCCCAGAATTCCCAGACCTCCCACCAGAGCCAGAGTTCCCAGCGTCACGTGGATGATCGTCGTGATAGTCTGTATGACGGCTGGATACTCGTGTCTCTCGAACGCTCGGAAGAGGGCGGTGAGGCTGTTCGCCATCGTGCCGGGTAGGAGGGCTCCATACAGGAGTATCACTGCCCATACTGTATCGTTGGTCAGGGGGTTGTCCAGGGTCTGGCGTCCACCCAGGAAGCCGCCGAGGATCGGAATCACCCCTATGAACAGCAGCAGGCGCAGTGAGGTCGTGTTGATGAAGATCTGGCGGGTACGACTCCGCTCCCGGGCGACCTCACGCATCAGATACACGTCCAGACCGAAGTTTGCCAGGGTGTCGAACCAGAGGTAGATGTTCACTGCCGTGAAGTACTGGCCCATCCCGCTGGGGCCGAGGATGCGGGCCATCAACGCGGCGAACCCGAAGTCGATAAACCGGTTGAAGAAGTTCAGCACGATTGGAGCAACAGAGTTCTTCGCCACCCGCTGCGCGGTACCGGCATCCAGCGATTCACGATAGAAGAAGCGCCACACATAGAGCCCGGCCAGGAACAGCATGGTCATGGCCCCGATGAAGCTGATGAAGGCGCCCACCTTCACGCTGTCCGGACTGTACTTGAACCGCACAGTCCACGCCCCTGGCTCCTCCAGCACCACTCCCCGAAAGATCCCGTTGACGCGATGGATCTCCACTTGTTTCTCCGCGGCTTCGCCAGCCGCCAACGGACGGACAAAAGCCTTCCAGCCGGGGAAATAGGCGTCTGCCAGGATGAGCCAGCTTGGCTCCGTAGTCTCTGCATCTACGAGCACCTCGTTGACTGAGTAGCTGAATACAGCCTGCGCGTCGTACGTGCTCTGCATGGCACCTGCGGTAGCTTCCCTTTCCTCCAGGCCTTCCACTATCACATAATGACGAGGATCGTGGGTCTGCACTGCAGATCCGAAGTCGTCGGTCTCGAGCGTTGCCGCAGTCGGCAGCGTGAACGCGCGCGGCATCACACCCAAGTTCTCATATACCAGCACGGCCTCGTCCTGGTAGATCTGCTTGTACTTGTCGCTCTCTATTTCTGCTTCAGTGATGACATACTTGACATTTAGGTGGTCAGTGAGAGGACTATCCAGGCTCGTGTGTTCGCGGAAGGAGGCGATCAGATTGTACTGCACCTCATCCTGTGGCTCTATCAGCGCCATATAGTCACGATACCTGTCCGAGAACAGCGAGTCATACCCTCCAACTGCCTGCAAGTTGTGGAACATCCCCACATTCGGTCTCATTGTCTTCGTTGTGCCAGGCGGGGTGAAGGCAGCGTACCGCCAGAGGGAATCGTCTTCCTTCAGGAAGTCGACTACCGGCGGCGTGTAGTCCAGCAGTGCCGGATCGAGAGTCGGGTGAAAGCCCTTGGCAAACATGATAAGATCAAGGACCAGGATTCCCACCGCTGTATACTGCCACACTGGCCTTCCTCCGGCCGAGACCTGGCAGCGGGTAGTGCGCAGAACGATACCCGTGCTGGTCAACAAGAGACCGAAGACTCCGATCCATTTGAACTCGTACGAATAGAACGCACGGTGATTGGGGAAAGCAGAAGGCGCACGGGCCAGCGACAAAAATGCGTGTTCCACCAGGGGTTCAACCTGGGTGAAGAAGATCCGGCTCAATACCAGTCCACACAGGGTGGTCAGTCCCCCCCAGAAGGCCACACTGCCGAGGATAGAAACCAACGATGGGGAAGCACCCAGCAGGAACACGTGACGCATTCGAGAGTGGGGATCTGAGGATTTCACCTCCGACTTGCGAACTCGCTCACTACTTCTCTGCACCGCGTCGACGCCCAGGCCGGCCAAGACAGCGACCGACAGGGTCAGCGGGAAAACCCACCGGAAAGGGGAATGGGATTGTTTCAGCAGTGGTAACGCGTAGACCAGCGCGTACAGCGGTGTGCCGAAAACGCAGCCCAGCGAGAACAGAGACAGCAGGGCGAAGAAAGGAACGGTATGCAGGTTATGCCTGGGGACAGCGTCCGCAGGCATAACGTCCGGCTGGTCGCTGCCCGACACCAGCTGCGACGCGTGCCGCGCGAGCCACCTGACCACGGCTACTAACGAGAAGAACAGCGGGAGCAATCCCAGGTACGCTCCACCCTCGACGTGGTTCTTGATCCCCCAGTAGATGTACTGACCATCGTCTTGCTGGAGCGCCGGGGTTCGATCCCACGAGAAGAGGTCGAAGAAGCTGTCATGCGTGGGATTCCCAAAGAAGTTCGGAATGGCAAAGGCGATCAACCGTCGGGGAGGATAGGCCCATTCACGTACTTGTCTCAGGCTGGCTGCAGCTTCACCTCCACGAAAGCTTGTGGACGCGACTTCGTACAGCGGGACGAATTGGATTGCCCCGAGGCTCAAGCCTAGGACCGCCATCAGAACCAACCAGGAGGCAGGTCGCATAAGGGACTCTACTGCATCCCGGCAGTGCCTCCTTCGGTCCCGCAGCCGCGACAACGCGGCAAACCCAATTCGCCACGCCGCATACATCCCGGCCACCAGTAGCACGAAGTAAGTGTTCTCCGCGTGCCCGGCCACCATCTGACAGCCCAACCCCCCGGCCCCAAGCAGAACCCAGGGCAGTGATGTTGGCGGCCCTCGAAGTGCCGGCCGCTGTTGCACGGTAAGCTCGATCATAGCCAGGACAAAAGGCAGCCACGATGCCCCCGCGATGATCATCGGATGCACCACCGAAACCGTCATGAACCCGCTTAACTGGAAGGTGATCCCTGCAATCATCCCACCGAGTCGCCTAACGCCCAGCACACGCACGAACAGGTAGGCAAAGACTCCCGCCATGCCTAATTGTAGCCAGGCAAAAACGCCGTAGGCTCGCCACAGGGGGAGGACGTAGAAGACAATGCTCAGTGGGTAGAGGGCTGAGTGCTGCCCGTTCGCCAGGAATGGGTGTCCCGAGAAGAGGTAAGGATTCCAGAGGGGAAGCTCGCGATTCCGGAATGTCTCAATGAGGAAGTCCTTCCAGGCGTAGTTCTGCAGGATCAGATCCCCCAGCAGGTGGTTGTGGGGATTAGAGATAGCCACGGTATCCGCGGCGGCGCGGTAAGGCTCGAACGTGAAAAGAATGTCTGCCGGCAGAAGCGTATCTGACCCCAGAGCGACCGGAGCATACAGCAGAAGTGGGAGCAGAGAAAGCAGAACGAGGACGCCCAGATCGGGCAGCAACCTGCGGATCATGCTGGCTGGCGGTCGCTGGGTCGAAGCTGACGGTGGCGAAGCCAGATCTTCCACACCCCCAGTGCAGCTTCGATCTTGACCGGCATACTCATTTTCGATTCCCCGACGTGCCGATCCTCGAAGTAAATGGGAACTTCCAGCGTACAGTACCCCAGTCGGTGCGCCACGTATGCCATCTCGACTTGGAAGATGAACCCCTGTGAACGGATGGCGTCCAGGTCGATCCCGTGGAGGGTCTCTCGCCGCCAGGCCTTGAAGCCAGCGGTGATATCCTGGACCGGGCATCTGAGGATCAGGCGGGCGTAGAAATTGGCCCACCAAGAAAGAACCTCACGTCCGATCTTCCAATCCCTGTCGACCTCTCCGCCTTGCACATAGCGAGAGCCAACGGCGACGTCGCATTCCTGGAGGCCGGCAAGGAGCCGCGGGACGTCTTTGGGGGCGTGGGAAAAGTCACAGTCCATCTGGACCACCGCTTCGGCTCCGTGCTTAAGCGCCCACCGGAACCCGTCGATGTAGGCCCGTCCCAGACCTCGTTGACCGGTGCGATGAAGCACGTGAATCTGACCAGCGTGCTCAGTCGCCAGCTCGCTGGCGATACGCCCTGTGCCGTCCGGGGATTCATCGTCCACGATCAATATGTCCAACGCCGGCAGTTCCAGGGCCAACAGCGCCCTCGACATCGGCCTGACGTTTTCTGCCTCGTTGTATGTGGGGATGACAATTGTTGCTTTCATCGCTGCTATCGATCAGAGCTGCCGAGGACGCCGCAGGCGGCCCTCGACGAGCCCCGTGTCTAGTGGGCATGGTCTGTGCGTTCCAGGCGTCCACCGCAGGTTTATCAGCACTTCCTGCGCATCGCCCACGCCTTCGAGCGACAGCCCAGGAGATACGGATGCCCGTAGAGAAGCTCGCTGACACACCCGTCTCTCTTAGGATCAGCTGTGTCCGGGCAGACGGAAGAGGAGGTGTCTCCTGTGCAGCACCTCCTCCAGGAGTCCCTCAGCGGCAGACCAGGTGGCCTGATCAGCGAGGCCCCATCAACTGCGCTGCGGGCAGATGCCACAAAGGAACCGTTCGCGCCGATCATCCTTTCTAAGGGTCCCGTCCGTGGTCTGGAGAAGACCTTGGTCATCGCTGGGAGGCCCGCCTTCAGATTGGCGCCAATGAGAAGAGTTCAGGCCTACGTTCGCGTTCCTGGCCGTAGAAGCAGGGATGAATCACTCCGGGGAGGGCTCTAGGCGGAAACCGCGAACAGCTCCTTGAACGCCCCGGTGTCGGCCTGCGAGAATACCATAGCCCAGGGGTGTTGTCAAGCTTCGCGCGCTCGCGAACTGTAAGATAGCCATCCTCAATGGGTTTCAGGGCTGTTGTCCTTTTCTTCCCTTTGCAGGCCGCAGACATAGATGCCGCCATTTGACCTCCACACTGTGTAGTCGTTGCCCGAGCTCCTTTTCTCCGTCCCATCCCTCTCATCCTGTGCTCCTTTGTCGATCTAGCGGAGGACGCGGCCTGTCTCAGGCGCTTGCTGCCGCGCCGACCGATGGTATAATAGCAGCCCGAAACTCAGATCGGCTAATCAGGGAGTGTACTATCGATGGAGAGCCTCTTGGAGCAGGTTCCTTTCTTACTGACGATTTTATCCACGATTTGTGGAGCAGTGACTATAGCTGTACTGGGGGGGATGGCGATCTGGACGTTCCGGGACATCCGCGCCCGGTCCCGTGACGTGTTGGCTCAGATCCTGGCCACGCTCATGGTTCTCGTACTGCCCGTGGTTGGGCTGGTGGTCTACCTGATGCTTCGCCCCAGGGAGACCCTCGAGGAGGCCTACGAACATTCCCTGGAGCAGGAGGCGTTACTGCAGGCCATCGAAGAACCAGAGGAATGCCCCGGCTGCGGGCAGCGGGTCGAAGGTAGCTTCCTCTATTGCCCCGACTGTCACACCCGTCTTAAGAAAGCTTGCTTGGAGTGCAACAGAGCCCTTCGGTTACATTGGTCTCTCTGTCCCTATTGCGGTGCCAGCGTAGTCCCGCAGCCCGCTGAGCCTGATTCTTCCTTCAGGGGGCAGTCGATTCCAGAGGCGGTGGCACAACCAGAGGCCTAGCCTCCGCCTAAAGACGGGTTCTCCAGTCTAAAATACTTCTCCGGGGCCATTCCAGCCGAGGCCGGATGCTGCCCTCGATCCGACGAGAGCTTGCCGGTGAGCACTGACGGCCGGCTGCATCCCCTGCGACCGTCAGGCCTGTGCCTCCTCGCCCATCACGTGCACCTTGAGCATGTTCGTCTTCTTGCCTTGACCGAAGGGGATACCCGCTGTAAGGACAACCTTGTCGCCCCACGCCACCAGTCCCCTGTCGCGAGCAGCCTCAACCATCATCCTCACCATCTCGTCTGTCGTCGTGAACTCAGGGACCTCCACGGGGATCACACCCCACACCAGGGCCAGTCGGTAGAGCGTCCGCTCATTCGGCGTTACAGCCACGATAGGGACCGACGGTCGGTGGCGCGCGACCATGCGCGCCGTCGTTCCCGACATGGTTGCGGTGACGATAGCTCGAGCACCTACCTCCTTGGCGATGTCGACGGCGCTTAAGCTGATAGCCTCCGTCGTCACGTCGTAACAGCCGGTGCCACACTCTCCGAGGCGAATCTGCGGGAGATGAGCCTCCGCGTTATTGCAGATCTTCGCCATGGTCTCTGTTGCCTTGATTGGGTACTCACCCACGGCGGTCTCCCCCGAAAGCATCACGGCATCCGTGCCGTCCAGGATGGCGTTGGCGATGTCCGACGCCTCGGCGCGTGTGGGCCGGGGGTGTTCCATCATCCTCTGGAGCATCTGGGTAGCTGTGATGACGGGCTTTCCAGTCTGGTTGCAGCCTCTGATGAGCCGCTTCTGATGGAAGGGGACTTCCTCAGCCGGTGTCTCGACACCCAGGTCTCCCCTGGCCACCATAATGCCATCGGCTTCGGCCAGGATCTGGTCGAAATCGGAGAGCGCCTCCGGCTTTTCGATCTTGGCGATGATCGATGGAGCTTTGCTTCCTTGCAGCATGAGGAATTGGCGCAGCTCGCTGACGTCGGCCGCCCGGCGGACAAAGGAGAGCGCGAAATAGTCCACTCCCTGCTCCAGCGCGAACGCCGCATCCTCCTTGTCTTTGTCGGTCAGGGACGAAAAGGACAGCCGCGCCCCGGGAACATTGATCCCCTTGTGCGAGGTGAGGTGTCCGCCCGTCACCACCCGGGCTCTCAGGCTGCTTCCGCCCCCACGTCTTTCGACGACCAGAGATAGATCACCGTCATCCAGCAGCACCGTCTGGCCTGTGCTGAGATCTCGAAGGAGCTCTCGGTGCGGCACCGGAATCTCACCCTCGCGGCACGAATGGGCAGCGGGAGAGAGGGTGACCGTCTCGCCTCTGTGCAGCTCCATAGGTTCGTTTTCAATATCACCCACGCGCAGTTTTGGACCCTGAAGGTCCGCAATGATGGCGATCAGGCACTTCTCCTGCGCGGCCACCTCTCTCAGCCTGGCGATAGCCTTGCTGTGAGCCGTGTGGTCCCCATGCGAGAAGTTGATGCGTGCCACGTTCATCCCGGCCTGCATCAAGGCGCGCATTCTTTCTGGATTGTTCGTCGCTGGGCCTATCGTACAGACGATCTTCGTGCGTGGCATGTGTAACCTCTTCACCTGCTGGAAGCTACCCCGCAGCGAGCTGTTCGCTGCGGGGATCTGGGCTCGGGGTGCTCCAAGGCTCGGAATGAGGCTTTCACCGTCACCAGAGAGGCCGGGCCTCGGGTTCGCACTAGCGCAGGTTGGTGAATGCCCCCATCCCTGCGTAGTTTGCCTCCTCGCCCAGCTCCTGCTCAATCCGGAGGAGCTGGTTGTACTTGGCCACTCGCTCTGACCGGCAGGGCGCGCCGGTCTTGATCTGTCCCGTGTTTAGGGCCACGGCCAGATCCGCGATGGTCGCATCTTCGGTTTCGCCAGATCGGTGCGACACAACCACGGTCCAGGATGATCGTTGGGCCAACTGCACAGCCGCGATGGCCTCGCTCAGTGAGCCAATTTGATTGACCTTGCACAGGAGCGAGTTGCACGTTCCCAGGTCGATTGCCCTCTGCACGCGTTCCGTGTTCGTCACCAGCAGATCGTCCCCCACAATCTGTACTTTGCCGCCCAAGCGGTCCATCATCAGCGCCCAGCTGTCCCAGTCATCCTCGTCCAGACCATCCTCTATGCTGATGATGGGGTACTTCTCCACCCAATCTGTGTAGAAGTCCACCATCTCCGGCCCGGTGAGTTCCCGACCCTCCTTCTTCAAGACATATTTCCCATTCTTGAAGAACTCGCTTGCAGCCGGGTCGAGGGCGATGCGGATGTCCTCTCCGGGATCATAGCCTGCTTTCTCCGTGGCTTCCAGAATGACCTCGATTGCCTCCTCGTTGGCACTCAGGCTTGGTGCGAAGCCTCCCTCATCGCCGACGCCGGTCGACTTGCCCTGGGTCCCGAGCACGGTCTTGAGCGCGTGATAGACCTCGGTTCCCCATTGCAGGGCTTCCGCGAAGGTATCGGCCCCCACTGGCATGATCATGAACTCCTGAAAGTCGGGGCCGTCCATTGCGTGCTCGCCGCCGTTGAGGATATTCATCATCGGTACCGGCAGCACGTGAGCGTGCACGCCTCCTACGTAGCGGTACAGGGGAAGCTGGAGTGCATTGGCGGCTGCCTTGGCTGCAGCCAGCGAGACGCCCAGAATGGCGTTTGCGCCCAGGCGCTCCTTGTTCGGCGTCCCGTCCAACTCCAGCATCGCGGCATCGAGGCCGGCCTGGTCGCTCACGTGCCATCCCAGTAGCTCTGGGGCGATGACGTCGTTGACGTTCGACACGGCCTGCTGCACACCCTTGCCGTTGTAACGAGTCGGGTCCCCGTCGCGCAGCTCCAGCACCTCGTGGACGCCGGTCGACGCGCCAGAAGGCACGGCCGCCCGGCCCCAGGTCCCGTCAGCCAAAATCACCTCTACTTCCACCGTAGGGTTCCCCCGTGAGTCGAGGATCTCACGGGCGATGATGGTGTCGATCTCGGTTGTTATCACGGCTCCTCCTTTCTCTGGCT
This sequence comes from uncultured Anaerolineales bacterium, assembly GCA_964450435.1. Classification (GTDB taxonomy): domain Bacteria; phylum Chloroflexota; class Anaerolineae; order B4-G1; family B4-G1; genus SKLM01. The sequence continues at coordinate 32,430 of CAYVCX010000018.1, forward strand.
ACTCCACTAGCCCGGGCGACTATGAGAGCTCTATGAGCTCGTACAGACGTTCGAGGTCGAAGTGCTCGGCAAAAAGGGCCTCGAACCGCTCTAGCTTGCTCTGCTGGCCCAGCCGGGTCTTGCCGAACACCCGCTCGATGTTCTCTACTGCCTCCAGCGTGTTTCCCCGAACCAGTAGCACCGGTACGCCGATCTCCTCAGCTTGACGCAGAACCTCCGGCATAGGCCGCAGGTTTCCCGTCAGAATCAGGCACTTGGTGGCTGTCTGGAGCGCCACCAGCTGCATGTCGGAACGGTCGCCGCCTGTGATCAGCGCCTTGGACCCGGGAACGCGGCGTATGCGCGGCAGTGCCTGATCCACCCCCATAGCACCGACCACGAAACGTTCGATAAGCACGTCTCGTTTCTCCGGCAGGGCCAGGAAGTCGGCCTTTAACACCTCCGCCAGCTCGCCGACGCTGATGGCCTGCAGCTCCTCCTGGAATGGAAGTGTGCCCAGAACGCGGATACCTTGCTCCTCGAGACAGGGTGTGCAGATCTTCTCTGAGAGCTTCTGCTCGCTCCTTGGCACGGCGTTGATCATAGTGCCCATCAGGTGGTCGTACAGATGGCGATAGGCTGCTATGCAGTCGTCCCCCTGGTTTATTCGGTTATGATACCGGATGATCGCCAGGGCATACGTGTCAAGGGTCTCTGTGACCGTCCTGGGATCGAGTCCCAGGCTGAGGCCCTCCCGCAGGGAGCTTCCGCCCTCCAGCAGGATGATGTCCTTTCCTGGCTTGATTTTCTCATACGCTGCCTTCACCTCAACCATCAGGTCGCGGTCGGCGCAACCACACCGCATCTCCCGAGCGAGGGACGGCGTCAGGAGCACACCGACCAGATCCTCCGTGGACTCCTCCAATTCAAGCGCTCGCCGAACGAAGTCGGCGTCCTCGTCCAGAGCTCTGCCAGGAACCGGCTCCCAGAGCTGGGTCGATAGCGGCTTAAAATATCCGACTTCGTAGCCCTGTCGCTGTAACCTCCTCCCGAGTGCCAGACAGACCGCCGTCTTACCGGAGAAGGGCTCGATCGATGTGACATACAAGGCCTTCATAACTTGCTCCTTTTCCTGATCGTACGTGTGCATAACCTAACTTGATTCTGACGTCAATACCAGGCGCATGTCGATGGCTACGGCTCCTTGGCCCTCCTCGAAGACCGTCAGCGGGTTAATGTCGAGTTCCACAATCTCGGGGAAATCCGTAACTAGCTGGCTGATCCGGATCAGTGCGTCCACCATCGCCTCGTGGTCCGCTGGGGGTTCACCGCGTACGCCCTCCAGCAGCGGATACGAGCGGATTTCACGGATCATCTCGTTCGCCTCTTCGCGGCTGAAGGGGGCGATGCGGAAGGAGACGTCCTGCAACGCCTCCACGTAGATGCCGCCCAAACCAAAGGCCACCAGTGGGCCGAACTGCGGGTCGCGGTTCATGCCCACCAGGATCTCGCGTCCCCCGACCACCATCTCCTGTACCAGACATCCCCAAACCCGCGCGTCAGGGACGTAGCGGCTGGCCCGATAGATGATCAAATCGAACATGTCTCTCACGTCACCTGCTGAGTTGAGATTCAACTTGACCCCGCCCACATCAGTCTTGTGCAGGATGTCTGGCGAGGCTACCTTGAGAACCACCGGGTAGCCAATCTCCTCCGCGATTTCGACTGCCTCCTCCGGTGTCTCAGCGAGCCGGGACTCAGGGATGGGGAACCCGTAGGCTTCCAATACTTCACGAGCCTCAGCATCGCCTATGGATACGCGTCCCTCGTCGCGCACACGCGAAAACAGCTCTCGGACGGGCGGTTGGCAGACCTCGCACAGCTCCGGCTCGAAGATGGGACGTCCCCTTTCGCGGCGGTAGCTGTCCATCGCTGCCAGTGCCGCCGCCGCGCGCTCCGGATAGGGGTAGTTGGGCACGCCGTACTCACGCAGCACGCGCACGCCTGCGTCGATGCGCGCCTCACCCATAAAGCAGGCCAGTATCGGTTTCTCAGCTTCCTGCGAGAGCTGCCCTACCGCGTGGGCGGTCTTCTCAAGCTCCGTCATTGCCTGCGGCGTGACGATTACGAGCAAGCTGTCCACCTTGGGGTCGCCCAGGACCAACTCCATGGCGTGCTCGTACCTGTCAGCCAGTGCATCTCCCAGGACATCGACCGGATTTGCAGCGCTGGCCGCTCCCGGCAGATAGTCCTTCAGTGATTTGAGTGTGTCGCCGCTCAGACGTGGTATCTCCAGGCCGGCGTGCTCTACTGCGTCCGTGGCCAGGATGCCCGGTCCGCCCGCGTTGGTGACAATGCCGACCCGGTTCCCCTTCAGCAGCGGCTGGTACGCGAAGCCGAGAGCATAATCGAAGACTTGCTCCATCGAAGTGGCTCGCGTGATCCCGGACTGTTTGAAGGCTGCCTTGTAGGCCTCCTCGGAGCCGGCCAGGCTGCCCGTGTGGGATGAGACCGCCCGTGAGCCTGACTTCGTCACTCCCGACTTGATCGCCACCACTGGCTTGTTCCGCGTGACGTTGTGGGCTATCTCCATAAACTCCTGCCCGTCGGGCAGCCCTTCGACGTAGATTAAGATAACGCGCGACTTCGGGTCGTCTCCCCACGCCTTCAGCAGGTCAATCTCGCTCACGTCGGCCTTGTTGCCCAGACTGGCGAACTTGGAGAAGCCGAGGCGCCCTGCCATAGCTGTGTCCAGCACCGCTGTCCCCAGTGCGCCTGACTGGGACATGAAAGCAATCGGGCCCGCAGGCGGCATCCCAGCCGCAAATGTGGCGTTCAGCGGTGTATCTGTGTCGATCACGCCCAGGCAGTTAGGACCGATCAGGCGCATGCCGTACTCCTGGGCGATCTGGATGAGCTCCCGTTCCCGGTCCAGACCCTCGCGCCCGGCCTCTCGGAAGCCCGCGGTGATGATCACCACGGCCGGCACATCCTTCTCCCCGCACTCCCTGAGGACCTGGGGGACGATTTTGGATGGCACGACGATGACCGCCAGCCCCACCGGATCGGGGATGTCAACTACCGAATCATACGCTTTCAACCCCAGGATTTCCTGAGCCTTGGGGTTCACGGGGTAGAGGTATCCCTCGAAGCCACCCTCCTTGAGGTTGGCCAGGATGGAGTAGCCGAGCTTCTCGGGGTCCCGCGAGGCGCCAATCACGGCGACTGAATCCGGCTCAAAGAAATTGTCTAGCATACCATCCTCGCACCGTTGTGTAGTGCTGCACCGAAGGTGGTGCAATCATATAACAGTTAGGCGCGTTTGGCAACCACCTTGATTCGCTGGCTTCACGTTCGATTCCTCGGAAGCCGCGTCCCCTTCGCTGTGGTCCCGGGCCGGTCTACCTGGAACGAATCACCTGGTCCGTGCCAGGAGGCGCGACCGGGCGATCCCTTGCCAGCGATGGGATCGCCCGAGTCTTGCCTCCGCAAGCTTGTATGATACAATCTGTCTTGGAGGTCATTATGCCCATCCGCGTATTGCCGGACGATGTTGCCTCGCAGATCGCCGCTGGTGAGGTGGTCGAGCGGCCCGCATCTGTGGTCAAAGAGCTTGTGGAAAACGCCATTGATGCCGGGGCCAGCACCATTGAGATCGACGTGGAAGGTGGCGGCAAGAGGTCCATTCGCGTTGTCGACGACGGGTGCGGTGTGCCAAACGCAGAGGTCGAGCTGGCTTTCCATCGCCATGCCACCAGCAAGCTGACTAGTGCGGATGACCTGGAGCGGATCACGACCCTTGGCTTCCGCGGTGAGGCCCTGGCGTCCATCGCTGCTGTGAGCCGAATGACCTTCGCCACTCGCGCCGCCGATGAGCCTGTGGGCTCTGTGCTGCACCTGGAGGGCGGACAGATCCAGACCCGACGCAAGGTCGGGCGACCACCCGGGACCGCGGTAACGGTCGAAAATCTCTTCTTCAACGTGCCGGCACGGCGCAAGTTCCTCCGTACTGATCGCACGGAGCGTCGCCACATCGACCGCTGGGTCACCCGCTACGCCATGGCGTATCCTGACCGTCGATTCACGTTGAGCCACGGTGGTCGGAACGCCCTGCGATCTCCCGGAAGCGGACTACTGCGGGACGTCGTGGCTGCCGTCTACGGGCCCGACATCGGCGAGAAGGTCCTCCAGATCATCTCTGACGGACGTCCGGACGAATCTGGTATCCGTGTCTCCGGGCTCATCGGTCCTCCCTCCTTCCACCGGGCGAATCGGACGTATATCATTGCTTTCGTGAACGGTCGCTGGGTAAAGGATGCCAGCCTGAACTACGCGATCACCCAGGCTTACCATCGCTTCCTTCCCAGCGGGCGCTATCCCCTGGCTGTGACGATGGTCGATCTCCCACCCAGTGAGGTCGACGTCAACGTTCACCCGACGAAGTCGGAGGTTCGCTTTCGGGACGGTGATGCTGTCTTCCGCGCAGTCCAGAGGGCGGTCCGGCACACTCTCCTTGAGCGCGCCCCGGTCCCCCAGGCTGGGCGGAGGTCCGGTGGTTGGGATGGGACTCAAGACGGGTGGGCCCGCCAGGACGTTACGTGGAGCGGCTCACACGGACGTCGCGAGGGTCTAGTCAAACTGCGGGGGCGTGAGCAGTCGGCGGGCGCCCAATTGCGGCTCGAGGCTGATGTCGTGCCGGGCACGGGCGAGTGCTCAATTCCGCCCCTGCGGGTGATCGGCCAACTCGGAGCCACCTACATTGTCGCCGAGGGGCCGGGGGGAATGGTCCTGCTCGACCAGCATGCCGCCCACGAGCGGGTGCTCTTTGAACGCTTGCTGGCACAACAAGAGCAGGCCGAAGCGACTTCTCAAGCCCTGCTGGAACCGGAGGTGGTGGAGTTGGGACCGGAGGCCGCGGATCTACTCGATGAAAAGACGGAGATGCTGGCGCGCCTTGGCTTCGACGTGGAGCCTTTTGGCGGCTCGACCATGCTGGTGCGGGCGCTGCCTTCCATTGTCGCCGACGAGGAGCCCGGCCGGGTCCTTGAGGACGTGGCGGCGGCGCTCCTGGCAAGGGATGAGCCGCTGGGGGTCTCCGTCGAGGAAACTGTAGCGCGCCAGGTCTGTAAGCAGGCCGCCATCAAGGCGGGTCAAGCTCTCGATCACGCCGAGATGGAGGAGTTGATCCGGGCTCTCGAGCAGTGCCAGAGCCCACGCACCTGCCCCCACGGCCGCCCAACGATGATCCGTCTCACCGTAGAGCAGCTCGCGCGCGAGTTCGGCCGAGCTTAGCCGCTCAACTCCGGTCCACGACTGATGAGTTGTCGTCCGCGGTTCTCGCGGACTGTAGCTGCGACTGGATCCGGAGTGCAGCGTTGTTCTGTGGCCGCTACAGCGGCCGACGCGCCACTCCATCTAGCACGGGCCTTTCGTCGCATCGCGGGCCGGGCTGGGGAACACCCTCCCGGCGGGAACTTCGGTAGATGGTAGACTTGCACCTGGCAACGCTGCTGGCTCTCACCCTTCTCATCTATGCCGTCGACGTCTCGGCTTACGCGGCGCGGCTGGCTGGCGTACGTACGCAACGCCCGACCCAGGCGCGTTCCATCTACAACTTGCTCGCTCTCTCTTCTCGCACAGCCAGCGCCCTGCAGGTGACGCTTCTGGCCAGCCTTGTCGATCGGGCGGTGGCCCGAGGGGTTACGGCCGAGCTGACAGGCATCCTGCGCCTGGTGCTTCTGGCGGCGGCCGGCGGCTTGTTGCTGGGAGCAATGACCGTCCCGTCCCTGGCAGGTCTGTTGGCCCGCGCTGTTCGTTCTCTTGAACGGCGCCAGTCGCTGCCGCGCGTCCTGCTTCACGGATTGAGGATTGAGGTGCTTCCTCGAGCCCGAGAGGTGTTCCGTAAGCCGCGCTCGTCGACCCTCTTCTGGGCCGGCCACCATCGCGTGCCCCGACGCTGGATCCTGTTGACGGTCCTTGTTGCCTCGTTTTATGCCGTCGCCGGCCCGGCTGCTCAGATCGCCAGCGCGGTCGTTCCTCGAGGCGCCCGGACGGCTCTTTCGCTCGCCTCCTACCTCACCGGCTTTGGGACCATCTTGATGGTCCTCCTGGTTGACCCATTGACAGCCTATGTGGTGGATCAGGCGTTGCGCGATGAGCGGTCATCGTCGGACGTGACAGCTGTCACTGTCTGGCAGATGGGCGGGCGTCTTGCCGGGGTCTTGCTTGCGCAGGTGCTGCTGGTCCCTGTGTCCAGGGTGTTCGGCGTCGTGGTCAGCTATCTGGTGCGCTAGCGCATCTCTGGGCTTGCTCGACTTCAGATAAACCTGGGGCTGGCAACTGGGTGGGATTGCTCAGTATTGGCCTGGAGACCTGCTGCTGAATGGGTGAACCTGATCGTCCCTCGGAACCATCGGAGGAGGTGAACGTGACAACCTTTGTACTGCTTTCAAGAGTCTCACCCCGTGGCTCCGGCGAAGTCCGATCGCTGGGCGAACGCGTGCGGGAGTTCGAGCAAACCCTGGCAGAGCGCCACCCGGAGGTCAACAGACTGACGAGCTATGCGCTCCTGGGATCTTACGACTTTCTCCACATCTTCGAGGCCCCCGATGCCAACACTGCCGCCAAAGTCGCTCTGCTGGCTCAGGCATTCGGGGCGGGGACCACGGAGACCCTCACGGCTATTCCATTCGACGAGTTCACCGACATCCTGGGCGACGTGTAGGCCACTGGTCGTCGCGCCAGGTCGACGCGCTGCCCGTGCAGCGCGGTTCCAGGGACAGGGGGTGCCATCTCCGCTGGACAGATTCTTCGGACTGGTATAGACTCTGCGAACTTGCTGCCTGCATCGAGTCGGTGCGAAGATCGAGGCAGAAGACCCGTCCCGGACTCCTATCCAGGGCTCCCCGGCCGAGACCGCTGTCGGCAGACGCCGGGCTTCGGGGTCACTTCTCAGGATGGGCTCGATGAGTCATTGCCTCAGTTGTGGTCGCTACGTCGGCCCGTATGAGGCCTGCCCGTACTGCGGGGCTCGCGTGACTGGGCGCATCTCGCTCCGTCTGATCAAGCTCGCCGCCGTCTTCCTTGCCACCGTCGGCTTGATCATGCTCTGGTACGTCGCCACCTGCGTCGAAGTGCCTCTCGTCTCCGTCCGAGAGGTGGATGCCGGGATGAACCTCGCCTACGTACGTCTCGCTGGACGCTGCACCCGGTCCCCGTCGTACGATCCCCGGACAGGCTACCTCAGCTTCTGGATCGCCGATGAGACTGGTGAGCTCCACGTCGCCGCTTACCGCGCCGAGAGTCGCACGCTGATCGAGCAGCAGCGCTTCCCCGCCCTGGGTGACGACATCGTCGTCGCCGGTACGCTTCGCCTGGAGGGCGAATCCCGTACTCTTATCATCAATGTCCCGGACCAGCTCGCTATCTCCCGTGCCGAGCCTCTGGAGCGCGCCATTGGTGCCATTCAGCCCCAAGATCAATACCAGCTCGTGCGCGGCCGCGGTCAGGTTCGCACCGTGCGGAAACCCCATCCCGGGCTCACACTCATCACCGTGCGCGATCCGACCGGGGCCACGGACCTCGCTGTGAGCCACGATCTGATTGCCCTGAGCGGCGTGACGCCCACCGTCCGTGTGGGGCAGGCCGTCGAGGTTGTAGCGAGCGTCCCCCGCTACGGCGACGCCGTCCAACTCGTCCCCGCTTCGGTGGCTGATATAGCCACCATTGATTCCGACGTACCGATCGCCCTGGAACGATCCATCGCGGACATCTCCCCGGAGGAAGTAGGGAGTTGGTTCGCCATCAGCGGAACCGTTACCAGGGTCGATCCCTTCGCGAGCGGCGTGAAGCTCAAACTGGACGACGGAAGCGGCGCAATGACCGTGGTTGTCTGGGACGACATCTACGTGGCGCTGCTCGAAGATCTTGGCGGTGGCCCGCGGCCCGCCCCCGGTGCGGAGGTTCGGGTTCTTGGCAGTCTGTCTGAGTACCGGGGCGAGCTCGAGCTAATGCCTGCCCTGGCGACCACCCGAAGGTCGGTCGACAGGGCAGGGATGTCCCAGTCGACGCCTATTGGCTCCTTGACGGCCGACGACGTCGGTCGCTGGGTCACACTGCGGGGGACTCTGGGGACGCCAGAACGCTTCTCCGCTGGTGTGAAGATCTCTCTCACCGACAACTCCGGCACCATCGTCCTGTTGCTGTGGGAGGAGGTCTACAATGCGCTTTCCGCCGCCGACAGGCTGGTCCCCGGCGTCCAGGCTGAGGTCATCGGCGAGGTTGGTCAATATCGGGGAGATCTTCAGATCGTGCCCGAAGCTGATGGAGTCCATGTGGTGGAGTAACCGGCGCCCGACCTATGATGGCGTGCGCCGGGCCCTGCCTCCGAGGGACGCCCTCTTGCAGGCTCACGCCCCTGGCCCGTTGATGATCGAGCGCCTCTCTTCGGATCGTCAGCGTGCCAGGACGTTCGCGCGCTCCACGGGCGAGCAGCACTACCATCCTGCTGTGCTGTTCCGCTACCGGCTTGCCCGAAGATGGTTATCGGGCTGTCTGTGCATCGAGGGCGCGGCTTGGACGTCCACCGCCACAGCAGTGCTCCTGTTGTTCACGCCATCCAGAGTCGTCAACCCGCTTGGAGGGGCAGGCTGCTGATGAGTTTCATCTGATATGATGTCGCGATGATGGTGGCGACCCTGTCGCGTCATGGACGCACAGGAGGCACGATGCGGAGAGTCCTGCGGGGCGTGATGCTGCTTGCGTTCACCTGGTTTCTGGCTGGGTGTGAGGCATCGCCGCAGACATCCCCATGGCAGCCGGTGCTTGAATCCCCGACGGCTTCAGTTGTCCGCACTCTTGCTCCTTCCACCGTGAAAGCGCCGCAGGCGACTGAGACACCCGAGCCGACGGTGACGGCGCCACCGACAGGCACCTCGCGTCCGACAGCCGCCCCGACCGCCACACCGATGACCGCTCCGTCGCCCAGTTCCACGCCAGCAGATACCCCAACGCCGACGATCTTCGTGACCTCGATTGGTGCCATCACCGTTGACCGGGTCGGCGATGAGCTTACCCTCGAGGCGGAGGTTGTGGATACTGCCAGCTTCTCCAAGGGCTTTCAGTTTACCCTGGACGGCGGCAGCGGGCAGATTGTGCTGTTGATGTGGCACAGCATCTTCGACGACTGCTGGGACGCCTCGAAGATCAATCTTGGTCCGGCGGTGCGGGTCACTGGCGAAGTCAGCGAGTACGAGGGCCGGCTGGAAGTCCATCCGCGCTTTGGGGGAGACGTGAAGGCTATCCATTCGGCGCCCCGGCCGGTTGCGCCCCGTGAGATACACTCAATCACCAGCGCGGACGAGGGAGAGGATGTGGTCATCGAGGGGAGAGTGGTTCGTACAGAGGGCCTGCCCAGCGCAGTCAAAGTGTTTGCCGCCGACGATTCCGGCGAGATTCTGGTTTTCATCTGGCGCAGCGTGCTCGATCGCGTCGTCGACAACGCCGGATTGGGGACCCCGGGCAGCCGGGTCCGCGTCAGCGGCAGAGTGCAGGTGTATCGGAGCAACCTCGAGGTCGTGCCGACGTTGCCCAATGACGTCACGGTGCTGGAGATCCCCTGACTCAGAGGACAGATGGAGATGTTAGCGTCGCTGCTGGCCGCCCTGGTGGGTGTGCTGATCGCCTCTCTTCTTGCGCTGGTGCCGGCTCTCCATATTTACAATGTCGCCGGGCTTGTCCTGGTCCTCGCTGCCGCCTCCGGGGATACCCTGCCGCCGGACCGTCTGGGGATGCTGTTCCTGGGCATGATCACCGGCTATGCTATGCTCAACACCATCCCGAGTATCTTTCTGGCAGCCCCAGATGATTCCGCCGTCTTCATCGTCCTTCCTGCCCAGACCTACCTTCTCCAGAGACGCGGATACGAGGCGGCTGTGCTCACCGGGATCGGCAGGCTGAGCGGCGTTGCAGTCCTGGCTCTGCTGACCCCGCTGGCTCCCTCCATTTTCCCGGCGCTGCACGCCATCCTCCGCCCCCACTTCCCCTGGATCTTATGGACCGTTATCGCTTACGTGCTTCTCTCCGAGTGGCCGAAGGGGGCGGACCGGGCCCCAGCGGGATGGCGTCGCTGGTGGGAGGGTTGGAGGAGCCTCGCGGCGGGCCTGGCGACGTTCTTGCTCTCAGGATTGCTGGGCTTCATCCTGCTCTACCGCAGTCTGGTGCCGGTCGACGTCGCCTACCACAACTTGCTTCCAGCTTTCGTCGGCCTCTTCGCCACGCCGTGGGTGCTGCAGAACCTGCTCGCGCGTGTTGAGCTGCCGGACCAGCACGTCGGACGGACGCTGGACGCCACGCCCGGGGTGATCGTCAAAGGGGTGTTCGCCGGTGCATTGGGCGGGCTGTTTGCCGCCTTTCTGCCCCTCGTGACGGGCGGCGTCGGTGGCCTCCTCGCTGGACAGGCCACAGCGCAGCGCGACGATCGGGTCTTCATAGTCTCCCAGGGCGCTTCCAAGGTCGTCTA
>CAYVCX010000019.1:0-3197 GCA_964450435.1 uncultured Anaerolineales bacterium
CCTCGACTCCCCGGAAAACCTGCTGCCAGATCAACCGGGCAAAGAGTTGCAGAACCCGAACACCCTGTGGTATACTCCCAGGAGAAGACCGCCACAGGGTAACCAACGACAGCGCATCAGGGGGTGATGGATGGAAGATAGGATCACTGTGATGATCGTGGACGACCATCCCGTCTTCCGGCAGGGGCTGAAGAATGTCCTGGCAGCGCAGGAAGACCTGAGCATCATCGATGAGGCCGCGGATGGGGAGACTGCCATCAGAAAGGCAGAGCAGCAACGACCGGACGTCGTCATCATGGACATCAACCTCCCGGAGCTCAACGGCCTCCAGGCCACCCGCGAGCTCACCGACCGCTGCCCCGATATCAAGGTCATCATGCTCACCGCCTTTGATGACGAGGAACAGATCTACCACGCCATCCGGGCCGGGGCGTCGGCGTACCATGCCAAAGACGTCGAACCCGAGCGATTGATCGGCGTGATCCGTCAGGTCAACCAGGGGCACTACGTCGTCGGCAACGCCCTGATGGACGAAAAGGGCATTGGGGACTGGCTTATGAAGGAGTTCAAACGCTTTGGCGGGGAGTTTCTCTCCGCCTGTGATGAGTTCCTCTCCCCCCTGACCCCGCGCGAGATGGAGATCCTGGAGCTGGTCGTTCAGGGGATGAGCAACCGCAAGATCGCCTATCGTCTCGGTATCAGTCACCAGACAGTGAAGAACCACATGACCGCTATCCTCAGGAAGCTCGGAGCATCAGGGCGGACAGAGGCAGCCGTTCGCGCGCTGCGACGCGGGTGGATCCCACTGCGCAAGGGGCACAACGGCCCGACCCAGACCTCGAGTGTGGAGAGTGAGGTGTGATGGCTATACAGCCAGCGAGCGACAACGACACCAGCCCGTTCGAAGAGTTCTTGGATCGCTGCAGGGAGGAGTTCGAACAGACCCAGCGCGAGCTCGAGGAGATCGATCTGCTCATCCAGCAGACGACCGACGAGGTAGAACGCCTGGCGCGCCGAAACAGCCAGGCAACCAATCAACTGCGCCAGGTGGAGGCTTCCATCGATACCGTGCCCCGCGAGGATTTGCAGGAAGCCTATTCGACACTCCTGGACACACAACAGCGCCTCTTCACCATGCGAGGGCAGCTCGAGAAACTCCAGAGTGACCACAAGAACGTCACCCGGCGCCTCAACACGCTCCGCGACGTCCTTGAGCACGGCAGCCGGGCGGAGCGTTATCACCGTGAGGACGTGGAGGCACGGGACGGCTCGGCCCAGGCCTCCGTCGTCCGTATCATCGAGGCGCAGGAGCGGGAGAGGCGGCGGCTCAGCAGGCAGATGCACGACGGCCCGGCGCAGTCTCTCACCAACCTCATCCTCCAGGCCGAGATCTGTGAGCGGCTCTTCGACGCCAATCCCGAGCAGGCCCGCACCGAGCTGGCCAACCTCAAGAACTCCGTGGCCGGAACCTTCCAGAAGGTCAAGGGGTTCATCATCAACCTGCGGCCTATGATGCTAGACGACCTGGGGCTTGTCCCCACCCTGCGCAGGTACCTGGAGAGCTTCTCGGAAAACAGCGGCGTTCAGACCGATCTCACGGTGGGTGGTGAGGAGCGGCGCCTGGCCCCTCACAAGGAGGTAACCACCTTCCGCATCGTCCAGGAGTTGCTCAACAACGCCAGCGAACACGGGGGCGCCAGCAGTGCCCGCATCCTGCTCGACCTGGAGGAAGATGCCCTGGAGATGAGCTACGAGGACGACGGGGAGGGTCTCGAGATCACCGACGCCCTCACGTCGGAGGAGGCTGAGAGGCTCGGCTTCACGACCATGCGAGAGCGGATCGAGATGCTGGGAGGTGAGATCCACTTCGACAGCGACCCGGGACAGGGTACCCGCGTCAGCTTCCGCCTCCCCCTCTCCTGACCCACCGTAGTACAAAAGAGCTATTGCGCATCACTTCCTGAGGGAATACAATGGGACCACCGTGGAGTGACCGTCACTCCGGACAACCCGACCCGAAGGAGGTGAAACGTATGCTTTACGTACCGCACGAGGAAGGGCAGGGCCTGGTCGAATATGCGTTGATTCTTGTTCTGGTGGCCATTGTGGTGATTGCTGTTCTGGCCCTATTAGGCCCCGCCATCGGCAACGTGTTCAGCGAGATTATGGAGAGCATCTGATCGCGCGCGCGTTGGCGCTCGTACCCGAACAAAACCCCGCATCGTCGGGGTTTTGTTCATCCTGGTGGCGCCCACGGCCCGGGAACCTCCAGCCGTGCCAGAGGCCAGAACATCCCCGCGGCCGAGGCCCGTGATGTCAGGGCGCGGCGGGCCCCGCGACAATCCCTGCCGCTGAGGATGCCGGCCACAACCGGCCGATGGCGCGACGAAGGGCTAGTACGAACTTCCTATTGCACGCTACTGCTAGGTCCCATATAATCAGAAGAGCCTTGGGGCAAGGTCAAACGGGCTACCCTGCCTTCGAGGTGCAGCCGATGTGGGTCCACCCCCATCAGGGAACGGAGCCTGACCCAGTATGTCCTGATTCTGCCTCTGGTGGTAGCACCTCTTCCGCTGACCGGCCTGCGTCTCCCGGCCGCATGTGCAAAACGACTTGTGGCCAGAGGCATAGAGGTTGCGGTGGGGCTGCAAGAGATCGGGAGATCCCGACTTCTTGGCACGATCAACTGCCGTCTGCCTGGCGCTGTACTCAGGAGTAGGATGATGAAGAGATGATGAAGAGAAGAGAAGGTCAGGGGTTAGTCGAGTTTGCGCTGATTCTGCCCCTGTTCTTGCTGCTGATCATGGGCACCGTCGAGTTCGGCCACGCCTTCATCGTCTATACCGGCCTGTTCAACGCCGCCCGTGAGGGCACTCGTTACGGCATGGTCAACGCCCTCGACCGCCCCGGCATCGAGAATGCCGCTCAGGAGAAATTGTTCCTGGTGGATCCTGACGAGGTGGAGCTGACCGTAGCCTACGACCATGGGCCCAACAGCGGCGACGTGTTCACCGACACCAGTCAGCTCCAGGACGGCGACCGTGTGCTGGTCCACGTCATTCACCATCTTCCCACCTTGACGCCCATGATACGTCCCTTCGCTTCTTCGTTCCGCATCGAGTCCCGTGCTGCGCGCACCATCGTCTCCGACGGAACCCTCGGCTCCTGGCAGGACAACACCGGCGACGACAACGGCG
>CAYVCX010000019.1:3297-41956 GCA_964450435.1 uncultured Anaerolineales bacterium
GACGACAACGGCGGTGGGGACAACGGCGATGACGACAACGGCGATGGGGAGACTGAGGACCCCGCGTCACCCGCCATCTCCCTCAGCGCTGCCGCCGATCCCGACACGATCTACAGCGGCGAGTCCGTTGAGTTCACCTACACCGTCACGAACACCGGCGACGTGGATCTGACCGGCGTGGTGATCGAAGACAGCTTCGGTAACAGCATCGACATCGGCACCCTGGGAGTGGGGCTGACAGTGGCCAGCAGCGTCACAGAGAGCCTGAACCAGACCACGACCAACACGGCCACTGTCTCGGGCAGCGGCGGCGGTGAGACGGTGAGCGCCTCGGACAGCGTCGAGGTCACCGTCATCGGCCCGGCTCTCGATCTCACCGTCCAGGTCTCCCCCCAGATCGTCGGCAGGAACGAGACGGTGACCTTCACCTACACCGTGGAGAACACAGGCGACACAGAATTGAGCGACGTGACCGTGACCGACAGCCTGGGCTCTGCCCTCGGAGGCGTAGCCCTTTCACCCGGAGAGACAGCCTCCTGGGAGGTCCTCAGTCAGTTCGAGGACACGACGACCATCGACGTCACCGCCACAGGCACCGATCCCGAGGGGGGAACAGTAAGTGACAGTGAATCGGTCACCGTCTACGTGGTGCTCGCGCCCATCGCCATCCACAAACCCCTGGAGGCGGGGCAGACCGTGGTCACCGGCACCGCCGAGCCCGGCGAGACCGTGTACATTCGCGACGTCTATAGCGAGACCTTCCCTTCGCCGGCCGAGGGCAGCACCACGGTGGAGGCGGACGGCACCTTCACATTCGCCGATCTGCCGCCTCTCGTCGGCGGGCACATCATCGTAGTCGAGGGGTACGGCGAGTACGACTCCGCCTTCGTCGAGAACCTCGAGCCCATCACCATCAGCAGCCCGCTGTGTCACGGCGAGACCAACGTCTACGGCGCTTCCGCCCCCGAACGCTCGGTACAGCTCTCTATCACCGACACCGCCTACCAGGATACGACCATCAGCGACAGCAGCGGCAGGTTCACCTTCACCCTGCCCATAGACCAGCCCCTCAACGTCGACGAGACCGTAGAGGTCAGCGGATACGAGGGCAGCGGCGTGGTGCAGGACACCGCCGTCGTCACCTCGTGCACCAGCGACGCCTACATCACCCTCTCGCCGCGCTGCGGCGGCCCTACCGATACTCTCTCCATTCTCGTGAGCGGATACAATTGGGAGTACAAGAACCCGGGCGACCGTCATACCAATATTGAGTGGGACGGAGACGTGGTGGACACAGTCGGCGGGCAGCCCAGCGAATGGGAGATAGAGATCTCGGTTGCTGTCACGGAGGGCACCCATACCGTCAGAGCTGAAACCAAGCTTGGGCAGTCCGAGGCGACAGCCACCTTCCTCTCCCCCTGCCCGGCGCCCAACCTGGTCGTGCCCGATGTCCAGCTCCTCACCACGGAGCCCATCTCCACCTACCAGCCCATCGACTTCAGCGTCACCGTCGCCAACACCGGCACGCGGTCCGTCAACAACCTCTTCTGGGTCGATCTCTACGCGACCGAGCCCCCCACCACCACCACCAGCATCGGCTGGACCGCGCTGAGCAGCCTGGCCGCCGGCGCCAGCACCAGCGTCACCATAACGGTGGAGAGCGGTTTTGAGATAACCGGCACCTACCAGGTGTGGGCCCTGGCCGATTCCCAGGACGACGTCGCCGAGCTGGACGAGACGGACAACGCCAGCGAGCCCATCTCCGTCACCGTGTCCCTGGAGGGCACCGAGCCCATCACCGACACAGCGACCGGCACCGCCACCATCCAGGGTGAGACGTGGGTCGACATCAGCGGCGTCCCGGTCCCCCACGCCCGGGCGACCGTCGAGTGCCGCGACGCAGAACATGGGAATCTGATCGCATCCACCACCTCCGACGACGATGCCCAGTACGAGCTGTCCGAGCTGCCAGCGGGCACCTACGATGTCACCGGCGAGGCCTGGATCGACGGGAAGCTCTACTCAAGCACGTATACGGTCGAGCTCTTAGAAGAGGGCGAGACTCTGACCCAGATCATCGTCATGTACGAGAGCTGAGTGGAAACATCGATGCCCTCTCTTCACGACTCTGATCGAAAGCAGCACTCCTCTCTCCGGCCCCTGGCGCTCTGCATCCTCGCGCTGGTCGCCGCGGGCCTGTGTTCCGCGGCCGCCGTCGCCGCTACTGATCCCGACTGGTTTGGCACGGTCCCCGCCAACATCTCTCAGAGCGACACAGGCGAGACGCTTCACCCCGCCATCGCAGTCGGCTCGTCGGGCCTGACCGTCGCGGCCTGGAGTGACCCCCCGGCCGAAGGGTCCTCGTCCGACGTCTACCTGACCCGGTCCGACGACGCGGGAGGCCGCTGGTCCGCGCCGGCGCCGCTGTCCCCGGTGCCCACCAGCACCCAGCAGCTGCCCGATGCCCTCATCACGGCTGAGGACCAGATCTTTGTCGCCTGGGCAGAGAAGCACAGCGACGACACGCCCACCACGTTCACAGTCCACGAAGGCCAGCCGGGAAGCACGCCGCGCCTCATCCCCGTCCCTGAGGGGGATGCTCCTTCGCGCTGGACCACCGGGCCTCGTCTGGCGGCTGGTCCGGACAGGCTCCACGTCGTGTTCAACGCAGGGACACAGGCTTCGTCCCACATCCACTACAGCTCGCGCCCGCTCACGGAGACGACCTGGCCTACGGCGACCCGGATCTACACGTCCACCGGGGGAAACCCCGCCTGGTTCCCGGCGCTCGCCGTCAGCGCCGATGGCACGGACCTCCACGTCGTGTGGGAGGAGAAGCCGTTTGGCGCAGCACGGAGCGTCCAGTACCTGCACGGCACATTCCAGGAATCGAGCCTGGAGTGGGCCTCCGCCCCCCTGAAGCTCTCCTCCGACGTCAACTCAGTGAAGCCCGACCTGGCCCTCAGCTCTCGCGGCGATGTCCACGTGGTCTGGGCCGAGGCCGACTCCGAGCAGGACCCCTACTACGTAGCCTACCGCCGCTACGACGCGGGTGAGGAATCGTGGACTGCGGCTCGCCGCATCGACCCCCGGCCCGTCGGCGTCAACCAGATCAGTCCCAACGAGTCGGCGCCTCGTCTGGCCCTGTGGGAACGGGGTCATCGCGTCCGCCTTTGCGTCGCCTGGCACGGGTTCCGGATCGACGAAGAGGAGGAGGCAGAATCTGATGCAGAGGACGTCTTGCTGAGTTGTTCCCACGACAGCGGAGACACCTGGCAGCCGCCCCGGAGAATGTCCGCCTTCCCCGAGGGACAGACGGAGAGCGACGAACCCTCTGTTCGCCCTTCCATTGCTTTCGATGCCGCCGGCATCCTCCACGCCGTCTGGCAGCAGCGCATCGAGGCCGACGACGACGAATGGTCCTACCAGATCTATTACGCCCGGGAGATGAACCGCATCTTCCTTCCGCTCGTCCTCAGGAACGGGTGAGCGCCTAAGGAACAGACCTATGGACCGACTGCTGAAGCTGACTCTTCTGGGCCTGGGCGCCCTCTGTCTATCCCTTTACGGCTATCTGTTCTGGAGCCGCCGCGTGACCAGCACCGCCGCCCCCGGCCCGGCCGCCGAAAGCCGGGCGCCGGCGAAGGAGCCCATCGACCTGTGGAACGCTTACCACCAGGCTCTGGCGGCAGCGCAGGAGGACCGAGCGGTCGAGCCCGTCTCCGCCTCCGCCCAGTGGCAGACGGCCACTGAGGCTGCGTTGCTGGGCGGCGCCGGGCAGTGGTCGTTCAAGTTCTACGCCCCCGAGAGCAAGAGCGTGCTCCACGTCGTCGTCACCCCGGAGGCGGCGAGGCTGGTCAAGCAGACCCGCGCCTCCCACCAGCCCATAACCCTGACCGAGGGGGCCTGGCTGGACGGGCCGCGCGACCCGCTTCTCGTGTTCCTCGCCCGGGGGGGACGGGATTTCCTTGAGCAGCATCCGCAGGCGGTCGTCACCGTCCACCTCGCCGGCGGCGAGGGGCAGGGCCCCCGCTGGGATGTGGCGGCCCTGACTACGGGCGATCGTTCGGTGCTGGCTCTTCGTATCGACGCCGAGAGCCTCCAGGTGCTGTCCACGGCATCCGAAGCTGGAGAAGGAGGGGGCCTTTGATGCTGCACAAACAGCCGCGCGGACAGAGCATCGTCGAGTTCGCCATCATCCTGCCGGTCTTGCTCGTCATTCTCGCCGGGGCCCTCGACCTGGGGCGCCTCTACTTCGCCTACGTAGCCGTCACCGACGCCGCATCGGAGGGGGCCTCCTATGCCGCCGCCCATCCCACCAGCGACGAGAGCGCCATCCTGGAGCGAGCCGAGGACGCCAGCTACATCACCGCGGGCCAGAGCGAGCTGGAGCTGTTCTGCCCGACGT
Organism: uncultured Anaerolineales bacterium; assembly: GCA_964450435.1. Lineage (GTDB taxonomy): Bacteria > Chloroflexota > Anaerolineae > B4-G1 > B4-G1 > SKLM01. The sequence continues at coordinate 7,706 of CAYVCX010000019.1, forward strand.
GCCCCGAGGTCTCGTCGGGCGACTCAATCAGCGTCACCGTCACCTACTCCTTTACTCTGGTCACGCCCTTCGTCCATGCCATCGTTCCCGGGGGCGTCATCCCCCTCCGGGCCGCCGCCACCGAGGTCATCCTTGGGGGGAATTGATGCCTGCTCACACGCGATTGGTGGAGCAGCGAGGTTGTCCCCCGTTACCTGTCAAGTCGTCAGGAGGTCGAGATGAAGATCAACACGAAGCTGAATAGACCGGGCCAGTCCGAACGCGGACAGACGATGATCATCTTCGTCTTCGCCATCGTCGGCCTGTTGGCCATGGTCGGCCTGGCCGTTGACGGCGGGACCATCCTCCTGGAGCGTCGCCGCATGCAGAACGCCGCCGACGCCTCGGCGCGGGCCGGCACCCGCCAGCTGGCCGAGATTATGTGTGACGACTCAACCACGGCCGCAGAGGCCGACGCGGCCATCTGGAACGAAGTCGTCAACTACGCCAGAAGCAACGGTGTCCCGGACCCGGACGACAACGTGGCGGCCGAGTACGTGAGGTTCGACGAGGACGACAGCGGCGTCATGCCCTTCAGCCCTTCGGTGCCGGTCGGCAACTCGCTGTCCGGCGGGGACGGCGTGCCGGACGGCGCCGCGGGAGTCGCAGCCACCACGGAGATCGAGCGTTCGACCCACATACTCACGCTCATCGGGATCCACAGCGCCGGTACCTCCGCACCCGCCGTCGCCGTGACCGGCCCGGCCACCCAGAGCGGTGGGCTGAGGCCCTTCGGGGTGCCCATCGAGCTGGTGCAGGCGCTCGGCGATGGCGACGGCTTCAAGATCAGCTTCGCGCACCCCCAGTCCCAGTCGCCAACCCACGCGAACGTAATCGAGTGGGAGGCGGAGACGGCCCAGCACTTCGGGTGGATGAACCTCGACTACGTGTGGAGGCAGCAAGAAGACGCTGAATATCCCAGGGCCGTCGACGCCTCGGGCGATGCCAGGAAGCTCAAGGACTGGATGGAGGAGGGCAAACAGATCACGCTCTGGGCCGACTGCAGTTGGTTCGACGACGATTGCGACAAGCAGGGGGACTATGTCGGGGCCATGCCGGGCACCGTCGCCGCCGCCGTCTGCGAGGCCGACGTGCTTGAGACCATCGTCGTACCCGTCTACGATCACATCCCGCTCTGCAGTGGCGAGGTGCCGGGCCCCAAGCCCGCCTGTCCGACCCAGGGAGGCGGATACGTCTATCACATCGTTGGCTTCGTAGCTGCTCAGATCACCGGCTGCAGCCAGGGAGGGCGGTGGATCGAAGCGGACCTGATGTGGCAGACCAGCGCGGGCGTGCCGTCTCCAAACGATGGGTACAATCAGGGCGTCTGCGAGCAGATCACTCTGACGGCAGTGACCCTCTGGGACTAGCACGAATCAACGGATCAAACCAGGCCCTCGGCCGGCGCTCGCTCTGTTTCACGGGCCCCGCCCGAGCCGGGCGCCAGCCGCCCCACAATAATCCGCACAGGGCTGAGCTGGCACATTGACTGTCGAGTCTCATAACGGTATCATCATCTTCGACATCGAGAACAGGAGGGTAACATGCGTGGAGGTCGCTTAATGCTCATCGTAGGGCTGGTCGTGCTGCTCGGCGTCCTGGCTGTGGGGGTCTACATGCTCCTGGGCCAGGAAGAAGCTGCCGCACCGTCCGTGGCCGAGGAAGAGCCCGCGGTCACGCCAACGCCGGTCACTGAACCAATCGTCGTGGCCGCCCAGGATATTCCCCGCGGCATGCGGCTCAGCGAGGCTATGGTGGAGGACGGCGCGCTCACCGTCAGCAGATGGGCGCCGGACGCCATGCCGGACAACGCCGTCGGCAGTCTCGAGTACTCCTACGGCCGCATAACCAGAGTCGACATCGCCCGCGGCACTCCCATCCTGGAGGGCATGCTCACGGATCTGGCCGGCGAGTTCGGGGCCAGCGGATCCGATGCCGCCCTGCACATCCCGGCGGACAAGGTCGCCTACGCCCTTCCCGTCGCCCGCTATTCCAGCGTCGCCTGGGCCCTCCAGCCAGGGGACCACGTTGACGTCATCCTCTCCCTCCTCATGGTGGATCTCGACCAGGAGTTTCAGAGCGCCCCTCCCAACGAGTACACGTGCGTGTCTCCGGCTGAGGGCGAGGAGTGCCAGAGCGGCACCATGGGCCGCCTCGAGTCTCTCCCTGTCGGGTGGATCGTGAATGTCACCCCCACGGAGGGGCAGCGCCCCCGCCTTGTCACCCAGCTCACCATTCAGAACGCCGCCGTCCTTCAGGTCGGCGACTGGACCCACACCAGGCCGCAGGCGCCCGCGCCAAGCCCCGAAACAGACGAGGGAAGTACAGAAGGCGCAGAGGGCACAGCAGAGGAGACCACACAACCGGCCCCGCCGCCGGTCAGACCCGTGACCCTGGCCGTCACCCGCCAGGAAGCCATCGCCCTCGACTACGCTCAGGCCGTCGGCGCCAGGATAAATCTCGTCCTCCGCCGCGCCGGCGATGAGGGGACCTCCAGTACACAATCGGTGACCCTGGAGTACTTGATGGAGCAGTACGACATCGAGCTGCCGCCCAAGTTGCCCCACGGCGTGACCCCGCCGCTCTCCGAGTTGGAGCGCATCCCCAGAACCGAGTCCGCGGGCCGCTACCGCTCAACACAGCAGCCGGCTGAGCCGGTTGAGCAGGTCGAAGGGGCCGAGTAGGCTGGCGTGAACGCGAAGACGATGAAAGCGACGCTGTGTAACCCGATGGCAGGCTAACGTGACTCCAGAGCCCGTTGATAAGATCAAGATCCTCATCATAGACGACATCGCCGAGACCAGGGAGAACCTGCGCAAGCTGCTGTCCTTCGAGCCCGATCTCGAGGTTGTGGGCGCAGCCGCCAGCGGCCTGGAGGGCATTGAGCTGGCGCAGGAGCTTCAGCCTCACATCGTCCTTATGGACATCAATATGCCCGACATGGACGGAATCACCGCCACGGAGAAGCTGCTGCAGGAGGTGCCCGCAGCCCAGGTGGTGGTGTTGTCTGTGCAGGGCGAGACCGACTATTTCCGCAAGGCTATGCTCGCCGGGGCCCGGGACTATCTCACCAAGCCCACCAGCGGCGACGAGCTGATCGGGACCATCCACCGCGTCTACGAGATGGGAAAGGCCCAGCCAGCCAGAACCGCGGCCCTGGGCTCGGACGCCGGCAACGGAGGCGGTCAAGAGGAGCCTCGACGTACCGGGGACCTGGTGGTCGTCTTCGCCACCAAGGGAGGAACCGGGGGGACGACCATCGCAGTCAACACAGCCATCGCCCTGCAGCAGATAGCGCAGGACGAGCAGAAGGTGGCGTTGATGGATGCCGACCTCCAGTTTGGAGACGTGGGCATTATGCTCAACCTGCGTCCGCAGCGCAGCATCGCGGACCTGGCCCTGCGCATCGACGAGCTCGATCAACAACTGCTGAGCAGCGCTATGACGGCTCACGAGTCGGGTATCAAGGTTCTGCTTGCCCCGCCGCGCCCCGAGGCGGCGGAGAGCCTGCTTGCTACCGGGAACGAGCGCCAGAGAGCATCGGCCATCGAGGCCATCCTGGCCACCATGCGCGAGGATTTCGACTTCATCGTCGCCGATGTGTGGGGCTGGATCGACGATATCGCCCTGTCCCTGTTCGACGCAGCCGCTCTGATTATCCTCGTGGTGACGCCCGATATCCCCGCCGTCAAGAACGCCCGTCTGTTCCTGGAGCTTGCCGGCAAGCTCGACTACCCGCCGGACAAGATCTTGCTCGTCGTCAACGGGGTCGACCGACGGGGCGCTCTCCAGGTCAGCCAGATTGAGAAGGCTATGATGCCTGTGACGGCACAGATTCCCTATGACGAGCGGGCTGCGATGGCAGCTGCCAACCGCGGCGAGCCCCTCGTCACTGGAGTTCGCGATCGGCCGATCGCCCAGGGTCTCCTGGAGCTCGCGCAGACCATCCTCGATAGGTTGTCGGCCGACCAGGACCCGGACGCGGAGGCGGAGGAGCAGGGCGAGCCCCAGGGCGCGGACGGCACCGGCCTGCTCCGCTTGAAGAAGGCCCTCGGGCGAGGATAGGTACGTGCTGATTGTCAATCTAGTGCTCATCATTTACAGAAAGGACCGGACATGTCGCTGTTGAGTCGAATTGAGCAGGAGAGCAGCGCGCGGAAGCGTGCACCTGCAGGCACGGAGCAGGCACCGAGGCGGCGCCCATCCGGAGCTTCCGTCCACGACACGTATCAGAGTCTGAAGGCCCGCATTCAGGAGCAGCTCATCGCCGAGTTGGATCCCTCTCTCGACGTCGTCGACACCGGCAGGGTGCGGAGCGTGATACGCGAGATGTACGACGACATCCTGGCCAAGGAGAGCGTGGTCCTCAGCAGGACAGAGCGGGAGCGGCTCTTCGAGCAGATCGTCGCCGAGATCCTGGGGCTGGGGCCCCTGGAACCCTTCCTGGCCGACCCCAGCATCACCGAGGTGATGGTGAATGGCGTCGAGGACGTCTACATCGAACGCGGCGGCAAGATCATCAAGACCAACGCGGTCTTCGAATCAGAGGAGCATCTCATGCGCATTATCGACCGCATCGTCGCTCCCCTCGGACGGCGCATCGATGAGAGCTCTCCCATGGTGGATGCGCGCCTTCCCGACGGGTCCCGTGTCAATGCTGTCATCCCCCCTATCTCCCTGGTCGGCCCGACGGTGACCATCCGCAAGTTCTCCGAGGACCCCTTGACCGTCGACGAGTTGATCCAGTTCGGCTCCATCACCTCCGACTCCATGGCGCTTATGGAGGCCGCGGTGACGGCGAAGCTGAACATCCTGATCTCCGGGGGCACCGGTTCTGGTAAGACCACGTTCCTTAATGTCCTTTCCGGGTATATCTCCGGCGATGAGCGCATCGTCACTATCGAGAACGCCGCCGAGCTTCAGTTGCGGCAGGAGCACGTGGTCACCCTGGAGTCTCGCCCCCCCAACATCGAGGGGAAGGGCGAGGTCACCATCCAGGACCTGGTCATCAACAGCTTGCGCATGCGGCCCGATCGTATCATCGTCGGTGAGTGCCGCGGGCCCGAGGCCTTCGACATGCTCCAGGCGATGAACACCGGTCATGAGGGCAGCATGACCACCATCCACGCCAACAACGTGCGAGACGCTCTGGGACGCCTCGAGAACATGATCTTGATGGCCGGCATGGACCTGCCGCACAACGCCATCCGCCAGCAGATCGCCGCTGCCCTCGACGTGATCGTCCAGTTGGAGCGCCTCCGGGACGGCAGCCGCAAGGTGGTCACCATCACCGAGGTGCAGGGCATGGAGGGTGACATCGTGACCCTGTCCGACATCTTCAAGTTCGAGAAAGCCGGCCACGAAAACGGCCGCATCATCGGCCAGCTCCGTCCGACAGGCCTGCGACCCAGGTTCATGGAGAAGATCGAGGCCGAGGACATATACGTTCCTCCGAGCATCTTCGGCGCGCAGAGCCGGAGACGGTTTTGACCGTCTGAAGGCCCCGACGGGAGGGTAGACGATAATGCTCTGGTTAGTTCTGATAGCTCTTGGTGCCATCGGCGTGGGGGCCGTAGTCGGCGGGCTCATACTGTCGCTGCGCGCCGACACCGGATTGATCGACGAACGGCTTGGTTTTGACGAGCCCAAACCCCGGGAGCGTCGACGAGTCGACGAAAGGCCCGCTCCCCTCACAGAAGCTCTCGATCGCGCTCTCACAGAGCGCGGCATAGGCGCTGACCTGGCCACGCAGCTGGCGCGAGCCGACCTGAAGCTCACGGTCGCCGAGTTCGTGGCCCTGACGGTCATTCTGGTCGTGGTGGCCGGCGCGTTGGCCTACTTCTGGAGACGCGACGTCATCATCACCGCAGTAGCATGCCTGATAGCCTTCTTCGCACCTCGTGCCTACGTGAGTGCCCGTCGCGGGCGTCGACTGAAAGCCTTCAATCAACAATTGGGAGACACCATCAACCTTCTGGTCAACAGCATCCGCTCCGGATACAGCATCCTGCAGGCTATGCGGGCCGTTTCCGACGAGATGCCGGCCCCCATCTCCACTGAGTTCGGACGAGTAGTCCAGGAGGTCCAGCTCGGCGTACCGCTTGAAGACGCTCTCGACCATATGCTCCGCCGCGTCCCCAGCGACGACCTCGACATGCTGATCACGGCGGTCAACATACAGCGCGAGGTCGGCGGCAACCTGGCGGAGGTCCTGGAGTCCATCAGCTTCACCATTCGCGAACGAATCCGCATCAAGGGGGAGATCAGATCTCTCACGGCCCAGAGCCGCGTCTCGGGCTATATGGTCGCTCTGGTTCCCGTCGTCCTGGCTGCCGTCATCTATCTCATCACCCCGGAGTTTATGGCGCTTCTATTCGAGCACACGTGTGGGCACATCATGCTTGGCGCCGCAGCCTTGGGGATCGGCGCCGGCTTCTTCGTCATCAACAAGATCGTCAGTATCGATGTATAGGAACAAGGACAGATAAGAGGCCCGGGGCGCGCTGGACCGGCGAGCTGGCGGCGCATCGCCCCGCTCCTCCGCCCACGCCGGCCTGTGTGTGTCAACTGGGTCTTGAGCGCATCCCTGGAGAGAGTTATGTCACCTTTCCTGCCCATCATCTTGATCTTCGCCGTTCTTCTCGGCCTGGTGCTGATCAGCGTCAAGCTGCTTCAGTCCAGAGAATCCGCCTCCGTCGAAGACCGCCTGGACGAGTTCGCCGCTCTCGAGCACCCTCCTACCCTGGAGGAGATCGAGCTCTCCCAGCCCTTCTCCGAGCGCGTCATAATTCCACTGCTGGAAGGGGTGGCGGATCTGGCCACGCGCGTCAGTCCTCAGGCGAATATGGAGAGCATCCAGCACAACCTCGACCTGGCCGGCAACCCCTATGGCTGGAGCCCCATGCAGTTCATCGGCTTCCGCTTCCTGGCCGCGCTTCTGCTGGGTGCGTTGGGGCTCGTGATCCTCGCTCTGGCCCGGACTATGGCACTTCCGCGCCGCGTCGTTCTGGCCGGTGTTATGGCCGGCGTCGGGTATTACTTGCCGTCCCTGTGGCTGAAGAGCAAGACCAGCAGGCGCCAGGACGAGGTCGCCCGATCGCTCCCCGACGCCCTCGACCTGCTGACCATCTGTGTGGAAGCCGGGCTTGGTTTCGACGCTGCCATCGCCCGCGTCGCTGAGAAGTGGGACAATGAGCTCAGCCGGGAGTTCAGGCGCGTCCTGCAGGAGATTCAGTTGGGCAAGCTGCGCAGGGAGGCACTGCGCAATATGGCCCGGCGCATCGACGTGGCGGAGATGTCCACCTTTGTGGCAGCCGTCGTCCAGGCGGAGGAGCTGGGCGTCAGTATCGCCCAGGTGCTGCGCATCCAGGCCGAGGAGATGCGCAGACGGCGGCGCCAGCGGGCCGAGGAGCTGGCCCGCCAGGCCGGCATCAAGATGATACCAGCTATCGCCTTTCTGATCTTCCCGGGTATCTTCGTAGTCCTGCTTGGCCCAGCCATCATCCGTCTCATGACCATGGATATCGGCATCGGCGGCCTGGGTGGCGCCGGTCTACCCTAGGACGCGTCCGCCTCCGGGCAAGCACTCACCGGTCTTGCTGTCAATTCGCGATCTCTGGACCTCCGTTGTCGATCTCTTCTTTCCTCCACACTGCGTCGAGTGCCGAGACTCGGGCGCCTGGCTGTGCCGGGCCTGCATCAGCCAGGTCCCGCGTGTTGAGCCACCCTTCTGCCTCCGCTGTGGAGGCCCCCTGAACGGCCTGGGCACCGAACTCTGCTCCCGCTGTCAGGCCACCCCTGGCAGATCCGCCGCATCCGCTCCGTCTTGTATCACGAACGGGCGCTTCGCACCGCCATCCGTCGATTCAAGTGCGACGGGCTCACAGCTCTGGCTCAACCGTTGGGACGGCTTGATGGTCGACTACTGGTTGACGCATCCGCTGTCCGATGATATCATCGTGCCTGTCCCGTTGCACAAAGAGCGTCGCCGCCATCGAGGCTTCAATCAAGCGGCCCTGCTGGCGCACGAGCTGTCGGGGCCGGTGGGCCTGCCGGTGGATGAGACCACTTTGGTGCGCCACCGGGCGACAGCCTCTCAGGTCGGCCTCGACGTCGAGGCCAGAAGGAAGAACGTGCGAGACGCCTTCCGGTGTAGCACCCACAGACTGGCTGATCGTCGCGTCCTGCTCATCGATGACATTTGTACGACCGGCTCGACTCTGGAGGCGTGCGCCGTTGCGCTCCGCGAGGGAGGCGCCACCCGCGTGAACGCGCTCACCCTCGCTCGGGCCCGTTGACGTCCTGCTGGAACCATCGGAAGATAATTACTGGGCTTACCACAAGGAGGGACCCTATGGAGCTGTCTATCTTTACCCGCAAGCTGGAGATGACGCCCCGTCTGAGGGAGTACGCAGAGAGCAAAGTCGAGAAACTGGATCGCTATCTGCCCACCATCGACGAGGCTCGGATTGATCTCGAGGTTCAGGACACCCGCAGCGACGAAGATCGCCAGGTGGCTCAGCTAACCGTATGGACGGGCGGGACAATTCTCCGGGCGGAGGAACGAACGGGAGATATGTTCGCCTCCATCGACGCCGTTCTCGACAAGATGTATCGTCAGATCGCCCGCTACAAGGGCAAACGTCAGGACCGCTGGCAGTCCGCTGCCGAAGAGCTCCCGGTTCAACAGCCCCTCGAGGAGGAGTCCGAGCCGCAGATCGTCAGGGTCAAACGCTTTGAGGTACGGCCTATGACCCCCCAGGAAGCCATCGAACAGATGGAGCTTCTGGGGCACCATTTCTTCGTCTTTCTCAATGCCGAAGAAGGAACCATCAACACCGTCTACAAGCGGCGGGATGGGAACTACGGCTTGCTTCAGCCCCAGTTGGGCTGAGAGAACGCGTGTGGCAAACCGCTGAAGCTCTGGTGGCCAGACAGGGGGTTCGGTCGATGCCGAACCCCTTCTTTCTGGGCCCCCGATCTCGCTGGATCCAGGTTCGCACCTGGGGGACCGCCGAATCCACGGCCTTCGAATGCCGTCCCCCTTACGCGCCGCCGTTGAGCATCCGCATTGACACACATCGCAAGGCAGGCTCCCCTCCCTGCCGCGTCCCAACAGCGCCTCGCACGAGCGGAAGGTCCGACGAGTGGAAAAACAAGTAGAGAACACAACTCTCATCCTCTTGACCGGGGGATGGGGCGAGAGCGACCTGGAGCAGGTCCTGGCCGGCGCGCACCGCGCCGCTGCCCGCGACCTCCTCGAGGCTCTGCTACAGATCCCTTCTATCGATCGAGCCATCGTCGCCACCGACCACCAGGCCTGGGCAGACACCCTGCGCCACCTTCCGGTGGAGATAGACCTCGACCCTCCCGGCGAGCCCTTCCACTTCGGGCGCCGCCTGGCCGAACTCATCCATCGATCCGGCGCCGAGCGGGTACTCTACACCGGCGGCGGGTCAGCGCCGCTCTTGAACACCAGCCGCTGGGCCGGGATACTGCGCAGACTGGGCCGAGCACAGCGGATGGTGATTACCAACAACGTTCACTCCTGCGACTGGGCCGGGTTCGTTCCGGCTCAGGAGGCGGGCCCGCGCGTTGCCCAGGAGGCCAACGACAATGCCATTGCCTGGGCCCTCGCCAACGAAGCCGGCTTCGCTGCCTTGGGCCTGGAGCCTTCAGGCGCCTCCCGCTTCGACCTCGACACACCCGTCGACCTGCTCATCGCCCACCGACACCCAGATATCCACCCGCATTTGCGGCGCTATCTGGATGCCCTCGGCTGGCATTCGCCCCAGCTCGACGGCGTCCTCGCCGAGATGGCGCGGGAGGGCGGAAGCCTCATGGTCGCCGGTCGGGTCTCCTCCGCCGCCTGGCAGGCCCTCGAGCACAGCACCCGCTGCTGGGCCCGGGTCTTCGCCGAGGAGCGCGGGATGCGGGCCAGCGGACGCCAGCAGCGGGGTGAGGTGCGCTCTCTCCTGGCGGACTATCTGGATCTCGTGGGCGTCGACCGTTTCTTCCCGGCGCTGAGTGAGCTCGCCAACGCCGTACTCCTCGACAATCGGGTCATCCTGGCCTCCAGGGGACTCTGGCCCTCCGCGGTCGACCGCTTCAACTCCGACCTTCACCGCTGGGAGAACGTTGAGGAACCGTTCTTGCGGCACCTTACCCGGGCGGCAGCCGAGGCTCCCATCCCCGTCCTGATGGGCGGCCATTCAGTCGTCTCCGGCGGGCTGATGGCCCTCACCGAGACGCTGATGCCGCGCCCGGCCGACCCACCCGTGGGAAGACCGTGATGGCCACCATACTGCTCGTCTGTACAGGAAACATCTGCCGCTCCCCCATGGCAGCCGCCCTTCTTCGACGACGACTGAATCAGGACCAAAAGCGGCGTCATTGGCGGGTCATCTCCGCGGGCACCTGGGCATCTGAGGGACGGCCGGCCAGCGCCTACGCCATTGACGAGATGGACGAGCGGAACATCGACCTGGGCGCGCACCGATCTCGCCCCGTCGACAGGAACCTGATGGATCAGGCCGACCTGGTTCTCGTGATGACCCAGAACCACGCCGAGGCACTCTCCGCCACCTTCCCGGACCACGCAGACAAGGTCCATCTGCTCAGCAGGATGGTTGGCAAGACCTACGACATCTCCGACCCCTATGGCGGCAGCCGGCTCGAGTATGCTCACGTCGCCCGGGAGTTGGAGGGGCTCATCGACGAGGGCTACGAGCGCATCGTTGCCCTGGCTGAGAACACCTCCGCCCGCTAGGAGGTCTCCGTCAACTCTCTGACCGCGTGCGCCAGATCGTCGAGCTCCACTACCTCCGCCTCGTCTGCCCACCGCGCCTTCAGCTCAACGCCCCCTTGTCCCAGGCTCCGTCGGCTTACAGTCCCTCGCACCGGACAGCCAATCAAGTCCGCATCGGCGAACTTCACGCCGGCGCTCTCTTCTCTGTCGTCAAACAGCACATCAAACCCCGTGTCTTCCAGCTCTGCGCAGAAGCGCTCCGCCCGCTCCTGAACCTCCTCGTCGGTCCCCAGCGTCATCAGATAGACGTCGAAGGGAGCCAGAGCCGGGGGCCAGATAATCCCGTGATCGTCGTGATGCTGTTCTATGACCGCCGCCATCAGCCGCCCTACCCCAATCCCGTACGACCCCATCATAATCGGGTGCTCGTCGCCCTCGGCGTCCAGGAACGTGGCTCCCACTGCCTCGGCGTAGTGGGTGCCCAGCTTGAAGCAGTGCCCCAACTCGATTGCCGACTCCGCCACCAGGGCCCCCTCGCACCTGGGACACAGATGTCCGGATTCGGCCTGTGCGATGTCGTCCAGTATCGTCACCGCGAAGTCGCGCGGATAGTTGACGCCCACCAGGTGGTACCCCTGCCGGTTCGCCCCCGCTACGAAATTGCTCCCCTTCTGGATGGACCGATCTGCCACAACCAGCACCCCGGCATCGCCTACGGACTGCCGCACGTCGAGGCCCACTGGCGAGCCGTACCCCGGCTCGGCGCCCGCCCGCCGAACGTCCTTCTCCAGCGCTGGCTCCAGAATCGCCCCGTCCAGCAGATTCCGGAGTTTCGTCTCATTCACCTCCAGGTCCCCTCGGACGACGACCAGCACCAGATCCCCGTCGCCTTGAGTGTAGAACACAGCCTTCAGCGTCTGTCTGGTCGGCACCCCCACGAAGTCGGCCACGTCGGTAATGGTCTCGCAGCCCGGTGTCTCGAGTTCCATCGCATCATCCAGCGGCTCAGACTCGACCTCGGGCAGCCTGAACTCGGCTCGCTCGGCATTGGCGGCATAGTCACACGCCTCGCAGTGGATGAACGTATCCTCGCCATCCGTATGCGGCAGCATGAACTCGTGCGAGTCCGCTCCCCCCATCATTCCGGTGTCCGCCTCGACCGCCACCGGATCCAGCCCACAGCGCGCGAAGACGCGCATGTAGGCCCCGATCATCCGTGGATAGAACGCGTCCAGGCCCGCTCCGTCCCGGTCCAGGCTGTATGCGTCCTTCATGCGGAACTCGCGCACGCGCAGAAGTCCTCCTCGCGGGCGCGGCTCATCCCGCACCTTCGTCTGTATGTGGTACACGACCTTCGGCAGATCCCGGTAGGATTGGATCTCCTGTCGCGCCAGCTCGGCCACCACCTCTTCATGGGTCATGGCCAGAGCGTACTCCCGACCGCCCCGGTCGGTCACGCACATCAGCGCAGGGCCGACGCTGGCCCATCGCCCCGTTGCCTTCCACAGCTCAGCCGGGTGCACGACCGGCATCTTCATCTCCTGTGCGCCCAGAGCGTCCATCTCCTCGCGCAGGATCCTCTCGATGTTCCGGGCCACGCGCCAGCCCAGCGGGAGATAGCTGTAGAGACCGGCCCCCAGAAAGCGTACCAATCCAGCTCGCAGCGCCAGTTTATGACTCGTCAGTTGCGTCCCTGCGGGAGCTTCCCGCAGCGTGCGTCCAAACAGTTGCGACATCTTCAGCATCGACGGCCTCCTCGCAGTACAAAAGCAAAACCAGCCTCCGGGATCGGAAGGCTGGCGATCGGGGGAACATCCGACGGGCCAGACAGCGCGAATTGAACGCCTGGAACAGGCAGACGGACGGCCGGGGTCTGCCAGGCATGGCTAGGGTCCCCTGTTACTGACATCCCGCACTCAGCAGATCCGCTGAGACTCCACGCGATGGTAGCACGCGAGGAGATCCCTGTCAACCGACTATCTTCACGCGTCTCCTGCTTGTGGTCACCCGCACCTGCGCTCCCACTTCAACAGAACACCAGGAACACCGCCGGCACCCACCTCGCCTTTCCCCCGTCACATAGTACCGGTCACCTTGCTCCCTTCGAGAACGACACGGCCCTATCCCTTGATCGCCGGCGAGGACCAGGGTATAATCCCGGACATCGTGGACAACCTTCTGCTGCTCTTCGGATTCCTCTCGATATTTCACGTCATCTCCGCGGCCGTTCTGGCCAATGCCCTGCGCGCATTCTGGCGCGGACTGCACCAGGGACAGATTCACGGCTGCCGGCTCGTCTTCACCGCCGTCTGGGCCGCGGTATTCGGAGGCGTTCCTTTCGCTTTCGGTGTCGGGATCTCCACCGGCGAGCATGGCGCTCCCTGGTTCGTCTTTGCCCAGGTCGCCCTGTGGGCATCCATCTTCCTGGTAGTGCTGCTCGCGGAGCAGGCTGTGAGAAGCGCCTTACAGCCGTTCCGCGACGAGGGAATCTCGCTGATGCTCTTCGGCAGCGTGTTTCTCCTGACCGGTTTGGCCGTGACGGCCTTCGTCCGTGGAGACGACGGGCTTGGCAGCCTCCTCTCCGGAGGGCTCCTCGCCCTGGTCGGCGCTGCCATCCTTGCCGCCGGCCTGTGGAGAGTGCTCCACGCCACCCGCTGAATCTGCTCGAAGCAAGCTTGCCCCTCCGATGAAGCTGCCTTCCCTCGTCGCCAGCTCCTTCGTGGAACGCGTCAACCGCTTCCGCGTCGCTGTCAGGATCGAAGGCCGCGAGGTCGACGCGCACCTCCCCAACTCAGGACGCCTCACCGAACTGCTGACACCCGGCCGGCCGTGCTGGCTGGCGCCCGCCGCTGGCCCGCGCCGCCAGACCGATTACGACCTTAAGCTCGTCCGGTACGCGGGTGTTCTCGTCTCCGTCGATGCCCGTCTGCCCAATCCACTCTTCGCCGAGGCCCTGGAGGCGAGACGCCTGGCTCCCTTCCGAGCCTCCCGCGGCTTCGATCGAGAGATCTCCCTTGGCGAGAGCCGCGTCGATTTCCGACTGAAGACACCCGCAGGGCCCCTCTGGGTCGAGACCAAGTCCGTAACCCTGGTCGAGGCTGGTTGTGCGCGATTCCCCGACGCCCCCACCGCTCGTGGCGCGCGTCACGTTCAGGAGCTCATCGGAGTGGTTGAGGAAGGCGGTCGAGCTGCCATCGTCTTCGTCGTTCAGCGTCCCGACGCGCTCCGCTTCGAACCCCACGATGGCGCGGACCCCGCCTTCGGCGCAGCGCTTCGCACCGCCGCTGATGCTGGCGTGGGGGTGTACGCATGGACCTGCCGAGTCAGCAAACAGGCTATCGCCATCGCACGACAGATCCCGGTCGACCTGGCATAACACGGGACAGATATGCTGGACCCCGCCCTCGTCCCCTGGATCGTCAACTTGCATCCTCTCTTTCCCAGGGTACAATCACCCGTACCCGTCAGGATGGGCTTGAGCGTGGCTTGGGCCGCGTCGGAAGATGCGTTCGGCGTCTCAACACAGAATGTCCGGGCGCGCGGTCTGGAGCGATGAAAAGGGTCGGCGTGTGCTTCGCCAGGAGGCCTGGACGTGATTCCGTTGCGGGACAATGTCCCATCTCGCCGTTTTCCGGTCGTCAACATAGGACTCATCGCCCTCAACGTGTTGGCCTTCGTGTTGCAGAGCATCGCCCTGGGGCCTGATTCACTCCACCGGTTCGCTCTCACGTGGGGACTCGTCCCCGCGAGATTCTGGGAGGCATTGGACATTCACTCCTGGCTTACCGTGTTCACCTCGATGTTCCTCCACGGCGGCTGGTGGCACTTGATCTCCAATATGCTTGCTCTCTACATCTTCGGAGACAACATCGAAGACCGCGCGGGGCACCTCCCCTATCTGCTCTTCTACCTCCTGAGCGGCGTTGCGGGAGCCGGGGCCCATCTGGCCGCCTACGCGGAGTCAACTATCCCCACGGTCGGTGCCAGCGGTGCTATCGCCGGTGTCCTCGGGGGCTACCTGGTCCTCTACCCCCGCGCCCGTGTGCTGACCCTGGTGCCCCTGTTCTACTTCGTGCGGCTGATCGAGATCCCCGCCGTGATCTACCTGGGGTTCTGGTTCATCTCCCAGTTGTTCAATGGCCTCTTCGCGTTGGCGGCCGTCGATGTTTTCCAGAGCGGCGGCGTGGCCTGGTGGGCCCACATCGGCGGGTTCGTCTTCGGCCTGCTCGTGATCCGGCTCATCGCCTCACCTGGAAAGCCTCACTACGCAGGCCGCTACCACCCGTGGCGTGATGATCGATGGGGATAGCGTGAGGCCCCTCATTCCCCGCCTTCTTCTCTTCACCCTCCTGATCTTGCTGGTCGGGTCGGTGGTCGCCTTTGAGGCACTCCACGCGGGCAGGGTCTATCCTGGCGTGTCGGTGTGGGGCATCGATATGGGCAGTATGCATCCCGGAAGCACCGGCGCGATCCCTCGCGACCAATTCGCCGTGAACCAACCCCTCATCACGTTGAGCGGACCCGACGGTTCGTGGGATGTCCGCCCTGCCGATCTCGGCCTCCGGCTCAACTCGGAGGCCACGCTGGCACGGGCGTATCGCGCCGGCCGTGAGCAGCCCTGGCCGGCCAGCTTCCTCTCCCGGCTGGAGCTTCTCGCCTTCGGCGCCCAGATCGCCCCCGTTTTGACCCTTGACGAATCCCAGACACGGCATTACCTGGAGGCCCTATCGGAGCAGATCGACGTCTCGCCTGTTGATGCTAAGCTGACGTTCGAAGGGACCACTATCATCGTCGAACCCGCCCAGACCGGCCGCCGCCTTGACGTGGAGGGCACCCTGGCGATGCTGTCCCCGGTCCTCGCCCGGCTCGAACCCGCGACGGTAACCCTGGTCGTGGAGCAGGTGCCGCCGGCCGTGGCCGACGCCGAGGCGGCTCGCAGCGAGGCCGAGCAACTGCTCGACGGTCCGCTCACCCTCACCATCGCCGATCCCCTGGAGGAGGATCCCGGGCCCTGGGTGCTCCCCCCCGAGGAGTTGGTCGCGTGGCTGAAGCTGGAGAGCGAGGATGGCGTCCTCCACGCCCGCCTGGACGAGGAGCCCCTCCGAGTCTACCTCGAGAAGCTCGCCCCGGCCCTGGCCATCGACCCCGTCGATGCCCGCTTCCACTTTAACGAGCTGACCGGAGAACTGGAGCCCATCAGCGCCAGCCGGGAGGGTCGCACCCTCGACGTCGACGCGACGATCACACGTACGTTCGAGGCCCTGACCGCCGGCCAGAGGCACGTGCCCCTGATGACGCCCTCGGTCCCACCCAGCTACCCGGACACCGCCACCGCCGAGGAGCTGGGCATCGTCGATCGCGTCGCCACGGGCGAGTCCTACTTCATCGGGTCACCCTCCGGCCGCGATCACAACATCCGCCTGGCAGCCAGCCAGTTCGACGGACTCGTGATCCCGCCCGGCGAGACGTTCTCCTTCAACCACCACCTGGGAGAGATCACGGCCGAGGCGGGCTATGACCAATCGCTTATCACGGCCGGAGAGCAGCTGGCGATGGGCATCGGGGGCGGCATCTGTCAGGTCAGCACCACGGCCTTCCGCGCCGCGTTCTGGGGCGGGTACCCCATCACCGAGCGCTGGGCGCACTCGCAGCGGGTTGCCTACTATGAGCTGCGCGGAGGCGACGTGGGAATGGACGCCACAATCTACTCCCCTTACGTCGACCTCAAGTTCGTCAACGACCGCTCGGCCCCCCTCTTGATCGAAACCGAGGTCGTAGAGGCCGCGCATCGGCTGATCTTCCGCTTCTACTCCACCGACGACGGACGCCAGGTAGAGATGGAGGCCGAGGACCCGACGGATTTCACTGCGCCCGGCCCGCCCATCTATGAGCTGGACGAGGACATGGCGCCCGGGACAGTCACCCGGTGGCAGTCCGCGGTGGACGGCCTCACCGCCACGATCCACCGCCGCATCTACGACGCCGACGGCGAGCTTCTGTCTGATGAGACCTTCGTCAGCAAGTTCGAACCACGCCGCGCCGTCTACCACTACGGGCCCGGCTACGAGCCGCCCCAAGAGACAGACGGCTGATCACAGCCTCAGCACAGCCTCCCTTACACGCCCCAGACATAGATCACCGCCCCCGTCACCAGGGCCAGACCCACCACGAGTGGCAAGCCGTAGCGCAGCACGGCCTCCAGCGCGGCACCTTCGTCAGCGCCCACAGTGCTGCACCCGACGATCACCTTCGTCGGAGCGAACGACGAGCCGATAGAGCCTCCCGCTGTCTGCGCGCCCAGGATCACCAGCGGGTTCACGCCCACCAGCCCCGCCACACGCTGCTGCAACTCCCCGAAGACCACGTTGGAATTGGTGTTCGAGCCGGTCATGAAACTCCCCAGGGCACCCACAAAGGGCGCCGCCAGTGGAAAGGTAGGGCCCGCCACTCGGGCGATCCCCTGAGCCAGCAGGTGCGTCATGCCCGCGTGCTCCATAGTCACCGCCATCCCCACCATCGCCGCCGTGCCCAGGCTCGACCTTACGGCACCGCTGACGACACCGCGCCCAATGCGGCGCGCCGCCCCCCGCCGGTACGCCCCTCGCCACGCAAACAGCGCATAACTGAGCGCCGATGCGTAGACCAGCAGGGCACCGACGTGGCCGAACACATCAATCGCGCGCCCCTCCCCCGCCGGCGTCACCCAGCCCCGCGCCGTAGTCAGTTTCGGGAATTCCACACGGAGTGTCACCCGACCAAGGAAGTCACTCACCCAGGGCACCAGTTGAGCCACCAGTATGATGGCGATCAACAACACGTACGGAGCCACCGCCCACCCCAGCGACATCTTCGCCTCTCGACTCCGTCCCTCTGTTGCCGCAGCTGCCGGCGCGCCGGCCACCTCCTTGCCTTTCGCCCGCCAACGGGCCCACACGAACCCGACGCCGAGTCCCGCCAGCCCCGCCGACATGGCACCGATGGGCCACAATCCGTTGGTCACGACCAGATACTGCATCCCAGCCATCGTCGGTCCGATTACGAGCAGCGCCCCTGCCCCAGCCCGCAGCGTTCGCTTGCCCCCCGCTGCCCACAGGGCCCCCGCCCCGCAGCCCAGACAGGCCAGCCCCAGCAGCGCAGCGCTCCACGGAGCCAACGACTCTCCGCTCCGTCCCGTAGCCGCCATCAGAGCGAAGAAAGAGGAGCCCAGAGACCCGAACGTGATCGACCACCCGTACCCCACCGATGGAATCACGACAGCGGGCAGAGGCGCGAAACCCAGTCCCATCATCAAGGGTGCCGTGACAGCAATGGGCACGCCGAATCCCCCCACCCCCTGCAGGAATGCGCTGAAGACCCACCCCAGCAGCAGCGCCTGCATGCCCCGGTCCGGGGTCAGCCGGCGCAGCCCTTCGCCGATGGCATCCACCGCACCCGCCTCGTCGGTCACCCGATAGAAGAGCAGCGCTCCCCAGATGATGTAAAGCACGAAGAGCGTGAGCAGCACGCCCTTCAACTGGGCATAGCCCAGCACCCGCGCCCCTGCCCCGAAGTGCACGGCCCCCACCACGAGCGCGACGACCCATCCCACTGCTCCCGCCTCGGCGCCACCCCAGCGCAAGCCCAGCATCAGGATCAGCAGCGCCAGAACCGGCGAGAGAGCCAGCAGCCAGTCAACCAGAAAGCTCATTCACGACTCCTTGATTCGAGACGGCCGGGTGAATCCCCCCACAAGGTCGTTACTCCTCACAGCGTCACTCCGTCACGGTGACGACCTGCAAGCCGACCGCGTTGTCCTGCACGCCTTCCACCGAGAGCCGTTCGCCCGTCTCGGCCACGTACATGCCGCCCTCCAGCCGGTGCTCCCCTTCCATGGCATCGGAATCGACTGGAATCTCGTAATGGTCGGTCACCACCTCGCCGGGGAACCATAGGCTCGTAGGGCGGCTGCCGCCCACCGGCTGATTATCCTGCTGTCCCGTCATCGATCCGTCGGGCGCGCGCAGATGGACGAATACGGTGTAGTCGCGCGTCATCTCCACCAGCGGGCGCCAGTAGAGCGTGAGCAGAACCGTTTCGCCCGGCGCGACAGAATCGGCGGAGATGTCATACCCAAGTAACTCAACCCGATCACCCAGTGTCACCCCGAGAGCATGTGACATCGAGGGCACCTCGAACCTTCGCTCCGTCTCCTGCACCGTGACCCCGCCGAGATCCACCCTGGTGCCCGCCACCTGCACCTGCAGCGGGTGTTCGCCGGGCGCAGTCTCAAGCGGCACGCGGGGCCCGTATCGGTCGCTGACCACCTCCCCCGCAACCCAATCGCCGAAGGGATACGTCCCGTGGACCGGGTCCCCCCTGTACAGCACCCTGTCGCCCAGCGTGAGCGACACCGGATGTGACGACAAACCCACCTGATCGGCTCGCCAGAAGAGAGTGACGTACACTCGCTCCCCCGGGCGAACCGTCGGCGTGGCCAAAGTCGCTCCCAGCAGTTCCAGACCCTCTATCTCGACGTCCAGGTAAGTGCCCATCGCCAGGTCCTCGACCCGCGGCGCCGTCTCCGTTCGGCCCAGCCGCACCGGGAGATCGACGTACGTTCCCGCATACGCTCCGGCCTCGTCCAGTACAGGCAGCCGAGCGTCCCCGCCGGGCGAGTAGAATCCGAAGCGCACGTTGTAATCACCCGGAGGCGCCGCGGCAGCCACCGGAATCGAGACCGGGACGTGGTCCACCACCACCTGGTCGGGCAGCCACTGCTCCGAGGGATAATGTATCGGCTCGCTCTCGGCCCATAAGAAGCCTTGATCATCGACTAGGCGCAGGACCGGGCGGTAGTCGGGCCAATGCGGATCGCCGAGGACCTCCCACCACACTGCGATCTCCAGACCATCCCCCGGGCGAGCCGGCGCCGTCACCTCGTACCCCAGGAGCCGAACGACGTGCCCGAAGTTCGCAGATATGGACCGCGCGGGGGCAGGATAGAACAGTCCCTTGACCTGATACGCGTGAAAACCCGGAGCGCCATCCGGGCCCGGCGGTGCAGCGGCGAGAGCGTCGCCGGGCAACATCGACTCCACCCACTCGAGGCCCTCCGCAGCCGAGCGCGGATAGACCAGCAGCGCCTCTCCATCGGCGGGGAAGACCAGGGTCCGGCCCTCCACGAGCCAGCGCACCTCGTCGTAGTCCTCCGCCAGGAAAGCCAGGGTGGGATGGCGATAATGGGCGCTGGCCACATACAGCTCCATTGCGCTCAAGTCCGAGCGGTTCAGGTAGTCGGCCACATCCACCATATCGCCATCCGCCGCATCATACAGCGCATCCGCCGGGCCCCAATCGCGGAAGTACGCGTCAGCCGTCGCCGGCCCGCCCAGCGCCAGCACCAAAACGACGAGCAGCAGCCCCAAAGCCCAGCTTCCCCGCATCTCCCCGCTGCCTCTGCCCACGCGCGCCGCGGCTCGTTCCACCGCCGACTTCAGCGCAGAGAGGCCAAGGGCGGGGAAGACGTACAAAAAGGGAAGCAGGCCCACCGTGCGCAGATTGCTCGGTGTGACCTCGCCCGTGGCCAGAGCACTCGGCAGGAGCGTGACCGGCACAGAGACCAGCAGCAGGGTGTGCGACGCCGCAGACAACCGCCACGACCCGCGTCCCGGAGCGCGCAGTGACCGCATCAACTGCAGGGCGCTTGCCCCGAGACCCACCAGCCACAGGGCCGCGGTACCGGGGAGGAACAGCGGCCGACCCGGGAGGTTGAAGCGGATGTACGGATCTCCGCTCCAGAAGAACATCTTGAAGCACGCCAGCAGCCCCTGCCACATCTCGCTCCACGTGTCCGCAGCAACCTGTCTGGTGCGGACCATGAAGCTCCCCGGATGCGTGAGCCAGTAATGAGCCAGCGGGCTCAGAACCAGGGCCGCCACGCCGACGAAGACCGTCAACTGAAGCGCGCGTGCGCGCCTGCGGCCTCCTTCGGGAATCAGGAAGACCAGGAGCGCTGCTGCAAGGGGAACGGGAAAAGCCCGCGCCGCCAGATACGTGTACGCCGTGAGCCCGCACAGAAGGCCGGCCAGCGCAAGCCATCCCCTCTTCTCCGACCGCAACCCTCGCCACAACGCGCCCACCGTCAAAGCCTGGAACAGGGGTTGCGTGATCGCCCGAAACCCGTACCGACTCAGCACCAGATGCCAGAAAGACACTGCCAGGAGGCCAGCAGCCACCAGGGCTATCCACAGCCCCTCAGCCTCATCGTGCAGCAGTTCGTACGTCATCCACACCGTCGCCACGACCGTCGCCGTGCCTGCCGTAGCCGCCGCAAATCGCAGCGCCAGCGGCGTGATGTCCAGAAGCCGCATCCACAGGGCCGCCCAGTAGAAGAACAGCACCTCCTTACCCGTGTATGCAGCGATGAAGATCGGCGCCTTCACGCCCCTTGCGATCTCGCCGGCCAGGATGCCGTTCGCTGCCTCGTCGTAGTGGAGGCCCAGGGGAAGCTCTGACAACCGGTGGAGGCGTAGCCCGGCCGCCACCAGCAGGACGGCGGAGAATGCCACCACCGATGCCCACCGAGGTGCGGCGCGCGAGTTATCCATTGGGCAGCGGTCCAGCGGATGGCCTCGAACCCGCCTCGGATGCGTCCCAGCGGGCCGGCGGCCAGCTCGAGGGTGCCTCACCGGCCCGCAGCAGGCTCGCGGCAAGGCACGACCCGGCTCGCGACGGGCGAGAGCAGAACCGCCTCAAGGAACGAAGCTGCAGATGGAGAAGGTCTACTGAGAGCTTGTCAGACGATGCGGTCAGATACGGGGATATCAAGTGAGCCGATTTCCTTGACGTCGACGTGGAGCGTCAGATCGTGCCTCCCTGGCTCAAGCGTCTCGTCGGACACGTGAAGCGTGACGACCACCCCGACCGGGAAGACCAGAGGGCGGCCGGAGGAGATCTGCCCTATCGGACGCAAGTTGCCGCTCGGCGGCACTATGCTGACCTGGGCATCATCGATCTTCTCGCCATCCACGTCAAGACCGCCCACCTCTGTGATCGTGGCCGGAGCGATGACGTTCTTCAGGTCGAACGCAAAACCTCCATCCTGGAGGCGCAGCGACCCCTCGACGTACAGCTTCTTGAGCACAGTAGCCGGGATGACGGGCATCATATCTCCTTTGCGCGCTAGTTGTAACACGAAGCCAGCAACTCCGCAAGTGGTACATCTCTAGCCGCCTCAACAAAGAGGCCCATCTCCTCCAGGAGTCCCAGGATAGTCCGTCCCATTCCGTACTGCCTGCTCAGCAGCACCACCGTCGCGGTGACCCCAACCACCAGAACCGCAGGAGCTATGCGGCGGTAGATCGGCCCCCACGCAGCTTCGAAATAGACCCGGGTGAGCGACAGGCACAGGTGCAGAGGGGAACACATCACGCCCAGGAATCCCCCCGCTATCAGCCAGGCCGCCCATCCTGGCGCCACAGCCTCCCCCTCGGCTGCGACCATCGGCAAGACCACCGGGAAGCCAATGCTGAAAGCGGCGCTCGAGAGCCCGGTAAGCAGCCCGGCGATGAAAGGCACCTGAAGCACCACCACTGCCACCGGTATCCGAGATCGAGTCAGAGCATCCGAGACAGCATACACGGCGCCGCTGTTCTCCAACACGCGACGGAACGCCAGCGCGCCGAACAGCACCACGATACTCTCCCAGGGAACGCCACAGCGAAGAATGCGGCCCAGCGCAGCTAGGGGAACCCGGTAGACCCCCATCATCAGCATGATCGTCGCCACCAGGGCGATAATCAACGTGGCGCGCTCGTCGATAGGCAGTATCAGCGAGAGGATGATCACCATAGCAACAGGCCAGATGCTCCTTCCCAGCTCCTTCACGCTTCCCAGACGCCCACCCAGCGGTCGCCCATCCTGCGAGTCCCTCGGAATCCCTACCAGTCCGAAGACTGCCCCGCTCACCACAGCCGCGGCCGACAACGGCCACGTCGCGCTCGCCAGCTGGAGCGTCTCCAGACGCATCAGGGCTGCGGCCAGCATCAGCGAGGGATAGAGCGGAAACACATACTCCCAGATGTGGCGGAACCAGTAGTTGACGAAGGCCTTCCGTTCTTGATCGACGCCCAGCCGGTCGCCAACCTCTTCTACCATCGGCGCCGAGAACATCGCTCCCCCCACCATGGGCAGCAGTCCCACCAGCGAGGGAAGCGCCGCGATGACCAGACGCCCGCTGGGAATCAGATCCTGGAGCGCCTCCACCATCCCTCGTAAGCTCTCAGTCTGACGCAGCAACTCGCTCAGGGTCATGATGAGCACGACAGAAAGTGCCAATCGCACGGTGAGCAGGTCGACGCCCGTCGCCAGGACGTCCCATCCGACAGCCGGCAGCGGATGGGCAAACAGCAGGCCCACGACGCCGGAGGCCAGCACCAGTACCACCCCCAGGTTCCAGCCGCGCCTTAGGAGCAACACAATGCCCACAAAGACGACCATCAGCTTCACCAGAGGCATCAGCGCACCACCCCTCGCCCGCCACAGCGAGCCACCTGAGACACCCCACCCAACCGGGACCTCCACGAATACCTGTCAATCCCATCAAGAGAACGCATGCGAGATAGCAGTATACCCAGAAAGCCCCCGCCAGTCCAGCTGGCGCCGCCAACCCCTCCACGCGCAGCCCGGTCGACGTCTCCACCGCCGTCGCCTGACAAGCTGTGCGTTCCGTGGTATCATTGGGGCCGTTTCAGATGCCGATTCGTTCGGCTGCAGCCCGAGCCAACGCCAGCACCTCGCCGCGCTCTGGCCTGGCATCTGGTTCTGGCTGGCCGAGACTGTTTGACCGGGCCAGCCCACTCGAATATCCAGCAGGACACCTGTCAATACGCGAGCGAAAGGAACGGAGACGATGGTCAAGATCATCACCGACACGACGGCAGGCCTCCCCGACGCCATAGCCGAACGATACGACATACCGATCATTCCTCAGGTCATCATTTTCGGATCTGATTCCTACCTTGAGGGCCAGGAGATTGACCACGCCACGTTCATGACACGGCTGGAGAGCTCCAGGGAGCTGCCCAAGACCTCCGCCCCTCCGCCGGACCTCTTTGTTGAGCAGTTCCAACGCCTTGTACCGGAAGGGGAGCCGATCCTTTGCATCCACCCCTCGGCCGAGTTGAGCGGTACGGTCCGATCAGCCACCGTGGCGGCAGCCGACTTCCCCGAGGCTGACATCCGCGTCATCGACAGCCGCGTGATCGGGAGCCCTTTGGCCACATTGGTACAGCTCGCTGCCGAGTGGAGCGCGGACGGCCTGGACGCCGACGCCATCGAGGCCCGTGTTCAGGATCTCATTCCCCGCTGTCGCATCTACTTCCTGGTCGCGACGCTGGAATACCTCGCCAAAGGGGGCCGCATCGGCGGTGCAGCGGCATTGCTCGGCAGCGTGCTGCGCGTCAAACCCATCCTCACCGTACGGGACGGGCAGGCGGATCAATTCGAGCGCACTCGGACCCATAAACGCGCCCTGGCCCGACTGAAGGAGCTCGTCCTCGACCAGATACCAGGCGACGGCACAGGCCACCTCAGCGTCATGCACGCCTCCGCCCCGGATCAGGCCCACGCCCTGGCGGAGGATCTGCGTGCCCGGCTCGACCTCCCTTCCGTCCCCATCCTCGACGTCCCGCCCGCCATCGTCACCCACGCCGGACCGGGGGTGCTCGCGGTAGCGTTCTTCGTCGCCGGCTAGCTCAACGGAGGCAACATGCGCGTGCGGAAGATCGACACCTCACGAGCTCGAGACATTCGCCAGTTCATCAACTTCCCCTTTACGCTCTACCGCGACTGTCCTCAATGGGTGCCGCCCCTCGTCCCCGACATGAGGCTGGCCTTGAATCGGGACAAGTACCCTTTCTACCGTCATTCAGCCGCCGACTTCTTCGTCGCCGAGCAAGGGGGTCAGACCCTGGGGCGGATCGCGGTCCTCGATAACCGCCGCTACAATCAGGTCCAGCGGAGCAAGACCGCCTTTTTCTACTACTTCGAGGCGGTCCAGAATCTCGACGTCACGTATGCCCTCTTCGATGCTGCCTTCGCATGGGCGCGAGATCGTGACCTGGATACGATCATCGGCCCTCGAGGCCTGTTGCGAGGCGACGGGCATGGACTCCTGGTGGAGGGCTTCGAACATCGACCGGCCATGGGCATCCCCTACAATTCCCCCTACTACGGGCCCCACCTGGAGAAACTCGGCTTCGAGAAAGAGATCGATTTCCTCTCCGCCCACCTGAGCGGCGACTACCACCTCCCCCAGCGCTTCTACGATATTGCAGAGAAAGTCAAACAACGTCGGCGATTCGAGGTGAAGTCCTTCACCAGCAAGCGCGAACTCCGCCGCTGGGTGCCCCAGGTCCAGAGAATCAACAACGAGGCTTTCGCTGACGGGTGGGGACACTATCCGATCGATGAGGCCGAGGTCAACGCCGTCGCCGATCGCTTCCTCGCCGCGGCCGACCCCCGCCTCATCAAGCTGGTGACGAAAGCGGACGAGGTGGTCGGCTTTGTCATCGGCTATCCCGACGTTTCTGCCGGGATCCAGCGGGCCAACGGGCGGCTCTGGCCGTTCGGATGGTTTCACATCCTCCTGGACTTCAGACGCACCAAATGGGTCAACTTCAATGGAGTCGGGCTCCTCCCGGAGCACCAGGGGGTGGGCGCCAACGCCGTGCTCTACACTGAACTGGCCAGGAGCGTCTCGGAGTTCGACTTCGAGCACGCGGATCTTGTGCAGATAGCCGAGACCAACGTCGAGAGTATGGGGGAGGTGAATGCCGTCGGGGGAGAATGGTACAAGCGCCACCGCGTCTACCGGCGCCGCCTCCCGTAGCACCAGACAGACGAGCAGACTCAATGACATCCGCGGCATCAGACCCCGAAGCCATAGCCAGGCAGTCCACAGCGCGCCCCGCGCCATCGCTCCCCTTCTGGACGAAGGTCATCTACGGCAGCGGCGATTGGTCGCTGGCAAGCTTCGGCACCCTGCGTCAGGTCTTCTACGCCATATTCCTGACTGATGCCGTGGGACT
The DNA here is from genome assembly GCA_964450435.1 of uncultured Anaerolineales bacterium. GTDB lineage: Bacteria > Chloroflexota > Anaerolineae > B4-G1 > B4-G1 > SKLM01. The sequence continues at coordinate 33,560 of CAYVCX010000019.1, forward strand.
GGAGCCCCGCCCTGGTGGGAATCATCTGGGACGCGATCAACGATCCTCTCGTCGGGGCGCTCAGCGATCGCGTGAACACGCGCTGGGGGCGACGGCGGCCCTTCCTCCTCCTGTTCGCCCTCCCTTTCGGTATCAGCTTCCTGCTCCTCTGGTGGGCACCCCCCCTGGCAGAGTCAGCTCGGGTTGATGGTGCACGTCACCGTCGCCTATATGATCAGCGACACCCTCCAGACCCTGGTTTCCGTCCCCTTCTACGCGCTCACCCCGGAGATCACGTCCGACTACGACGAGCGAACGTCGCTCACCGGCTTCCGGATGTTTTGTAACCTGCTGGCGTCTTTGGCCACGGCCGTCTCGGCCCCGCTCATCATCGATGCAGCCCTGGCGGCCGGCTTCACCCAGCGCCAGGGATACCTCACCGTCGCAGCCTTGTTCGGCGGCTTGGCGGCGCTCCCTTTCGCGCTCATGGCTCTTGTCGTCCGCGAACGATTCGAGCACCAGGCATTGAATCCCTCGAATCTCCGCACCGTGGCCCATACCGCCTGGCATAACGTTCCATTCCGCTTCGCCACGGGCATCTACGCCCTGAATTGGATCACCTTTGACGTGAATATCCTACACAAGTATCTCCAAGGGCTCGACGGCTCAGCCGAACCGAGCACCGGAGTACCGGTTCGAGTAGGAGACCTACCTACGATCTAGCCCGAACCTTTGGTCAACCGCTACGATTGGGACAACCCCAATCCATTGGTCCGTGTAGCGGGGAGTGTCCTGGCAGGAAAGACCTGTCGCTGAAGGGCCACCAAGAACCCCACCCCTGGAAGGGGTGTTAACACTGCTGGTCTATTGGGTTGGGGGCGGAGATCTGCTGGCAACGGCCAACGTGTTCGGCGCCGAGGTCGCCCTCGCCTCCGTCGTACTCGGCCCCATGCTGATCACCGCAGTCGTGGCGCTGCCCTTCTGGACGTGGTTGGCGCGGATGCTGAGCAAGCGGGTCGCCTACCTCATTGGTATGAGCTTCTGGGCCGTTGTCCAGATGTCGGTGATCCTGGTTCAGCCGGGCCAATTGAGGTTCGTGGTCGTCCTGGGCGTTCTCGCCGGCCTCGGCATATCCACGGCGCACGTGCTGCCCGACGCCATATTCCCCGACGTGATCGAGTGGGGCGAGCTGCGTACCCGACGGCGCCAGGAGGGGATCTACTACGGGGTGAAGAACTTCGTCCGGAAGCTGGCCGGTGCGGTGGCCATCTTCCTGGGGCTTCAGGTCCTCGGTTGGTTCGGCTATCAAGCCCCGCCCGAATCGGCCACCCGGTTCAGCCAGTCCACAGCGACTCTTTGGGCCATACGGATTGCGGCCGGACCTGTGGGCAGCGCCCTGCTGCTGTGCGCGATGGCGATCGCCTGGTTCTACCCTATCACGCGGCGGCGGCACGCCCGCGTGCGCCGCCTGCTGGCCCGGCGCCGCCAGCGCGACGCCCGGCCTCAGGATGCTGTCTGCCGTCAATCTGCACAGTACGCCTGCAACGGGAGCACGCCCTCAGGCCCGCACCGCTTCGGCGATAGCCGCAATGTGGTCGGGCGTTGACCCACAGCAGCCTCCAACGATCTTCGCGCCCAGGGCCACGAACCTGCGGGCGTAGGCCGCCATATCCCCTGGTGCCGCGTCATAGACGACCGCATCCTCCACCATGCGTGGCTTGCCCGCATTCGGTTTGGCGATCAGGGGCATCTCGGACGCGACCTCGTGCATCCTCTGCACAGCACCCAGTGTCATCTCCAGCGTCGCACCACAATTTGCCCCCAGGGCATCCACGCCCAGCTCGAGTAGCGCCTCGGCCGCTTCGCCCGGGCGAACCCCCATATTCGTCCGGCCGTGGCTGTCGAACGAGAGAGTGGCGGTCACAGGCGTGCCGTTCGCCACCTCAAAAGCCCCTTCCACCGCAGCCTTCACCTCGTCCAGGGCCGCCATCGTCTCGATGTACAGCACGTCTACGCCCGCCTCGACCAGGGACGCAGCCTGTTCGGCGAACATCTCCACCGCTTCCTCGTAGTCGAGCTCCCCCAGCGGCGCCAGGAACTCCCCCAGCGGCCCGATGTCCCCGGCCACAAACACCTCATCGCCTGCAGCCTCGCGGGCGACCTCGACGGCCCGCCGATTGATCTCGCCCGCCTTCTCGCCCAGACCGCTCCGCTCCAACCGTCCCCGCGTCGCGCCGAACGTGCACGTTAAGATCAGGTCGGCCCCTGCCTCGATGTAGGCCCGGTGCACGCCGACAACGGCCTCCTGATTCTCCAGCAGCCACCCCTCCGGCGAGGTGCCGGGCGGCAGGCCTGCCGCCTGCAGCATGGTACCCATAGCACCATCAGCGACGATCACCTCTCCGCCGTGCAGACGGGCAAGGAAATCGTTTCTCACCGAGCTCACTCCTCCCCCTGGACCACGGGCAGCGTCAGGAGCGCGTGAGGCACGACCAGCACCTCCAGATTATCCCCCAGATCCTCCGCCGCCAGCGCCAGTGCCCGCTCTACCGTCTCGGCCCACTCCATCTTGCACGCGGTCACCACCTCAGGGCACTCGCTCCCCACAATGACCACGTTCGCTTCCTCCAGCACCTTCGCCATGACGAAGGCTCTCTGCTGCCCCGGCGGATAGCCGTGCGCCCGAGCGTCGCACAGAATTGCCCGCACGTCGGGAGCATCTCGCATGGCCTCGAAGAATCGCTCCTCTCCCACGCCTTCACCGGCCCCTTCCTCACAACGAGCGGGCACGATCAGGTACCCCCCGCGCCTCACCACGGATGTCGGCGCAAAGAAAAGATACGAGGCCGCCCGGCTCGCCTGGTATAGATTCGCATCCTTCGGGTACCCGACCCCTCCAATGGCCACGTCAAATCGATGAGGAATCGGCACTTCGTAGATGGAACGGGCGAATTCCACCAGTTGGCGGTGCGTCGCCACCGGCTCCCCACCCTTCACACACACCACCCGCTTCTCGTCGTCCAACACCACGTTCAGGATGAAGTCCAGCCCAGCGCGCGCGGCCGCCTCGGTGACCGCATCGTGGAAAGGGTTTCCTTCCGTGCGTCCCAGCCGAGTGTCGGGATCATCCACAAACGCCGGTCCGTGAGTGCATGCGATAAGGGGCTCCCCTGCCGCGCCGACGGCTACCGTCTTCCGCCCGCCAGAGTAGCCCGCGTACTGATGCGGTTCCACCAGCCCGGTTGCCATCAGGACGTCGGCATCGACCGCCGCCTCGTGGGCCGACACCGGCACGCCCCCCTCGGTGGTGCCCAGGTCCACCAGCACCTCAGCATTCCGCGGCTCGTTGTCGATCACGCGATACCTCTCGACCACGTCCTCGCCCAGCTTCGCCACCTTCTCCTCGTGGGTGGACGGTCGGTGCATACCTATGCCGCAGAGCAGTGTGACGTCTTCATCCCGCACGCCGCCGGCCTCCAGCTCTCGCAACAAGGCCGGCACCAGCACGTGGTCCGGGCTGGCCCGAGTGATGTCGGTGAAGACGATGCACACTCGGTCTCCCCGGCCCCCCAGGTCACGGACGGGCGGCGAACCTATGGGATGAGCCAGAGCCTCTTCGACAGCCGCCTCCACATCCCCCAACGGCGGGGCCGGCTTGGAGACCACTTCCATCCCTTCCATACCGGCAGGGAGCTCAAATGTGATGCTTGAGTGACCGTAGGGAACCTTGTACTCGGTAGCTTGGGGATTCATCAATGACCTCGATTTTCAAGCTGCAGGGGGTGTTTCGTGGAGCGGGCCTGCTGCGGTAGACCGCCGCCCTTCACAGGAGTGATGGCTGCTCCGACGGCTCGTAGGGGAGATCCAGGTGCCTGTATGCCCGGACCGTAGCCACGCGGCCCCGGGGCGTACGATCCAGAAAGCCCAGGCGCAGGAGATAGGGCTCGATCACGTCCATGATCGTGTCCGGTTCCTCGCTCACCGCCGCCGCGATGGTGTCAAGACCCACCGGCCCCCCCTCGAACTTGTCGATGATGGTGCACAGGACGCGGCGGTCGACGTCATCCAACCCCCGCCTGTCCACGTTGAGCATCTCCAAAGCCTCACACGCCACCTCGTAGGTCACGTGCCCATCGGCCCGGACCTGGGCAAAATCCCGCACGCGCTTGAGCAGCCGCAGCGCCACCCGGGGTGTCCCCCGACCGCGCCTCGCCACCTCGGTCGCGCCGCCTTCATCGATCTCCACGTCCAGGACCCCGGCCGCCCGTCGCACGATGGCCGTCAAAGCCTCCTGATCGTAGAAATCCACCCGAAAAGTGGCTCCAAACCGCGACCTCAGGGGCGCGGTCAGCAGCGCCAGGCGCGTCGTGGCGCCGACGACCGTGAACCGCGGTAGATTGAGCCGGATGGACCGTGCACTCGGCCCTTTGCCGATGACGAAATCCAAAGCGAAGTCCTCCATCGCCGGATAGAGAATCTCTTCCACGGCGCGGCCCAGACGATGGACCTCGTCGATGAAGAAGACCTCCTTATGACGGAGGTTGCTCAGGATCGCTGCCAGATCCCCGGTCCGCTCGATCGCCGGCCCGGAGGTCACGCGGATCGGCACCTCCATCTCATGCGCGATGATGTGGGCCAGAGTCGTCTTCCCCAGGCCGGGGGGCCCGTAGAGCAGCACATGGTCGATCGCCTCTTCGCGTTTCTGAGCCGCCTCGATGAGGATCGACAGATTCGCACAGACGTGGTCCTGTCCGATCAGGTCCTGAAGACGCTGCGGGCGCAGGGCCTGGTCTAGGAGGACTTCATCCTCTTCAGACTCTGGTGAGATGATCCGGTCGCTCATTCCGTCGAGTATTATACTGGGAATGGTCGAGATGGAAAGCAACCCATTGACAAGCCCCTGCTTAGGCAGTACAATTGGCACCTGACTACCTAGGAGGTCAACTATGACGCCTCAAGTGCACATCTCGCCTCATCCGCTCGTGAAACACAAGATGGCTCTTCTCCGCGACCAGCGGACCGATCCCAAGAAGTTCCGTGAGTTGCTCAGGGAGATCTCCGTCCTCCTCGCCTATGAGGCTACAGCAGACCTGGCGACAGAAGATACGTGGGTCACGACGCCTCTGGGCCAATCGCCGGAGCGGAGGCTGGTGGAGCACGTCGGTCTCGTCCCCATTCTTCGTGCGGGCCTGGGCATGGTGGAGGGCCTGTGGAACATGATGCCAAACGCCGAGGTGTGGCACATTGGGCTTCGTCGCGACGAGCAGACGCTCCGACCGGTTGAGTACTATGCTCGCTTACCCGTCAGCCCAACCGTAGATCTATCCCTTATCCTGGATCCGATGCTTGCCACCGGGGGTTCAGCGGTCGCCGCTGTGGACATCCTGAAGGACTGGGGCGCCAAGCGCATCAAGTTCGTGGGGGTCATCGCCTCCACCCAGGGCATACAACATCTCTCCGATGCCCACCCTGACGTCCCGCTCTTCCTCGCCGCAGTGGACGAGCAGCTCAACGATACCGGATTCATTGTCCCCGGCCTTGGCGACGCCGGCGATCGCCTGTTTGGCACCGGTTAGGCCTCAGCGCAAGCCCGCACCAGGCTCCGTGGACCTTGCGGACCATCCGCCGATGGATCTCTACCAGTACGCCCTCGTCTTCGGCACCTCCCTGGGGGTGGCGGCACTCATGACCCCTCTCGCCGGTCACCTTGGCCGGCGCCTGAATATCGTCGACCGTCCGGGGGGCCGTCGACGTCACCAGGGCGAGGTACCCCGCCTTGGCGGCATAGCCGTGTTTCTGGCATTCGCCGCCGCCGTGAGTGTGGCCGCGTGGCGTGGGATTCTTACAGCCGGCTATAGCGAGAGCGACGCCCGCCGTCTAAGCGGTCTCTTGATCGGCGGAGGCGCGGCCTTTCTGTTCGGCCTGCTGGACGACCGTTTCAACTTCCCCCCATGGCCGCAGTTCGCCTTCCAGTTCGTCGCATCGCTGATTGCCCTCGCCTCCCTCCTCTGGCTCGAGCGCTTCACACTCCCCTTCGTCGGCACGATCAGACTGGACGATTACCCCTGGGGCCCTCTGATCTACGGCCCATTGACCGTCCTCTGGGTGATGGGTATGATCAACACTGTCAACTGGCTGGACGGCCTGGACGGGCTTGCCGCCGGAGTGGGAGCGATCCTGTGCCTCGTGTTGGCCATCCATATGCGCTATCGCGCCGAACAGCCGCAGACAAGCGCCGCGCTCCTGCCCCTCGCCTTGATGGGCGCCCTGGTCGGGTTCCTCCCCTTCAATGTGGCACCAGCACGGGTCTTTCTCGGAAGCACCGGGGCATTCTTCCTGGGCTACGCGCTCGCGGGCCTCGGGCTCATCGCCGGCGGGCGGACGGCGACGGTGCTCATGGTCATGGGGCTCCCCATCGTCGATGTGGCCTGGCAGATCTTCGACCGGGTCCGCCGTAAGCGCTCGCCCATCCGGGGCGACCGCGGCCATCTTCACTACCGCCTGCGCGACCTGGGCCTGTCTACGCGAACCATCGTCTCCCTCTACTGGGCCTTTTGCGCCGGCTTCGGGCTGTTGGCCCTGATTGCCGCCCCGTGGCAGAAGCTGGTGGCCTTGCTCGCCATCGGCGGGATCGTGATCCTCGTGCTCACCTTCCTCTCTCGCGGAAGCGAGGTCGACTAGAGAGACTCTGTCTCTCAGACCTGTTCTCCCACCTACCCGCACTCAATTGCTACACAGGCTCAAACCGCGCCGTAAAGTGGCGCAGCAGTTCCGGCGCATACGTGTAACGCAGGCCGCCTATCTCATCCCGACTCTCGTACAAACCCTTGCATGTATCTACGACGTAGTCCAGGTGAGCCTGCGTGTAGACGCGGCGCGGAATTGCCAGGCGCACCAGCTCCAACTCCGGGTAAGTCATCTCCCCCGTCTTGGGATCCTCGCGGGCAAACATCACGCTGCCCACTTCGACACCCCGGATGCCCCCCTCCAGGTACAAGGCGCAGACAAGCGCCTGGCCCGGAAGCTCCCGCTGAGGGATGTGCGGCAAGAATCTTCTGGCGTCGAGATAAACGGCGTGTCCCCCCGGCGGCTCCAGGATCGGGATGCCTTCTTCCACCAGACGATCGGCCAGATACTTGGTGTGCTCGATGCGGTACGAGAGGTACGCCTCGTCCAGACCTTCCCACAGGCCGCGGGCCATAGCCTCCAGGTCACGGCCCGCTAGCCCGCCATACGTGGGAAATCCCTCACGGATGATCAGCTCCTGACGAACCCGCTCAAAGAGCGCTTCGTCGTTCATGGCCAGGAAACCCCCGATGTTGACCAGGGCATCCTTCTTGGCCGACATCGTGCAACCATCCGCGTACGAGAACATCTCGCGAGCGATCTCCAGCACTGGCGTGTCCCCATACTCGGGATCGCGTAGCTGGATGAAGTACGCGTTCTCGGCATACCGACACGCATCCAGGAATAACGGAACGTCATAGCGGTGGAGGATCTCACCCGTGTCACGGATATTTGCCATCGAGACCGGCTGCCCACCCCCCGAGTTGTTTGTCACCGTGAGCATCCCCAGCGGGATGTTCTCAGCTCCGGTCTCCACGATGAAGCGCTCCAGCTTCTCCAGATCCACATCGCCCTTGAACGGGCTGTGGCTCGTGGGATCGAGCCCCTCATCAGCTATCAGATCGACCGGCTCCCCGCCCCGGGCGATGATATTGGCCTGGGTGGTATCAAAATGCATGTTGCTGGGAACCAAGTCGCCCGGCTCGACCGTGCAGGCGAACAGCACGTTCTCAGCAGCCCGGCCCTGATGGGTGGGCACCAAATAGCGAAACCCAGTGATCGAGGTGACCGTCTCCTCCAGGCTGAAGAAGTTCCGGCAGCCCGCGTAGCTCTCATCTCCGATCATCATCCCGGCCCACTGGTTGTCAGACATCGCCGCGGTACCGGAGTCCGTCAAGAGATCTACGTAGATATCCTCGGCCGCCACCGAGAAGAGATTATAGCCCGCCTGTTCCAGAATCTTCTCTCGCTCCTCCGCCGATGTCCGGCGGATTGGCTCCACGACCTTGATCTTGAAGGGTTCGACCGGGAATTGCGCCACAGCACACTCCTTATCCTTCACCCAACCTCCACCGTCGCATCCATAGGCACGTCGCCCATAGTGTACTACCCTTTGCGACGCGCGGCAATTGACAGGAGCATCAATGTGGTTTAGAATACGTCCCGTTGCCACCGATCTGAGAGCCAATGGGCAGAGCGCATAACCCAGGGCGTGAGACACAACCTCGACCCATCATTCGCCCGGCCTTGCGCCTCGTGCTCCACATGTGTGCACTAGACCTGAGGGAGTTACCGTTTCAGTCAACTACCCCACCGCAAGCGGATGGGGCTTGTCCGTGGACTCAAGCGGTA
>CAYVCX010000020.1:0-41641 GCA_964450435.1 uncultured Anaerolineales bacterium
TCAATCGGGTGTACCGGTTCCGACCCGGCTCAAGCGGGATTGTAGAGTAGACCCATGTGGTGACTCGTCGCACGATGCGATGTCGGGGCATCGGATCATAGAGCAGAAGAATCTGTGCCTTGTGAACCGATCTCAGCACGTCACACCCACGTGGGCGCGTGCACGTCCATACTCCATCTGCCTGCGTCGTGGACGGTGATGACAGTTGTGACACCAGCATGTCACTCACCAGGAACCAGCTGTTGGTCACGCTTGGCTCCTGCACGTGTGACTGATCCAGCTGTTCGCTAGTAGGTATCCAATCGTTTGGCAGTCAGCTCGGCCCCTTGCCGCGATCTTCCGATTGCTGGGACGATTCTCGAGAAGTGGTCGCGAGAAAAAGATGATCAAGTAGTGGGAGCGATCTACTCTGGCGCCGCGAAGGGTGGGGAGGCCGGGCTTCGCGTATGCAAGGGGCATTACAGACCTAGAGCATACGAAAAGGGTCTTGCATTCCTGGCAGTTTTGTGATATACTATAGTATGGCACGCGGAGAAAGTATCCTGGACACGATAACCGCCGCCTTCCCCGATCTGCCTCGCGGGCAGAAGCAAGTGGCCCGTTTTATGGTCGACAATCACAATCTCGTGGCGTTTGCCTCTGCCACGGAGCTTGCCGAACGTACAGGTGTGAGTGCCGCGACCGTTGTGCGCTTCTGCCAGGCGCTGGGCTTCGACGGATATCCCCACCTGCAAGCCGTTTTTCGGAAAAGGATGAGCCGCTCGCTGACCACCGCGCAGCGGCTGGAGGAGCGCCTCCGTGCTCCGGTTCCCAAGGACGACCTCCTGGCTCAGGTCTTCGGCAGGAACATCGATAACATCAAACACCTGATGTACCTGGTCGATCCGAAGGCCTTTGAGGCCGCAGTCCAACAGCTCAGTCAAGCCCGCCACATCCTGGTAGTAGGCGGGGGACTCTCGGCGTCCCCGGCGGTATTCCTCTCCCACTCGCTGAAAGTGATGGGCTTTTCCGTCCAGGAGGTCACTACCGGGGGCATACCCCTGTCGCTGGAGCAGAGTGCCTTAGGACCAGACGATCTTCTTGTCGCCTTTGGCTTCTGGAGGTACTTCCGGCACATTGTCGCGACTATGGAATGGTCTCAGAAGAACGGGGTCCCGAGGATCGCGGTCACTGACAGCGAGGTTTCTCCATTGGCCCAGCTCGCAGACCACGCTTTTGTCGTAACGACCGATGGCGTGGGGCACAGCGCGTCTCCCCTTGCGTCCACCGCGCTGGTCGAAGCCTTCGTCGCTGCGCTTTCGTTTGGCAGGCCTCAAGAGACCCTAGCAGCCCTGCGCGATGTAGACACAGCCTACATGGAAAGCGGCTTGCTACTGGAGGACTAGCCTCAGCAACGTGGAGGTATGTGAATGGAGAAGCCCGGCGCGACGGCAACCCCGCCCCTTCCGTATCGGATCCGGATGAGGCTGCCCGGGGGCATCTCCCATCACAGGTGCGCCGGCGACCATCGAGTCCTGGCTTTGTGCCCCGAGAGCAGCTCTTTTCCTGTCCCCCAGACTAGACATCTGGCGGCTTGGTGGACGAAGCGGCGAAGGACGTACCCCCACCACGACGTCCCATAGGCTACGCTTAGCGTGCTCAGCTACGACGCGAGCATCAGAGAGTGAGGAGGTGGACAGCGCCAGAACCCATCCGTAGCTGCTGTGAATCACCTGTATCCCATCAACAGGACCCGTACCTGAGAAAGGGGGTGACGACTCGCACAGACCAGAGGGTAGCGGAATTGACGCATCGGTTTGGGATCACGACTTGAAAAAGGAGGACGTATCATGTTCAATGCGAAGAGAACCATTCTGGCACTCACATCCCTCCTACTGCTGATAGCGTCGCTGATCGGCTGTACCGCTCCTACCGTTGAAGAGGTGGAGCGAGTCGTCGAGAGCACGGTAGAAGTAGAGAAGACCGTGGAAGTGGAGAAGACCGTGGAGGTAGTGGTGACACCCACCTCGCCTCCCGCCCGCGACACGATCATTGTGGCAATGGCATCCGCTCCCACTTCTCTAGATCCGGCCGATCATCGCAGCCGCGAATCTGAGACGGTGATCCGCAATATGTTCGACGGACTCGTCACCCGAGACACCCGGAGTGGCGTTCATCTGGAGTTGGCCGAATCCTTGGAATGGGTAGATGAGGAGACTCTGGAGATTAAGCTGCGTGAAGGCGTCTTGTTTCACGATGGCGAGGAGATGACAGCGGACGACATCGTCTTCACCTTCGAGCGGATCATCAAGGAGAACCAGATCGAGTATCCCGAGCCTCACACCTCTCCTCGCAAGGGCCTCATCGCCCCTCTCACATCGATTGAGAAGACGGGTGAGTATGAGGCCGTGATGCACTTCAGCGGCCCGTGGCCGCCAGCTATGCAGATGCTCGTTCATCAACAGATTGTGCCAAAGCATTACCTGGAGGAGGTTGGCACCGAGGGGTTCGTCCAGCATCCTATCGGGACAGGGCCCCTCAAGTTTGTGTCGGCCGAAGGTATGGAAGAGATCGTCATGGAACGCTTCGACGATTACTACGGCGGGGCCCCGGACCTGGAGCCGGTGGCACCAGCCTGTGTGAAGACGGCCGTGTTCCGGGTAGTCCCGGAGGCATCGTCGCGGGTGGCGGCTCTGTTAGCACGTGAGGTGGATATCATCCAATCCACACCACCGGAGATGATCGAGACCTTGGCCCAGACGCCGGGCGTCCAGGTCAAGACGGCGCCAAGCACTCAGCCCAAGTGGATGGAGATGAACGTCGGCATGCCACCCTTCGACGACGTACGGGTGCGCCAGGCGATGAACTACGCGGTCGATAAGGAGCTGATCATCGATGCGATCTACGGCGGTCGCGCTGTCGCTCTACCCGGTCCTCTATCACCGTACAACAACTTCGTGAATGAGGATCTGGAGCCGTACCCTTACGATCCTGATAGGGCGCTGGCGTTGCTGGAGGAAGCTGGCTGGACGGACTCCGATGACGACGGCACCCTGGACAAAGATGGCCAGCCCTTCGCTTTCACCATTGATACGATTGAGGATTGGCGACCGCTGGCAGAGGCAGTGGCCGATCAGTTCCGCGGAATCGGCATCAATGCTAGCGTTCGATTCTGGGAGTATAGCGTCGTGAAGCCCATGCTCTTGGGTGGCGAACGCGCCGCGTATCTGGATGACTGGGGAGATTCGGCCTTCGACCCCGTGGGACACTTCGAAGCGAAATGGCACGGGCAGGTAGAAGGGGAGCCCTACGGACGTGGCAACTTCTCGACCTACGACAACGAGCGGGTGAACGAGCTCATCAAGCTAGGCGAGACCACGGGCGATCCGGCGGAACGGCAGCGGATCTACGATGAGGCCCAGGAGATTGTGTACGAGGAGGCACCTGCGGTGTTCTTGATTCTGCCGGAGGAGGCCGAGGCCGCTCTGGACGACATTCAGAACTGGGAGCCAGCCTCCGACAGCCGGATCAACCTGCACGACGTATGCATTGGGGAGTGATCCCCGGCTGACGGGTCAGCACGTTGGCTGGTCTAGACGATCAGGGATCAGGGCCCGCTTGCGCCCTGATCCCCGATCGATCCTCAGGTGACCGGACCGTCGTAGGTATTGACACCGTGCTCGCTGGCGACCACGGGTGCCTCGATGTGATCGCCAGAAGAGTCGTCAAGTGAGGGTATCGTATGCGTGCCATAAAGGTTCTGGAGCGAGTCCTGATCACCGTACCGATTATGTTCGGCGTTGCCGTCATGGTCTTCTTCTTTATGCGGCTGACGCCGGGCGACCCGGTGGATATTATGATGGGCCAAGGTGGAGCAGTGGGCGTGGGTGAGATCGAGAACCTGAGACGGGAGTTCCATCTGGACAAGCCCCTTCACGTCCAGCTGTGGCTGTTCTTCAGGGACGCTGCGCGTGGCGATCTCGGCTATTCCTACATCCAGAAGCGGCCGGTCAGGGAGCTCATCGCGGAACGCCTGCCGGCAACTATCGAACTGGCCGGAGGGGCGCTGCTCTTCGCCCTTCTCGTTGCCATCCCGGTGGGTATTGTATCCGCCGTCAAGCAGAACTCTCTGGTGGACCAATTCAGCATGGCGGGCGCCTTCATCGGCACTTCTATGCCGGCGTTCTGGCTGGGCATTGTTCTAATCCTGCTCTTCGCCGTACGCTTGCGCTGGCTCCCCGTCCAGGGACGTGTCAGCTTCGGGGCTGGGCTGGAAAAGGTCACGGGTTTCTGCATCTTGGATAGCATCTTGACCGGCAACAAGGCGGCTTTGATCAGCAGCTTGAAGCATCTGGTCCTCCCGTCGGTGGCGCTGGGCGCGACGGTGGCAGCCATCGTTGCCCGCGTGCTCCGTTCCAGCATGGTCGAGATCTTGCGGCAGGACTACATCACCTTCGCACGGGCCAAGGGGCAGAGCGAGTTCTTGGTGGTGATGAAGCACGCGCTGCGCAACGCCCTGATTCCGACTGTGACGGTTGTGGGCCTACAGGTGGGTTCCTTGCTGGGCGGGAACATGATTGTGGAGACGGTGTTCGGATGGCCTGGCCTGGGACGGATGGTCGTGTCCGCCATCTTCAACCGAGACTTTCCCTTGATACAGGGTACCGTGATGGTCTATGCGTTCACGTATGTGGTGGCTAACCTCATCGTGGATGTCCTTTACACGTACCTTAACCCCAAGATGACCCTCTGATCGGACGCCGGAGACAGTCAGCCGAGGAGGACTATGGAGCTCACACCCGCTGCTGAGAAACCAATCAAGGACGCAATACACGTCCTGGACGTGCGGCTTCGTCTTCTTTGTGGCAACCTTGCATACTTGCTTGGGCGCTTCCGCACCCGCCCGCTGGCGATACTGGGAGGTATCGTAGTTCTGGTGTACGTCCTGGCTGCCGTCTTTGCCCCGCAGGTCACGTCGTACGACCCTACCCAGGGAAACCTCCGGGTGCGTTTTCAGCCGCCGATGTGGTCGGAGGGCGGCGATGCAGCCTATCCCTTGGGCACAGACGACCAGGGGCGGGACCTGTTGACGCGCATCATTTTCGGCTCCCGGATCTCCCTGCTGGTTGGCTTGCTTGCGGTGGGCATTTCGGTGGCGACCGGGACCACACTGGGAGCACTGGCCGGCTACTACCGCGGGGCCCTCGATAACGTCCTATCCCGCTTCGCCGACCTGCTGCTCGCCTTCCCATACCTGATCTTCGCGATAGCCGTTATGGCCTTTCTCGGTCCCGGGTTTGCAAACTTGATCATGGCCTTGACGTTCAAGGGGTGGGTCGAGTTCTTCCGCCTGGTGCGAGGAGAGATGATGTCGGAAAAGACAAAGGAGTACGTCCAGGCAGCCAAGGTGATGGGACAGCCGCCGCTGGTCATCGTCGCAAGCGAAATCCTGCCCAATATCGTGCAGTCGGTCTTCGTTCTGGCCACTCTTCGCACAGGATACATGATCATCATGGAAGCGAGTCTGAGCTTCCTGGGATTGGGGATTCAGCCCCCCACACCGGCGTGGGGTTCGATGGTGGCAGCCGGACGAGATTACTTGCTCACTGCCTGGTGGGCCTCGACTCTGCCAGGTATTGCCATTCTAGTCCTGGTTCTGTCCATAAACGTCTTCGGAGAGGGCTTGCGGGATATCCTCGATCCAAGACTGAGAATCGAGTAAGGGGAGACCATTGGCCAGACTGAGGACGAACCGACCAGGGAGCGCGTCCCAGAGTGTCCTGAGCGAGGATGAGACAGCGCGGGTGCACGAACACGCACTTCGCATCCTCGCCGAGACAGGGCTCGTGATCCACGACGCCGAGGTAGTCACGCTGCTGACGGAGTCGGGGGCTCAAGTCTGCCGCGAGAATGGGAGAAATCGGGTAACGATACCCGGCCAGGTGGTCGCGGATGCGGTGTCCAAGGCACCTGCAGTGGTCACCCTCTACAACCGACTGGGCGAAGAGGCCATGGTCCTGGGGACCGGTCGGCTTTACGCTCGAAGCTCCAGCGGTGCCACGGCCTTGCTCGACCGGGATACCGGGCGGCGCCGCGAGGCCTCAGTCGAAGATGCAGCGGATGCCGTCCGGTTGGCGGACGGTCTAGCGAACGTGCACGGGGTGAGCACGATGGCAGTGCAACCGGCAGACGTGCCTGCCAACACGGTCGACGTGCACACCGTCAGGCTTGCTCTGGCGAACACAATCAAGCCGTTGGGCTACGTCTGCCTCAATGAAGGACTCATTGAGGCCGTGCTGGCCATGGTTGCCATCGCCGTGGGGGGCGAGAAGCGGCTGACGGATCGTCCGATGATCACTGCCCTGGCGGAGTCTACGTCTCCTCTGCAACTTGTTTCGAGCCAGCTCGCAGTGCTCAAGGCCTTCGCCTCTCGGCACCTGCCGCTGACACTTCACGCCCATCCCATAGCTGGCCTCACAGCACCCGTGACGCTGGCAGGTGAACTGGTGATCACCCATGCCGAAGTGCTGGCACTGATGACCATTGCGCAACTGGTTGATCCAGGCACCCCGGTCGTGTACGGCATGTCATCCTCGGTACCGGACATGCGCAATGCCGCGAACCTCTCCGGCGCCGTGGAAATCGGACTGTTGGGCGTGGCAGTCTCTCAGCTGGCTCGGCACTGCGGGGTGCCATGTGTCGTGAGCAGTGGCAGCGATGCCCATCAGCCGGGCGCTCAGAGCGTGATGGAGCGTCTGATGACGCTCTTGCCACCGGCCCTGGCAGGCGTAGATCTGGTCAATCTCTCGACCCTGGAGACGAAGATGTCTTTCAGCCTGGAACAACTGGTAATCGACGATGCCCTCGTGGGCATGGTTCAACGGTGTCTTGACGGAATCGTCGTCGAGGACCAGACCTTGGCGATCGACCTCATCAAGCAGGTGGGACCGGCGGGTTCTTTCGTGGCAGAGGATCACACCTTTGAGCACTACCGAGACGAACTCCTGACCTGCGAGCTGATCGAGCACGAACCGAGGCAGGCGTGGCGGGCAGAGGGAGCGCCGGACTTGGAGAGTAGGGCCAGAAGAACGGTGGAACGTCTGCTGGCAGAGCATCAGCCTCCTGCTCTGCCCCCGAGCGTCGTAGCGCAGCTTGATGAGATCATCGAAGCGGTTGATGATGAGGGGGGTCTACCATGGTGAAGCGCACTCGCACCAATCAGACACCCCCGGACGTGCAAGGGCGGGCAACGGACAACTCTGCCGCCACCCTGTTGGAGTTGAATAACCTGACCACGGTGTTTCCCACACAGCGTGGCCTGGTGCGCGCCGTCGACAGTCTGAGCCTTCGCTTGCACGAGGGGGAAAGGCTTGGCATCGTGGGGGAGTCCGGATCGGGAAAGACCGTCTCACTGCTCTCCATGCTTCGCCTGGTGCCCCACCCGGGAAAGATCGTCGACGGGGAGGTGTGTTATTGGGGTGAGGATCTCCTCAGGATGTCAGCCAGGGAGATGCGTCAGCTGCGGGGCAAAGACATCGCCATGATCTTCCAGGATCCGATGACGACGCTGAACCCAGCGTTCCTGGTGGGCGACCAGATTCGTGAGTCGTTGAGGATTCACCACATCGTTCCACCCTCGACCGGGCTTCTTCCCCGCTTCTTCGATCGGAAGGCCAGGGAGGCAGAGTGGGAACGGGTGTTGCAGGCGATGAGGGACGTGGGAATCCCTGTGCCCACCCAGACTGCGCGCCGCTACCCGCACCAGTTCAGCGGCGGCATGCAGCAGCGTGCCTTGACGGCCATCGCGCTGGCATGTGAGCCACGCATCCTGCTTGCGGATGAACCGACGACGGCCCTTGACGTAACAATACAAGCACAGATTCTGGACTTGCTTGAAAAGATCAACAGGAACCACGGCACGGCCATCATCCTCGTCACCCACAATCTCAGCGTTGTGGCTGAGTTTTGTCAGAGCATCGTCGTGATGTATGCCGGCCAACTCATGGAGAAAGGTGCGGTTGACGAGATCATCGAGGACCCCAGGCACCCATACACGCAGGGGCTGTTGCGCTGCCTGCCCAGAATCAGCAACAGACGGGAGAGAATTATGCCAATTCCTGGTCTGGTGCCTGATCTAGCCAAACTGCCGCCAGGGTGTCCTTTCGCGCCACGATGTGACCGCAGTCTGCCGGAATGCTCAAAGGTTGAGAGAGTCCCCCTAAGAGCCCTGGACCAGGGTCGCCTGGTCCGTTGCCTTATGTACTAGCCCCCACAGGCGCGAGGCGGTGGTAGAGGAGGCCTGCTTTGTCAAGAGAAGCTCTGGTCGAAGCGCGAGGGATCAAGAAGTACTTCCCCATACGCCACAGCGTGCTGGTCAAGCTCCTGGCCGGGCGGAAAGACCAGTGGGTGAAAGCGGTGGATGGCGTCGACTTGAAGATCTATCCCGGCGAGGCCGTCGGGCTGGTTGGCGAGTCCGGCTGCGGCAAGACGACGCTGGGGCGCGTGTTGACCCGCCTCTACGAACCCACGGAGGGCGAAGTGCTTTACCACGGCAGTTCGCTGGAAGACGATGAGGCAGGCCAGAAGGCCGTTCTGTTCGACGACAGGGCGGAGACTCAACGAAACGTCCCCCCGGATGGCTTGAGTTTCTACCGCATGACGCAGATTATCTTCCAGAATCCTTACTCATCGCTGAATCCTCGAAAGACGGTGCGACAGATCATCTCCGTTCCGTTGCGGAACCGAGGGATCCGCGGATTCGCAGCCCGCGAAGAGGAGATTGTCCGGCTGCTACAGCGGGTGGGCATACCCAAGCGTCGCATCGACGCCTATCCACATCAGTTCAGCGGGGGGCAGCGACAGCGCATCGGCATTGCCCGGGCTTTGGCGATGCAGCCCAGGTTCATCGTCTGTGACGAGCCCGTCTCTGCGCTGGACGTCTCCATCCAGGCGCAGGTGATCAATCTGTTGGACGAGCTGCAGGAGGAGTTCAACCTCACCTATCTCTTCATTGCCCACGATCTTAGCGTGGTGCACTACGTCAGCGATCGGGTAGCCATCATGTACCTGGGAAAGATTGTCGAGGTGGGTCCGACCGATGAGGTATTTGGAAACCCGGCCCACCCATATACTCAAGCCCTGATGGCGGCTGTTCCATCGGTGGACAAGACTCACCGACGTGAGAGAATCATCCTGGAAGGGTCCGTCCCCAGTCCCGTTGATCCCCCTCCGGGCTGCCGCTTTCACACCCGATGCTTTGCCACGCGGCGTGGCAGCTCCTGTGAAGAGAAAGAACCATCGTTCGTCACGATAGGCGACGGTCACCGCGTGGCATGCCATCTGTGCTAGCCATGAGCGGAGCGCCCTGCTCCAGCGACTCTCGCTGGCGCGTCCGAGTGACAAGAGACCCAGGCTCTGACCATACAGGGGAGAGGAAGCAGTGACCTCACCGATGGAGACGATTCCCAGCGTAGACGGGCCAATCGTGCTCAGGCTACAGGGCGATCACTACACCATCGGGCGACAGCACGGTGCACAGGTCAAGATGCTGCGCCCGCTCATCGACGAAACCATCAGGGCCTGCCTGGATGAGATTGATCGATGCGGAAGCGACACGCGGTTTGAGACGCTGGTCTCGGAGACACAGGAAGCACTGATGACGCACAGCCCGGCAGCGGTAGCCTTCATCCGCGGCCAGGCTGAGTCGTTGGGGTACGAATTCGAGCGCTTGCTCAGGTACGACCTGGTGTCCTACCTGCGTGATGACCTCCTCACCCGCGCCGCCGCGATGGGGGAAGGATGCACCACGTGGGCAGCTACCGGGTCACCCACCGTTGATGGCCTTCCCATCATGGCCAAGAATCGGGACTATCGTCTGGAGCACCTTCCCTTGCAGACAGTAAGTTGCGTTCAGCCCGCTGCGGGCTACCACTACGTGTGTGCGGGCAGCGCTGGAAGCCCCGGGGTCTACTGCGGCGGGATCAACGAGGTGGGCCTGGCCGTCGCCGACACACATGTGGCTTCCGCCCAGATGGGGCCGGGACTGCCGGACTACGCGTTGATGATGCACCTCCTGGAGAACCATGACGCGGTGGTCCCAGCCGTGGACTACCTGCGATCCGTGCCCAGGCTGGGGAGGAACCATCTAATTATGGCGGACGCACAAGGTGAGGTCGCTGTCTTCGAAAGCGGACACACCTCATACGGTCTCTTCAGTACCAGAGACGGCACGCTGGTCAACACCAATCACCCCATCAGCCCCCCCTTGCGACGCCACTTCACCGATTTGAGCCCGCCCCCTGTCAAGGGCAACACATTCTACCGCTATGACAAGGTATCGGAGGCGCTGCATGCGGCGGACGGTCAGATCGACGTCGCCTTCGCCCGGGGGTTGATGGCAGCCCATAACGGTCCCCTGGCCTCCGTCTGCCGCCATCCGATGGCAGGATGTGACTCAGCCACCATTGCGGCGTGCATTTTCTTGCCCGCCGATCGCACTATGCTCTTCTGCCATGGGCTTCCGTGCCAGGGAATCTACGAGAGGTTCGTGTCAGGAAAAGGCGGTGACGAGCAGTGAGGGTGGAGAAGATCACCATCTGTGGCGGAGGAAACGGAGCGCAGACACTAGCTTCTGTCGCCAGCGGCAACATGGCGTGCAAGGTGGACCTGTATTCATCCTTCAGGGACGAGGCTAAGAGGTTGCGCGAGGGTATCGGGACCCGTGGAGGAATTGAGGTCAGGGGGGCGGTGCAAAGTACGGGAAGGCCCCACAGGGTGAGCGAGAATGCCGCAGACGTGGTTCCGGGCTCAAGCATTGTCGTACTGGTGGTGCCAGCCTTTGCCCACGAGATCACCCTGCGCCAGATTGCACCCTTCCTCGACGAGAGCGCCTGGGTGGGCGCCATCCCGGCTCGAGGTGGTTTTGACTACTGCGGTGCCTGGGTCCTGACTAAGCTCGGCCGTCCCGATGTCAGGCTGTTCGGCCTTCAGACGCTGCCCTGGGCCTGTCGGATCCGCGAGTATGGTCGTGTCGTTGACGTGCTAGGAGCAAAGAAGATCGTCGACGGGGCGAGCCGCCCTGCGGCCCATCTGGGTCTCATTGCTCCCCTGCTGGAGAAGATGGTGGGAATTCCCATCGGAGACGCAGGGAGTATGCTGGCCCTCACCCTGGCCAATACAGGACAGATCATCCACCCTGGCATCATGTACGACCTCTTCGCCGATTGGGATGGGGAGACCTTCGACGAGGACCATATCCCGTTATTCTATCAGGGACTGAGTGAGGAAGGGGCGGAGATATTGGGCGAGCTGAGCCAGGAGATTCAGGGTATCTGTGCCTGCCTGGCGAATTCATCGTTGGACCTGTCCGGTGTCCATGATCTGAAGGGTTGGCTGGTTCGATCCTACGGGGACGCGATCCGCGATAGCTCCAGCTTGCATAGCGCCTTCGCAACGAACAAGGCCTACGCCGGTCTGAGGGCTCCGGTTAAGGAGATGGCCGCCGGACAGTTCGCGCCCGCATTCGGCGCGCGCTACCTGGCGGAGGACGTGCCCTACGGACTGGCCGTGAGCCAGGCCATTGCCAGATTGGCCAACGTGGAGACCCCCGTGATGGACCAGGTCGTCAATTGGGCCAGGCAGAGGTTGAGGGACGAAACCGGAGGAGATGAGACCAACGATCGAACGCCACAAGCATATGGTTTGAACAGTTTGGAAGCGCTGATTGATTTCACCCTTGACGAAAGGCAGAGGGTGTGATGGAGCACATCCTCGGGCTATTTTGGAGCGCACCTTACAACAGGGCGCCAAAGACATCGCACAGGAGGCGGTACCGTGAGTACTGAGACAGATACACTTGACAGAAAACGGCGCGTGCTGGCTGGCTCCATCGGAGACTGTGTCCACTCTCTGGGCGTAGAGACGTTCGCCGAGTGGATGGAGGATCGAGGCGAGGGGTATATGGCCGTCAAGCTGGGCCCGGCCGTGGCGATTGATGATGTGATCAATAAGATCCGCGAATCCCGGCCCGAAGTGGTGGCCATCTCGATGCGCCTGGGGGACCTGCACGTTGATAAGCTCATCAGCGAGTTCATCACCAAGGCTGCCCGATATGACCTCTTGCCCGAAGAGAGCGGCATCCGGTACGCATTTGGAGGACTCCGGCCAGCAGCGAATTTGGTACGCGCTATGACGGGCCTCCCGGTGTTAGAGGACAAGTTCTCGCCAACGGAAGATCGCCACTTTGATCTGGAGGAAATTGCTGAGAACTACAGCGACATCGCAGCCTTCCAGGATTTCTTCGCCCTGGTGGTCGACGATTACGTGGGTATGGAGGAGCTGGAGGCCTTCGCCAAGGGCGAGTTCGTGGTGCTGAAACCGGATGAGATTGAGTGGGCCGACTCACTTCTGGAGCGCGTCAGACAGGTGCGAGAGCTCGAGGACCGTCCCATCATTCGAGCCCACATTGGCGTGGCGGCCGACAGCATAGAGCCGACAATCGAGGCGGTCGAGAAGATGGCCAATGCCGGGTGTCTGGAGATCGTCTCCCTCGCCCCCGATCAGCCCTCTCAGGAGTATCTGGCTAAGTTCGTGCGGGGCGAAGAGGACCCGGACAAGTATCTCAAGGGACAGGGTGGTGTCCCGATCCGATCCAGAGAGGATCTGGCCCGGCTAAAGGAGGCGACTCAGAGGGGCAACTACCCCATGACGCGCATCTACTCCGGCACCGATGAGCTGGTCGAATTAGCAAAGCTCTTCGAAGGGGCCTTCAACATGCCGTTCCCGGCGGTGCCCATCTTTTTCTACAACGAGTTGGATGGGCGCGGCCCTATATCGATCCGGGATAGCTTCGACGAGCACTTCGAAGTCATGCGCTGGTGGGCGGAACGGGGCAAGGCCCTGGAGGTCAACGATCCGCATCAATGGCAGCTCCGTAACAGCACCGACGACTTGCTGGTGACGGATCACGTCATCGCTGGCGTGGCGGCGCTGAAGATGGGCATCGAGGACTACGTTATGCAGATGATGTACGACCTACCCCCCGGCGCCTCAGGCCTCAACGACTTGGCCAAGTTCCAGGCAGCGTATGAGTTGATCGAGCCCTTGACCCGCCACTTCAACTTTCACATCATCAAGGAGACGCGGGGAGGGCTCTCTGACTTCCCCCCGAACCTGGACCGGGCGAAGGGGCACCTGGCGGTGTCCACCTACTGGCAGATGTACGTAGAGCCCGACATTGTGCATGTGGTCAGCTTCTCGGAGGCCCATCACGAAGCCAAGGCTGAGGACGTCATCGAAAGCTGCGACATTGTGAAGCAGGTGTTCGAGGACTTCTACAAAGATGATCGTCCTGACGTCTGGTCTGATCCCCGGCTGCTCAACCGGAAGAGAGAGCTGAAACAAGGAGCGATGTACAACATCCTGCACCTGGCACTGTTGGGCGGGTACGAGGGTCCAGTCACGGTGGACAACTACTTCGAGTGGGCTGTGCCGCCAGCAGAAGCCGAGGAACGAGAGGAGCCCGAGCAGCGAAAGCGCAACTATGAGGCCATGCTTCTGGGCTTCATTGACGAGGCGAACTACGCCACCGGCCACTGTGGGATGGTCAGCGCCGATACGCTGGATCTGGCGCTCCAGGTGGGCCTCCTCCAGGCACCGCAGATCACCGTGCTGGACAAGCGGTATGAGATGGTGGGCAAGTGCCGCACGAGGATTGTCAACGGTGGATGCGTGATTGAGGAGTTCGACGGCGTCAAGGTGCGGGATGAGATTGAGCGGGTCGACGCAGTCCGCGAACGGAGTCCATGGTTCTTCGATAAGGAGATCAGCCACGCCGATGAAGACCTCTACATCACAGAGACGGCTGAGGCGGTTGATGAAGAGGTCGTGGCACAGGCGCGGCAGGACATCGGCGTCCACAGTCGAGAGGATCTGGAGGACAAGAGGGTGCTGGTGGTAGACTTCGGTAGCACGTTCTCCAAGATCGGCATATTCGACACGAAGACCGAGGATTTCCATCTGGAGTACGTCCCCACGATTGTGGAGGATCTGCGTTTCTCGCTGGCGAACGGTCTGGGCGTCCTGGAGGCGTGTGAGCGGGAGGAAAGCTGGGGGCCGCTGGGGCGCGCGATGGAGCAGTTCGACATCAAGCTGCCGTGTTCAAGCGCCAAGGGCGGGCTTAAGATGGTCACCGTGGCCCTGACCGCGGAGGAGAGCGGCTTCGCTGCCGATCTGGCAGCACTCACCGCCGGGGCCAAGTTGCTCGGCAGCTACGACGGCAAACTCAGGCCGGAGCAGGCGCAGTTCATCTACGAAAAGGACCAACCGGAGATCATTCTGCAAGCAGGTGGCGTTGACTTCGGCGGCGACACAGAGACTCAGTTGCATAACGCACGCCTGTTGGCCAGGTTCTCGAAGGCAGCCAGCTACGCCCGCTACGGCGTGCCGGTTATCTATGCCGGCAATCAAGATATCCGCGCCGAGATCGAGCGCATCTATAGGCGCGAAGGAGTGGATATTCGCCTCACACCCAACGTGATGCCGGAAGTCAACACCTTCCACATCGAGGCCGTGAACGAATCGATCCGCGAGCTGTTCCAGACGATCATTATCCGGGGCAAAGGGTTCGATGTGGTCGAGGAGTACATGAGCGCCCCCTTCATCCCCACGCCGCGCGCGGCGTTCCGGGGCATAAACCTGCTGGCCAAGGGATACGGCGACGAAGAGGGATTGGGCAACATTATGGCCCTCGACATCGGCGGGGCCACCACCGACTTCTACTCCAACGTCAACGACAACCCGCTCTACGCCTATCCGGGCGACGATCCTGTTCGGAAGGTGAAACGCACCATTCTGAAGACGCCCAACACGCCGCTTGCATACCGGCGGGTGGAGGGGAAGTACGGCCTCGCGTACGACGCTGAGAATGTAAAGGAGCTGGAGCGCTTTCAGAGTGGCGCGATGAAGCGCGACCTGGAATCCTTCTTGCTCCAGGAGTATCCCGACTTCCGACCATCCGAGGAGGACTTCGACGATTTCGTCGTCCGGAGGGATGGCAGACTCGACTTCGACCTGGACCGTTACCTGAGCTATCTGACGGCCAACCCGCATGCGCTGCCCTCGTCTGAAGAGGAAAACGCGGTCCGGTCCTTCCTCGCGAAGGAGATCATAGCCGCGACGACGGGGCGCAATCTGGGATACGTCAAGGAGACGGACACATACTTCCTCCAGTACGGAGTCAACTTCTTCAACCAGCCTTGCTCGACACTGCTGATCGGCGGCACGATCTACCACAAGTGCAAAGAAGACGGCGACTTCGCCCGTGACTTGAAGCTTATCGCCGCTGGCACTCAGTACAACGAGAGCCAGAGTTGGATTCTGCGGCCGCGGGGGAAGGTGCTGTTAGACGCCAACTACATGGTCTCGATCGTCGGGGGGCTGTACGGGCACATCGACCCAGAACGCGCGCTGCGAATGCTGAAGCGGAACTTGATCCGCCTGGAACTGTGAGTCATACGTCGCAACTGTCAGGCTTTGTCCATTGGCACAGCCGCTGCCTGGACGCTTGTTGTAAAGAGTGCCCGCGTTGACAGAGGAAGCTCAAGCCGCCTTTCTTCCTGGCGTGAAAGCTAGAATTGCACCGCAGAGCAGGGCAACAGGGCAGCGGCTGTGGAACCGATGTGGCCTTCGGCCAGGACAGCGCCCGATGGGACACTGGCCTGGAGGTGGATTTCCGTCGTGCGCATCGGTTACGTCCCCGCTTCCCGCCTCGGGGGGCAGCCTACGCTCTCCCAATCATACCACCCTGCGCTTACGCTACGGTTCCAGCATGGGAAATACCAGCGCCATCAGCACACCAGCCGCGATGACCGACGCCACCTGCCCTGCAGTGTTGGCGCCGAGGGCGTGCATCAGCAGGAAGTTCTGATCATCCTCCTCCCAGGCCACCTGCTGAACGAGTCTGCCGCTCATCGGGAAGGCGCTGATCGCCGCGGCTCCCACCAGGGGGTTGATGCGGCGACCCGAGAGCAGGCAGATCAGCTTCCCAAACAGGATGCCGCCGACCGTGTCTAGAGCGAAAGCAACCAGGCCCAGCAGCAGGATCTTGACAGTGCCCACGCTGAGAAACGCATCGGCCTGCATCGTCGAGCCGATAGTGAGACCCAGGAACAACGTAACCGTGTTTGCGATCGCCTCGCGGGCGGTGCGGCTGAGCCCTTCCACCACCCCCGATTCCTGCATCAGATTGCCCAGCATCAGCGTCGCGATCAGCGGCGCGGCCTGCGGCAGAAAAACCGCTGCCAGGGCCGTCACCAGGACAGGGAAAACGATCACCGCCGTCTTGGAGACCGGTCGGGGAGCGTACGCCATGCGGATCGCCCGCTCAGAGCGGGTGGTAAACAGCCGCATCAGCGGTGGCTGGATGATGGGCACCAGGCTCATGTACGAATATGCGGTCACCGCCACCGCCGCTGCCAGCCCCGGCGTCTCGAAGAGCTGATCCAACCTGGCCGCGACGTATATCACCGTCGGTCCGTCTATGGTCCCGATAGCGCCGATACTCGTCGCTTCGGCTAGGTTGAAGCCCAGGAGGACCGAGCCTATCAGCGTCCCAAAGATGCCCAGGCAGCCCATCGCGCCCGCCAGGACGAAGATAGGCTGGCTCAGAAGCGGGCGCATATCCATCATCGCCCCGACGCCCAGGAAGATCAGGAGCGGGAAGAGCTCCGTATCTATTCCGGCTCGCTTCAGTACCCCAAACAGCCCCGTCGGCCCGGTCATGTGGGCGGAGACCGGCAGGTTCCCCAGCATACATCCGAAGCCAATGGGCAGCAGAAGCGTGGGCTCATACTTCTTGGCGATGGCCAGGAACATCAGCACTCCACCGATGGCCACCATCACCATCTGCTGCCAGGTAATGGTCAGCAGCCCTCCCAGAAGTGCGCTTGCGTCCATATTGCTCATCGTATCTTGCTCACTCTGCGAACTCCAGCAGGAGATCGCCGTGGGCGACCTGACGACCCTCAGCGACGTGGAGGGCGGCAATGGTCCCCACGCGGGAAGCGCGGATCACGTTGTTCATCTTCATCGCCTCGATGACAAGGAGCGGGTCGCCGGCGGCAACTTCCTCGCCAGGTTGCACGGCGATGGACTTGACCACTCCGGGCAGCGGGGCGGTGACTGCAGCGTCTGGGCCGCTGGGGATGGGCGCGCTCGTGGCTGGCGCAGCCTCGGGGATCGGCTCGGC
Source organism: uncultured Anaerolineales bacterium (assembly GCA_964450435.1). Lineage (GTDB taxonomy): Bacteria > Chloroflexota > Anaerolineae > B4-G1 > B4-G1 > SKLM01. The sequence continues at coordinate 17,225 of CAYVCX010000020.1, forward strand.
AGTAGTTGCTTCTACACTGGCTGAGGGGGTTTCCACGCCCACCGTGAAGATCTCTCCGTTCACCTCCACCTGCACTTCTTCCTGGCGCGGATCGCCCAGCACCCTGACGTCAAAGGTCTGGTCATCCAGTGTGATCCGGTATCGTTTCATCCGAGGCCTCTGCTCCGCCGATCCCGCGTTAGTTGCCGGTGGTGATGCAGCATCCACCACGCACTGACCGTCTCCTCCGTCGCCTTCTGTGCACCGACTTCGCTCATTTCCTCCTCCGCCCGCGCCAGCGCCGTCGCGACTACCGCTGCCTCCCGCTTCCCAGCCATTGCCACCCTGCTGTCGCCATCCCCTGTTGTTCTAACCCCTTGTCCCCGTGCCGGAGGGCGATCCTTGATGAGCACGGTCATCCCGTACATCAGACCGTAGAGGAGAAGCATAGCCACGAACAGCATCAGCATACCCAGGCCAGACACGACCAGCGCTGTTACGAGCCGACTTGCCATGCTTCCCCTGCCAATCTACCGGTCCAACAGCCTACAGTGGCACGTTGCCGTGCTTCTTTGGCAGCGGCATCGCCTGCTTATCCCCCAGAAAGTCGAGGGCAGCGGCCAACCTCGCTCGTGTCTCGCTCGGCAGAATGACATCGTCGACGTGACCGCTAGCCGCTGCTGCGTAGGGGTTGCCGAACTGCTCACGGAACTCAGCTGCCAGCTGCGCAGACAGCTCTTCCGGTTCTTCGGCTTTCGCCAGTTGCTTTCGGTGGAGAATGCTGACCGCCCCTTGGGCTCCCATCACCGCTATCTCCGCCGTCGGCCACGCGTAGACCAGGTCCGTGCGGACGTGCTTGCTGCTCATCACAATGTACGCCCCTCCGTAGGCTTTGCGGATGACAACACAAAGCTTCGGCACTGTCGCCTCCGAGTAGGCGTATACGATCTTGGCCCCATGGCGGATGATTCCACCATGCTCTTCCTCCGTCCCGGGCATGAATCCAGGACAGTCCACAAAGGTCACCAGCGGGACGTTGAAGGCATCGCAAAAGCGGACAAAACGGGCAATCTTATCCGAGGCGTCGATGTCCAGCACACCAGCCAGGTGGTCCGGTTGATTCGCCACCAGCCCCACCACTTCGCCCCGGAGCCGGGCGAAGCCAACGATCGCATTCTGGGCGAAGCGGGCGTGCACCTCGAAGAAGCTGTCCCGGTCGAAGATGCTGGTGATCGCTTCTCGCACATCGTAGGGTTGATTTCCATCCCGAGGCACCAATGTGTCCAGTACTGAATCGGAAACCATCGGACCGTCCTGCGCCGACACCTGCGGGGGGGACTCCGCGTTGTTCGAGGGCAGGTAGCTCAGCAGCTTCCGCGTCGTAGCGAACGCCTCATCCTCGTCCGTGGCGACGAAGTGAGCCACCCCGCTGATACTGGCGTGGGTGTTCCCACCTCCCAGCGTCTCAAAATCTACCTCCTCTCCCGTCACAGTCTTGATCACCTCCGGCCCGGTGATGAACATGTGGCTTATGCCTTCAGTCATGATGACGAAGTCGGTCAGTCCCGGAGAATAAACTGAGCCACCAGCACACGGACCCAGCATCACGCTGATCTGTGGGATGAGACCGCTGGCCTGAGTGTTCCGCCAGAAGAGTTCGCTGTAGCCCGCCAGGCTCCACACCCCTTCCTGAATGCGCGCCCCCACCGAATCGTTCAGGGCGATGAAGGGTACGCCAGAACCCATAGCCAGATCCAGCACCTTGCAGACCTTCTGTGCCTGCGCCTCAGAAAAAGACCCTCCCATCACCGTGAAGTCCTGCGCAGCCACAGCGACCCTCCGGCCTTCTATCCGGCCGAAGCCCACCACCGCACTGTCACCCGGGAACCGCTTCTCGTCCAGATCGAAGGCCGTATGCCGGTGCGTGACGAAGCGATCTACTTCCTCAAACGTGCCCGGGTCAACCAGACGGTCAATCCGCTCCCTGGCGGTCAGCTTTCCCTTGGCGTGCTGTTCTTTGATCGCCTCAGGACCTCCCCCTTGTCGCGCCGCCTCGCGGAGCTGGAGAAGTCGCTGGTTGAGATCATCAGCAGTCATAGAGCCTCCCGGATGGACACTAGATCGCCCCGGACTCCCTCATCTCAGCCACCTCCGAGGGACGATAGCCCAGAAGCTCCCTCAACACTTCCTCCGTGTGTTGCCCCAGCATGGGCGGTGGCTGGCGCACCTCCGCCGGAGTCTGTGAGAGCTTGTAAGGGAAGCCCGCCAAGCGCACTGCGCCAACCGCAGGATGCTCCGCTTCCAGCTCGAGCTCTCGCGCCTCCGCCTGAGGGTGATCGAAGACCTCCGCCACCGTGTTGATCGGACCGCAGGGAAGCCCGGCCTCGCTCAACGCGGCCAGCCAGTCATCGGCATCGCGCTCAGCAAAGACCTCACCGAGCGCCTTCAGCAGTGCCGGCCGATTGGAGACGCGTGCCTCGTTGGTGTTGAAGCGAGGATCCGCCCTCAACTCCGGCCGGTCGATGACCTCACACAGTTTGGCCCACTGCCGTTGGTTGGCCGCCGCCAGGGCGAACCACCGATCGCGGGCACGGAAAGCTTCGTAGGGAGCAATGTTGGGATGCGCATTGCCCAGGCGGCGAGAGGGCTCTCCTCCGACCAGGTAATTGGAGCCCACGTTCGTCAGCAGCGCCACGCTGGCATCCAGCAGCGAGACATCCACCAGCTGACCCTCGCCCGTCTCATCGCGCGCCCGAAGGGCTCCCAGGATCGCCGTCGCCGCGAACATGCCGGCCGTGATGTCCACAATCGGCACGCCCACCCGATAGGGTAGCCCTTCTGCCGGCCCGGTGATGCCCATCAGCCCGCCCTCGGCCTGGATGATGAAGTCGTAGCCCGGCCGCTTGGCCCAGGGGCCGGTGCGGCCGTAGCCGCTGATGGAGCAGTAGACCAGACCCGGGTTCAGAGCGCGGAGGTCATCGTATCCCAGCCCCATTCGATCCAGGGTGCCCGTCCGGAAGTTCTCCACCAACACATCGGACAGTTCGGCTAGCCGACGCACAACCTCCTGGCCGCTCAGGCTCTTGAGATTGACCGTCACGCTGCGTTTGTTGCGGTTGACGGAGATGAAATAGGCCGACTCCCCCGCATACGGCCCGTAGGGCTCTCCGACAAAAGGAGGCCCCCAGCTCCGGCTCTCGTCGCCCTGACCGGGCCGCTCCACCTTGATCACCTCCGCGCCCAGGTCACCCAGCATCATCGTGCAATAGGGCCCGGCTAGAGCCCGGGTCAGATCAAGGACACGCAAGTCTTCTAACGGTTGCATAATGCCTCCTGGCAGGTCTGCGACATGCCGTCACCACAGGCGCGCCGGATCCACCGATCCGGATGACGACGCCCCATCGAGACCGCTGCGGCGAAGCTGCTCTGCCACGGTCCCACCTCTGGCGCCGACGCGCTCACCGGACTCGCTTGGATGAGGCCAGCTCTTGAGTCCAGCCTACTCGTTCTCCTCCCGTTCCTGCAGCGCCAGGAAGATCTTCTCCGCCGACAGCGGCAGATCCTTGAACCGAATGCCGAGTGCGTCGTTGATGGCATTGGCGATAGCCGGCGCGGTCTGCACCATCACGTGTTCGCCCACCCCGCGTGCTCCCCACGGCCCGTCCTCCAGCGGCGTCTCCACGTAGTCGCCGTGAATCTCCTTCGGGACATCTACAGCGCTGGCAATACGGTAGTCCACCATGCTCGGGTTGAGAGGGCGACCTCTCTCGTCGAAGCGCAGAGCCTCAAAAGCAGAGCTCATTCCATGAACCGCGCCGCCCTCGATCTGGGTCATGATCAGGTCGGGGTTGATAGCTTTCCCCACGTCGTACGCGCTGGCGATCTTCAGGAAGTCGATCTCACCGGTCTCGGTGTCTACCTCCAGGTCGACGGCTTGCGCACCGACCGTGTAGTGCACCACGGCACGGGGGCCCTGGCCGGTGTCAAAATCCAGGTTGGTCACGTAGGTGGGCATGAAGCTACCGCGCCCCACAATCGGCGCTCCCCTCCACCCTTCCACGTCCTCCTTCGGCAGGCCGTAGATCACCATCCCTTCCAGCGGCTGCTCTCGCTCGGACCTGTAGGAGATGACCACTCCGTTCCTGATGTCCAGATCGTCGGGACTCTCGTCCCAATCCTCCGCCACCAGCTCGAGGATCTGTCGACGCGCATCTTCGGCGGCCGCCTTGACCGCGTTGCCCATCGACCACGTGATGCGGCTGGCGACCGTCTGCCATTCGTACGGGCTATACTTCGTGTCTATCGGCGCCACCACGCGCACCCACTCGAACGGCACACCAAGGGCCTGAGCCGCGACCTGCGCGGCGACGGTAAAAGCGCCCTGACCCAGCTCCTGCGCACCGATCTCCACGTTGAGCGTCGCATCCTCGTTGAAGCGCACCACGGCTGAGCTACCGGGGTTAGGGGGCATCGCCGGGGCCTTCCACATGATAGCGATCCCCTTCCCCCGCCTCTTGTGAGGGGCGGATGGTTTCTCCCTCTTGTTCCAATCGATGGCCTCAGTGACCTTGTCGACGCAGGCCACCAGATCAATGGCAGGCATCTCCATCCCGGTCAGAATGGTATCGCCGGTCTTGACACAGTTGCGCCGCCTGAACTCAGCCGGATCCATCCCGATCTTCTCGGCCAGCTGATCCATTATCTGCTCGATGCCCCAGTGAATCTCCGGCATTCCGAAGCCGCGCATCGGCCCACCGATCGGCAAGTTAGTGTACACAGAGCAGGAATCGCCCTTCACGTTCGGGATGTCGTAAGGGCCGGTGCAGGAGTAGCCAGCCGCGCGGGCGATGTTAACGCCGTAGTCGTTATACGCTCCGCCGCCGAAGTAGTACTCGGTCTCCATCGCCAGCAAGTTGCCCTCGTCGTCGCAGCCGATCTTGGTCTGCGCCACCAGGCTCTGACGCATAGTCGTGCCTACAAACTCCTCTTCGCGCGTCATGCGCAGCTTGACCGGATGCCCTTTGACCGCCCGGGCCAGAACCACCGCACAAGCCTCCATCGTTACACCGGCCTTGCCGCCGAACCCGCCGCCGACGTAGGGGGACATCACCCGCAGATTGCCATGCGGGATCCCGATGCTCTGGGCGATCAGGTCCCGCTGGGCGTGGGGCGACTGTGTGCTGGTCCACAACGTAACCTCACCCGAAGCCTCCCACAGGGCCACCGATACGTGCGGCTCCAGCGGTACATGCTGGATCTGAGGCAGACTGAAGGTCATTTCCACGATGGCGGCGCACTTGGGCCAGGCAGAATCCACATCCCCCTTCCGGAGCCTGAAGTGCTCCGAGATGTTCGTCCCGGGCTCGGGGAAGATAAAGGGGACCACCTCGTATTCACCCAGATCGGGGTGGATTAGAGGGGCATCCGGCTGGATGGAGTCCATCGGCTCAAACACCGCGGGCAATTCCTCATACTCTACCTCCACCAGTCGAGTCGCTTCTTCCGCTATCGACTCGCTGGTAGCTACCACCCCGGCGACCGGCTCCCCAAAGTAGCGCACCCGCTCGCGGGCCAGGACGGGCCGATCGACGAGATACATCCCGACCAGCTCAGGCGCGTCCTCGCCCGTCACCACTGCCTTCACACCGGGCACCTCCAGCGCTTTACTCGTGTCTATGCGCTTGATCACCGCGTGCGCATGGGGGCTTCGCGCCAGGCGGGCGTGGTACAGGTTTGGTCCGAACTGTATGTCGTCGGTGAAAGTGGCGGCCCCGGTGAGCTTGTCGAACACATCTACCCGCCGAACACTCTTACCGACGGGATCGGACGTGGATGTCGCTTCGTTTGCCGTCATCTCAAACATCTCCTTTCATCGACGCACTCGGGCCGCCTTCCTCCGCGGCCGTCTGGACGGCCTCGACGAGGCGCAGGTAGCCGGTGCAGCGGCATAGATTGCCAACCAGCGCCAGCTTTGTCTCCTCCTCAGTGGGCTTCGGGTTGCGCTCCAACAGGGCATGGGCAGAGATCAACACGCCTGGCGTGCAGAAACCGCATTGCACAGCGTTATGCTCCGCAAATGCCTCCTGCACCCGCGTCAATTGGCCGTCTTCGGCCAGTCCCTCGACCGTGACGATCTCAGCGCCGTCGGCCTCCACTGCCAACACCATGCAGGAGTTGACCGGTTCCCCGTTCATCAGGATAGTGCACGCTCCGCACTCGCCTGCAGAGCATCCGTTCTTCGTGCCGGTGAGCGCCAGCCTCTCCCGTAGCATCCGGAGCAACGTCTCGTTTGACTGGACGTTCAGGCGCTCCTTGGCGCCGTTCACAGTCAGAGTAATCGGATGGGTTCCCATCTTACTTGCCCTCCTCCATCTGCGCCCAAACCTCACGCAGTGCCCGCCGCGTCAGGGCGCGAACCATCGCCTCGCGGTACTCAGCACTGGCTCGAACATCGTCAATCGGCGCTGCGGCGCCCATGGCCTTCTCAGCTGCCAGCGAGAAAACCCCTTCTCCCGGCGGGCTCGCCGCCAATGCTTGCTCCGCCTGCCGCGCCCGCAGTGGTACCGGCCCCACCGACGCCAGGCCGATCCGGAAACCATATCCGGAGCCTGTCCCATTCGGGAAGCCGAGGACCGCCACGCCAGCAATCGCCAGATCACCGGCTTTGTTGCGGCCCAACTTGAGATACTTCCCTGCACTACCCGCCGGTGGGATCGGGAAGCGAACCCCCGTCATGAACTCACCCGGCTGAATCGCTGTCGCGCCCGGGCCAAGGAAGAACTCCTCGGCCGGTACCACCCGCTCTCCGCTTGGCCCGTGGAGAACCATGCACCCCTCCAGTAACAATGTGGCTGGGGCAGTGTCGGCGGCCGGGGAAGCGTTGCACAGGTTGCCGCCCAACGTGGCGCGGTTGCGTAGCTGGTAGGAGGCGACGGAGTTGGCCGCCTCCACTAGCAGTGGATAGTGCGTCTGCACGACCGGGTGACCGGCGACCTCGTTGAGTGTGGCCGCCGCGCCAATGCTCAATCCCTCCTCTTCGTCGTACCGAATCGCCCGCATACCCGGCAGACGCTTGACATCCACCATCGTCTCGGGACGGACCAATCCGTCGCGCATCCGCACGAAGAGGTCGGTGCCGCCCATGAAGGGACGTGCTTGGTCAGGGCTTTCAGCGAGTATGCGACTGGCCTCAGCCAGCGAGGCGGGCTTGACATAGTCGAACTCAGGGAGTCCGGGACTCGGCATGTACATCACAAACCACCTCCTTCGTCATTTGGACAGTAGCTTGGCTATCTTGCATCGACCTGGAAAAAGCGCTTCACGGCTTAACCGAGCCCTGGTGCCACTCCGGGCACCGGGTCAGCGTGTTTCTGCAGCCTATCGGAGGAATCTAGTCAGACCTGGGACAGGCATGTCACTCCGTTATGTAGGGCTCTCCCAGCGCCTCCGGCTTTGCGCCCCCCCACCTGAGCCTGAACCACCTGGTGGAAATCATCACCAACACCCCTAGGGTGATGGCAAAGGGGATCATTCTCCAGATGTACCTGGAAAGAACGCCGGGCAGGACGAGCTGCGGATTGAGCGACAGCTGCCACAGGGTCCCGAAAAGCAAAGAACCAACGAGCAGAATCAGGGGATTCCACATGGAAAAGAACACGAGAGCCAATGCGATGAACCCCCACCCCATCAGGAAGTTGTAGTTCCAGACCGGGTTGTAGAACAACGAGTAGACCGCACCGGCAAGTCCCCCGAGCATCCCTCCCACGGTCACGCACAAATAGCGGATCTTCGTGACATCAATCCCCGAGACCTCCGCGACTGATGGATCCTCTCCCACCGATCTTATCCGCAGCCCCAGGCCCGTCCTGGATAGCACGAACCAGGAAATGCCCACAAGTGCGATGCCTACGTAGAAGAACGGAGACACACCAAAGATCGTCGGTATTCTATCCATCCCCAAGGGCCCCGTGTAGGGGTTGCCGATGTAGGTGGTAAGGCCGAAGCCAGCGATCCATATGCCCATCCCGCTCACCACCTGGTCGACACCCAACGTAGCGGAGAAGAAGCCGTGGAGAAGGCCAAGCAGCCCTCCGATGGCAATGCCAGCCAAGAATCCGAGTAAGTGGCTCTCCGTGGTTTGGGCAACGATGAAGCCCATGGTGGCGCCGAAGAGCATCACGCCCTCAAGTCCAACGTTCAGAATCCCTGACCGCTGATCGATGAGTTCGCCGAGAGCGGCAAGGCTCAGAATCGTTGAGGCTTCTAGGCTTCTGGCGATGAAATCCCACATCTAGTCTCTTCCCCCTGTGTCTCTTGCCCAAACGATCCTATGGCGATAGAAGAACTGGAACGCGACGAGCGCAATCATGACAACGCCGAGAAGCGCATAGTCCACGCCGAAGCCCACCTGGAGTCTTCCCTGGACGAGTCTGCCACCTACGGACAATCCTCCGAAGAGCAGCGCCACCGGAATCGCCGCGATGGGGTCTCCGAGGGAAATCAATCCGCAGATTATCCCATAGAAGGCAAGATCGCCAAAGTAACCGTAGTTCCTCGAAATCTTGTAGACACCGGGAACCGCGGCGAAATAGTGATACCCGGCCAGACCAGCTATGGCCCCTCCCATAGTGAAGACCAGGAATGGTATCTTGAACGTGCTTATCCCGGCGTGTCTGGCCGCGGAGGGATTATGTCCGTGGGCTTTGATCTCATAACCGATCCTGGTCTTGGCGAACATGAAGTACAGAAACACGGCTACTCCGAGGGCAAGAAAGATCGTGAACGGGACGTTCATGATCAAAGGGGCGTGCACAGAAGGGGGAAGCTCAAAGCTCTCACCTCTCCCTCCGGGATTCATAAAAGGACCCCCCTCTTTGATCATATGAGCAACCAGCCAGTAGGCCACGAAGTTCAACAGCATCGTCACCACGATTTCGTTGCTGTTCAACTTCCCCTTCAAGAACCCGGCAATCGCTCCAACCGCTCCCCCCCCCAGCGTGGACGCGACCAACATAAGGGGGATCACAACCCCGGGAGACAGATCCAAGAAGCGAGACCGGCTAGCACCAAAGGCGAACAGAACTGCGAAGGCGGCCAGCGCCCCGACAAAAAGCTGCCCCGTCATGCCGATGTTCCACAGCCCCGCCCGAAAGGGCATAATGAACGCGGACGTGCACAACAACAGGAATATGAACCTGTTCACCGTCAAGGGCAGCCCGTAACGGCTTGCGAAGCCGTAGTAGAAAATCTCGCGATAGGCAAGAAATGGGCTGATCCGGGCCAGGATGAAGATGAAGCTGAACAGCCCGAGGGCGACGACTATGGCCAGGGTCGAGATGATGGTTGCCTCCAGGCCGGTTAACGTCAATCTCTTCTCGAGCCTCAACCAGTGGCTACCGATCCTCATGCCGCTTACCCTCCGGACGGAAGCCGGCTATCATGGCGCCCACGAGCTCTCTCTCGGTCTTCGCCCCGGGGATGATGCCTGTGAACTCTCCCTCGTATATTGGTGCAACCCAATCGCTGAGCGACAGAACCTCGTCGAGGTCCTCAGACACTAGCAGGATGCCGGCCCTCTCCTTCTTTGCTTCCATGAGCTTGCTACGCACGAACTCCGTTGCTCCCACATCGAGGCCCTGAGTTGGCAGACTGGCGATTAGAAGCCGCGGTCTGCGTGAAAGCACGCGAGCCAAGATCAGTTTCTGCAGATTTCCGCCGGATAGGGTCTTGGTCTTCACGTCGGGACTCGGAGCCGCCACATCGAACACGGAGATGATCTCCTCTGTGAGCTCTCGTGTCTTCCTGTAGTCCAAGATGCCCCGCCTGCAAAACCGATCGTCGAAGTAGAAATTCAGCGCGACATTCTCCACCAGGGAGAAATCACCGATGACGCCAACCTCCTTGCGTTCACAGGGGACGCACCCCATTCCCATCTTCCATCTCTCCAGGACAGACGCATGGGTAATGTCCTCCTGCCCCAGGATCACCCTGCCCCCTTCAGCCTTGCGAAGACCAGCAACAACCTCGGCCAGCTCGCGTTGTCCGTTACCTGAGACCCCAGCAATGCCAAAGATCTCACCTTCACGTATGGAAAACGAAACGCCCTTCAGTGCCAGGAACCCCTTGTCGCTGAGGGCCGACACGTTCTCTACTCGGAGTACCGGGGGGCCCTTCTCCACCTCGGTCCGCTCCATCCTGAATATCACGTCTCTCCCCACCATCTGCCGAGCAAGGTTTTTTTCCGTTACGTCTCTGGTGTCCAGCCGGGCCGTGACTCTCCCACGCCTCAGGACCGTCACCCGGTCGCTTATGGCCAGAACCATGGGGAGCTTATGAGTGATGAACGGCACGATCGCGAGTTCATCCCTGGCCATGGCCTTGATAGACGCCAGGAGTTTCTCTGTCTCACCGGGCGTCAGCGCAGAAGAAGGCTCATCCAGGATGAGGAGCTTGGCCCCGCGGTAGAGAGCTTTGAGGATCTCCACCACCTGCTTTTCCCCTTCCGAGAGCTGCCAGACCTTCGCCCGGAGGTCTATCTTGAATCCATATCTCTCGCAGAGCTCCTCCAGCTCCTCCTCCGTGCTCCTCAGGTCCAGAATTCCCCGAGCCTTCGGGTGTCCCAGAATGATGTTCTCGATGACCGTGTGAGCCGACACCAGTTTCCGGTGTTGATGAACCATGCCTATCCCGAGATCTATGGCGTCCAGAGGTGAACTGAACTCGACCTTCCTACCGCCTATGCAGATCTCACCTTCGTCCGGCTGCAGCAAGCCAAACAGGATGTTCATCAAGGTGGTTTTCCCGGCGCCGTTCTCCCCGAGGATTGCGTGAATCTCGCCTACCCTTATGTCGAAGTCTATCTTGTCATTGGCGACCACGCCGGGAAACCTCTTCGTGATCCCCCTCGCCTCCAGGACCGTCTCTCCGCGTTCCATCCCTTCCAGGAATTCTCTCTCCATAAACATACTCCTTCCACGGACCGGGTCTCGGCAGGTATGAGGCTCCCTCCCCTGAGAGTGTTCCCCTCAAGAATGGGAGCCTCATGCCCCTGTCGTTGCGAGGCGCGCTGCTTGGTGCCCAGGCAATTCCCTGGCCCACTTAGGGACTGCTTCGTCCCGCTCGCAATAACACTTGATCTAGGTAGACCACAGTGAACCGTCTCACTCCAGGATTACCGTGCCCTCTAGGTCGAAGTTGAACTCGGACAGCAACCACTCGGCTGACATCATCTCCCCGGCCTGCTTGACCACTGTCCCAGCAGCTGGGATGGGCAGACCCTCCAGCTCCAGACCAGTTCCGTTGCTCACGAAAGCATGCTCGAAGAACGGATCCCACACGCCCTTCAACATCTGATCCCGCCTCTTCTCAACGAGCTCTATGATCTCATCCGGAAGAAGTGGGCGGGCCTTGGGACTAATAGCGTCAATGCCCACCTGGTTGTCGTTCATGATGTCAACGGTCGGCAGCTCCGTCCCATCAGCCAGAATCATCTTGCGGTCCATGCCCAGGTAAAGCACCGTCTCTGGCGCCTCATCGCCGGCCAACCAGTCCTTCACTATCTGCTCGTACATAACCTCCCAACGCGTGTCGAACGAGACGGCCACCGTATCCGTGCTCGACCAACCGTGGAACCCCACGATGTCCATGTCCTTCCCCACGAACCAAATCCCCTCTTCCTGGGCGACGTCTAGCGGCGACCCTGAGTCAGTCTGGTGGGTCAAGACATCAACGTCGTACTGGCTCACGAGCGTCTTGGCAATGTCGCGCTCCTCGCTGGGAAGATACCAGTCACCGGCGTACTTCACGTACACCGTCACCTCCCTGCCCAGCACCTCCGCGGCATCTTGGACCCCCAGGAAGAAGCCGGCCTGCCGTCTGATGACCTGAACACTTGGGAATGCCGAAACGATGCCAATATTGCCGGACTCGGTTAGCGCCCCAGCGATGAGCCCTTCCAGGTACAACGCCTCATATTGCCTGGGGAAGAGTCTGATGAAGTTCCTCTTCGTGGTCAAATCGCTGGCAATGATGGATGCAAAGTACGCATCGGGGTACTTGTCAGCGATATCCTGCAAAGGCAGCCCCATGAACTCCGCGTTCCCCACGACGATGTTGGCCCCATCATCGATCAACTCCTCAGCGTAGGGAACTGTAGCGTCAGGTCCCACTTCCTCCCGATAGACGTATTCTACATTCGGGTACTTCTCCGCGAGTCGCTCTCCCGCCCGATGGTGGGCTGCTGACCAGGTCGTCCCCTCGATCAATGTGAAATGCTCGATCGCTAAAGTAGCACCCCCCCGTCCTTCTTCCCCCACCTCGACGCTGACTGGCTCCTCCTCCTCTATCACCTCCATGGCAGGGGTGCCGCAACCCACCAGCACCACCAGTACACCAATCAGCGAGATGATCGCCACCAATTCTCTGTTGCAGCGCATTTCTCCCTCCTCTTACTCTGCGTGAGACGCTTGACGCCGGTCGCCGGCACTGGGATCTCGGGTCACCTAAGCTATCCTATACCCATCCCTCCTTAACTGCTTCTTGGAAGCGGCGCGCCACCACCTCCAGGGCTAATCGCCCTTCTTGAAGGCCACAAACCGTCCCCACATGGAGGCGCATTCCATTCCCTTCTGCGGGTAACACCCGATATAGTATCTCCCGCTTTCGGCGTTCGCGATGTCCTTCCCCAGGTTCTCGGCGTGGACAATCTTCTCCGGGAAAAGGTTCAAGTGCATGTCCTGGTAGTACTGATCCAGGGGATACATCTCATCCCAGTCCTTGCCGAAGGCCTCGATTAGCTTCTGGTCTGCCTCCTCAAACGTCTTGGGATGCCAGACTCTCTGAATTGTGTTCATCGGATGGTCGGCACTGACCGCGTCCACCCCGATCCACTTGATTTCCTTGTCCACGCACCACTGCGCAAAGTCGGGCGACGGTCCCGGGTGCCTTATCATGTAACGGAATTCATCAGAGTCTGGGCTGGTCCACCCATACTTGTGCCACCCCGTCTTGATGATCAGGATGTCCCCCTGGCGGACCTCGACGACGTCCTCAATCATCTGTGGTGTGTAGACGCTAGCATCGCTGACCTTATCCGAGATGTCGGCGATGACACCGGGACCCACCCACTCCTCTAGAGGCACTTCGCCGATGGACCGGCCCGCTGGCCAGAAGTGCTTCTCGCCATCCATATGCGTCGCCAGGTGGAAGCTGGCCGTGCACAGGGCGCCATTCCGGCCCATCCCGAAGTACTGCCCGCCGACGCGCTTTGTGTACTTGACGCTCAAGGGTTCATAGTTCGCCCACTGGGGCGTCTGGACGCTGAAGGGGAGGGTCATGTCCACCATCTCGGCGGCATCCATGATCTGGAAGAAGGCATCCTCGGTCATCCCCTCCGGTGGCTGCAGCGCACACACCCGCGACCAGGCGGTCCCCACTTCCATGAAAGGAATAGGGTGAATCATGATCCAGGCCCGCTCGTTCTTCAGTTCTTCGATCTCGCCCACGATGGACTCGGCCAGGAGTAGATGGGCCTTGGGCATCGTGCTGTGGGTCAGCTGATAGTACTCATCCGGCGGGAACATCTCGTCCCACGTCTTGCCGTAGTCCGCCTGCAGCTTCGCCTCCGCCTTCTCAAACTCGTTCTCGTGCATGTAGCGGAGGTTGGTGTTCATGGGATGCTCGGCGCAGCCGCAGTCCACGCCGATGACCTTCAGCTTCTTCTCCAGCGCCCAAGGGAAGAAATCGGGCGATGGTCCAGGGTGCCGCACCAGGAACCCGAATTCCTTGGATTCCACGCCGCCCTGAGCTTCCGGATTGTAGACATCCGGCCAGTCCCAGGAGTATCTGTGGTACCCCGTGTTGATGATCAGGATGTCTCCCTCTTTGACCGTCGCTCGACTCTCGATCATCTCCGGCGTGTACAGGCCGTAATCAGACATCAGGTCAGAGATATCCACCACCACCCCTGGCCCGCAGAGGTCCTCCAGTGGAACGTCGGAAAGCGCTCGGGCCCCAGAGTGGAAGGCCCGCTCGCCGACAAGGTGCGTGCCGACCGTGTTGCTCCACCGGATCAACTGACCGTTGGCCCCCAGACCTCCACCGTAAGCACCGGTCACGCGCTTGAAGAAATGAATCTCCAGCGCCTTCTCTCCGGGCCACGGCGGAGTGAAGATGCTGCATCCCTGGGTCAGGTCGTACAGCTTGGCGGTGTCCATGATCTTGATGAATTGTTCGCGATCCATTTGTACCTCCGTTGGTCACTGATTATCGGACTCTCGGGACGCCCCACTACTACAACCGCATTTGTCACCCCGAGGAGCGGAGCGACGAGGAATCTCGTTCACGCTGGTCAGGAATGGTTCACACGTGGGCGCTCCTCGGCTGTTTAGGAAGCTCTGATTGCCGGTGTGCGGTTGTAGTGCTAGAGCCGTTCGCCCTCTTCCAACAAAACGCCCGCAGCTTGCCTGTCTAGACCGACTGGGTCCAGATTGGCTATCGAGACCGTGAAAACCGGTTCTACTCAGCCTCTAGTACCCGTACTTGTCGGCGAAGGCCGTCAACGCCTCCTCAAACATCTGCATCGGCGGACGAACCAGGCCAGCACCCACCTGTCCCACCCCGGGCTCCTTATGGGCGATTCCAGTGTTGATACGAGGTGTAAGGTTCTTCTCCACCACCTTCCGCACGTCAATGCCGGTGGGCGTACCCCGGAAGTCCAGTACCGGGATTGTGAAATGCGTGTGCTCGGCGTAGGTGATCTCGTACATCTCCAACGTGGCGTTCATTGCGTCCTCGGGCGTGCCGCTGACGAAGTTGACGATGGCTGGCGCGGTCGCCATAGCAAAGCCACCAATGCCCGCTGTCTCCATAATCGTGCTATCGCCGATGTCGCCACTGGCGTCCTCGGCCTCAAAACCGGGGAAGTAGAGACCCTGAGGCGTCGCGACCGGGGCAGTAAACCAGCGGTCGCCAAGCCCGCTGACCCGGATGCCGAAATCGGTGCCATTGCGGGCCATGACGGTGACGATTGTGCTTCCTTCCACACCGTGGGCGGCGTCAGTCATTGCCTTGCACGCAGCCATCACCGGATTAAGCACACTCAGCGCATTGTCGCCAAGGAAGCGCAACACCTCCGAGGCGACATCGGCGTCAGCAGCCTTGACGATGAAAGGTGCCAGTTTGGTCGTGTACAGTATGGACCCCGCCTTGTTGCGGTTGTGGCCCTCGTCACCCATGTGCAGGGATTCGGACAGCAGCGCGCGAATGTCGATCCCCTCACTGGCCTCGATCGCATCGGCCAGGACGGGAGCCATAGTGTTCTCCATCCAGCGGAGTTTGTCGATCACCTCCTGGCTGTAGGCACCGTAGCGCAGTACTTTGCCGTAGCCCTCGTTCAGGTTGGAATAGGCCTTGTTTCCGTGGGTCTTGTTCTCGACAACGTAGACCGACATGGAAGGACAGATGACGCCAGCCATAGGGCCCACCGCCTGATGCTCGTGGCAGGGTTCTAGCTCGATCTCGCCCGATTCAACCAAGGCCTGCGCTCCCGCCTCGTCTTTCGCCTTCCCCTCGAAGATCAATGCACCGGTGATCGCACCTCGCATCGGCCCCGAGGCTCGTTCCCAGATGATGGGCGGGCCTGCGTGAAGCAGCAGATTCTCGCGCATACCCGGGACAACGTCCAGGGCCTTGCCCAGCCCAACCAGCACCGGCTGCGCCTCCATCATCCGTTCCGTAGCTTCGGCATTTGCCTTTTCTATGTCCATCGCTGACCTCCCTTGTGTAATGAGTATTGGCTGCTATTCGCTACTGCGCTTCCCGATTTTGAACCGGGAATGGGCTTCCTTAAGTATCCCACTGTACAGGTCTAGGTTGCGATCCTCAAGGTGATCGAAGGATTGAGGGCTCTTGCTGCCCCAGGTCACGTAGCGTAGGGGGTCGGGATCGAGCTTCGCAGCGATGATCTCTTCGCCCCCCCGGGCCTGGGCCAGGCGCCAGGCGATAGGATTGACAATCATGCTGTGGCCAAAGTAGTAACTACCGCCCGCATCTGGGCCCACCGAGTTGGTGGCGAGCACGTAGACATGATTATCGTACGCGCGGGCAGCATTGGTGATGTACCAGATGTCAAAGCTCCGCAGTAGAGCCGCTGGACGCACGACAACCTCGGCCCCCTTTACAGCCAACAGGCGCGAAAGCTCCGGGAAGTCCCCGTCGTAGCAGATGATCATACCGATGTCGCCCAGAGAGGTCTCGAACACCTCTGCACGGCTACCGCGGGTCACCCACCCTCCGCGTTCGCGCTGCTCCAGTGGAAAGGGATGCGTCTTGTCGTAGACCCCAATGATCCCCCCGTCCGGCCCAATCAGGATCGCCGAGTTGTAGACCACCCCCCGCTCCCGCCCGCGCCGATAGGATGGCCAGACCACATGAACCCCGAGCGACCTGGCGGCCTCCTGGATGTCACGAGTGATGCGGCCCGGAACATCATCCACAAGATCCCACAGCTCCTCCGGCTCCAGGTCAGTCACGAAGCTGGTGGTCACAGTCTCGGGGAAGACCACCAGTTCCGCCTCGGCTTCGCTGACCGCTCTCTCCAGCCAGGCAACCCCTTTGTCCACGTTGGCCTGCACGTCGTTGGGTGTGACCGCGATTTGCACACAGGCAGCGACAAACTCCTTCATCGAGCCCTCCTTACTCCCCCTTCATTCGCCGTAACATCGCCATCAAGCGCTCGTTACCGCCCGCTGGGGGCTTCCACTCCACTTGAACCACCGCAGCGTTCTGGGCCTGCAGGCTCTCCGTGAACGACTTCAGGCCCACATTGATGGCGGATAGCGGCTTCTGGAGCGCACACGAAGCTACTGACACCGGATACTCGGTAGCCGGTGGTCGATTGAGGGACTGAAGCAGACGACCCACGTAGTGGACGGCTAGATCATTGCTGGTCTCCACCCGCACCCCTGCGGCTTCGAGTTGCCCCACCTGAGCGTCGAAATCTTGCGGATCCTCGTCGGTGCCGACTACCACGGCGACCACCTCTAAGTATCGCCCGGCCTTCTCTGCTCTCGCACGGGCCTCGGCAATGGCCGGGGCCAGCTCGCCGGCTGGATCGGGATGAGCGCCGTATCCCAACACAACATCGAGCAAGATGAGCGCCACCTCTGGATCGTCCGCCTCCCGTTGCAGCCGCCGGATGCGAAACTCGTTGTCCATCATAGGGTGCAAGCGCCCCACCGTGAACTCGTCTTCACCCAGGTCGACGATTGTGTGGCCCTGGCTGACCATCGAGTCGACCAGCCGATACTCTTCCTCAAGCGGCACGTTCGAGTAGATCGCATCCACATAGCCCTGTAGCAGGAGGAGTGTCTCATAGGCCAAGGTGCCACCCGAAAAGAGCCCGCGCAAGTACCGTTGCCCCGAAGAAAAGCGCTCCAGATTCGGTTCTGGAGCGGATCTCACACCTGCGGTAGAGGTAGCCAACTCCAGGGCCATCTGCGCGGTCTCGTCAAAGGAGGCGGCAAAATGGAGATTGCCCACCCGGCGGGCGGGGGGTGTGTATCCGATGAAGTCCACTACGACCGCCTTGCCCCACCTGGCACAATAGAGGCCAGCTGCCCGCAGCAGTTCATCGGCCACGCGGGGTGCAGGGGGCTTAGAGATAAGCACGATGATCTCGGTCTCGGAGTCGTGACCGAGCAGGTTGAGCCCCTGATGGGCCGTCACCGCGCCCACCGCCTCGGAGAGATCGCGGCCGCCGGTGCCGATAGCGTGGCTGATGCCACCCCCCAGTTGATGAATTCGAGAACTAACCTGCTGCAAACCAGTTCCTGAAGCAGCAACCAGGCCTATCGCCCCTCGGCGCACCCGATTGGCAAAGCCCAGCCCCACCCCATTCACGATGGCCGTCCCGCAGTCCGGACCCATGACCAGCAGGCCAGTCTCGGCCGCCTCCCGCTTGAGCCCAATCTCATCTTCCAGGGAGACATTGTCACTATACAGAAACACATTCTTGCCAAGACGGAGGGCCTCTCGGGCGACGCCAGCGGCATAGCGGCCTGGAACCGAGACAAGCACCCACTGGGCATCGGGCATCATTTCGGCCGCGGTTTCCAGGCTCCTGGGGCGATACTTCTGGCCGGTCCCCGCCCGGCGGCGAGCGGCGAGCAAGTCACCTACCTGGTCCAATGCAGCCCGAGCCGCAGGCTCATCCTCGGCCCGCACGACGATGATCAGATCATCTGCTCCCGCGGCCTCCGCTTCCGGGGTCAACAGGCCGCTTTGCGCCAGTACAGCCTTGTTGGCATCAGTGCCCATCACCACACCAGCGTCGAGCACGTCAGGCAGCTCGGACAGGGACCGCTGCAACTGCATCAGAACCACGGAGTCGTGGTAAGCTCCAGTGCGGATCAATGCTTTGGTGGCTGCCATGGGCACTCTCCTGGGATTCAACTCGAGCGCACGGACTGATACGCCTATTCTGTTGTCGGGTTCGTGATGGTAGGATCACCCGGTGTTGAGCCCGGGTACTGCTTGACCTTCTACAGTATATTGCAAACTCGGACGATGTCAAACAGCTCTTAGCGTCAGGTTCGTCGTGGCAAGATCAACCGGGCGTCGAGCGCAGGTGCTGGTTGACTTTCTGCAGTGTACTACAGACTCGGACGATGTCAAACGGCTCTCAGCATCACGTTCGTCGTGGCAGGACCAACTGGACGTCGGACGCTAGTGGTGGTTGGCTTCCTTCAGCATATTACAGGCCTGTACGATGTCAAACAGCCGTACTCAGCTCTTAGCCCAGAATATCTACCCGTGACTGGCGTCTGAACCCGACGTTCTCCGGAAAGTGCGAGATCATACCATCCCGCCCACAGACCTTGCCACCTTCCGTGGCGCGAGTACAATGAGCCTGTGAGACTTCACACTTCCGCCCGCTCCGTCAGTCGATTCGTCATTGAGCGAGTGCTGCGAGACCCATCTTCGTCTGTCCGCGTTATGGCCGTCTTTCAGCACGCCTGCGACCTTGTTACCACAGACGGACAGGTCATCGCCGTCGTCGAGCCGAGAATAGGCAACGGCCCCCTCAACATCGTGATAGATCGCGAGGACGCGCCGTTTCGGCTGCTACAGCCCGATGCGCCGGCCCGTTTGGACCGGCGGCGCCTCCAGCTTGGTGGCATGGAGGTCGCCCTGAGCGGGGCCGCGGTCTGGGAGCCCCGACCGAATTGGCCGGCCCTGCGTGCCCGCCGTCCTGACGCCGCAATCCATCGGCCGAGCTTGCGCCGGCTCTGCCAGGACCGGGGTCCTGACGGCAGCCTCTTCACATTGCTGGAACGCACGCCTCCTACAGCGTCGGCGCATAGCCCTGTGGGCCTCACGGCGCGGCGCGCAGTCGACGCTCTTCGGACGGGCTGGATGGGAGACCCGGCCTCGCTGCACAAAGGTGCGAGGCTGCTCGCCGGCCTGGGAGGCGGGCTCACACCCAGCGGCGATGACTTCCTTGCGGGTCTGATGCTCTGGGCATGGCTGGCTCATCCGGACCCCGACGGCTTCTGCCGTGCCGTTGTCGATACCGCCGCGGAGTTGACGACGACGCTCTCGGCGGCCCTCCTGCGGGCCGCGGCCCGCGGCGAATGCAGCGCCCCGTGGCACGCACTGCTCGCGGGGCTGGCAGACGAGGACGACGCGGCCCTGACTGCCGCCGCCGAGAGCGTGCTTTCCCACGGCGCTACGTCCGGCGCCGACGCGCTCACCGGTTTCGTCTGGATGCAGCCCCCGCTGTGAGTCTTCCTATTCTTCGCCCGCTGGAGGGCTTGTTCTCCATCACCGACCGCCACCCCCATGCGCCACAACCCGCCGCAACAGAGGTCGACCGGGTTTCTAACCGCCTGCTCCGCACCACGGTATTCTGAGCAAAGACTCGCCGGACCCCCTTCGCCGCCCTCTCGGCGCGTCGCTGTCGCACGCAGCCCTCGCTCCCTGCTCCTCACCCAGCTCCCCTCCGCGCACCAGCGGATGACAACCACCTCCAACCGTGGTACAATGCGCTGCCCAGGAGAGGACTCGAGAGAAGGAGAGACCTTGCAGCACGTCATCGTCTGGTGGCTGCTCGCCCAGATCCTCGGTCTGGCCGCGCTGCCCTTGACGTATCGTCTATTCCACTGGTTGCCCGGGCGCGGCTATGCCTTCGCCAGGCCTTTGGGGCTGCTCCTGAGCGGGTACATCCTCTGGCTGGGGGCCTCCCTCGGCCTCCTCAAGAACACCGCCGGGGGCATCATCGTCGCTCTGGCAGCCACCGCCGCCTTCTCCGTCTGGTTCTACACCCGCCACGGAGAGCAAGACGACCAGCCGCTGGGGGCCTTCCTCAGAGAGCGCTGGCGCCTGATCCTGACCGTCGAGCTTCTCTTTGCCGTCGCCTTCTTCGCGTGGGCCGTCGTCCGAGCCCACGCGCCGGACAAGATCATGACCACCGGGGGCGAGAAGTTCATGGAGATCGCCTTCCTCAACGCCATCCTGGAGAGCCCCGAGTTCCCTCCCCGCGACCCCTGGCTCTCCGGGTTCGCCATCAGCTACTACTACTTCGGCTACGTGATGATGGCGCTGCTGACGCGGCTCTCGGGCGTCGTGTCCGGTGTTGGCTTCGAGCTCTACAACGCGCTGACCTTCGCCCTTACCCTGACCGGGGCCTTCGGCGTCGTCTACGACCTCGTGGCGGCCCGGGGCCCGCGGTCTTCCGATGACGCCTCGGCGGTCCGCTACGGGCTTCTCGGCTCCTTCTTCGTCGGCGTGATGGGGAATCTTGAAGGCCTTGTGGAGGCTCTCTATGCCCGGGGCCTGCTCCCCGAGCGCTTCTGGCGCTGGATCGACATCCCGGCCCTGCTCGAGGTTGGCCGGGTCACCGGCTCATGGTACCCGGGTCACGGATGGTGGTGGTGGCGGGCCTCCCGTGTCATCCGCGACCGCGACCTGCTGGGCCGACCCATGCCGTTGAGCCCCATCGACGAGTTCCCCTTCTTCAGCTTCTTGCTGGGGGACAACCACCCGCACGTCATGGCCCTGCCCTTCGTCCTGCTCGCCATCGCCCTGGCCCTCAACCTGCTGCGGCGACAACGGGCGCCCGGCCGGGACCAGCCCGCCCGGGCCCACTGGTGGAACCCCGCAACGTACTGCCTCGACGGTGACTGGAGCCGGTTCACTGCCTACGCCCTGGGGCTCGGCTCCCTCGGCTTCCTGAACACCTGGGACCTGCCCATCTACCTCGGCCTGGCCGTCCTCGCCTACGGGGCGGGTCGCTGGGCAGCGACCCGCGAGCCCTTGGGACGTCTACTCGGGAGAATGCTCGTCCTGGGCATAAGCCTGACCGTAGTGGCTGTGCTGCTCTACATGCCCTTCTACGTCAGCTTCAGCTCCCAGGCCGGCGGGGTCCTCCCCTACCTGCTGGCTCCCACCCGCCTGCCCCAGTACCTGGTGATGTTCGGGCCGTTCATCTTCATCGCCGCCTGGTACCTCGTGGAACGGCTCTTCACCGGCGGGGAGACGTTGAGGGCGCTGGCCGCTGTCGCCCGATGCTGGGCCGTCGTGGCTGCAGCCCCGGTGCTGATCCTCGCCCTGACGATGGGCCTGGTCCTGGCAACGGAGTCCAGCCGCCAGTTCCTCCAGGGCGTCCTCTCCAACCCCCAGATCCAGCAGATGGTGGGAAGCGCGGGCCCCGAATCGGCACTGAGAGCCATTGTGCTGGCCCGACTGGGCGGTCCCTGGCTCTTTCTCACCCTCTCCGCCCTCATTGCCGCTGCCGCAGCGCTCATCATCCAGCCCTGGAGAAGACGGCCTCAGTCCCGCCAGGCCGCATCCAGCGACCAGTTCGCCGCTCTCCTGTTCCTGTGCGGGCTGGCTCTGACGTTTCTGGTCGAGTTCGTCTATCTGCGCGACAGCTTCGGCGTCCGTATGAACACCGTCTTCAAGTTCTACTACCAGGCTTGGGTGATGCTGGGATGCGCCTCCGCCTACGCCGTCTGGCGGGTGGTCGGATGTGCGGCAGCGACGCATCGAGATGCGCTCCGGACCGTCTTCCTCTTCGGCACGGCCCTGCTGGCGGTCGGCGGGCTCGTCTACCCCGTGATGGCCAGCTACAGCCGCGTCCGCGGATTCGAGACCGAGCCCCACCTGGACGGCACCGTCAACATCGCGCGAAATCATCCCGACGACTGGGCGGCCATCCAGTGGCTGCGGGCCAACGCGCCGGGGGTCCCCGTCATCCTGGAGGCACCGGGGCGCAGCTACGACTACGAGGGGCGCATCAGCGCCCTCACCGGCTATCCCGCCGTGCTCGGCTGGGCCCTCCACCAGGGCCAGTGGCGTGGAGACTACGTGGAGCAAGGAAAACGGGAGCCGGACATCGAAACCATCTACACCACCACGGACGCCCGGCGTACACTGGAGCTGCTGCACAAGTGGGACGTCGACTACGTCATCGTGGGGCCGCCCGAGCGCCGCTACGTCGAGGAACGCTGCCGCGCCGCCGACAGCGCATGCGACGCCGCCGAGGCATTGAGCAACCTTGACGGGCTGCTGAACCTGGTGTTTCGACAGGGGCAGACTGCCGTCTACCGCGTGCCCCGCCCATAGGCAGCCCCAGACGGCCTTACCCCCTCCCCAGCACGTCCTCGACCCGCTCCAGAATTCTCTCGGCCACAGCGAACTTGCTCATCAGCGGCAGCTCCGTCGGCTCCCCCTGACCATCGACCAGCACCACCCGGTTCGTCTCGGCCCCGAACCCCGCGCCGGGGGCCGTGACGTCGTTAGCCACGATCAGGTCGAGCTTCTTTGCCTCCAACTTCTGCCGGGCGTTGTCCACCAGGTCCTCCGTCTCGGCGGCGAACCCCACCACCACCCGCGGCCGGCCGGTCTCGGCGCGCTCCCGGGCGACGGCGGCCAGGATATCCCGCGTGCGGCTCAGCCGCAGCGTCAGATCCCGGTCGCCCTTCTTCATCTTCTGCGCAGCGGCCTCCTCGGGCCGATGGTCCGCCACCGCCGCCGCCATCAACAGCACATCGGCCTCAGCGCTGGCCTCCAGGACGGCGACCCTCATCTCCTGCGCCGTGGTCACGTCCACGCGCTCGGCGCCCACCGGTGCCGCCAGGTGAGTCGGGCCCGCGACCAGGGTCACCCGCGCGCCGCGATCCACCGCCGCCTGGGCCAGGGCGAAGCCCTGATGCCCGGAGGAGGGGTTGCTCAGGAAGCGCACTGGATCAACAGGCTCCCGGGTGGGGCCGGCGGACACCACTACGTGCCGCCCGGCGAGCGCTCCCTCCCTGCCCAGCACCCGGCGGATATGACCCAGGATCGCGTCCGGCTCGACCAGTCGCCCTTCTCCCTCCAGTCCCGAGGCCATCCGCCCCCGGCCCGGCTCGGCAAAGGCCGCGCCCCGTCCGCGCAGCAGGCCCACGTTCGCCTGAGTGGCCGGGTGGGACCACATCCCCACGTCCATCGCCGGAGCCAGGAGCAGCGGACAGCGCGCCGCTAGAGCCAGCGTGCTCAGCAGATTGTCTGCCAGGCCATGGGCCAGCTTCGCCATCGTATTCGCCGTAGCCGGGGCGATCACCAACAGGTCAGCCGCGTGCGCCAGCCCAACGTGGGCGATATGAGTAGGCATCCTCTCGCCCGCCGTGTGCCACATACTCGTGTACGCCGGACGGCCCGTCAGCGCCTCGAATGTGAGGGGGTCGACGAACCGCATCGCCGCCTCCGTCATCACCACGTCCACGTCAGCTCCAGCCTGAGTCAGGTGGCTGGCCAGGATGCAGACCTTGTAGGCAGCGATGCCGCCGGTGATACCCAATACAACACGCTTGCCCTCCAACAGGGGAATAGCCTCCATAGCTCCTCCAGTCCCGCCATAACCCGGTCATCCCAAGTCTGTTGCGGATTATACTGGGCAAGGCGTGCGCAAGCAAGACAGACTGCCTTGAACCCCCACCTTGCGAAGATTGCGCGAACACCCCCCCTAGACACCGCCCCTGAACCACCAGAGCACTCCCCTCCTCCAACCCATCCCCTTGACCTTCGGAAGGTTACCCGCCAATCACTCCAGCCAATACACCCGCAGCTCTCCCTTCATCCATTCGCCGACGCTGCTGTCCACCGCATGGGAACCGACCGCAGAACTGGCGCCCAGTTGGTTGAAGACGGAAGAGCTACTTGTACAAGCTGCACACGATCTCTTCGCACATCACCCAGGAGCACTTGTTTTAGGTATTGCCTTCGCAGTGCCTGAGTGCCATAAGAAGTTGCTCACGGTTATCCTGCCAAGCGTCGACATTGGACAGGATGATTTCCAGTAGTTCACTGGCGAGCAAGAGAGCGAAATGGGATCCAGCGTAGACAGCCAACTCGCGTTGGGGAAGGGGTATAGCCGGTGGCCCCATGTTCAACGTCTCAAGG
>CAYVCX010000021.1:0-41146 GCA_964450435.1 uncultured Anaerolineales bacterium
ATGTTTCCATTGCGGGGCGTAGCGCAGCCAGGCCAGCGCGCAGCAATCGGGATGCTGAGGTCCCGGGTTCAAATCCCGGCGCCCCGACAGAGAGGGTGCTCCCTATGGGGGAGTGCCCTTTTTTGTCGGGCCTGCTGAAGCACTCCAGACTCGTCGCCAGCCTCCCGGATCGGCGCCTATTCGGCAGACTGGCGGCTCGCCTCATCCTCCTTCACCTGCTCCCAGACCCGCTCCATCTCAGCGGGTGAGAGATCGCCGATGTCCAGCCCCGACTCACGAGCTGCTCGCTCCAGTTGACCGAAGCGTTGAGCAAAGCGCGCGTTCGCCCGGCGCAAAGCCGTCTCCGGATCGATCCCGAGCCAGCGCGCCCAGTTCGCCACGGCAAACAGGAGATCTCCCAGCTCTGCCTCTCGTTGTTCCCGCGCGGCGGCATTCTGCAGCTCCGCGATCTCCTCGCGCACCTTGCTCACCACCCCGCCGATGTCCTGCCAGTCGAACCCCACGCGGGCAACGCGCTGCCCGTACGTGTGTGCCTGCTGGAGGGCTGGTAGGGCCCCCGGCACCCCATCCAGTATCGAGCCTTGCTCTCCCCTCTCCTCGCGCTTCAACTCCTCCCAGTTGTGCAGCACGTCACCGGTGTCCTCCACCGCTACCTCCCCCCAGACGTGAGGGTGGCGGTACTTCAGCTTGGCGTCAATGCCAGCGATGACCTGCGGCATCTTGAACGATCCAGCTTCCGTCGCTATCTGTGTCTGGAGCAGGACCTGAAGCAGCAGGTCGCCGAGTTCCTCCCGCAGCCCATCTATGTCGCCCTGATCGATGGCGGTCACCGACTCGTAAGCCTCCTCCAGCAGGCCAGCCCGCAGGCTCTCGTGGGTCTGCTCCCGATCCCAGGGACAGCCTCCCGGGGCGCGGAGATGGGCTACTGTCTCCTGCAGCCCCTCGAAGCTGGAAACCCTGGTCAGCGGTGGGACGTAGAGGGTGGTCAGATGCCCTGGCGTGGCGGCGGCCTCGTGCTGGCGGTCGAGTTGGTACAGAAGAACCCGCACAATGCGCTGCTCCGGCATCCCAGCGCCGTGGATCAGGGCGACCTCGTGTTCATCGGGGTACTGGTTCATCAAGGTGAGCTTGAGCGCACCGGCCAGCGAGCGGCTGTAAAGCTGCCCCACCAGCGCGGGGAAATCGGGATTGAGGGGAGGATGGTGATGGTGAGTGAGCTCGATGGCATCGAAAAGCTGCAGCCCGTCGAGGGCGTCGATCCCCAGGGCGGTCAGGGTTGCCTCGACGAAGCTGAGCCCCTCGACGATCCGCGTCTCGGCGCCGGCACGTTCGGCAGCTCCAAGCACACGTTCCACCGTGGCCTCCCCCACCAGAGGATGACCCGGCACGGCGTACACCACGCCTTCCGGACGCTTTCCAAGCTCCAGCAGACGTTGAACGATAGCAGCGTAAACCTGGGAGAAGTCGTCGGCCCCCTCGTAGAGGGAATCGAAGGAGTGGAGGGTGAGACCCGGCGGCATCCCTTCCACCGTGGGGTGACGTGCGGTACGAAGCCAGACCTCTTGTGCTGCCTGCAGCGTCTCCCACGCCTCAAGCGTCAAGTGGTCCGGGTTGCCCGGCCCGAGGCCAACGATGGTGATGGTTCCCATTTGAGCCTCCCATGGAGATGCAACCAAAAAGGGCAAGGCAACACTGCCCTGCCCTCCCCTTGCTTGGTTCCGAAATGGCGCTGTCCACCCCGACCGGAGGATCCAGAGATCCAACACGATCGAGGAAACGACGGTGCTCGGTCTAGCGCTTGGTGTACTGCGGGGCCTTACGGGCCTTCTTGAGCCCGGGCTTCTTGCGCTCTTTGACCCGGGCGTCCCGGGTCAGATACCCCCCGTGCCGTAGCGGAGGCCGCAGGTCGGGGTCTGCCTCGAGGAGCGCCCGTGCGATACCCAGCTGAATCGCGCCGGCCTGCCCCCTTATCCCCCCGCCCTCAACCAGAACACTGATATCGTAACGGTCCCCGGTCTCGGTCGCCTCGAGAGGCAATCGGAGGTGAATGATGTCCATGGGGCGTGAGAAATACTCCTCAAGCGGCCGGTCATTGACCACGATATTGCCCTCGCCGCCAGGATATATCCGCACTCGCGCGGTCGCGCTCTTTCGTCTTCCAACACCTTCGTAATACTTCATCGCCATAATCCTCTCCTCCTAACTACAGGTCCAACGGTTCCGGCTGCTGCGCCTCATGCGGGTGATCCGGGCCAGCGTATATCTTCAGCTTCTTCAGCATCCTCCGCCCCAGTTTGTTCTTGGGGAGCATGCCCTTGACGGCACGCTTGATCACCCGGGTGGGATGCTCCTCGAGCATCCTGCGGAGCGAGACCTCTTTAAGGCCACCTGGATAGCCGGAATGACGATAATACATCTTTTGATCCAGCTTGGCACCGGTCACGCGGACCCGCTGGGCGTTGACGACGATAACGTAGTCGCCCGCATCGATGGACGGCGAGTAGATCGGCTTGTGCTTACCCCGCACGATCTGCGCCACCTCGCTCGCCAGACGCCCCAGGGTCTGGTCGGTGGCATCCACGACATACCAGTCCCGTTGGATATCCTCCGGCTTCGTCACGTAGGTTCTCTTCACAGTCTCATAACTCCTACTCAGTCAACGACGTCCAGTTCTATCTATCAGTAGCTAACGTTGAGAAGACACAGCCCGTGCGGAGCCGCGGTCTTTCCAGCCCCGCTGCGCTCGCACGACCTGAATGCGTCTTCAAAAGCGTTCAAGCTCATTCGCCCCTGCCCGACATCGAGCAGTGTACCAACGATACCGCGCACCATCCGATACAGGAAGGCGTTCGCCTCAATGTCAAATGCCAAAAAGCTTCGCTCGTTCTGAGTCTCGGCCGGCCCTGCCAAAGCACAGGGCTCCCGGCACCAGCCCGCCCGCAACACGTGCCGCACCGTGACCTCCCCCTGAGGCGGCTGCCCAAAGGTGGCGAAATCGTGCGTCCCCACCAGCAATCGGGCCGCCTCCTCCATCACGCTCCTATCCAGAGGATAGGGGACGTGAAGGCTGTACCGGCGGGCGATGGGCGACCGCACCGGAGCGTCGTATACTCTGTACCGATAGTGTCGGCTCCGCGCGTCGTAGCGCGGTCGAAAACCCGGCTCTGCTTCCCCGACCTCGCGAACTCCGACGTCCGGCGGCAGGACTGCATTCATTGCTCTCTGCAGGTCGTCAGCGCCGTGGTTCCAGATCGTGTCGAAGGCCACCACCTGTCCGACGGCGTGCACACCGGCGTCCGTCCGGCCCGCCGCCAATACCGTGACCGACTCCTGCGTCACTTGAGCCAAGGCGGTCTCCAGCGCCTGCTGAACGGTGGGTACGTCCACCTGTCGCTGAAACCCACAGTAGTCGGTTCCATCGTACGAGACGACCGCCCTGATCCGCACTGATGGCAGGCAGCTAGACCAGCTGCAACAGCACCATCGGGGCCGCGTCGCCCTTACGGGGCCCAAGCTTATAGATGCGCGTATATCCGCCGGGACGATCCATGTAGCGCGGCGCGATCTCCTCGAAAAGTATCGCCAGAACGTCGACCCACTCGCCCTCTTCGTCCTTGATCCAGCGATAGATCCGTCCCTCGGCGAGGCGCCGTGCGTGAACACCCCTGCTTGGATCCTCCTCGGCAGCGGCTACCCCGCGCTTCGCCACGCTGATCAGTTTCTCTGCGTATCCCCGAACCGCTTTAGCCTTTGCCTCCGTCGTTTCCACGTAGCCATGGTAAAACAAGGATGTCGCCAAATTCCGGCGCAAAGACTTCCGATGCGCCTGACTGCGACCTAGTCTCTTTCCTGCCACGCGATGGCGCATCACGATCCTCCGATCTCCTCTAACAGGCCCGCCTCTTCGAGGGATTCCTGGATTTCGTTCAAAGACTTCGCTCCCACGTTGCGGACGGCCAGCAGTGCGTCTTCGCCCCCCTCATCCAGCAGTTCCATCACCTCACCCACGTTCTTCACGCCGGCACGCCGCAGAGCGTTGAACACGCGCGTACTCAGCCCGAGCTGATCAAGCGACATGTCATAGACCTCGCTGGGAAAGCCCTCCTCCTCTTCCTCGCCGACTGCCTCCGCCTCCTCCTCCAACGTGAAGCCGGCGATCAAGCGGAGATGCCTCAGCAAGATCCGTGCCGCTTCCTTGAGTGCCTCAAACGGCTCTATGCGGCCATCACTCCAGATCTCAAGGGTCACGCGGTCGTAGTCCGTGATCTGTCCAACCCGCGCCCGGTCAACCTCATACGCAACACGGCGGACTGGGCTGAATACAGCATCCACGGGCATCTCCCCGATCACGCCCATCTCGCCCTCGGCGGCGGGTCGGTAGCCCCGACCCAGTTCAACGGTGAAATCGATATCGACAGAAGAATCCTCGTCATCAACTGTCAGCAGATAGAGGTCTGGATTCAGAATCTCGACCTCGGGCGGAGCGACGATGTCCCCAGCGGTAAGCGTTCCCTCGCCCTCCGTGTGGAGAGACATGTGGGCCGGCTCCTCTCCATCCATGTTCAAGCGCAACTGCTTGACCTGGAGGATGAAGCGCATCACGTCCTCGCGCACACCCGGAATGGTGGTGAACTCGTGGGGAACGTCGGAGATGTGGACTTTGGTGACGGCTACCCCGCTCAGCGACGAGAGCAAGACACGACGAAGCGCGTTACCAATGGTAATCCCAAAGCCCCGCTCCAACGGCCCGATCACAAATCGACCGTACTCTGCAGAAATCACGTCTGTTTCAATCTTGGGCAACACTTGAACTGACAAGCGGCGCCTCCTCGTTATCTAGGTACTTGTTCAAGGCGACAGCTTCATATAGCCGCAATAAGGCTCAGGAATACATCTTCACGTGGAAGCTGTCGGCCGAACAAGTGCTTGATCCCCGGCCACTTCGTTGAGTCCTATCAGTAGGCAAGAACCAGAGATTCACCGCAAATGAAAGAGAACCCCCACATAGGGGCGAACTCCCTACCGAGAGTAGTACTCCACGATCAACTGCTCGGTCAAGGTCGTGTCGATATCTTCTCGAGTCGGCTTCCTCAGCATCCGCCCAGCCATTGCCTGCGCATCCAGGCTGAGCCAGTCTGCCACTGCCCCACCCTCCAGCTCCTGGGCTCGATTCTTGAAGTAGGTACGCTTACGGCTCGCCTCTCGAACTGAGATTTCGTCCTCGGGCTTAACCAGATAGGAAGGAGCCTTGACTCGCTTTCCGTTGACTGAGAAATGGCCGTGCGCTACCAACTGCCGGGCCTGCGCCCGGGAATCGGCAAAACCCATGCGGTAGACGACGTTGTCAAGACGTCTCTCCAGCAGTGAGAGCAAGTTCTCTCCCGTCACACCCGAGCCTCGCTCAGCCTCTCGGTAGAAGCGCCGCATCTGCCGCTCCAGCAACCCGTAAATCCGCTTCGCCTTCTGCTTCTCGCGCAACTGCCGCGCATAGTCGGACTGGCGGCGGCGGCGGAAACGCGCCACCCACCCGTGCTCGCCAGGAGGATACCCTCGTTTACGCTCGAACGGGCACTTCGGAGAAAAGCAGCGCGTCCCTTTGAGGAACAGCTTCTCGCCTTCACGTCGGCACAGCTTACAGACTGGGCCGGTATATCTTGCCATACTTCCAAATCCTCCGTTCGTTCGATGGATACTACGTTCGGCGTCTCTTGGGCGGGCGACAACCGTTGTGGGGGATCGGCGTCACGTCGACGATAGAAACGACCTCGATCCCCACCGACTGGATCGCTCGAATCGCCGCCTCGCGACCCGGGCCTGGGCCCTTTACGTACACCTCCACCTCCATCATTCCGTTATCCACTGCCTCGCCGGCCGCCGTGCGGGCTGCCTGACGAGCGGCGAAGGACGTGCTTCTACGGGCGCCTCTGAAACCAACCGAGCCGCCACTTGCCCAGGTGAGCACATTCCCTTGCTGATCCGTCAACGTCACAATGGTATTGTTGAACGTTGCGTGGATGTGGGCCTGTCCTCGTGAGACTTTCTTCCTGAATCTCTTTCTCGCCACAGACTTCCCCCTTGGATTACTTCTTCTTCAAGCCTCTTCGGCGACCCTGACCGGCGACGGTCTTCTTCGGTCCCTTGCGAGTCCGAGCGTTGGTCCGGGTGCGCTGACCCCGCACGGGCAAGCCGCGAACGTGCCGTATGCCACGGTAACAGCGGATGTCTTTCAGCCGCCGGATGTTCTGCTGGATATTGCGTCTGAGGTCGCCCTCGACCTGGTACCCGCGGTCGATCGTCTGACGCAGCGCAGCAATCTCGGATTCTGTCAGCTCCTGAACGCGCTTATCCGGGTCAAGGCCTACGTGCTCAAGTATCTCGTTGCTCCGGCTGCGACCAATGCCATAGATATAGGTCAAGCCGACCTCAACGCGCTTGTCCCTCGGCAAGTCTACGCCTGCAATGCGTGCCATCTCTCATCCACCTCCCCTAAATTTCCACAGCAAGCCCAAAAGTCAGGGATTTTGCAATTCGCATACAGCCTACCCCTGACGCTGCTTATGCTTCGGATTCTCACAAATCACGTACACCGTGCCCCGTCTGCGAACGATCTTGCATTTCGGGCACATCTTCTTCACAGATGCTCTGACCTTCATCCGTCCTGCCTCCTACTAGTGCTCACGCGCCTACCAGCGCGTCAGGATGTCCGCTTCGCGCTCGGTGACAGCAATGGTGCGCTCGAAGTGTGCCGTCAGTTCACCGTTTTGAGAGACCACGGTCCAATGGTCGTCCAACACGCGCACCCTCGGACTTGAAATCAGAACCATAGGCTCGAGTGCAATGGTCATCCCCTCACGGAGGACCACGCCCTGTCCCGGCTGCCCATGGTTGGGCACTTGCGGGTCCTCGTGCATTTTCCGACCGATGCCGTGTCCCGTATACTCTCGCACAACCTCGTATCCTCGTTCCTCGACGTAGGATTGAATTGCCGCCGAGATGTCACCAGAGCGACTGCCTGCTCGAGCAGCACCTATTCCCGCGTCCAACGCCCCTTCCGTCACCTCTATCAGATCCTGCGCCTGTTCGTCGATCTCGCCCACGGGCAGCGTGACCGCCCCGTCGCCATGATAGCCGTCCAGAATAGCACCCACGTCGATGCTAATAATGTCCCCTTCCCGCAAGACCCGAGGGCCAGGGATGCCGTGCACCAACTCCTCATTCACTGACGTGCAGATGGAAGCGGGAAACGGATGCGCACTCCCCGGCGGATACCCCTTGAACGAAGGAATCGCTTCGTGCTTCCGGATGACCGTCTCCGCCCTGTGATCAAGCTCAGCCGTCGTCACTCCCGGCACAACCCATCCACGCATCTTGTTGAGGACCTCAGCAACCACGTCGTTGGCCCGCCTCATCTTCTCAATCTCTACGCTCGACTTCAGGGCAATCAATCCAGCTCCCTTACGGCCTCAATTGCCTCTCGCAGATCCTGCTGGACCTCTTCCACCGATCGTTCTCCATCTATCTCCACCAGGAGTCCCTGCGCGAAGAAGTAGCCGATGAGAGGCGACGTCTCCTTGTAATACGTGTACAGTCGGTGGCGCACCGTCTCCGGGTCATCATCTTCGCGCTGGTACAGTTCGCCGCCGCAAACGTCGCAGACGTCGCTCTGCGCCGGCGGGTCAAAGACCAGATTGTAGACGGCCCCGCAGTTCCGACAGACGCGCCGGGCGGTCAGCCTTCGGATGACCTCATCGTCGCTCACCTGAATGAGCGGGACGATGCTCACTGCTTCACCCCGGCTCCGCAGCTCCTCGTCCAACGCTTCCGCCTGGGTAAGCGTCCGCGGAAACCCGTCCAGGATCACGCCCTCCTCGCAATCGGGGCGACTGATCCGCTCAATCACCATCCTGACGGTCACGTCGTCGGGAACCAGCCCGCCCTGCTCCATATACGTTTTCGCCATCTGACCGAGCTCGGTGCCCTGGCTCAGGTGATGGCGAAACAAGTCGCCGCTTGAGACGTGGGGAGTCCCCAACTCCTCAACCAGCAGTTTCGCCTGCGTCCCTTTGCCCGATCCAGGGGGCCCCAGCAGTACGACGACGATTCCCATCCCTTTCCCTACCAGTGCACTGTACCGTTGGCTGACGGCCGAAGCGCATCAGAGCCAACCTACTTGATGAACCCCTCGTAGTGGCGCATCAAGAGCTGTGCCTCGAGCTGGCGCATCGTGTCCAGGACGGTGCCCACCACAATTAACAGGCCCGCCGAGGTGATGAGCAACCTGGTCTGAAAGAACAGATCCACGATGTAAGGCAATACAGCCACAGCACCCAAGAAAAGCGCCCCGATCAGCGTAATACGTTTGTAGATAGAGTCGATGTACTCGGCCGTTCTCCGGCCCGGACGGATGCCAGGAATGAACCCCCCTTGACGCTTCAACGTACCGGGCAGATCCTGCTGCTGCACCATCACGTCGGTGTAGAAGTAGGTGAAGCCTACCACGGCCAAGAAGTAGAGCAGGCCGTACCATCCACTCTGGGCGCTGAAAAAGTTCATTACCATAACGGCAGAATTCGCCACCACGGGATTCTCCACCCCGGTGAAGAACTGCGCGATGACAGCCGGGAACGTCAGAATCGACTGAGCGAAGATCAGCGGAATCATGCCCGCGGTATTGATGCGCAGCGGGATGTGCGTGCTCTGTCCGCCATACATCTTCATACCTCGCACTCGCTTGCCGTACTGGACCGGAATGCGCCGCTCCCCCTCCTGGACGACAACGATGACGAATATGGTCAGCGCTGTGATGACGCAGAAGATCCCGATCAACAGGACCCCCATTCCAACTCCGCCGGCCCCCACGGCCTGCGCCTGAGTCCAGGTTGTGATCAAGTTCTCGGGGACGCGAGCCACAATGCCGCTGAAGATGATCAGCGACAACCCGTTGCCGATACCCTGTTCCGAAATCAACTCACCGAGCCAGATAGCGAACATCGTGCCAGCGGTCATAGCCACCAGGATGGCGACGGTGGACACAATCTGCTCTGGCGATGCGAATCCGAAACGGGGCAGCACCTGCGCGGGGCTGCTGGCATTCACCAACCGGATCTGGCCCAGGGCCTGCAACAGTCCCAGCGGGACGGTCATGTAATACGTCCATTGATTCATCTTCTCCTGGCCAGCCTCTCCCTCCTTGGCCAGGCGCTCCAGACTGGGAATGATGGGCACCAAGAGCTGTATGATGATCGACGCTGTGACATACGGGTAGACGCCGTTCGCCATAACCGAGAAGCGAGCCACGGCCCCGCCCGACAGCATGTCCAGCAGATTGAAGAGCCGACTGGCACCGCCGGTCCCGGCCAACAGCTGCTGAAGTGCTGCCCGATCCACCCCTGGAACCGGCACGTGAGCCGCCAGCCGGTAGATGACGAGAATCAACAGCGTAATGAGCAACTTACGCCGTAGATCGGGCAGAGTCATGGCATTCTTCAAAGCCTTGATCATCGTCTCAACCTCTATCTCGTTCGCTATGCTCGCCCGCGGAAGACTACCGCGTGCGGTAACCGCCTCGTTGCCAGGGGAGCTCCACGGCAGTGCCCCCGGCGTCCTCAATCTTGGCCCGGGCGCTCTTCGAAAACCGATGCGCCTGGACAGTGAGGGCGTAGTCGATCTCTCCTCGCCCAAGAATAACGATCAGTTCGTCCGCGCCATCAATTACGCCGGTCTCGGCCAGGGTCTCGGGCGTTACCACCTCGCCCTCCGCGAATCCCGCCAAAGCGATACGTTTGATATTCACCGGCGTGAACTCCACCCTCCAAGGATCAGAGAATCCCGTTCCACGCGGCTCGGGAGTCCTCTGCCAGAGAGGCGTCTGACCACCCTCAAAGCCGGGCCGGACACCACCGCCACTGCGGGCATTCTGTCCCTTCATACCGCGGCCCGAGGTCTTCCCGTAACCTGATGCTCTTCCACGGCCGAGACGCTTACGACGTCTCTTCTCTCCTTCTGCCGGCTTCAACTCGTGCAACTTCATGACCGCCTCCAACAACTACTCTTCGCCGTCAAGTTCCTCAACCGTCACAAGATGGCTCACCTTATTGACCATGCCGCGGATGGTAGGCGTATCACCAACCTCGACGGTCTGGTGCATTCTCCGCAGCCCAAGAGCGCGCACCGTCCGCTTCTGCTCGCGGCGGTAGCCGACCGGGCTCTTGGTCAGTGTAACACGAAGTCTTCCAGTCATCATCCACGACTCCAGAACGGTGTTACCTGCTCTTCAGGCACGCCACGTTCGCGTGCCACGTCCTGCACAGTGCGGAGCTTCGCAAGACCGTCCATTGCCGCCCGAACGACGCTTAACGCATTGGGGCTGCCCAATGACTTAGTTAACACATCGTCTATCCCAGCCGCCTTCAACACAGCGCGCACGTTGCCAGATGCAATCACGCCGGTGCCGGGAGCAGCAGGCTTCAGCAAGACCCTGGCCCCGCCGCAGATTCCCGTCACCTCGTGGGGAATTGTGGAACCCAATCGAGGCACAGTCACCATCGCGTCCCTGGCTCGGTCCATCGCCTTGTGGATTGCGTCCGGCACCCCGCGTGCCTTACCAATCCCCATACCCACGTGTCCGTGATTGTCGCCCACTACAGCTACGACCCGGAAAGAAAAGCGTCGGCCACCCTTGACAACGTTTGCAACCCGCGTGATATCTACGACATGTTCGTCCAGTTCTTCTCTCGCCATTCTGCCTCCGTAATAACCCTAGAACTCAAGACCTCTCTCGCGCGCTGCCTCCGCCAGAGCCTTCACGCGGCCGTGATACTTGTAGCCTCCGCGATCAAAGACCACTCTCTTGATTCCTTTATCAAGCGCTCGCTCTGCTACAGCATCACCGACGACCCGGGCCTGCTCTGTCTTCGACAACCCATTGGCTTGCGGCCTGATCTCCGAATCGATCGTCGAAGCGGAGACCAGCGTCTCGCCCTCCCAATCATTGATGACTTGCGCATAGATGTGCTGCGAGCTGCGGAAAACGTTGAGACGCGGCCGCTCCTGCGTGCCAAAGACCTTTCCCCGTATGCGCCGGTGTCGTCGACGACGAGCTGCGTTACGATCAACTTCTGGCATATCTCACCTTCAGACTGTCAACTAAGAAATGACAACGGACTGACGCCCTATCCCAGGCGACGCATCCAGCCCGTCGGATAGGGGAGCCACTGCATTCTCAGACCCAGCAACCTAATACGTGCCGGCACCGATCTTGCCAGCCTTACCCGCCTTGCGAGGAACGTGCTCGCCCAAGTAGCGAACACCCTTCCCCTGGTAAGGTTCTGGCGGACGCCAGGCCCGTATCTCCGCCGCCACCTGCCCGACCACCTCTTTGCTGGGCCCGCTCACCGTAATGATCTTCTTACGCGGTTGAACATCGAACTCGATGCTCGGCGGCGGGCTAACCCGCACGGGATGCGAGAAGCCCAACTGCAGATCCAGCGATCCATCGTTCAGGAGCTCTACTCGAAAGCCGACCCCCCGAATCTCCAGCTTCTTCTCGTAACCCTTCGTGACACCGACCACCATGTTGTTCAACAGAGCCCGCGTCAGGCCGTGCAACTCTCGATGCCGCCGTTGATCTGTCGGACGGCGCACCGAAAGCGTCGCATCCTCTTGCACGATCTCCATATCAGGGTGGAACTCGCGGGTAAGCTCTCCTTTGGGCCCCGCAACAGTCACCCTGCTTCTGTCGATTTCCACCGTGACTCCCTCAGGCAGGGAGACAGGCATTTTACCCACTCGTGACATCGCGTGTTCTCCTCCAACCAGCTACCAAACGTAACACAACACCTCACCACCAATACCGAGGCGGCGGGCTTTCTGACCGGTCATTACGCCCTTGGATGTCG
Source organism: uncultured Anaerolineales bacterium (assembly GCA_964450435.1). Lineage (GTDB taxonomy): Bacteria > Chloroflexota > Anaerolineae > B4-G1 > B4-G1 > SKLM01. Next base: position 11,898 of record CAYVCX010000021.1, read on the forward strand.
TCACGATGGCGATGCCCATACCGCTCTTCACCCACGGCATGTCGGACGCGCCTCGATAGATCCGCTGACCAGGGCTGCTCACGCGCTTCATCTCCCTGATAACGGGGTGGCGTTCCTTCCTCTCGCCGACATATTTCATGTCGATCACCAGATTCGCCTGAGGACGATCATCTCTCATGTGATAATCCTCAATGAAACCCTCCTCCTTAAGAATACCGGCGATCGCAACTCGCATCTTCGACGAAGGCATGGTCACTTCCGAGTAACCCGCCGACAAGGCGTTGCGAATTCGTGCTAACATATCAGATACTGGATCAGAAATCGTCATTGGATAGGATCTCCCCCGCGGTCCGCTTTCAGGACGCCGCCCCTGGCTACCAACTCGCTTTCCTCACCCCAGGAATCTCGCCCTCAAGGGCCAGTTCCCGGAAGCAGATTCGGCACAATTGGAAGCGGCGCATATATCCCCGCGGCCGACCACAACGCTTGCAGCGGTTCACCTCTTGGACCTCGTGCTTTCGATGCTTCTCACGCTCAATCAAGGCTTTTCTCGCCATATTCACTCCTCCTTGCCTAGGTACTACTGACTCGAGCGGCGAAACGGCATGCCCAACAACTCCAACAGCCGTCGCCCTTCCTCATCCGTCTCCGCCGTGGTGACCAGGGTTACCTCCATGCCTCGTATCTGGTCCACCGAGTCATAGTCAATCTCGGGGAAGACGAGTTGCTCCGTCAGCCCTACTGTGTAGTTGCCGCGTCCATCCAGTTTGTCCTTCACGCCGCGGAAGTCACGCTGACGGGGCAACGCCACGTTGCACAACCGATCCAACAAAGCCCACATGCGATCCCCGCGCAACGTAACCTTGACACCAATCGGATCCCCCTCGCGGATCTTGAACACCGAGATCGACCTCTTGGCTCGCGTCACCACGGGGCGCTGTCCTACAATCGTCGTGATGTCCTGCACCGCGTGATCCAGCGCCTTCGGGTTGTCCGGGCCTTCCCCTACGCCCACATTGACGACAATCTTCCGCAAGCGGGGAGCCTCCATGACGTTGCTATACCCGAACTCCTCCACCATCGTCGGCCGAATCTCCTCGCGATACCGCTTCTTCAAACGCTGCATCTATGTACCTCTCTAGCTTGGAATCGCCTCGCCGCACTTCTTGCAGACGCGCACCTTACGCCCGTCCCTGGTCTCAAATCCGACACGCGTGCGTTCATTGCATTCGGGGCAGACAAGCATGACGTTAGAACTATGAATTGGCGCCTCAAATTCGATGATTCCAGGTTGGACATCGCGTCGCCCGGCTCGCATAGGGCGCTGATGCTTCTTGACAAGATTCACTCCAGAGACGACTACCCTTTTCTCAGCAGGTATAACCCGCTTAACCTCGCCTCGAAGTCCACGAGCGTTTCCAGAGATGACTTCCACTGTATCACCTGACTTAATCCGGTTCACCGTACCACCTCTCCACCGTCGTACCTACACCACTTCAGGGGCCAGCGACACGATCTTCATATACCCTCGCTCCCGCAACTCACGGGCGACCGGCCCAAAGATGCGGGTACCCAACGGGTTGAAGCTGGTTCCCTCCAAAATGACCGCTGCATTATCATCGAAGCGGATGCTCGATCCGTCGGGGCGACGGTGTTCCTTCGACGTGCGTACGATCACCGCGCGCACGATCTCTCCTTTTTCCACTTGAGACCGCGCAGCCGCCTTTCTCACACTACCGACGACGATGTCACCCACCCCACCGTATCTTCGCGCGGACCCGCCCGTCACACGGATGACGTTGAGATCTCGGGCGCCAGTGTTATCGGCGATCCGGATCCTGCTCTCTTGCTGAATCATCGCCCAACCTCCGACAGCTCGGATCGCTCCAGTATCTCGTCGATGCGCCACCGTTTCTCGCGGCTCAGGGGGCGGGATTCCACGATGCGAACAGTATCACCGTTGCGGCAGGCATTCTCTTCATCGTGGACCTTGTACTTCTTTCGCAAGCGCATGACCTTCTCATATAATGGGTGACGCGCCCGACGCTCAACCTCCACCACAGCGGTCTTGTCCATCTTTGCGCTCAAGACAGTCCCAACTAACTCTTTCCGTTGCCCTTTCACCGTATCTCCTCCGTCATTTCGGCGATCAACTCTCGCTCGCGAAGAATGGTCTTCATTCGGGCAATATCGCGCTTCGCCCGCCTTAGCTGGTTCGAATCCTCCAACCGTCCCAGATCCAACTGGCGACGCAGGGTGAAGAGCTCCCGCTGAGCCTCGTCAATCCGCTGCTGGATCTCCTCAGTCGTCCATTCCCGAATCTCTCGTGCCTCTACCATCCTCTATTCTCCACCAAAAACGTCTTCGCGCTTCACAAACTGACAGTCAATCGGCAGCTTATGGGAAGCCAGACGGAACGCCTCGCGTGCCATCTCCTCGGATACGCCGCTGAGCTCGAACATAATGCGACCAGGCTTGACCACGGCTACCCAATGATCCACCTCGCCCTTACCCTTGCCCATACGCGTCTCGGCCGGCTTCGCGGTGACTGGCTTGTCCGGAAAAATGCGAATCCAGTACTTCCCACGGCGTCGGACGTGTCGGACAATCGAGGTACGTGCCGCCTCGATCTGTCGTGAGGTGATCCAGTGCGGCTCCAGGGCCTGCAGGCCGAACTCCCCAAACGCGAGTTCAGCTCCTCGTGTTGCTTTGCCCCTCATACGCCCACGAAACTGTTTGCGATACTTAACACGCTTTGGCATCAACATCGTGTCTACTCCCCATCGATCCCTTGCCGCTAGACGACGAAGGGCTGTTCCTCTGCCTCTTCCTCGGAAAGAATCTCACCCTTATAAATCCACACTTTTACGCCGATATGCCCGTACGTGGTGCGAGCCTCATCCCTGGCGAAGTCAATATTGGCACGCAGGGTCTGCAGGGGCACCTGCCCTTCGTGCCGCCATTCACGGCGAGACATCTGAGATCCGGAGAGCCGACCCTTACACTCGACCTTGATACCTTCCGCGCCTCCCTCCATGGCCGAGCTGACTGCCCGCTGCATCGCACGGCCGTGGTAAATTCGCCTCTCAAGCTGAGAAGCAATATTGTTAGCCACCAGCCTGGCATCCAACTCGGGCTGCTCTATCTCCTGCACATCGATATTCGTGCGCTTTTGGGTCAAATCCTCCAGCTCGCTTCGCAACTGTTTGACGTTGGACCCACGACGCCCGATGACAATGCCAGGCTTAGCCGTCCATACGGTTATGGACACCTGGTTAGGAAAACGCTCGATCTCGATCCGAGAGACCCCAGCTCTTCTCGTGGCGGTCTCCTCGATATGATCGCGGATTTCCAGGTCCTCATGCAGAAGGTCAGCATAGTCATCACCCTCTGCATACCAGCGCGACTTCCAATCTCGGATGACTCCGATCCTGAAACCATAAGGATGAACCTTGTGCCCCAAATCCCTCCTCCTTACTCTTTCTCTTCGAGCACCACTGTGATATGCGCAGAACGTTTGCGGATCATCTTGACGCGGCCGCGCGCCCCATACCGGCGCCGGCGTCCCTTCCCCGGGTTGACACCCGGCCCATCGTCAGCCACAATCTTTGCCACGTACAACTCTTCCCGCGGAATACCGAAGTTCTCTTCCGCGTTCGCGATGGCGGAGTTAATCACCTTCGTCACAGGACGTGCTGCGGCGTGGGGCAGAAAGTGGAGCACACTTAACGCCTCGTCGACATCCAGACCCCGAACTTCGTCAATCACTCGGCGGACCTTGCGGGGTGACATATTGATATGCTTGGCACGAGCAATCACTTCCGTACCCATCTCTGCTCTACTCCCTGGCCTTCTTCATAACCCGACCCTTCTTCTCCCTCCTTCGGTGTCCTCGGAAGGTGCGTGTGGGAGCGAACTCGCCGAGTTTGTGTCCGACCATATCCTCAGTTATGTAGGTCGGGACGTGCCTTCGCCCGTCGTGCACAGCGATCGTGTGCCCGACCATCTGCGGGTAGATTGTTGAAGATCTGGACCAAGTACGGATGACCCTCTTCTCGCCCCGTCGGTTCATCTCCTCGATCTTCTCAAGGAGTTTTGCACTCACATACGGATAACGTGCCATACTACCTCTCTCCTTACAACCCTTGAGTCCGGCGCTCTACCGCCGTCGCTGACCCCGTCGACGCACGATGTATTTGTCGGACTTCCTGCTGCCTCGGCGGGTCTTCTTGCCCAATGTTCTCTTGCCCCAGGGCGTCTTGGGGCTGGGCATGCCGACACCTGTCCGGCCCTCGCCCCCGCCGTGAGGATGGTCGCGAGGTGACATAGCAGAACCACGAACGGTGGGGCGCCACCCTCTCCAGCGCTTGCGCCCGGCCTTACCCAATTTGATGTGTCCGTGCTCCACGTTGCCAACCTGACCGATCGTCGCCATGCAGCTGCGCTGAAACCGACGAATCTCGCCACTGGGAAGACGCACAGTCACATACTTCCCTTCCTTGGCGATGACCTGGGCCGAAGTCCCGGCTGATCGCGCAATCTGACCCCCCTTTCCGGGCGTCAACTCGACATTGTGCACCATTGTGCCCGTGGGAATTCGTTCCAACGGGAGCGCATTCCCAACGCCGACCTCGGCATCGTCCCCACTCATCACCCGATCGCCCACCTGAAGCCCTAACGGTGCGATGATATACCGCTTCTCACCATCGGCATAGACCAGCAGCGCGATACGGGCTGAGCGATTGGGATCGTATTCGATGCTATCCACAACTGCGGGCACGCCCCTCTTGTCGCGCTTGAAATCGATCAAGCGATACTTACGCTTGTGTCCCCCGCCGCGATGACGCACCGTGATTCGCCCGTGGACATTTCGGCCGGCTCGCTTGCGCAACGGCCGCAACAAGCTTCGCTCAGGCTCGGTCCTGGTGATCTCATCGAACGTCGGATCACTTCGCCCACGTCGACCGGGCGACGTCGGATTATATGCTTTGACTGCCATACTAGACTGCTCCCTCAAACACGTCTATCCGCTCTCCCTCGGCTACAGTGACGACAGCCTTCTTCCAAGGGCCACGGTATGATCGCCAACCTCGCTTCGCCGGCATAATCAACGTGTTGACGTTATCCACCTCGACGCCGAAAATGGTCTCGACCGCCGCCTTGATCTCTATCTTGTTGGCGCCTGGATGCACTTCAAAAGAGTACTTCCCAAGCTCCGACGCCTGGAAACGGGTCTTCTCCGTATCAATTGGCCGGATGATAATCTCGTAAGGATTCATGGCTCACCTACCCCAGAATACGCTCGATCACTTCGAGCGCGTCCACCGGCAGCAGTATCTTGTCGTAGGACAATAAATCACGGATGTTCAGATAATTGGCATTCAATATCTTCACCTGGGGTAGATTGCTGGCGGACCTCTCCACAGCTTCGTTTCGCCCCGATAGTAAGAGCAAGACACTCCCGTCCACCCCCAGGTCCTGCAACGCGGACGCCATAGCGCTCGTCTTGGGCCCTGCCATCTCCAGCGCATCGACTACGATGATCTGGTTTTCCTCCGCCTTGGCAGAGAGCGCAGCTCGGAGAGCTGCCCGGCGCATCTTACGCGGCATCTTCTTCGAGTAGTCACGCGGTCGCGGCCCGTGAGCAACACCACCACCCACGAAGAGGTTAGCACCGCGGCTGCCGTGTCGCGCCCGTCCTGTCCCTTTCTGTCGATACCACTTGCGGGTGGTGCGACTCACTTCCCCGCGCGTCTTCGCTTTATGCGTTCCGAGGCGCGCGTTGGCCCGTTGCCGCTCGAAAGCCTGATGCATAAGGGAGACGTTGACAGGTGCCTCGAAGATGTCGGGACGCAACTCGACCTCTCCGGTCTTCTCGCCGTTCACATCGTGCAGTGGAATATGCATAGTGAAACTCACCTCACTCACCGCGTCTCGCGGTCAGCTCGCGCGACTTCCGCGCCCGCTTCACCTCGACGAGGCCGCCCCTGGCGCCAGGCACACTCCCCTGGACCGCAAGCAGGTTGCGTTCAGGGTCGACCATCTCCACTCGCAAGTTCTGAACTGTGACACGCTCATTGCCCATGCGCCCTGGCATGCGCTGTCCCTTCCAGACCTTGGAGGTGTGCGTGGTTCCACCAATCGAGCCCGGCGCACGGTGACGGTCCGACTGCCCATGGGTTTTTGGGCCGCCGGAGAAACCATGTCGTTTCACGCCACCGGCGAACCCCCGACCCTTTGACACACCAACAACATCGACCCGATCGCCAACCTCAAACACATCAACGAGGATTTGCTGCCCCTCCTCAACCGGTCCGCCTTCCCGCAGCGGTACCTCTCGCAGGTAGCGCAATGGCGGCAGGTCGTTACGATTCAGATGTCCCTTCTCGCCACCTGCCAGCTTCCGAGCCTTGACTTCGTCGAAGCCCAGCTGAACAGCGCAATACCCATCCCGCTCAAGGGTTTTCACTTGAGTAACGTAGCAGGGACCAGCTTCGATGATCGTAACGGGTACAGCCTCACCCTGCTCGTTAAATACCTGCGTCATGCCAACCTTTCTGCCCAGAATTGCCTTCACGCTACTACCTTCCTGTTAGTCAACGAACAACCTGCCAGCGGAGAATTCAGGTTCTCCTACACTCGACACCGATCACCAAAGGCCCGAGTTACGTCGAGCACCCCAACTCGGCCCGGGCGATTCTGGGCGCCACAACCCTGGAGGAGGGAGTAAAGACATCGCTCCCTCCTCCACTATCCTGCTTGCCCCCAGCTCCCTATAGCTTGATTTCGATGTCTACGCCAGCCGGCAGGTTGAGCCGCATCAACGAATCGATGGTTTTATCATCGGGCTCGATCACGTCGATAAGCCGTTTATGTGTACGGATCTCGAAGTGTTCGTGCGAGTCCTTGTGAACGAACGTAGATCGCCGAACAGTGAAGCGCTCGATCTTCGTCGGCAGGGGCACGGGCCCAGCTACCTTCGCTCCTGTTCGTTCAGCGGTCTCAACGATCCGCTTCGCGGACTCATCAAGCACACGATGATCATACGCCTTGAGCCGGATACGTATCCTCTCCTGCGTCGCCATTCCCTTGCCTAGTCCAAGATCTCAGACACTGCACCTGCGCCAACGGTCAGCCCACCCTCGCGGATGGCGAAGCGGAAGCCCTTCTCCACAGCGACCGGCTCAATTAGTTCCACCTCGAGGTTCACCCGGTCGCCGGGCATCACCATCTCCACGCCCTCTGGCAGGGTGATCTCGCCGGTCACGTCCAGTGTACGGATGTAGAACTGGGGACGATACCCGGTGAAGAAAGCCTTATGGCGGCCGCCCTCATCCTTTCGCAGTACGTAGACCTCACTCATGAAGTGATTGTGGGGCTGAATGCTTCCCGGAGCCGCGACGACCTGACCGCGCTGTATCTCGTCCCGATCAACACCGCGCAACAGTAGCCCCGCGTTATCACCAGCCACGACGCTCTCCAGCTTCTTATGGAACATCTCCATGTCGGTGACGACGGTCTCGATGGGATCTTCACGGAGACCAACAATCTCGACTTCAGTCATCGGCTTCATGGATCCGCGCTCCACACGTCCAGTGACGACCGTGCCGCGTCCTTTGATAGAGAAGATATCCTCGATAGGCATCAGGAACGGCTTATCTTCGTCTCGCTCGGGCGTGGGGATGTAGTCGTCGATGGCGTGCATCAACTCCCAGATGGGCTGATACTCTGGGGCATCCGGGTCATCGCTCTCGCTCTGCAGCGCATTCAAGGCGCTGCCGCGAACGATCGGGATTTCATCCCCAGGGAAGCCGTATCCATCGAGCAACTCTCGGGTCTCGAGTTCGACCAACTCCAACAACTCCGGATCGTCCATCAGATCAGCTTTGTTCAAGAAGACGACGATGGCCGGTACGTCCACTTGGCGAGCCAGCAGGACGTGCTCTCGCGTCTGCGGCATGGGACCGTCGGCTGCCGAGATGACGAGAATGGCGCCGTCCATCTGCGCCGCGCCGGTGATCATATTCTTGATGTAGTCACGGTGCCCAGGGCAGTCGATGTGGGCATAGTGACGTTGTTCCGTCTCGTACTCCACGTGAGCAATGGCCACCGTCAGGATCTTCGTCGCGTCACGACGGAACATCTTGGCATCGGCCTTCGCCACCTGGTCGTACTCTTTGAAGTCAGCCAAGCCCTTGAGGGCCAGAGCCCTGGTCATAGCCGCCGTGAGCGTGGTCTTGCCATGGTCAATGTGACCGATGGTGCCGACGTTCACATGGGGCTTCTCGCGTTCAAAAACTTCCTTCGCCATCTCTCACTCCTTTTCCGATGTCCTTACTGATGATGCTTACCAGCGTCCGCCTTCCATAATCGCGTCCATTCGCTGCTGGTCAACTTGTGCATAACGATCGAACTCCATCGTAAACATTCCCCGTCCCTGAGTCAGGCTGCGCACCCGGGTGGCGTACCCAAACATCCTGGCCAGCGGGACGAAGGCGCGTATCGCTCTTATACCGCCTGTCCGAGAAGACATCTTCCTTATCTCGGCCCCACGTGCGTTCAGATCAGACATCACATCACCAGTGTACTCCTCCGGCGTGACGACTTCCAAGTCCATCAAAGGCTCCAGGAGCACCGGCTCTGCCCTCTCCACGGCCTCATTGAAGGCTTTCGTGCCAGCAACCTTGAAGGCCAGCTCCGAAGCCGTATCCTCCAGGTACTTCGCTTCCAGCAGACGGACCTTCACGTCGACCATCTTGTAGCCCACCAAGACGCCACTCTCCATGGCCTCCCGACATCCCTCTCGAACGGCGTTGACGAGATCATCGGGTAGAAGCTCCCCAGGCAGAGTGCTCTCGAAAATATACCCGTCTCCAGCCTGCGCCGGACCAACCCCAAGCTTCACGTGAGCGAAATGGGGACGCCCCCCAGACTCGCGGTCGAACACACCTTCACCTTCTGCCCGCTCCGTGACAGTCTCACGATAACTGACTCGGGGGCGACTAATGCGTCCTTCGACGCCAAATTCCCGCTTGAGCCGATCGGTGAGAATCTCCAGGTGCAATTCTCCCATCCCGGAGATGAGCGTCTGCCCTGTCTCCTCGTCCGTGCTGACCACGAACGTGGGATCTTCCTCGGCGAGGCGGCGCAGGCCTTCGTTCAGGCGCTCCTCATCAGCCGCCGACCTCGGCTCGACAGCTACCGAGATGACCGGCTCCGGGAACGAGATCGATTCAAGGATGATGGGAGCATCCGGCGAACAAAGTGTCTCGCCAGTGAAAGTGTGCTTGAGGCCCAACGCCGCGCCGATGTCCCCCGCCTGTAGAATATCGAGCTCCTGCCGACTATCAGCGAACATCCGCACCAGCTTGCCCACACGCTCCTTGCGCTCCTTCACCGCGTTCGTGACCCGCGCCCCCACTAGTATCTGGCCCGAATAGACTCGAAAATAGGCCAACCGCCCCACGTAAGGATCCGTCGCGATCTTAAAAACCAAAGCCGCCAGCGGCGCATCTGGATCCGCCGGTCGCATCTCCACCTTATCCGTGTAGGGATTGACCCCCTCCACCGGTGGAACGTCCAACGGTGACGGTAGATAATCCACCACGGCGTCCAATAAGGGTTGAATGCCCTTGTTTCGGAGCGCCGAGCCGCACAACACAGGCTGTAACTTGCCAGACAACGTCGCCTGCCGCAGCGCCCCTCGCAGTTGACTCGGTGTCAGACTCTCGCCCTCCAAGTAGAGCATCATCAACTCGTCGTCGGTTTCAACGATCTGTTCCACAGCCCGCTCGCGGGCGCGGCGGACCTCATCCTCCAACTCCGCCGGTATATCGACCACCTGCGGTCTGGCACCCAGTTTGTCGGACCAGACAACACCCTGCATGTCGAGGAGATCGACGACGCCACGAAAACCCTCCTCGCGTCCAATCGGCCACTGGATAGCGACAGGATTGGAAACCAGCCGCTCGCGGACCGTGTCGAGTGCACGGACGAAGTCAGCACCCAAACGATCCATCTTGTTGATGAACGCGACCAGGGGAACGCCAAACTGCTGCGCCTGGCGCCACACCGTCTCGGATTGGGGTTCCACGCCAGCCATGGCGTCGAAAACGACCACGCCACCGTCCAGCACCCTCAAACTGCGCTGGACCTCTGCGGTGAAATCAATATGCCCGGGCGTGTCAACGATGTTGATCTGCTGATCCTTCCAGAAGCAGGTGACAGCCGCGGCTGTGATGGTGATTCCCCTCTCCCGCTCCTGGGCCATCCAATCGGTGACAGTCGTCCCCTCATCGACGCTACCCATCCGGTGCGTGCGGCCGGTGTAGAACAGGATGCGCTCAGTGGTCGTGGTCTTGCCCGCATCGATATGGGCGATGATCCCGATATTGCGAATGCGGCTCAGTGAGTGTTGTTTCGCCATTGCCTAGCCCTCTATTTGCAGACTTCACCCACTGTTCACTGACCGCTCAATATTGTAAAAGTGCTATCTATGCTGCGAACGATGGTTTACCAACGATAATGGGCAAAGGCACGGTTGGCCTGAGCCATCCTGTGCATCTCCTCTTTCTTCCGGTACGCTGCACCCGTCTCATCAGCGGCATCCAACAGCTCAGCAGCAAGCTTTTCGGCCATTGAATGACCTGGTCGGTTCCGAGCAGCTTCCAGCAGCCATCGCATAGCAAGGCTAGCTTGTCGGTTCCGAGGTACCTCCACTGGAATCTGATAGGTGGAGCCACCCACGCGCCGAGGCTTCACCTCAAGGGCAGGCCTGACGTTACCCACAGCTTTCTCCAGGACCTCCAACGGGGGTTTGCCCGTTCGCTCACTCATGCGCTCAAGTGTCTCGTACATGATCTGCTGGGCGACGCTCTTCTTACCCCCCATCATAATCCTGTTGATAAAATGAGTCACCAACATGCTGTTGTAGCGCACGTCCGGCTGGGTTTCTTGCTTAGGTGGTGTGTATTTTCGAGGCATTATCTACCTTCTCGCTACTCGGGCTTCTTGGTGCCGTACTTGGACCGCTGCTGGTTGCGCCCTTCCACACCCTGTGCATCAAGTACGCCACGCACAATGTGATAGCGAACACCAGGCAGATCCTTGACACGCCCGCCGCGAACCAGGACAACTGAGTGCTCCTGAAGCGAATGGCCCTCACCCGGAATATAGGCCGTCACTTCAATCCCGTTCGTCAGTCGCACGCGAGCGATCTTCCGCAATGCCGAGTTGGGCTTCTTAGGTGTCATTGTGCGCACCTGAGTGCACACACCGCGCTTTTGAGGCGCGCCGTCAGGTTGCTTCGATCGCTCCTGCTTGAGCGAGTTGAAGCGGTAATGAAGCGCCGGCGCTTTCGGCTTGCCTTCCTTCGGCTCTCTTCCCTTGCGGACTAACTGATTGATTGTAGGCACCGCTACCCTCCGTCAACTGATTCACTGTAGACCGTTTGCAAATTCAGAGAAAAAGGCCATCCACCCGTATCGATGGCCCCTCCCTAATCAACCGTCTTTCAAATTACCTGGGCGACAGGGAAATTGGCTGCCGCCCATTCAGCGAGCACATATTCTACCACAAAGCGATTAGAAGTCAAATAGCGGATTGAGGCAAGCGGCAGTCCTCACCCGTTCGAGAATCCGCAGTCCTCGCGCTTCAACTTCTTCCTACCGACGACTCTACCTACCGGCGCAGATCGAGGAGCCCCATACCGATTCGGGGCGGCTTCGCCTCTTCTTCATCCTTCCCGAAGTGGAGCACGTCACCATCCCGCGTGACAGCCTCGATGCCCAACCCAAGGCTCTGCATCTCCTTCACCAACACCTTGAAGGACGCAGGAACTCCAACCTCCTTGACAGGCTCACCCTTAACGATGGACTCATAGACCTCGACACGTCCCTGGACATCGTCTGACTTGACGGTCAGCATCTCCTGGAGCGAGTGCGCTGCACCGTAGGCCTCAAGGGCCCAGACCTCCATCTCCCCGAACCGCTGACCCCCGAAGCGTGCCTTGCCTCCCAGCGGCTGCTGGGTCACGAGGCTGTAAGGCCCAGTGGATCGGGCGTGCGCCTTGTCCTCGACCAAGTGATGCAGCTTCATAATGGGCCGGTACCCTACCGTCACCGGTTGATCGAAGGGCTCGCCGGTCTTGCCATCGTACAGCTTCATCTTCCCCAGAATCGGCAACGGGTGACCGGTCTCCAAGCTGACCTGATTCGCCAAGCGCTCCACAGCGTCGGGGTCGAGTTCAGCGACCTCCCGACCGCGGTCCTGCAGCCAGATGCGCACACAAGCAACCCTTGCCAGGCGGTCCGCCTCATACTGGCGCTCCATCGGACGCGAGTCATCCTCGAACACGAGCACGTCGTCCGGGTCATATCCCTGCTCTCGCAGCCACTCGCGAAGCACCGACCGCCGGGCATACACTCGCTCTCTCACCAATCGATCGTGATCGTAGTCACGCTCCTCGAGCCACGCCAGAACATACAGTAAGCGAGCCTCGTCTTCGGACTCCAACGACTCCAGCGGGTAATCCTGCGCCTTCAACCACGCCCAGGCACGCTCCGTGATCTCCGTCCACGCGCGATCGATGAGCCACGCTCGAGCCAGATCTGCCTCAACCTGGATCTCGTCAGCCCCGTCGAAGGCTGGGGAGACGGCACGGAAGCCGAGACGCGAGGCCGCCCAGCCAAGGTGGGTCTCCAGTATCTGGCCGATGTTCATGCGTCCGGGAACGCCCAGAGGGTTGAGCAGAATGTCCACCGGTGTGCCGTCCGACAAGAATGGCATATCCTCGACAGGCACGACCTTGGAGACAACACCCTTGTTGCCGTGCCGTCCAGCCATCTTATCGCCTTCCGTAAGCTTACGAAGCTGGGCTACGTTGACGCGAACTCTCTTCTCTACGCCCGTTGGGAGATCGCGATGCTCTTCGCGGTCAAAGGATCTGACGTCAACCACTGTGCCGCGCTCGCCATGGGGCATGCGCAAGCTGGAGTCCTTCACATCGCGGGCTTTCTCGCCAAAGATTGCACGCAACAGCTTCTCCTCGGGGCTGAGTTCCTTCTCACCCTTCGGCGTAATCTTGCCCACCAGAATGTCGAGGGGGCCAACCTCGGCCCCAACCCGGATGACCCCTTCCTCGTCCAGGTCTCGCAGGGCCGTGTCGCCCACATGAGGGATATCTCGCGTTATCTCCTCGGGACCGAGCTTGGTATTGCGGGCCTCAATCTCGTGTTCCTCGATGTGGACAGAGGTAAACTTGTCGTCGTGGACCAGGCGCTCGCTGATGAGGATCGCGTCCTCGTAATTTCCACCCTCCCAGGACAGGAAAGCGCACAACACGTTCTGACCTACAGCCAGATTGCCACCCTCCGTGGATGAACTATCCGCAAGGACATCCCCTTTCTTGACCTGCTGGCCCTTATAGACCACGGGCCTCTGGTTGATGCACGAACTCTGGTTCGAGCGCTCGAACTTACGCAACCGGTACGCCCGGACGCCGTTGGAGTGGCGAACGCCGACTTCTCTGCCGGTAACACTGATGACCTCTCCATCATCTTCAGCAAGCACGAGCTGACCTGAATCCCGGGCTGCTGGCCCCTCGACGCCGGTGCCCACAATGGGGGCCTCAGGTTCGAGAAGCGGTACCCCCTGCCGCTGCATATTGGAGCCCATCAGCGCTCGGTTGGCATCGTCGTGCTCCAAGAATGGGATCAGCGCAGCCGACACACCGATGACCTGGCTGGGAGCCACGTCGATGTAGTCGACCCGGCGCGGAGACACCTTCCGGAAATCTCCAGCGTGACGAACCGTGACACGCTCGTCCAAGAAGTGCCCATCATCGCTCAAGTTCACGGTGGACTGGGCCACCATAGCGCGGTCTTCCCGGTCCGCCGACAGGAACTCAATCTCCTCGGTAACCATGGGCTCGACCGGCACCTGTTCGCGACGGCCCAGTGCAGCTACCTTCTCCGCGAGGTCAGAGGTCATCTTGACGCCGGACTCGGCCACTACCTCGCCACTCTCGGGGTCGGTCACGTCCTCCCGCAGAATGTGGCCAACGAGCGCCTCGGTGCTGGGCTCAACCCTGCAGACTACCCTCCGATAGGGCGTCTCGACAAAGCCAAAGGGGTTGATGCGGGCGTGCGTTGCCAGCCGAACGATGAGGCCGATATTCGGACCTTCCGGAGTCTCGACCGGGCAGACGCGACCATAGTGGGTGTAGTGCACGTCGCGCACCTCGAACCCGGCATACTCGCGCTTGAGGCCACCCGGCCCCAGGGCCGAAAGAGTGCGCTTGTGGGTCAACTCCGCCAGCGGGTTCGTCTGCTCCATGAACTGCGACAACCGGCTAGAGCCGAAGAACTGTCGAATCGCGGCAACAAACGGGCGGATATTGATTAGACTCACCGGGGTCATCGACTCCGAATCGCGGCTGGACATTCGGTCGACCACGATGCGCTCCATACGACGCAACCCCACCCGCAATTTGTTCTGAACCAGCTCACCCACCGTTTTGATGCGGCGGTTGCCCAGGTGATCAATATCGTCAGCATCTTCAATGCCGTTGTTGACCCGGATCATGTGCCTGACGATGGCGATCACATCCTTCTTGGTCACCGTGCGATGATCCAAGTCGATGCCGAAGTCGAGTCGCTGATTAAGCTTGTAGCGCCCCACCCTCTTCAGATCGTAGCGGCGGGGATCAAAGAGCTGCTCCTCCAGATACTCGCGGGCGTTGTCGAGGGTAGCCGGATCTCCAGGGCGCATGCGGCGGTAGAACTCCAACAAGGCCTCTTCGGCCAGCGTGCGTCCGCCGGCGGGTTCCCAGTCGGGTTCCTGCCGGAACGTCGCGGGGATATACTGATGATTGGGGTTGCTGTCAGAATCCTTGAATAACTCCAGGATCGTCTCGTCACTCCCGTCTTCAAGCACAGTCTCCCCTGTACCGTCGTCAACCGCTGCGAGAGCTCGCAGCGGAATGGTAACGGGGAGGATGCGCTTGCGGTTGAATCGAACGGTGAGATATCCCGTCTTCCGCGATCCGAACTCGAGCCACGCGCCGCGGTCAGGGATCAACTTCGCCGTACACAGCCTCAAGCCGGTAGCGCGGTCCTCCTCAAGGTCGAAGTAGACGCCAGGAGATCGGATGAGCTGGCTGACAACGACTCGTTCAGTGCCGTTGATGATGAACGTGCCGTTGTCGGTCATCATCGGGAAGTCGCCAAAGAACACCTCCGACTGGATAATCTCGCCGGTCTCGCGATTGCTGAGGGCGACGCCCACGGAGAGAGGCGCAGCAAAGGTGATGTCTCGAACGATGCACTGCTCGCGCGAATAGCGAGGTTCCTCGAAGCGGTACTTGAGATCGAACTGAGCCTTTCTGGCCTCGGAGCCGGGCAGGTAGAGTTTCAGGTTGCCATTGTAACTTTCGATGGGTGAAATCTCATCAAACAACTCAGCCAGCCCCTCCTCCTGCAACCAGTTGAAGAACTTGAACTGAATCTGTAGGAGCGGTGGCAGCGTCTCTGCGTCCGTGATCCGCGCATAGGACTTACTGGCCGTATAAAACATAGTCTGGTCTATTCCCCCAATAAAGACGATTCAAAGACGATTCTTCGCGTCTGTCGTATGGACACGCCGACCCGTTATTGTATCATAGGAGTGCATATTGTCAAACTCATCGGCCCGATCGCCCATTCATTACACTCTCTTGTCGCCGGTGGGTCTCATGAATCGCAACTGCGCTCGTTAACACCCCCATGTGAAATCTGTCATCTGCGAGAGATACCAACAATCACTGGTCAACGCACCACGTTGCGTTCGGATGATGGGCGAGGGTAGTGGCTGATTCGATCAGCGCACTATACCTCTCGTCCTCTCCTTGGCGGCAGGCTTTCTGATCATTCACGGGGCCTGTCTTCCTTGCCCGTATCAATCATGTCCGCCCCGACCGCCCATCATCACCGGTATTCGGTGTGTAAGGGTGCGCTTCATCTGGACCAACACGAACATCCGTCGGAACCCCTCGGCCTCCAGCGCTGCCACCAGTGGGCCCTTCGCTACCGGAAGGCGAACTAAGACCTGTCTCCCGGGTGAGCCGCGCAAGCTCGCCATGCCGCGCTTCACCAGCACGGCCTCAAACCCTTCCTCGCCCGGCCTGACGAGGATCTCCAACTCATTTGGAGGACTTCCTTGCCTCCGCAGCGCCCTCACCGCTCCACGCAACTTCTCGTCGCCTTCAGCCACCCACCAATCCTCTCGCCGTCGCTTCAGCCAGTGTTCCAAACTGCGCTTCCACCCAGGCTGATAATCGCTCTCCCGTACCTCAAGAAGTGGCCGCTGCTCTTCGGGAATCGCAGCGTGCATTAGATCGACCAGAGCATCACTATCGCGTCTGCCCGCCCGGCGTATTGATTCGTGGCCGGAGCCCCGCTCCCAAGAGGCTCCTCCGGTGTGCAGCATATAGAGCGTTCTGCCGACTTCCCGAAATCCCAACCGATCATACAACCGGCACGCCACATCGTTGTCAGCACGCACTTCCAATCCGATCCAGTATCCCCCTCTCTGCGAAACTGCCTTGATGGCAGCCTGCATTAGGGCGGTGGCAATGCCCTGTCCGCGCCACTCGGGGTGGACGACTACATTTCCAATCAAGTATCCCCGCCGACTGTGAGCGCGCCGTAGCGACACGTTCCCCACCACGCGTCCGTCTTCAACCCAGACCAGGCCAGGGGCCACGGTCACTTTCCCCAGCAAAGCCCAGAGCCACTGCAGAAACCCACCCGCGCGCGCGAAGCGCCGCATTCTCGACAACGTCGCTTGGCCCGCCGGATCGAGTCTATCGCCGAAGGCGACATCAATCAGATCGACCACCGAACCCAAATCTCGGAAGGGGTCGAAAGGGCGAATCGCACTGTTGCTCTGGCTCATCTCCACTTGCAGCACCCACAAGGCCGGGCGGGTCAGACGGCCGGCCTGGGTATCGGCCCGCGCACAATCGACCAGCAGAGAGTCTGCTCGTTCAAGCGCAGCTCGAAGAGCCTCCCCCCCATCGCCACCACGTTGAAGCAGCGCTCACCCTGCCCTCTCCAGCGGCGCCCGACTCCCTCAACAGCAAACGAATGCCCCTGCCACTCGAAGCGTTGGGGCGTGATCTCGCCCCCGGCGGTGAAGCGGGCCTCGACGGTGATCAGCTCCTGTTTCACAGTGCCCCCTCAAGGTACCTTCGCACGAGATCTAGCACGGCCTCCGCCGTCCGCATCTTGTTCTCCCAACGGTCACCGTCCCAGACGTATCGCTCCACCGACTCGCCGTCCGGCGCGATCAGGCCAATGTAAACAAGACCTACGGGCTTTTCGGGGGTGCCACCGGCTGGCCCTGCGATCCCCGTAGCAGACACCCCCAAATCGGCGTCGAGCAGGCTTCTGACGCCACGGGCCATCTCACGGGCCGTCGGTTCGCTGACGGCACCGTGAATCAGGAGCGTCTCCCTGGGCACCCCGAGCAGCCTCTCCTTGACATCCGAAGCATAGGCAACGATCGATCCACGGTAGTAGTTCGAGCTGCCCGGTACGTCTGTGATGCGATGCCCTACCAAGCCACCGGTGCATGACTCAGCCACTGCCAGCGTCAGCCGTCTGTCCTTCAACAATCGTCCGATCACGACCTCAAGGGCACTCTCGCCTGGTGGCATTCATACTCCCAAAAACAACCCTGGCACATAGCCAGGGCCCCTGTCCGGCGTGCCATAGGTCGCACCTTTCTGCGACCTGACGCCAGTCCCGTCTTCTGGACGCCGTTCGCCATACAACCATCCCTATGATTGTAACACGAACGACATGCAAATCAAGGTGACAATGTCAGTGAGATGTCAGCAGAGAGGCCGGGCACCACTGGCCCAGCGGCACTCCGACCCTGAGTGACGGAGAATCCTCGGCCATCAGCGACCGCCCGCCATCGCAGCCGGGTCAGGGGCTTCCTGTATGGAGGAGCAGCGAAGCTTCCCTCGCGCAGGCCCCCCGAGCCGCCTGCGTCAAGGCTCGACCGAGCTGTCGGGCTCCAAAAACTAAAAGCCCCACCAAGTTGGTGGGGCGAAGCACACGGGTGAAAGGGTCGGTATGCGCCCGCCTCGGCCATCTCGACCCACTGTAGGTACCCCCAAGGGGATTCGAACCCCTGCTGCGGGCTTGAAAGGCCCGTGTCCTAGACCAGGCTAGACGATGGGGGCATCCGGAGGCCATTCTACCATGAACCCAACCCGCGTCAAGCTTCCCCGAAGAAAGCAGCCCGCTATGGGCCGGTCGCTACCTCGTCGAGTCCAGATCCAACTCAGCCGGGGTGCCCTGCACCCGGCCTTGACGGGCCTTCCGTCTGGAGGGATCGAATTCATCCGCGGAGAGCTCCACTGACGTCAGTGAGCCGCCGGAGCTTCGCCTTCCAGGAAAGCTTGCGGATTGTCTGCGCGGCCTGTTGCGCAACATGGACATTCCGACGGCGAGGACCATAGGTCACAGCCTGATACTCAGCGAGCAGACGGTGCACGGGCCCCGCGGCTACGGGCAGAACGTGGACCAGAGCCGCAGCACGCTCGGCGGGCGTGTCAGCCGCCCTGGGCAGAGCGCCGAGGCGCCGCAGCGCCCGATCAATCTCCATATAGGACCGCTGCACCGGGGTGAGGAGCGCGTACTTCGCCCAACGGCGGAGGAGTCCCGGTGGGGTCCAGCCAATGCGCCGGACGACTCTTTCCAGCACAACGGGGAATGGAGGAACGGACCGGCGGCGCTGCCAGCGCCGAAAGAGCACGAAGAGGATCGCAACCGTGAGGATTCCGACGAACCAGAGAAGTGAGCGAATTCTATCCAGCGAGCCACGTGAGTCAGGAGTTGCGCTTTCGCCCGGTGGCAGGTCATCAATCCCTGCCAGCTCTTCCAGGCCCTCGGGCAACCGGTCGTCGGGGCCGCCCCTCGGCGGCACGCGGAGGCCATCGTCATCCCCCGAATCGGTCTCACCCAGCGGGCGGCGGATGGGATCCTCAGACACCGTGGGCTCAAATTCGACCCATCCCAAGCCCGGGAAGTACACTTCGGGCCAAGCATGAGCATTTCGTTCATAGACCAGGTGCGTATTGGTGCCCGGTTGGCGCTCGCCGGCGCCGTAGCCAACGGCCAATCGTGCAGGCACCCCCGCCAAGCGCAGCAAGACAACTTCAGCGGATGCGTAGTAGTTGCAGAATCCAACCTGGTGGTCGAACAAGAACCAATCCAGAAGCTCCTGATCCGAGGGAAGGGTGGCGGTGATTGTCTCGCTGTAGCGGATATTGTCGCGCAGATACCAGGTGACGGCAGCTACGACATCGTAGGGGGTCTCGCGGTCGTCCGCAATCCGCCAGGCCAACTCGCGGGTGCGAGGCGTGATCGATTCAGGAAGGTCCAGGTAGCGGTCCGTGACCCATTCCGGGTAGTCATTGCCCGCGTCGCGCAACTGAGAGACCGTGACGTCGGCGATGGAAGAGCGAACCAAATAGGTCTGGCCAGCACCAACAACGGGAGACGCGTGAAGGGCAGCCACATCCACGGTGCCGTCAGGATTCTCGGCCAACTCCACCTCAGCGGGACGGCTCACCCACAACGGCTGCGGCGCGGCATACATCGTGGCTATTGGTTCCGAGGACGTGAAGGTTAAGGTGACAGTACGACGACCTTCTAGCTCCGGCGTGGGAAGACCGGCAGAGCTTGGATGCAAGCTCTGAGTCGTGGCGAAGGCGGCGCTGCCCCAATCACCCTCGGCGTACCGATCATAGGCCTTGGCACGCCAGTAGTAGCGCACGGGCGGTCGATCATCTGATGGCGCTTGCACCGAAAAAACGAGGGCGTCGGAGAGCTGACGGCCAGTTCCGAGCGAAAAATCGTCCCCGTAGTAGGCAGCGGTACGGGCCGGCCCTCGACGGTCCAGTGAAGCGAAGAGATTATCGAGACGTTCCTCCCACGGGTCCTTGGCACGATCCCACACTCTCCTTGCCGCGGGGAGAACGTCAGCCATGGTCGGTACTGACCACGCCAGCAGAACCAGCACGACGGCGGCGACGACGACGGCGTAGCTGAGGTCGAGACCGACTAGAGGCGGTATTCGAGCGCGATCCGCCTCCCACCGGCTGCGCAACTCCAGGAATGTCAGACGGGAAAGTAGCAACAGCGACAACAGCAGATATACAACCAAGTACCAAGTACCACGGGGGCGATAGAGATCCGACGCATGAACCAGCAACAACACACCCCCACCGGGCAGGATGATTCGCCAGGGGCGTCCGCGGCGGGTCAACGCATAGCCAGCGTGTACGCTCAACGTCCAGGAGAGAGCAGCCGTTGCGAATAGGAACAATACTGGATCCTGCACCGGCTCTTGCTGGACGAACCGCTCCAGGGCATAGGCGAGACGGTTGACGAGGACGACCAGTCGATCGCTCCACAGGACATCCTCCGACACGTAGGCCACGTGGATGATCAGCTGCCATAGGACCACAAAGAGGCCATAGATTACGGCGAAAGCAGCAGCCAGCAGCGGTGAGAAGATGCTCTGCCCGAGTGCAAGCCCCGCTGCGGTCCCCAGGATTACAAACAAGTGAACCAAGCCAAGGTGATCTACCCACTCTGTAGCGACGAGCCGACCGGAGGCCGTCAACAGGACAGCCAGGAGCAAGAGAACCGCCGGGAGATCCCACCAACGTGACGATCGCACGTCCATCAGCTCCGCACCATGCGTCTGGCAACCTGAACAGGGTTGTAGGACGAACTAGCTTTGCGGTCACCCATCTGACGGCTCAAGGCCGTGGCCAGGTCCTCACCGTTCTCTATCTGCCAGATCGGCACATCGAGAGCAGAAAGAGCCATCGCCAGATCCTTCGTCCCCGGCAATCCCCCAAAGGAGGCAGCGTCCAGCAGAACGACCAGAGGCCGCAACCCACGCTGCGACACCAGATCCACCGCCAGAGCCACCTCTCTCTTCACCGAAGGGGTGATTATGATGACCGTGCTCCCGCGCGGTATGTGCTGTGCGTGTGCCGTCACCAGCGCCGAGATCGAGAGCACGCCCTGGGCACGCAAGGGCGCCAATACCTCCAGGATTTTGCCTAACTGCCGTCCTCCTCGGTCTGGAGGCAATATGTCCGGTGTTCCCCGGGAAGCCTGATGGTAGGAAGCGAGCCCCACTGATCGGTCGCGGCGGAGGAAATACCTCGCCAGGGAAGCTGCAATGCTGACACCGTACTCCTCCGTGGAAGGGGGCAATCGGATCTGCTTCCAGGGAGACCATGCCGCCTCGACAGCCTCGCTGGGGGGAGAGTATGGCTGCTCGGCTTGGACCTCCGATTCGGCGTCGAGAAAGATCCAGATCTCGGCCATCGGGTCCAGTTCGAATTCCTTAGTAATCAGCTCATTCCGCCTTGCCGTGCTCAACCAGTGAATCCGATTGAGCGGGTCGCCGGGGACATACTCACGTACACCCGCGGAATTCGGGGTCACGTGATGGGTGCGCAGTCGGAGCGCCTCGCCCCCCGGCAGCAGACCTGGTGGACTGATGAAAGCCTCCACATCGACCATCATCGGATAGACGAGCAGGGAGCCATCTGACGGTACACTGCGAGTGACGGGGAACAACCCGAACAAATCACCCGAGGCAACCTCGGTGGGACCAAGGGAGAAGATGCCGCGCTCAACGAGGCGCGTCCGGGCGCGGTAGGACCGGCGCTCGTGCCCCCCCACCAGCGTGAGCACGCGGGACCCCCGCGACCCCGGAAGGTCGGATCGATCACGGATGTGCAGCCACAGGCGGGACAGGCGCCCCCGATTCTCGACGAAAAATCGTTCCTCAAAGACCTGGCCGACGTGCGCTCGTCGGCTGCGTGCCTTGCGCTCCACCTCAACTCCACGCAACGAGAGCCGCGACCAGACCCAGCTCATCGCCAACAGAAAAGCCCATAGATAGCTCAGACGAGCGTAGATTGGCAGACCCGTCAGCCCCAGGGCCAGCAGACTGAGACCCAATAAGATGAGCACGACTCGCAGCGAATTAGACACCAGTACCCCTCACATAATTATACCAGGTACTGCTCGCTGTCGCGACTGAACATCGTCCCAGCCAAACTCAGAGGCCACCACGCTGCCTGCATCCGTCTCCAATCCGGCCTTGAACCTCAAGATCTACAGCCACAAACGCCGGATTGACCAGGCGCCCGACCCGCGCGAACTCGTGGACCGAGAGACCCGTCACGGTGTCCTGCCGCCGGTCCGCGGCGTCTTGTGCTTTGCCACCTGACGGCGACCAGTACGACGTGCTTCGCCAGCTTCACCTTACTCTCGCCCCGTGACCAGCGCCAGGAGAGCCATACGAATTGGCACCCCATTGTGCGCCTGGCGGAAGTAGGCCGCGCCGGTGTACGCATCCACGTCCTCCGTAATCTCGTTGACCCGCGGCAGCGGATGCATGATCGTGATTCCCTCCTTTGCCTGCTCGACCATCGCTCCATCCAGGACGTAGGCCCCCTTCAAGCGCTCATACTCTGCGGAATCCTCGAAGCGCTCCTTCTGGATACGGGTCATATACACCACGTCGCTCTCCCGCATGGCCCCCGCCAGATCCTTGATCTCGGTCACCTCAACTCCCTGGGCCACCAGGTCCTCCGTGATGCTCGCCGGCATCCTAAGCTGCGCTGGCGCGACGAAGATCATGGAGATATCGAAGCGGGCCAGCAGATACACCAACGAATGCACCGTCCGCCCATTCTTCAGATCGCCGGCCAGCGCCACCGTCAGACCCTCCAGGCCTCCCTTCTCCTTCTTGATGGTGTACGTATCCAGCAGCGCCTGGGTCGGGTGCTGCCCCGCCCCGTCGCCCCCGTTGATCACCGGCACGCTCACCGCCTCCGCCGCCTCTGCCGCAGATCCCTTCCGCGGATGGCGCACCACGATCACGTCTGCGTACCCCTCCACCACCTTCACCGCGTCCGCCATCGACTCCCCTTTCGCTGCCGACGACGTCTTCGGATCCGCAATGGTGATAGCGGCTCCCCCCAGCCGGTGCATGGCCGCCTCGAAGGAGAGGCGGGTGCGCGTGCTGGGTTCGAAGAACAGGGCCGCCAGTACCTTCCCGGCCATGTTCGTCAACTCGCTTCCCACTTCCAGCTCCTCCTCGAAGCGGGCGGCAGTCGATAGGATCAGGGCCAGTTCCTCGTCCGTCAGCGTATCCGTCCGCAGGATGTCCTTGCCTTGCAGTATCGTTGCCATCTGATGCTTCCTCCCCATAGGTTATTATGCCCAGTCGCCAAACAATTCCTCTGACCCACCGGATCCTCCAATTCTACCACCTGCCGGGGAGGTAGGCCAAGTGAGCTGTATCGTCGCGGTCACACCCCCGGCTCGCCCGACAGCTTTCAGCTTTGCCGGAGGTCCCGCAGCCAGAGCGTGATCCCGGCTTACATTGAATGCTAGAGACCTACCCTACAGGCGGAGCCGAGCACGCGAGCGAAGCCACTGTGCCTGGCTTCCTCATCAGTGCACGATACGACTGCCTACCGCAGGGGGGACCGCACCATTTCGGGAATGGGCAGCATCGCAGGTTGAGGCCGTGAATCGAGTCGAGAGGAAACACGTCACTTCGTGGTCAGTCAGAGGGAATGCTGGTCTGAGGCTAGAAGGTGTCAATATGCCAGTCCACGACCTGCACCTCGGGGCGGTACGTCTCAACCCACCGGACGACCTTCTGGAGAAACGCCTCAACGTACCCGGGGTCATTGTTGGCGACGGTGACCAGCGCCACCTCTGCCGTCTGCCACATATCGTTAAAACCCACCTCGGCCGTGGAGACGTTGAACTCGCGCCTCAGCCGGGTGAGCAGCGGCTTCAGTACGCGTCGCTTCCCCTTCAGAGAACGATTCCCAGGGATCCGCAGTTCGATGCTGCAAGCGCCGACAATCATGCCAATGATGTACGATATCTGATGCCTAAGACGCGATCAACCAGACGTGCTGGGTGTCCGATAATGCACAGACTGAAACTCAGCCTGAGCCCAGTATACCGCATCAGCCCCATCCGTCAAACGCTGAACGTCCACGAGTGGGTCGCATACTTCCCCGACCGCAGGGCTTGAGCAGCAGCGCACTCCTCCGACGTCAGTTCCTCCGTCTCCAGCTGCAGCTCAAGCGCCTCGGCGAAACCCGCGATCATTGCCTCCGCCGCCTCCTCCCAGCCCACTCGACGTCCGAGGACGCTCTCCACCGTCGTGGCCCTGGCACGAACCCGGGCAGGATCTGGATGCCCAGCCAGCAACGGGCAGATGCGCGCGATGTCACCGTGCAGCGGGACCGCCCCGTGTTGCAGCACCACGCCTCGCGCCCGCATCTGGGCGCTCCCTACCAGCTTCTTTCCCCCCACCGTGATCTCGTAGTCCGATGGAACCTCAAAGCAGACCGGGCCCTCCGCATCCCGATTCTCCACCCGTTCGTCGGCCAGGATGTCCGTCACACCGAGGCGCTCCAGGCCGCGCACCAGGCCCGCGCTAAGCCGTCGGTAGCTCTCGACGACACCTCCACCTACCCGCGGCTCCCGTTCTGGAGCGACGACGCAGTACGTCAGCTCATCGATGTGCAGGATGGCCCGCCCGCCCGTCGGTCGGCGCACCAAATCGTACCCCGCAGCTTCCACAGCCCCGCGATCCACATCCGTGACCGCCTGGCCGCGCCCCAGCGAAAGACAGGCTGGGGCCCAGCCGTAGAGGCGGAGCGTGGGAGCTGCGTCGTGGGACGACACCGCGCGCAAGATGGCCTCGTCCACAGCCATGTTCGTCGCGCCGTCGGCTCGCCCCGACCGAACCAGCCGCCACACTGCCCGGGAGTAGCTTCTCCGCTGTAGACAGGGCGACCGGGAGAGGCTGTCGGAGGCGCTCCTCATCCTGGCGTCATCCCCACTCCCGCCACCGGCGTGCCGCAGTTCGGACACACCTGACCGGGCTCGATCCTGTTTGCCACAATGCGATAGCCCGCGCGGCGAATCAGCAACTCGCCGCACGCGTGACACTCGGTATTCGCCTCCCCCGGGACGTTGCCCACGAAGATATAGCGCAGTCCCTCCTCTTTCCCGATCTCCTGCGCGTGCTGAAGAGTCTTGACCGGCGTTGGCGGCCGGTCCGTCATCTGATAGCCGGGATAGAAGCGGCTGATGTGCCATGGCGTCCCAGGCCCCAGCTCCTCGGCCACAAACCCCGCCGCGTCCCTAATCTCTTCCGCGTCGTCGTTGATTCCCGGCACAATGAGCGTGGTTACCTCTACCCAAACACCCAGCTCCTTCATCTTCTTCAGGCTGTCCAGCACTGGCTGCAACCGCGCTCCGACGTACTGGCGGTACGTCTCGTCGCGAAACGCCTTCAGGTCAACGTTCGCCGCGTCGAGGTGGGGATCGAACGTCTCCAACATCTCCTCCGTCATGAACCCGTTGGTGACGAAGACGTTGGCGATGTTCTCTTCATGGGCCAGCTTCGCCGTGTCGTAGGCGTACTCGAAGAAGATGGTCGGCTCAGTGTAGGTGTAGGCGATGCTGCGACACCCTGACCGCTGCGCAGCGCCCACAATCTCCTCCGGGCTGGCCTTTTCGCCCATAATGAAATGCCTCTCCCGGGGCATCTGGGAGATGCCGGCGTTCTGGCACCACTCGCAGTGGAAATTGCACCCCACTGTGGCAATGGAGTAAGCATCGGTACCGGGGTAGAAGTGCGCGAGGGGCTTCTTCTCTATGGGATCAACATGCTGCGAGATCGTACGCCCGTAAACCAGGGTGTACAGCGTGCCATCCCGATTCTCCCGCACGTAGCAAACGCCCCGGTTCCCCTCAGCGATGCGGCAGCGGTGCGCGCACAGATAGCACTGCACGCGCTGGTCCTCCAACTCGTCGTACAGCATCGCCTGCTTCGGCTCGACTTCCTCCGCGTTCATCTCACGTCCTCCTCCTTAGCTTCCTCCAACGCCTCTTCTAAGGTCTCCGCCTTCGTCTCGCGTATCTTCGCCACGGCGTCCCGAAAGACGTAGACGGGGCCCTTCCCCCGCAGACTCTCCTTTATGAACACGACGTCGACGCTCTCATCTACCAGCCACTCCGCCACCTTGATCCCCTTGGCCCGCTCCTCCTCCAGAAAGGGATTGTCCAGTATCCTCCGCTCCTCGACCGTCCCATGCTCCAGGCGCATAGTCACCAGGGCGAAGGCCGGCGCCTCCCCGAAATGCGGGCTGAGCTCCCCCTCGGCGTCGGCGAGAGGGGCCGCATAGCGCAGGTGCGTCCGTTGCATCGGCTCCGCATGGATCAGAACCCGCTCGACATGGGGCACGGCCTCGTGGGCCTTCTGCTCGATGCGGCGGGTGACCGACTCCGCCTTCTCAAGATCGTCAACGCGGAGTGTGACTTGCGCCTCCACGAACCGGAATCTCCCTGCATTCCGCCCGGTGACCCAGTCCAGGTCGACGACAGCCGGCTCATCCAGGATGATCTCGCGAATCTCCAGCAGCGTATCAGGCTCGAGAGAAGCGTCGAGCAGGACCCGCATTCCGTCCGACAGAAGCTCCCAACCCGTCTTGCCGATAGCCACCACGATGATCAGCGCCGCGAAACGGTCCAGGGGCACCTCGAACCACTGACCCAGGAGGGCGGCGAAGACGACGCTGGTGGTGAGAACGTGGGCGCGGTACTCCTTGGCGTCGGCGATGAGCGCCGGGGAATTCACGCGCTGGCCTATCCGCAGCTCGTAGTGGCTGAACACAAGCGGGATGACCGTCGCCAGGATCACCCCTCCCAGCATCCAGGGATCGACGACGGCTCGCGTCGGCGGCGTGAACAGGGCGTCGCGGGCGATCTCATACGCGGTGACGAAGATCATCAGCGCCAGCCCCACGGTGATCACGTTCTCCAGCTTGTAGAGCCCGTAGGGGAACTCGCTCGTCTTCCGGGTCGACAGCTTCAGGCCAATCAGGACCCCCACTGCCGTCAGGAAGTCAACCCCGTTATGGACCATCTCCGCCCGGACGGCCAGGCTGCCAGACGCCAGCGCGACGACCAGGTTGATACCGCCCAGGATGACGTTGACTCCCATCGAGTACCAACCCCAGCGCTCGACGTTCCCCGGCTCCGGGCTCGGAATGGCCAGATGATTCCTTTCGCTCATCGGCCGAGGATTCTTCCTCCCAGTGGGTCACTCGTGCCTGGTCATTCAAGACCGATCACTCGTGACCGTGGTGGCCGGGCTCCACCATCGGGCCCTGCTCCAGGGGCCCGCCCACCTCCTCCAGGGCCTCCGCCAGATGGTCATTGGCCTCTTCGACCAGCTCGGCGGCCTCCAGGACGTGCTCCTTCGCCGGGCCGGCGCGATCGGCCCACTGGCGGAACTCCTTGGCGTGCTCGCCGTTGTGCTCAATCCAATGCGGCAGAAGCACCCGGAGCTTGTCGATGTCACTCATTCCGCGTCCTCCTGCAACGGCTCCAGCTGCACGCGATGCTTCAAGAAATCAATATGCAGGACACGACCCTGCACGACTCTCGGATCGTCGAAAAACGACGTGAGACGGACCCCTTCTTCGGTCAATTGCAGCCCGGTCACCTCGCGGGCGATCTCTTCGTCGCCCAAGTAGACAGTCGCCTGACACATGCTGCTCCTTCCTATTCTATAAGCTGGATGTTCTCCGTCTGCATCAAATCCATCCAATCCCAGACTTCCCGTCTTGCAGGTTGTACTTCACGCCTCACAGATTGCGTCTTCCGCTTCGCGTTCTGACTCACCTGCCGGCAGCCCTCGACACCGGCCCCCAACCTCATAGGCCAGCTATGTCGAACTCCGCAACCAGGAACGTATGATCCGACGGGCGCTCCGCCCGCCGAGCGTCCACATCGATCCAGGAATCGATCGATCTCTCCGCCAGCGGTTGCGTGGCCCATATGTGATCCACGCGCCAGCCTATCCCACGCTCGATGGGATCCTTCGCCCGGTAATCATAGTACGTGTACTGGTTTTCTTCATCGGGATAGTGCTTTCGGAAGACATCGACAAAACCCCATGCCTTCACCTCCTCCAACGCCCTTCGCGCTTCAGGATGGAAATCCACGTGATTCGCCTTTCCCTCGGGATCGTAGATGTCGATGGGCTCGGGCGCTACGTTGAAGTCTCCCATCCAGATAAGCGGCTCACCGGGCGAGTGATGCCTGTCGAAGAGCGCCCGCAGCCGATCGAACCACTCCAGCTTGTACTCGAAATGCTCCGAATCGACCGAGCGCCCCTGCGGCACGTAGGTGTTCACCAAGGGAACCCCGGCAATGAGGGCCCGAATCAGACGCGGCTCGTCGGGTTCGCCGCCGTCGTCGAAGCCATAGGCAACGTCCTGCGGCTCCACAGAGCTGATGATGGCCACGCCAGCATGAGATTTCTGCCCGCGGTAGACGACCTGGTAGCCGGCCTCGCGGATCGGCTCCGCGGGGAAGTCCTCGTCCTGCACCTTCGTCTCCTGAACCCCGACGACGTCAGGCTCCTCCCGGGCCAACCAGTCGAGGATCAGATCCATTCGCGCTCGAATCGAATTCGCATTGTACGTCGCCACCTTCAACATCTCGTCGGCCACGTCATCCCCCTGACTCAGCACTCACTCATCACCCATTGCGCGAACCACCAGCAGAGGCCGGTCGACACGGTGTAGCACACCAGCTGCCACGCTACCGTAGAAGCACTGTGACAACCCGCTCCGCCCGTGGCTGGCGATGGCGATTAGATCTGCATTCTCCCTTTCCGCGGCATCGGTGATAGCCTGCACAACTGGTCCGTGCAGGATCTCGCACTTCGTCTCGATGCCCTTCTCGCGGAACTGCCCGGTCCTCGCATCCAAGTACAACTCGGCGTCCCCACGGCGCTGGTCAAGCTCACGCTCTCGCAGCATCATCGGCGTCCCCTCAGGTCCCATCACGTAGGGGATCGGCTCGATGACGCGCACGAAGACGACTCGCGCGCCATATCGCTGCGCCAGCTCCTCCACGTGGGGTAGTATCGCCTCTGCGCGCTTCGATCCGTCCAGCGGGACGAGGATTGCCTTGTACATGGTAACCTCCTTATCTTGCGTGACTTCGCCCAGGTAACCAGGGGCCCCGGCAGCAAGCAGCAGCTCACAGAATGAATGCCACATCGGTGTGAGAGAGGCCGAAACGACGGGAAACGGCGCAAGGGCCTGGAGTTCC
>CAYVCX010000022.1:0-39925 GCA_964450435.1 uncultured Anaerolineales bacterium
GGGGGAGAACGGCGTCAAGATGGCGGCAGTCATGAACGACCACGGCCGCGCCGCCGGGCGGGCAGGGATGGGGGCCGTGATGGGGGCCAAGAACCTGAAGGCCGTCGCGGTTCGCGGCACGGCGCGGGTAGCATTGGCTGCCCCGGATGCGTTCGAAGGGGTGGTGCGAGAGATTTTGCACGATTTGGATGAGGATATGGCAGCGATGGCGCTCCGCATGGCCGGGACTGCGGGGTACGTAGACATGGGCCTTATGTATGGGGATATGCCCATCCGCTACTTCCAGCAAGGGGAGTGGGAGGGAGCCAGCGAGCTCTCCGGCGTACTGATGGCGGAGGAGTATCAGAGACGGATCAGGGCCTGCTACCGGTGCCCCATCGCGTGCGGTCGGGAGACGCACGCCCCAAGATTCGGCGTCGAGCGAGTGGACGGACCGGAGTATGAGACGGTGGCGGCCCTGGGCTCGCTGGTCATGGTAAATGATCTGGAGGCCGTGATATACGCCGGGCATCTGTGTAACGTCTACGGGCTTGATACGATTAGCACCGGCTGCACTATCGCCCTGGCCTGCGAGATGTTCGAGCGCGGCGTCCTGACGACGGATGACACGCAGGGCCTCACCATCCGGTACGGCGATGTGGAGGCCATACACCGGCTCATCGAAAAGGTGGCGCATCGGGAGGGGTTTGGCGACATGCTGGCGGAAGGGAGTGCCGCCCTGGCCGAGCGCTTCGATGTGCCGGAGCTGGCGGCAACCGTCAATAAACTGGAGGTGCCAATGCACGACCCGCGCGCGTTCAGCGGGATGGCTGTGACGTACGCGCTGTCGCCGCGCGGTGCCTGCCACATGCAGGGAGATATGTACGGAGTGGACACGGGGCAGGGTCCAGCCGTCGAGTTGGGAATCGTTCCCGGCGACCGTTTTGAGAGCTCGGAGGGGAAGGGGCGCATCGCAGCACGCCAGCACTTGTGGCGCACTCTCTACAATGCCTGGACCCTGTGTCAGTTCCAGAATCCTGGCGTGGAGCGGTTGCTGAGGGCGGTGAACGCTGCAACGGGATGGGGCCTGGAGACCGGCGACTTGATGGTGGTGGGCCGGCGCATCGTTGCGCTGAAGCGCATGCTCAATGCAAAGCGAGGGCTCACAGCGGGCGATGATTCGCTCCCCGATGCTCTGCTCCAGCCGCTGGACGAAGGCGGAACGGAAGGGCGTGTTCCGGACCTCGACTCGCTCCTGGCCGGTGCGTACGCTGAGCTCGGTTGGGACCCGGAGACAGGCCTGCCCACGAGAGAGACGCTGGACGTGTTGGGTCTCGGACCCGCGATGCGGCGCGCCGGTGGCAGGCGATAATCCCGCCGAGACAGGGAGGGTATCGGAGCACGGCAAGGAGAAAATGGGGTGAGCGCGATGTTGAGCGGGGATTGCCGTTGACCCCGGGTGGAGGATAGCAGAGCCGCCCAGCAGTGCCCGAGCGGCTCCGATTGCAGAAGCGAATAGTACAGAAGTCCTATGTAACCTTAAAATTACCCCCAGAAACCTTAAAGTTCACGCGAAGCCCTGGTAAAAGCACGGTGCTTGGTGTATAATGGTGGGCACTAGTGGGGAGAAGTGGGGCAGCGTGGTGAATCAACCCCCCCGAATGCACTTCACTGAAGCTCTCGCGTGGGGATTACAAGGCAATGTTTCTGGGAGAGTTCGTCCACGTCATCGACGGCAAGGGGCGGTTGACCGTTCCCGCCAAGTTCCGTGCTGAACTGGACACGACGCTCGTCGTGACCAGGGGAATTGATCGATGCCTGGCTCTCTACCCAATCCCCCACTGGGAAGAGCTGGCTGAGCAGGTCAGCGAACTGCCGCTGACGGATCGGCAGGCACGGGCGTTTCGAAGGCTCCTGTTTGCCAATGCCTCCGACGTCTCCCCGGACGGGCAAGGGCGCATTTTGATCCCCCCACGTCTACGTGAATATGCCAGCCTCGATGGCGAGGTTGTAGTGGTTGGCCTGAACGATCACATTGAGTTGTGGAGTGCCGAGGCCTGGGACGAAGAGCGTGAACACGTCGAGGGAGATGACGTCGACATCGAGGGCTGGGCGGCCCTGGGCATCTGACCGGTGAGGCCCGCACTGCTGTGTTGGAGGTGGCACGTTAGCAGCCGTAGAACGGGGAGGTGGAGTTAGGTGCGGGAGAGGCACGTCCCTGTTCTTCTAGATGAGGTCGTGAGCGGCCTGCAGGTCGCCCCCGGCGGGCGATATGTAGACGCCACGGTCGGGGCTGGTGGACACGCTGGTGAGATTCTGGCGACCTCGGCTCCCGATGGGTTGGTCTTGGGTCTCGATCGGGACCCGGCGGCGCTGGAGGTGGCCTGCGAACGCCTGGCCCGTTACGAGGGGCGTTTCGAGCTGGTGCATTCCTCTTTCGCGTATCTCAAAGAGGTGGTCGACGCTCATGATTTCGCCCCCGTCGATGGGGTGTTGTTCGATCTGGGCCTATCCTCGCTTCAACTGGCGGATGCGGGCCGGGGATTCTCGTTTATGACGGACGGCCCGTTGGACATGCGATTTGACCCGACGTCGAGCGGGCCAACGGCGGCTGATCTGATCAACAGTCTGCCGGCTGAGGCAATAGCTGACTTACTATACGAGTATGGCGAGGAGACACAGTCGCGCCGCATCGCCGAGGCAGTGGTTGACGCGCGGCCGTTACGCACGACACGGGAGCTGAGCGAGGTGATCGAGGGGGCAGTGGGAAGGCGCCGAGGGCGGCTCCATCCGGCTACGCTGACGTTTCAAGCCCTGCGCATTGCCGTCAACGAGGAGCTACAGGCATTGAAGGCGGCTCTGCCGCAGGCTGTTGCGGTTCTGGCACCCGGCGGACGGTTGGCTGTGATTGCCTTTCATTCTCTGGAGGACCGTATTGTCAAGCGCTTCATGCGGCGAGAGAGCAAGGACTGCATCTGTCCGCGCGAGCTGCCCATCTGCACGTGCGATCACGAGGCGTCGCTGGATCTAATCACTCGCAAGCCTCTCCGTCCGACCCAGGAAGAGGTGGCGGACAATCCGCGCTCTCGCTCCGCTCGGCTGAGAATTGCAGAGCGGAAAGAGTAGCTGGGAATCCAATGGCGGAGAGTGGCTGACAATGCCTCGCAACGTCTAACAATGTCTAGTAGTGTCTAACAACTCTGACAATGTCTGACTTTCTGGAATGGGTGGCTCACGGTGTCAAACGCGGGCGCTTCGAGATGGAGTCTCGTGCGGCCGTGGGGCTTTCAGTCGTCGCCGGAGTGGTGACTCTGGTGACGGCTCTCTACCTGATCCTCATCAGCCGGACGGCTGCTCGAGGACGGTATATTGAGGGACTTCAGGCCGAAATCTTCCGCCTGCAGCGAGAGAATCAGCAACTGACGGTGGAGATCGCTGAGCAAGGCACCGTCTCACGCCTCGAGGAGCGAGCCCAGGATCTGGGTTTCGTGCCTGCCGAGGAAATACAGTTCGTGTCGGATTTGGATTAGGACGCGGAGCGTTCCATGGCTGAAGGACCGAAACGACGTCTGCTTCTGCTGATCACTCTGCTCGCGGGGAGCGTGATCGTGGTCGTCGTTCAGCTCTTCAAGGTACAGGTGGCGGATCATCAGTTCTACAAGAACTGGGCCCTGGAGCAGCAGGTGAGGGCGATTACGATGGACACAGCGCCGCGCGGCGTGATTCGGGATCGAGAGGGCCACTTGCTGGCCGGAAACGGGGTCCGGTACGCCGTCGAGGCGGCTCCCGCGTACGTGGTCGACAAAGAAGAGGCCGCTGTCGAGCTGGCGTCTGTCTTGCACATGCCGGCCTCCAGTCTGGACACGCTGCTCCGGAGCCGGGACGAACGCCAGGAGTTGAGACAGTGGGTCCAGATCGCTCCCTCGGTTCCCATGGAGACGGGCGAAGCGGTCATAGATCTAGGCATCAGCGGGGTCACAGTCCGGCCGCTCTGGAAGCGGGCTTACCCAGAGGGGGCTCTTGCGTCGCACACGCTGGGCTTCTCGACTATGATCACGGGGTATTACGGCGTTGAGGGCTTTTACGACGCGATGCTCCGTCCCGAGACGGTCGAGTGGGTGGGCCCGGTGGATATCGCCAGCGTGCCGATTCCCTGGCAGCCCATGGCCGGCGAACTCCCCCGTCGAGGTGTGGATCTGGAGTTGACGCTGGATCGGACGGTCCAGGCGCTGGTGGAGGAGGAGCTGGCGCGCGCCCTGTGGGAATACGAAGCTGAGGCCGGCACCATCATCGTTATGGAACCGAAGACTTTCGGGATCCTGGCGATGGCCAGCCAGCCAGCCTATGATCCCGGGCGATACGTTGAGTTCGCTGGTCAGGATCCGCCGCCCTTTGAGGACCCCGCCGTCAGCAAACAGTACGAACCGGGTTCGGTGTTCAAAGTCCTGACAGTGGCTGCAGCGCTGGACGCTGGTGTGGTGACGCCCGCGACGACCTACAACGACCAGGGATGGATCGAGGTGGGGGGGCAGACGATGCGCAATGCCACGAGGAAGGCCTATGGCGTATCGTCGGTGGTTGAGATCCTGACCAAGTCTTTGAACGTGGGGGCAGCATGGTTGTGCCAGCGTATGGGGGCGGACACCTTCTATCCATACTTAATTGACTTCGGTCTGGGCGAGCCGACCCACATCGACCTGGCCGGGGAGGTGTCTGGCCAATTGTGGCTGCCCGACGACGTGGAACACTGGCACCCCTCGAATCTGGGGACGAACTCGTTCGGGCAGGGGGTCGCCGTGACGCCGCTCCAGATGATCACCGCGGTGGCCACAGTGGCCAACGACGGAGCGCGCCTGCGACCACACGTGGTTGGACGCCGCATCGCTCCCGATGGGACGGTCTCGGTCTATCAGCCGGTGCTGGAGAAACGGGCGATCTCTCGGGAGACGGCACGGGAGCTCACGGAGATGATGGTGCGGGTCGTGGAGGATGAAGTGATTCTGGCCCAGGTGGACGGGTACCGTGTTGCGGGCAAGACGGGAACCGCGCAGATCCCGGTCCCCGGAGGGTACGCAACGGAGGGTACGATCGCGACGTTCGTCGGATTCGGGCCGGTCCCCGATCCAGAGTTGGTTATCCTGGTCAAGTTGGACCGCCCGCAGAGCGCGCCCTGGGCGTCGATGACCGCCGCCCCGGCGTTTCAACGGCTGATCTCCCGGCTGTTCACGGCTCTGGCCATCCCGCCCCAGGACGGCAGCGTGCTGGCGAGGGCGAGCCAATGACCGTCCGGTCGCTGACCCTGGCCGACGTTCTCGAGGCTCTCACCGGCAGTCGGCCGGAGGGGTTGGATCAGCGCGTCACGGCGACTGTGGTTGATTCCCGTGAAGCTGAACAGGGCGCACTGTTCGTGGCCTTCGAGGGCGAGCACGTGGATGGTCACGACTACGTGGGCGACGCCTTCTCGCGCGGTGCAGTAGCGGCGCTGGTGGAACATCCAGTCGACGTGGAGGGGCTGGTGCTGGATCTCACCGACTCCGCGGTGAGCTGGCCTGAAGAGTGGTCGCTGCCAATGGTGGTGAGGGTCGGCAGCACACTGGAGGCATTGCAGCAGGCAGCGACCTGGTGGCGGCGACGCCAGCAGGGGCTCCGCGTTGTGGGGATCACCGGCAGCGTGGGGAAAACGACGACGAAGGAGCTGACGGCGTCGGTGCTTTCGCGGCGCTACGCGACCATAAAGAGTGAGGCCAGCTACAACAATGAGATTGGCCTTCCGCTAACTCTTCTTGGTCTGACGAGCCGGCACGAATGCGCTGTGCTGGAGATGGGGATGTACGATGTGGGAGAGATCGCCGATCTGGCCCGGATGGGACAGCCGCACGTCGGCGTCGTGACCATTGTCAGGCCCGTGCACCTGGAACGAGCGGGCACCTTCGAACGTATTGTGGAGGCGAAGACAGAGCTGGTCAGGGCGCTGCCGCCCGCGCCCGAGGGAACGGCGATTCTCAACTACGATGACGCGAACGTCCGGGCGATGGCGGGCTCGACGGAGGCTCGCATCCTCACGTACGGGCTCTCGTGTGACGCGGACTTGTGGGCCGATGGCATTGAGAGCCTGGGACTGGAGGGCATCCGGTTCCGGATCCATCACGAGGGAGAGAGGCTTCACGTGAGGCTGCCTTTGCTGGGGCGGCACTCGGTCCACACCGCTCTGCGCGCGGCGGCGGTCGGTCTGGTGGAAGGGATGAGTTGGGAGGAGATCGTCGACGGCCTGCGCGGCGTCGAGCCGTCGGCTCAGCTACGGCTGTTTGCGGTGGCGGGCCCCCACGGCGCCACCATCCTGGACGACACGTACAATGCCAGTCCATCTTCGACCATTGCCGCCCTGAACTTGCTCGACGAACTGGGACCGCGTAGAATCGCTGTCTTAGGCGATATGCTGGAACTCGGTGACTATGAGCAAGAAGGGCACGAGAAGGTAGGGATGCGTGCTCTGGAGGTCGCCGAGGTGTTGGTCACCGTGGGAACACTGGGGAGAATCATCGGTGAGACAGCGGTGCGCTGGGGCATGCCGCCGGAGAGGGTGCATATGGTTGAGGACAATGACGGGGCCATCGAGTTGTTGGAGCAGATGGTCGAAGCGGACGACGTCATTCTGGTGAAGGGCTCCCGGGCGATGGGCATGGAGGAGATCGTGTACGCGCTGAGCAGGTAGTTGTCGCGCCGCAGGCAATGGTATGGATAGAGCTTTAGTCCTGGCAAGCATTTCGTTCCTATTGGCGGTGGTCTGGGGCCCGCTCCTGATCCGCATTCTCCGGCACTACCGGCTCGGCAAACGGATTCGCATCGATTGCCCGGATGAACACGAGAGCAAGATGGGAACACCCACGATGGGCGGATTGATGATCGTCGTCCCGGTGATTGTGATCACATTGGTGCTCAATATCTACAACCTGATGGGCCGTACGGTGATCGGGCGTTCGATTCTCGTGCCGCTGGGAGTAATGGTCATCTATGCGGTGCTCGGGGGGCTCGACGACATCGCCGGCGTGCGGGGTGTGCGGCGAGGCGCAGGAATGACGGCAACCCGTAAGCTATTCTGGGAGATTCCCCTGACACTGGCGGTGGCCGCAGTAATGCTGATTGCCGACATCCAGTTCGCCGGTCAGATCGCTGTGCCGGGCATGCCGACGATGATTGACCTGGGATGGGCCTGGGTCCCTTTCGCGGCGTTCATCATCATGGGATCGGCGAACGCGGTGAATTTAACCGACGGCCTCGACGGCCTGGCGGGCATAATTGTTGCCAGCGCCTTCGCTGCCTATGGAATCATCGCTCAGCTGCAGGGCCAGTTCTACCTGATTCGATTCTGCTTCACCGTGGTTGGAGGGTGCTTTGCGTTCCTATGGTACAACGCCCATCCAGCCCAGATGTTCATGGGTGATACGGGGAGCCTGGCCCTCGGCGCCACGCTGGGCACTGTGGCGTTGATGAGCGGGCAGTGGCTGCTCCTGCCGGTGGTTGCTCTGATTCCGGTGGCCGAGACATTGTCGGTCATCATCCAGGTGCTGTATTTCAAGTACACGAAGCGCCGGTTTGGCAAGGGACGGCGCGTGTTCAAGATGAGCCCTCTGCACCACCACTTCGAGCTGTTGGGGTGGTCCGAAACCCAGGTGGTGCAACGATTCTGGTTGGTGGAGCTGCTTGCGGCGATGGCGGGCGTCGCGCTGGCGCTGCTGTAGTTCGGCGGTGCTGGCGGCAGATACCTCCGGGGCAGAGGGGGCGGGCGCCAGCCCTTGGCGATAGATTATGGAAGGAGAGACACTGAAAGACAAACAGGTGGTGATCCTCGGTCTGGGCCGTCAGGGGACGGCACTGGCTCGTTTCCTGACTGAGGCCGGCGCCGAGGTGACCGTTTCAGATTTGCAGGATGAATCGGCACTCGTCGACCCACTGGAGGCCCTGGCAGATCTGCCGATTCGCTATGCGCTGGGTGGACATCCCATCCGCCTGCTCGACGATGCTGATCTGCTGTGCCTCA
Organism: uncultured Anaerolineales bacterium; assembly: GCA_964450435.1. GTDB lineage: Bacteria > Chloroflexota > Anaerolineae > B4-G1 > B4-G1 > SKLM01. Next base: position 8,018 of record CAYVCX010000022.1, read on the forward strand.
GTGGCGGGGTGCCCGTGGGCATTCCCATCGTGGAGGAGGCGCGGGCGCGAGGTATTCCGCTCAGCAACGATGCCCAGATCTTCCTGGACCGCTGTCCGGCCCCCGTCATCGGTATCACTGGTTCGGCCGGCAAGACGACCACGACGGCGCTGGTGGGTGAGATGTGCCGGACGGCGGGACTGCGAACGTGGGTTGGGGGCAACATCGGAAACCCGCTCATCACGGATCTGGAGGCCATTGGGCCACAGGATCGGGTGGTAATGGAGCTGTCCAGCTTTCAACTGGCGCTGATGACGACAAGCCCGCAGATCGCGGCGGTGCTCAACATCACGCCCAATCATCTGGATCGGCACGGGACGATGGAGGATTACATCGCTGCCAAGCGGAGTATCGTAGCGCATCAGACGAGAGACGATGTGGCAGTCCTCGGCTACGACGATGCGAACGCCCGAGCGCTCGCCCTCGACACTCCCGCGCATCTGTACTTCTTCAGCGCTGGCGCTGAGGTAGAGGCCGGGGCTTACAAGACGAACGGCGAGCTTACTCTACGAATGAACGGGGATGCCAGGGAGGCGAAGCAGCGGGTGGACCGTGAGATCTGCAAGGTTTCTCAGGTGCGCCTGCTGGGCGATCACAATCTGCTCAACGTACTGGCAGCGAGCGCGCTGGCGGGCCTCGCTGGCGTGCCCCTGGATGCGATCCAGGAGGTGGCGACGACGTTTGAGGGTATCGAGCATCGGCTGGAATTGTTGCGTGACGTGAACGGCGCGCGGTGGTACGATGATTCCATCGCTACGGCGCCGGAGAGGGCGCTGGCAGCGATGCGTTCGTTCCAAGATCCGATTGTGCTCCTGGCCGGGGGGAGGGATAAGGATCTGCCCTGGGAAGCGTTCGCCGATGAGGCACTGCGTCGGGTCAGACAGTTAATCACCTTCGGGGAGGCGGGTCCGATGATTGCGGAGCTCGTGGCCCGTGCGAAGGAGCGGGAGGACGATCGGACGATGCTGGAGGGGATTTTGCGGGTGGACACGCTCGAGCAGGCTGTCGCCCAGGCTGCTCAGACGGCACAGCGTGGCGACGTGGTGCTCCTGTCTCCCGGAGGCACGAGCTTCGACGCGTTCACCGATTTCGCCGAGCGCGGCGATCGGTTCAAGGAGCTGGTGCGGGCGCTATAGAGGGCACCGCAACCAGATTTCGTGTAGGGGGACGGATGGCGAAGAAGGCACAACGGAGACAAGCGGATCCCGACTACGTCCTGGGCCTGGCCGTCGCGGGCCTGACGGTCATTGGCCTTATGGCGGTCTACAGTGCGACGTTTGACTGGTCGTATCAGGTGTATGAGGACTCGCTCCGGATTGCACTGAGGCAGTTCCAGTGGGTGGGGCTGGGGATTGTTGCCCTCGTTGTGTTCACGTTCGTACCCTATACCTGGTGGGAGAAGGTGGCGGTTCCCATCATGGGGGTCACGCTCCTCTCGTTACTTCTGGTGCTCCTGATCGGACAGAAGCGCTTTGGCGCGCAGCGGTCCTTCCTGGGCGGGTCAATTCACCCGGGAGAGCTGGCGAAACTCTCGATGGTCATCTATATCGCCGCGTGGCTATCCTCGAAAGGCGAGCAGATTCGGGACGTGACGTACGGACTAGTTCCCTTCTCTGTGCTCATCGGCGTGGTGGCGGGCTTGATCGTGGCCCAGCCGGACATAGGGACAGCCATGTTGATCTGCGCGACCTCGTTGGCCGTGTTCTTCTTCGCCGGGGCAGATGTGTTCCAGCTGGCCATCGGCGGTGTTGTCAGTGTCGCCACGTTCGCTGTGTTGGTCAAGAAGTTCCCCCACGCCTCCGAACGTATCTCGGAGTGGCTGCAGGTCTGGCGGAGCCCCGAGCTTGCCGGGCATCATATGAAACAGACCTTGATCGCCCTGGGCAGCGGAGGCCCCCTGGGGGTGGGGCTTGGACAGGGCCAGCAGAAGCTGGGCTACCTACCGACACCTCATACAGACTCCATCTTTGCCGTGTTGGGCGAGGAGACGGGGCTCTTGGGCTGCCTGATGGTGATCGGGTTGTTTGTGCTGTTCGCTTACCGCGGTTTCAAGATCACGATGGATGCTCAGGATCCGTTTGCCGCTCTCCTGGCGTGCGGCGTTACGTGCTGGATTACGTTTCAGGCCCTGATCAATGTGGGGGTCGTCACGGGGTTGGTTCCCTTCACAGGGATGGCGCTCCCGTTTATCAGTTCGGGGGGGTCCTCGATGGTGGTGTCGCTGGCCGGGGTGGGGCTGCTGCTGAGTGTTTCGCGGGGCAGCCGCGGCAGCGAGCAGAAGAACAGACGGGAGGGAAGCCGTCAGTATGCATATCTGGATCGCGGGCGGGGGTACCGGGGGACACGTGTATCCCGGACTCGCGGTCGTGCAGGCGCTTCGCGCCGCGGGTGATCCGGAGATCACCTACGTCGGGGGGCGGGACGGTATTGAGGAGCAACTGGCGGCACGAGCAGGGCTGCGGTTTGTGGGTATCCCAGCGGGCGGCGTTCACGGGTTGGCTCCCCGAGCCGCGGCACAGAACGTTATCAAGTTGATCAAGGGGTGGCGGGATGCTTACAGGTTGGGACGTCGCGAGCGGCCCACAGCGCTCTTTGCCACTGGAGGATACGCCAGCGTCCCCGTCGCACTGGCCGCCGGGGCGTTGCGGGTGCCTATCCTCGTCTACTTGCCCGACATTGAGCCTGGTCTGGCAGTTCGCTTCGTCGCCCGGCTGGCGGCCAGGGTGGCAGTGACGGTGGAGGACTCGCGAAGGTACTTTGCGGACCGCAAGGTGGTCGTGACAGGATATCCAGTCCGCGCCGAGTTCCACGGGCTTGATAGGGGAGAGGCACGTAGAGGACTGGGATTGGCGCTCGACGATCCGGTGCTCTTGGTGATGGGCGGGAGCCGAGGTGCGCGCAGCATCAATCGCGCTTTGGCGGGCGTCCTGGAGCAGGTGTTGGATATGACACAGGTGGTCCATCTGACCGGCGAGAGCGACTGGTCCTGGGTCTCCCAGCGCCAGGACGTGCTGCCGCCGAGCCTGAAGCGACGGTACAAGGCCGTTCCGTACCTGCACGAGATGGGATGGGCTCTGGCCTCGGCGGACCTGGCGGTGTGCCGTGCCGGCGCCTCGACGTTGGGAGAAATGCCCTTCTTCGGACTGCCGGCCGTGCTGGTGCCGTATCCGCACGCATGGCGCTATCAGCGGGTCAATGCGGAATGGCTTACGAAGAGAGGAGCGGCGGTCACGCTGCGGGATGAGCAACTGGAACACGAACTGCTGCCCACATTGCGGCGGCTCTTGAAGGACCGAGAGCGGCTGGCGCGGATGGGGGATCGGGCAGAGGCACTATCTCGGCCCGATGCAGCGGACCGCCTGGCACAGAGCCTTCTGACACTAGCATAGGGTGGTGGACGATGGTACCACTGGATACAGTCTTATGGGTGTTCGTCCTTCTCTTCGGGCTGATGGGGGCCTTACGAGGATGGTCGAAGGAGATGCTTGTGCTGTTCAGCGTCGTCGTGGCGCTGGCTATGCGGCTCATCTTCACCGAATACGTGCCCTTCATCGGCGACTTTTTTGACCGTCCTCCCATCCAACAGTTTTATCTGTACTCGGGGCTGCTCATTCTGATGGCTGTCGGCGGTTATGCGGGCCCAGCGGTCTCCCACCGCCTGGCCCACGCTTCGGCGCGTGACACGCTTCAGGATATGCTGCTGGGATTCATCATCGGTGCGATCAACGGATTTCTTGTTATGGGGTCGATCTGGTACTTCTTGGACAGCGCCGGGTATAACATCATGGGAATATCTCCCCCTCTCCCGGGGTCGCCTGCTGCAGTCGTGGCGAGCATGTACCTGCCGCCGCTGTGGCTTTCGGACGCGGTGTTGCTGACGGCGTTTTCGTTTGCGTCGGTGTTCGTGATCGTCGTGCTGGTCTAGCTGTGAGGTGCTGCTGACTGGGATGTCTGGCTCGTCTGGCTTGTTGGAGAAGCGCATTCACCTGATCGGCATTGGCGGGGCAGGGCTCTCTGCCATCGCTCGTGTTCTTCTGGAGCAAGGGACCGCTGTCAGCGGCTCCGACCTGGTGCTGTCGCCGGTGGCCAGGGCGTTGGCTCGGGACGGCGCGTCAGTCTTTGAAGGCCACGCGGCTCACAATGTCGATGGTGCCGATCTGGTGGTGGTGTCGTCGGCGGTGCCCGAGAGCAACGTGGAGGTTAAGACGGCGCGGGCGGCGGGTATCCCGGTCGTGGGGCGGCCGGAGTTTCTCGGGCAGCTAATGGTGGGAAAGCGGGGTATTGCTGTAGCCGGGACCCATGGAAAGACGACGACGACGGCGATGATCGCCTCCATCCTGTTGAGCGCGGAACGCGACCCCACGTTCGTGGTGGGCGGGGTGCTGGCAGGTCTGGAGACGAACGCCCGGGCAGGAGACGGGCCGTTGTTCGTCATTGAGGCTGACGAATACGACTGCACGTTTCTCAGTCTGAGTCCTGAGGTGGCCGTGGTGACCAATGTGGAGCATGATCACCCTGATTGCTACCCGACTTTCGAAGATTTCCGTGCTGCGTTTGAAGAGTTTGTGGCGCTGGTGCCAGACGAGGGGTTGCTTGCCGTCTGTTGGGATGATCCGGTGGCCCGTGAGATTGGAGAACGACACGCGGGGGAGAAACCGGTCACGTCTTTCGGGTTGGGTCAGGGAGCGGCCTGGCGCGCCGAGGAGATCAGCCCGAATTTCGCTGGCGGGGTCGATTTCCTGGCCGTGCGCGAGGGGGAGACTCTGGGGCTGGTTCGACTTCGTGTTCCCGGATTCCACAATGCCTCGAACGCGATGGCCGCATTGGCGGTGGCCGACTATCTGGGCGTGCCTTTTCAGGTTGCTCGAGAGGGGTTACGGGAGTTTCATGGCGTCGCGCGCCGCTTTGAGGTTAAGGGCGAGGCGGGCGGCGTGGTGGTGGTGGACGACTACGCTCACCATCCGACGGAGATCCGAGCTACTCTTCAGGCCGCAAAGGATCGGTTTCCGGAGCGACGGATCTGGGCGGTGTGGCAGCCGCACACCTATTCGCGCACGAAGGAGCTGCTGACAGACTTCAGGGAGTCATTTGGCCTGGCAGACGAGGTCATCGTGCTGCCTATTTATGCGGCCCGGGAGAGCGAGACGCTGGGTGTGAGCGCCAAGAGAGTAGTTGAGGGGATGGATCGGAGATGTGTTCGTGCGGCGGCATCGATGGAAGAGGCGCTGATCTGGCTCGGGACCGAGGTCCGGCCAGGCGATGTGGTGCTTACTTTGGGGGCAGGCGACGGAGACCAGGTGGGTAAGTGGCTATTGGAGATGCTCCGGGAGTGCGATGACGCAGGACGCGGCGGTGTTTCCGATAAGGATCGCAGACACCGGGGAGCATCGTGGACCCTGAACTGAACCTTTCGACTCTGGCTGAGGCTCTCGGGCCTGGGGCACGCCGTGATAAGGTTCTGGCCCCGTTTACCTCGATGCGAGTTGGGGGGCCAGCCGATGTGTTGATGGTCGTCGACGATACGAAAGAGCTGGAGCGCGCTGTGGCGCTGGCCAGACAGCACGGCGTTCCCTGGCTGGTGTTGGGTGGCGGCTGCAACGTCCTGGCCGCTGATGAGGGAGTACGGGGTCTGGTGCTTGTCAACCGGGCGAGGTCTGTCTCATTCACGGCTGGGGGAATCCGTGCCGCCTCCGGCGCGCAGTTCTCTGCCGTGGCGAGGCAGGCCACCGATCACGGTCTGGCCGGTCTAGCGTGGGCCGCTGGCTTGCCAGGTACGGTCGGGGGCGCCGTAGTAGGGAATGCCGGTGCGTTCGGAGGCGACGTGGCTGGCACACTGCGCAGTGCGAAGGTGCTGGGTCCAGACGGGCAGGTGAGGGAGAGAGCCCGGGGCTGGTTCGAGTTTCGATACCGAGGGAGTCGGTTGAAGAGTGCAGCCCCGAGCCTGCCAGAAGACCGTGGTGGGGGCGACGACGCAGGGGGTCGCGACTGGGTGATCCTGGAGGCGGCGTTTGACCTGCAGCCGGGTGACTCGGACGCGTTAGACAGCAGGGCAGATGAGATACTGGCGTGGCGTCGAGCGCACCATCCCTGCGGAGCCACAATGGGGTCGACGTTCAAGAATCCCCCGGGTGACCAGGCCGGGCGCCTCCTCGAAGAGGCAGGACTGAAGGGTCACCGTGTGGGCGGGGCTGAGATCTCGCAGCAGCACGCGAACTTCATCATCAACCTGGGCAACGCCACGGCCAACCAGGTGTGGGCCCTCATCGAGTACGCACGGGCAGAGGTAGCGCGGCAGTTCGGAGTACTGCTGGAACTGGAGATCGAGCTACTGGGTTGGGACGGTACCGTATGAGCGGAATGTCCGGGAGCGGACGCGGCACGGCGGAGGGAAGGCGCTGAGATGTCGGACCAGATTCGGGTGGGGGTCTTGTTTGGCGGACGGTCGGGGGAGCACGAGGTCTCCATTGCCTCGGCGCGGTCGGTGATGGACGTGATGGATAGGACCAGGTATGACATCGTGCCTATCGGCATCACCAAGGACGGCCACTGGATTGCCGGGGGAGATCCTATGGAGGCCTTGGAGACCGGTGATCTGCGGGCCAGCCAGCCTGCGGCGCTGCTCGGCGATCCGTCCCGGCGAAGCCTGATGCGGCTGGACGAGGAGCAGCGACAGGTGATTCGGGCTACGCCTATGGCGGAGATTGACGTCGTCTTCCCCGTGCTGCATGGTCCGTATGGCGAGGATGGGACGGTGCAGGGACTGCTGGAGTTGGCGGGGCTTCCTTACGTCGGAGCCGGGGTGACCGCCTCGGCGGTGGCGATGGACAAAGTTATGTTCAAGGATGTGATGCGCGCCCACGGTCTTCCGATCGTGGACTGTGTGGTGGTGAAGCGACGGAGCTGGGACGCGGATCCCAACCGGGTCGTTGCTCAGATTGAGGATCGATTCGGTTACCCCGTCTTCACCAAGCCGGCCAATCTGGGGTCCAGCGTGGGCATCACCAAGTGCCATGATAGTGCCGGACTGGCGGCTGGCCTGTCAGACGCGGCGCTCTACGACCGGAAGCTGCTCGTCGAGCCAGCGGTGCCTCAGGCGCGAGAGATCGAAGTCAGCGTCCTGGGCAATGACGATCCAATGGCTTCGCTGCCCGGCGAAATTGTCCCGAGTCGCGAGTTCTACAGCTATGAAGCCAAGTACCTGGACACGGGCGACCAGGCCTCGGCTCTGCACATCCCCGTTCCTCTCTCCGAGCAACTTACGCGGCGCGTGCAGAAGCTTGCCGTGAGGACCTACCAGGCGATCGATTGTGCGGGGATGGGTCGCGTAGACTTCTTGCTGTCCAGGGAGACCGAGGAGTTGTACATCAGTGAGGTGAACACGATCCCGGGTTTCACCCAGATCAGCATGTATCCCAAGCTCTGGGAGGCCAGTGGCATCCCTTACCCGGAGTTGATCGACCGGCTGATCGAGTTGGCACTTGAGCGGCAGCGGGACAGGGAACGGACGGAGACTTCGTACCAGTATCAAGGAGTGAGCCCATGACCAGGTCTTGGAAGCTCTCGGATAGCATACGATATGAGAGGGCTGGCTCGGTGGTTCTGAATCAAGTGCGCTTGGGACAGGCCCCGATTTCACTGCGCAAGTCACGCTGGCTACACACGGGAGGGTGGATACTGTTGACCCTGGCGGTCGTGGCGGTGGCAGCGGGCCTGTGGCTTACGTGGGACAGCCGCTTCTACGTCTACGAGGCCCAGATCGTCGGCACCCGCCGCATCGCGGAAGGTGACCTGTTCGACGCCAGCGGGCTCAATGGGCTGCACATCTTGTGGGCGAGGTCGTCCGCGATCGAATCCACGCTTCTTGCGGAATTCCCAGCTCTGGAGAGCGTGGAGGTCACCTGCGGTCTGCCCGCGGACTGCATGATCTCCGTGGTCGAGCGCCGGCCCCAGGTCCTGTGGGACGACCAGAGCGAGCTGTGGTGGATCGACGAGGAAGGAACCATCTTCAGGACGGAACACGTAGGAACCGGTGCGGAATCAGCAGATGCTGCGGGGGGACGATGGGTGATCACGGGGCCGCTGCCCCGCGGTGAGGACGGCAATCTCAATGAACGGGTGCGAATCGCGCTGGCTGAGCTCTGGACCAGCGGCGCTGACGTGCCGACTACGTTCGACTATGAGCCCGATCGGGGACTGAGCTACGTTGACCGACACGGATGGCGAGTTGTGGTAGGGCAAGGATCCGGGATGGCGGAGCGGTTGCACGCGCTGGAGCGCCTGACGGATCATCTTGAATCCCATGGGATCACGCCCGAGTTCATCGATGTGCGTTTTCCCGGGGCACCCTACTACTCCCCGTCCCCGGACTAGGCCCGACGCCCAGGAGTAGGGAGCGAGAAGACTGTGGAACGAACCGTCGTCGGCATCGATGTAGGGTCGAGCAAAATCTGCACCCTGGTCGGGGAGGTCCGTGACAACGGTGAGTTGCGTGTTGTGGGTGTGGGGCTGGTACCTGCGCGGGGCCTGCGCAAGGGCGTGGTGGTCAACGTAGACGACACCACGGCGGCGCTGGCGGCCTCCATCGAAGAGGCGGGACGGTCGTCGGGCTACAAGCTCGAGCGAGCCTACGTCAGCATCAGCGGTGAGCATGTCTCGTCGCTCAACTGCCAGGGGGTGGTGGGTGTCTCTCACCGCCGGGACGGCATCACGGTGGATGACGTGGAGCGAGCGTTGGATGCTGCCTGCGCGATCACGGTTCCTCACAATCACGAGATCATGCACGTGATCCCACGAGGGTACGTTGTAGACGGGCAGAGCGGCGTGCGAGAGCCGATCGGTATGCACGGTTTCCGCCTGGAGGCGGAGGCGCACGTGGTTACGGCGTCCTCGACAGCGATCCAGAACCTGGTGAAGTGTGTGGGGCGAGCCGGGATGCAGGTGGACGAGGTGGTCTCGTCGGCGATAGCGGCCGGGGACGCAGTGCTGACAGAGACCGAGCGGGAGATGGGCGTGGTCCTGGCCGATGTCGGGGCGGGCACGACGGACGTGGCCATCTTCATCAACGGGACGGTGTGGCACACGGTCACGCTAGGTATCGGCGGTGCCTACGTCACTCAGGATATAGCGATCGGGCTGCGCTTGTCTCCTGTGGTTGCCGAGGAGATCAAGATTGAGCACGGGCATGCGATTGCAGGCGAGGTCGATCCCGACGAGGAGTTCGTGGTTGCGTCATTTGGCGACGAGGCCCCCCAGGCGGTGGCCCGCTGGCGTTTGGCGAGCATCATTGAGGCGCGGGTTGAGGAAATCCTGTCGATGATCGGGAAGGAGATCAAGCGGTCCGGATACGACGGGTTGCTGCCGGCAGGCATCGTGCTGACCGGCGGCACGCCCCAACTGCCCGGGATGCTCGCACTGGGGCGCGAGGTGCTCGACTTGCCGGTCCGGGTGGGTAAGCCTCAGGACATGCATGGGCTGGTTGATGCTATCGACAATCCTGCGCATGCAGTTGGGGCAGGACTGCTGATGTGGGGGAGCACGGAAGAGGCGCGGCCGCAGCTTCGCGCCAGGCCTGGGCCCAGCAGTGGGCATCGTTTTCTCAACTGGCTGCGGGCATTTCTGCCCGGTTAGTTGGATGCTGGTGGCATTATTTTCCTTTTAGAGCCAGGGGGTGTACAATGCAAACAGACCTATCGAAGCAACACGAGATGATACGTTCACATCACTACGAAAGAGGGGGACTTATGAACAGAGCATCACAACCAGAGAGCTTCGCTAAGATTCGTGTTGTGGGTGTGGGAGGGGGCGGGAGTAATGCCGTCAACCGCATGATCGCTGAAGGGATGGGAGGCGTCGATTTCGTGGCGGTCAACACCGACGCGCAGGCCCTCATGCTCTCTGACGCTCCCGTGCGCGTGCGCATCGGTGATAAGCTGACGCGCGGCCTGGGTGTGGGTGGGGATCCTGACGTCGGGTGCGAGGCAGCGGAGGAGTCGGTGGACGAGTTGTTCGACATCCTCGAAGGCTCTGATATGGTGTTCATCACCGCGGGTATGGGAGGCGGGACGGGCACCGGCGCCTCACCGGTCATCGCGCGAGTGGCGAAGGAGGTCGGTGCGTTGAGCATCGGCGTGGTCACGCGTCCGTTTAGCTGGGAGGGCTCCGTGCGCGGCACGGCGGCGCGCGAGGGGATCGAGCAGCTCAAGGAAGAGGTCGACACGCTGATCGTCATTCCCAACGACAGGCTTCTCGAGATCACCGACAAGCGCGTCACGCTCCAGAATGCGTTTTCGCTGGCCGACGACGTCCTCCGTCAGGGCATTCAGGGTATCTCCGAGCTGATCACGGTGCCGGGATTGATCAACCTCGATTTCGCCGACGTGCGCACGATCATGGCGGAGGGTGGAGCTGCACTGATGGCGGTCGGGCGGGCCAGTGGCGAGGAGCGCGCTGTCGAGGCCGCCCAACAGGCCATCTCCAGCGAACTCCTGGACGTCACCATCGACGGAGCACGCGGGATCCTGTTCAACGTCACCGGTGGAGCGGATCTGAGCTTGTTCGAGGTGAACGAGGCAGCTTCGATCATCAAGCGGACAGCGCACCCCGATGTGAACCTGATTTTCGGGGCTGTGGTGGATCAAGAGATGGACGACGAAATCCGCATCACGGTGATTGCGACCGGTTTCGATCAAACTGGCTCGGAATCGCGCAGAGCTCGCACGGCGAGACTGGAGGAGAAGCCCGAACCAGTCGATTTCGAGGCGCCGTCCTTCGATCGCGACGACATTGAGATTCCGGCCTTCCTGCGACGCCAAGATTGACGGCGAGAGCTTGACGGTGAAGGCTGTTTCACCCTGGGTCTCGGCAAGGGTGCACCTGCCCGGGTCTGATTTCGCGTCCTGGCAGCCTCCTCAGTGAGTGTGAACGGGGAGCTGGTCTATCACGCCGTCCGAACGGAAATCAAGCGCGTCGCGGCAGATGGCGTCTGGGGTGCAGCGCACAGGCATGGTGCGCTGCCGGAGGCTCCCGGCCCTGCTGGACCCTGCGGCACGAACTGGGGGCAGGGCAAAAGGCTTGTCTTGCCCCGGCAGTGCACGGGAGGCGCGTCAGAAGGGCAGTCCTCCTTGTAGAGCAGCAAAGATGATGGTCAGGGAGAGGACAAGAGCCAGCGTGGCGATCAGTAGTCGCGCGGCATAAATCCGGGCCATACCTTCCTCCTTACAGTGTGGTGACCCCACCTGGGGCCATCTTGGGTGACCGGCGCAGGGGGCACACGCGCCGTCTCTCGCCGCTACCGTTCAGGCCATCTTGTAGTACTCTGAGTGGATGCGTTCGCGGATCTCGTGACGCATCTGCTCCCGTGAGACGGCAAGCTCTTCCAGAGCGCCCTCCACTGCCTCAAGCATCGGAATTGGACCGCAAAGGAAGTACAGGCAGCCCCTGAAATCCTCGCAGAGGATGCGTTCTAGGACATCCCTGTCGATGTACCCACTCTCCCCCTCCCAGTCCTCGGGCGGTTTCTCCAAAACGTGGATCACTTCCAGATTCAGCTTATCCTCGAGGCTCTCGAGCTCCTCTCGAAAGATGATCTCCTCCCAGGTGGGATTTCCGTAGAAGAACTGCAGCGGTCGCTGGTCCCCGCGGTCGGCCAAGGTGCGGAGCATACTCATGATTGGCGCAGAGCCGATGCCTCCGGCGATGAAGATCAGGCCGGTATCTGGCTCTCCGCGGAGATCGAAGGTGCCGTACGGGGCGTCCACGTAGACCTTCGTCCCGAGCGGTGTGTCCCCGATGGTGGAGGTGAAGTCCCCCAACTCCTTGATGGCGAAGCCGAGTTGTTCGGGATGCTCGGCGCTGGAGGCGAAGGAAAAGGGGTGTTCCTCAATCCGGAACGGGGAGTGTCCAACAGTGAGCCACGCGACCTGCCCGGCGCTGAATGTGATGCCCTCATGGCCTACCGGTTCCAGGACCAGGGTCCAGGTGTTGCCCCGTTCTTCGATGACGTCGACGACCTCGTAGGGTCGCTGCAACAGCGTCCATGGCTTGATGATCCGAACGTAGACGATCATCGCCACCCAGGTAAAGCCGAGTGCGCTCATCAGCCCACGCTGGATGGGAACCGAGGTGTAATAGTTCACGTTCAAGACGTGGTAGAGCGCGAAGCCGACGATCGCAACGGCAAAGACATCGTGAAGGAAGCGCCAGGTTTCGTAATCGAGACCAAGCGCCAAGCGCCTGACCGAAGTGACAACCAGGGCGAGAAGCACCACCACAGCGGCGACCCCGGCGCGGGCACGCCAGGGGGCGGTGAAGACATTGAGCAGCCTGAGCGTGTATGGGTTCTGCACGAAGAGGATGAGGGGATGGGCCAGAGTCAACACGAAGGCGGTGATGGAGAGCCGGTGGTGAAACCGGTAGAGGACGTCGGGGGGAAACACCTCGCCGAGAAAGGGTAGTCGGGAAGCCGGGATGAACTGGATGCCCATCAGGGACAGCCCTGCGAATCCCAGTGCTACCGAAAGCTCCCGCCAGAATGTTCGGCCTGCCGGCCGCGGCCCCAGAAGCAGGACGAGAAGCGGGGCCAGGACGAGTACGAAGTAGATGAAGATCCAGAAGAGCTGCTTTGTCCTTCGTTTCATTGTGATTCCCCCGGGTCCGTGTGCGCTGCCAGGCCTTGGCTGCTCTGATCGGTTGCGGTCGGATTTGAGTATTTCGGGAAGTCAGTATATACTACTTCAGGACGTTGGGCAAATCGCGGCTCGTTGCTGTGATTCCCCCGCACCCCCGGCAGGGGGTCTCGCGCAGAGGACCCGCGGGCCCGTAGCGTTTGCATGGTCGACCATCGCGTGATGGATTAATGTGCAGAAGGACCCGTATAAGGTCGCAGAAGACAAGGAATGAGGGAAGGCGGAGCGATGAGAACGACCGGCAACATCCTGATTGCCCTGACTCTGATCCTCATTGGCGTGGTGGGGGTCTGGGGCTACGGCTTCTTCGTCGCCCCGGAGTCGGTGGAGGCCGTGAGCGGTAAGTGGGAGCTATCCGGCCATTCGGACGCGGAGTCGGAATCCTTCACACACTGGGATGAGGACGACCCTCCCGAGATACCCACAGCGTGCGCCAAGTGTCATAGTATGGAGGGGTATCTGGACTTCCTGGGGGCCGATGGTTCGCCGGCGGGGGTCGTGGATGAGCCTGTCCGGCAAGGATCGGTTCTGAGCTGCCGCACGTGTCACAACGAGCCGGCCCACGAAATGGCTGAGGTGACCTTTCCCTCGGACGTTGTCGTCGAGGAGCACACGCGGTCGGTGAACTGTATGCAATGTCACCAGGGCCGGCAGGCCACGCAGGATGTGGAGGAGGCGGTGACCGGGCTCGAACCGGACGCGGTGTATGATGAGCTCGGATTCATCAACGTCCACTATGCCATTGGGGCTGCGACGCTGTTGGGCGGTGACGCCGAAGGGGGGTATCAGTACCCGGGGAAATCGTACGTGGGACGCTTCGGGCACGTGGAAGACTACGATACGTGCATCGAGTGCCACGACGCACACAGCACGTTCCGCAATCCGGACCAGTGCAGTCCCTGCCATCTCAACGTCGTGGATGAGGCGGATCTGCGCGCGATACGGGAGAGCGAGGTGGACTACGACCGGGACGGCGACGTGGACGAGCCGATCCTGAGTGAGGTGATCACGTTCCACGAAGAGCTTTACGCGGCGATACAGGCTTATGCGGAGGATGTGATTGGAGCCCCGATCGTCTACGAGGACAGCTTCCCCTATTTCTTCCACGATCGCGACGGGGGCGAGGTGACGTTCGCCGACCGGTATGGTTCCTGGACGCCGCGGCTGGTACGGGCGGCGTATAACTACCACTACGTGCACGAAGATCCGGGGGCATATGTGCACAACGCCAGATACGTGCTGCAGTTGCTGTACGATAGCCTGGAGGATCTGGGACGCGCTGTCCCCGTGGAGATGGACGGCTTCATCAGGCCCTGATCAGCCAAGGCATCGCTTGCAGAGGGGCGGGCTCTACGACCTAATCAAGTGCCGCGTGGCTCGTCACGCTCCGGTGGGCTGCAGCGGTTCGGTCACCGGGTGAGGCGCCGCGAATTGAGTGAGGGGGTCATTTGTGGTCGTTGGGCTCGCTCATTCGAACGAACTCCCCGTGCCAGGTGTGATACCAGACTTGACCCGTGACGCCGTGGACGCTCAGCATACCCTCGATGGTGCCGTCATTGAGCGTGTGGATGGTGTAGTAGCCGTAGAAGGGGTCCGGGTGTTCCTCGACCGTGACTCCGGGTCGGTTCGCCCTGAGCCACTGCTGAGCAATGGCCAACGCATCCTCTCCTGAGACGACGTTCGCCCCCTCGGCGCGTGCCATCATAGCTCCGCGTCGGTGCATGCCGTAGCGCGTGTTCCACATCATGTTGGGGCCCATCTCCGGGCCGACGGCCCCAGTGCGCTTGTTCACCAGGAGCTCCATGGCTCCGAAGCCGGTGTCGGGCTCTCGAGCGATGGCGTAGAAGTTGCGCTCAAACTCCATGACGTCGGCTATCTCAAGCTCCTCCTGGCCCAGAGACTCAAGGTACTGCTCGACTGCCTGGTAAGCTTCGTCGATGGTCAACCGGCCGGATGCCCCCGACGGCTCAGTCTCTGACGCGCACGGCAGCCCCTGTGTGGCCCATCGGGACTTCAGGCCCTGGTGTGCACCGTACTCCAGGGACCGGCTTTCGGGTAACGCGCCTACCTCAGACGCGCAAGACGGCGCCATGGTCCATACGTGGCGTCCCCACAGCGCCCACCCAGCGGTCAGCCCGACCACGACGATCGCGACGACTGCGACGACACCCAGAGAGATCCAGATAGACGTTCTCATTTCTTGGCTCCCCATCCTCCCGCCCCCTGCTCCGACCAACCCCGACCGGGCTCATCCAGGAGCTTTGCGGCCTGCTGTCCGGTCTCCTTTTGGGGCTCTCCACCGATTCCGTCCAGACCTGACCGACGAACGACCGGCAGGAGCCTGCCCGTGCGCACGAGTTGAGCGTATCACGCTCGGGCTGCGTTCGGAAGCGCCATTTGGCGGGGGTTGCTCAGAGAGGAACAGCCGGGGTTACCGATGGCTGGGCGGGGATGTGAGCTGTGACCTGGGTGCCTTCTCCCGGTGCGGTGTTCACGTGAAAGGAGCCTCCGAGCAAGGTTGCTCGCTCCCGCATACCCATGAGCCCGAACTGGCCGACGCGGGTAAACACATCTGGCCGCGGGGGAAGGTCGAATCCCAGGCCGTCGTCGGTCACGGAGAGGCCGAGGCCCTCGGCGGTGAAGTTGACGTGGATGGCTATGTCATCCGCGTGTGCGTGCTGGATAGCGTTGTTGAGCGCCTCCTGGGCGATGCGGTAGGCGGCGAGTTCTACGGCAGGTGGGAGGCGCCGGACGGTGCCCTCTTTGCTTAGGTGAACCCGGGCATCTGTCCGCCTGGCGGCCCGACGCACCAGCATCTCCAGCGCCGGGAGGAAGCCGAGATCTTCGAGATAGGCAGGGCGCAGTGCGCCGATGATGCGGCGCAGCTCCTCGACGGTCTCCCGCTGCGCTTGCCGGAGTTCCGACAGCAATGAGCAAGCCTCCTCGATCTGGCCGCGTTCGGCGAGACGCTGACCCATCTCGGCCCGGTGCCCGAGGGCAATGAGATCCTGGACTGGGCCGTCATGGAGTTCTCGGGCCAGTCGGGCCCGCTCCGTCTCCTGGCCCTCGGTCATCGCGGTCAGGTAGTCGCGCATGCCAGTTTGATAGCTCTCGATGCGCTCTGCCATGTCTGTGAGGGCTCGATGGAGATCCTGCACCTCCTGTACGCCGCGCGTGACCTGGTTGTCAAACTCTTCGTCGGCGAGGGCGGAGAAGTCGCCCCAGGAGACCTGTTCCGCTGCACCGGCGAGGGTTTCCAGGGGGCGGATGATGGTGCGCCATCCGAATGTGAGAATCAGGAGGGAGAGGGCGGCGGCGCCAAGGGCAACGACGGGTACGAGGCTGGAAAGCCGGAGGATGGGGCCGATGAACTCATCGACAGGTTCGCGGACCAAGACCTGCCAGTCCGTTCCCTCAACGGGTGCGAAGGTGACGAGAACAGGCCCGTGGGCTTTGGTGGGGACGATGACGAATCCATCACGCTGCTGCAGGGCCTGGGGGATACCCAAGCCAGGGTCCACGTCGGGTTCCTCGTAGCGGTCCGAGCGAGCGAGAATCTCCCCCGTCCCGTTGACGACGATGAGGGCCGCGGTCGGGGGGTGGTCCTGGGACAGGGGCGGCAACCAACGGGACAGCTCCTCCCCATCGGGGCTGACCACGCCATAGGTCAGCCCGTCTGCAACGACGCGGGCAGCCAGGCGGGCCAACGAGAGGTTGCGATCCGCGACGAAATCCCGCATACTGCGTTGGTGAGCGTAGACCCCGGTAAAGGCCAGGGCGATGATGACAAGTGTGACCGGTAGCACAGCCCAGAGGAAGAGCTGGAACTGGAGGCTGCGTGCGAATCGCAGAACCCGCCGTCTCACGGTGTATACTCCCCCGGAAGCCTCATTCGACAATGATCCAACCGCGCTTCAAGGCCTCGGTGACAGCCTCCGTGCGGCTGCTGGCGTCGAGCTTGCCGTAGATGCTGGCCAGGTGGCCCTGCACGGTGCGATGACTGATTCCAAGTTCCTGGCCTGCCTCACGGTTCGTCATACCCCGGGCGACGAGGCGCAGCACCTCGATTTCACGGGGCGTGAGGGGCTCGATCTGGTCTGCTGCGCCCTCGGGGCCGCGACTCGTTGCCTGGCGCACGACCTTGGTGGCGATCTCCGGGCTGAGGGCGGACTCGCCGCGGTGCACGGTGTGGACAGCGCTTACCAGCTCATTGGCGCTGGCGGTTTTCAACACGTAACCGTCGGCGCCGGCCTCCAGGAGGGCGAAGACGTAGGGATCATCATCGTAGGCGGTAAGGATGAGGATCCGGGTGTCTGGGAAGCGGTCCTTGATGCGGCGGGCGGCCTCCACCCCGGTCATCCCGGGCATGCGAATGTCGAGCACTGCCACATCCGGTCGGTGCGCTTCGACGAGTCGGATGCCCTCCGCTCCGTCGGATGCCTCCGCGATGACGTCGATCGTTTGATCCTCCTCCAGAAAGCGGCGGATGCCCTGACGGACGACGGCGTGGTCGTCGACCAAGAGAACACGTATCCGTTCGGTCATAGGCAGTCCTCCAGTCCAGCTAAACTCACACGATGTGGGCAACCAACTGGGCGAGCAGCCCGGCAATGGGCGGCACCACGAAGGTGATAGCGTACCGTAAGAGGGCTAGGCGGGGGCTTATGAGGGCCATCTCCACGGGAAGGCGGCTCACAGACCAGAGGGCCCAGGCGGACGTGAACCCCACGACTGCTCCGGCGCTGGCGCCTCTTTCGTAGAGCGAGGCGATGAGGGGGAACGTGGCGTACGGCGCGCCGGGCACCAGCCCACCGGCCACGCAGCCGATGAGGATGCCCGTGAATCCAGCCTGATCACCGAGCAGACGCAGGATCAGTTCCCGTGGGACGAGCACCCCGGCCAACCCGGCCAGGAGGAAACCGAGCACGAGCAGAAGCAGGTTTCGGCTCAGAGTGTTCCACGCAGCCAGCAGACCGCTCACGGCCACGTCCCCTCCCTGGCGAAGTGCAAGCAGTAACAGCCCGGCCGCGACGACGGCCAGGACAATGGTCGTGGTGTCCACTGACTTACCTCCGTTGCGTATTGGAGTCACGGCGATTCTCCCTCGAGGTGTGTAACGTGCCGATCGCATAAAGCTCGCCGATCAACGCCTGCATTGTAATATCAGTCGGGCTTCTGCGCCAGTGGTGTGAGTGATGCTGCCCACGGGCGATGTGGGTGCCGCTACGGTCGGCGGAATGTAACAGAGATAGGTCGCCGGGTTCCTGGTTTGGCCTCGCGCTGGCCGTGGTGGTACAATAGGCCCCGGGGAAGGTCTTAAGAAGGTTCTGTGCACCGGGATGGGAGCTACTCCTGATGCCTGGGTGGGTCTGACCGCGGGGACCGGTGCCAGGGACCTCAGACGTAGCGGGCAGACTGGACAGGGGATGATGGAATGGAGGTGGGTATGAACTGGACGGGACAGATCGACTGGGAGCACGCGTTTTCACGTTATATGATGGTGACGCCTGATCTGATCGACGTGCTGCAGAGGGACTTCTTCGCCGGCCGCGAGTTGGGCGGATCGCTCCCGCACGTGGCGGCCGACGAGGCCGCCGTCATGGTCGCCGAGAGTCTGGAGGGTGACCGGCTGTGGAACACGCTGACCGAAAAGATTCTTCTAAGCGGGCCGCGTGGTTTGGCAGAGGCGGAGATCGGGCGGAGCTGTGACTTCAGGACCGCGGTGGCCGCCGAGCTGATGTTCAGCACGGCCGACGTCGCGCGGGAGTTGAATGACCAGGGTGCTCAACGCAACTGGCGGGCGCTGGCGATGGCTACGCTGGAACAGGCCCTCTGCTCTCCAACGGCCAGCCCCCTGTTATGGTACCAGGACATCTTCCTGGACGTGGCCGAGGCTGCGAAAATCGATGGGGAGGGCGACCTGGCCGAGGCGCGCACGTGGCTGAAACAAGGACTGGCCCACGATGTGCACTTCAACGAGGGCCGAAACACGGTCGCCTTTCTGCTTGATCTATCGGCCTTGTACCTGCAGGGCGGAGAGCTGGATCAGGGCCTGCAGATGGCCACTGGGCTCTTGCGGCACGATCCCGCGCACATCTGGACGTACAATCTGATTGCGCTGTCGCTCGACGACTGTGGCCTGACGGAGACTGGAATCGAGGCAGCGAAGCGGGGCCTGGCGCTGCTTGATGCCGAGGGTGACCCGGAGCAGGTGCGGGGTCAGCTTGAACAGTGTGTGGAGGATCTGGCGACGAGCGAGGGGCGAGAGATGGAGGTGCGTGCAACGCCCTCGGTGCTCGCCGAACTCCGCGCCGCGCTCCAGCTGGACTTCGATGCCGGGGAGCTGCGCCCGCCGGAGGCGCTGTGCCGCGAGCTGGTGCCCGACTTCGACGACGTACCCGTGAAACGGCCCTTGAAGCCATCTGAGTTTCCGCTTCCGAATCGGACGGAGGTCTTGGAAGAGTTGGCCGGGCCGCCTGGGGGGAGGCCAGCGGAGACCCCGGGCCGGAACGACCCCTGCTGGTGCGGCAGCGGGAAGAAGTATAAGTATTGTCACCTGCGAGAGGACCAGCGGAGGAGGCGATGAGCCGGCGAGAGTGGCGTGCCAGGAGAGATGGTGCCTTACGGCTCCGGGCTCCGGATGCGGTCGAGCAGGCGTCTTGGTGCCCTGGCAGGTCGTGGTAGATGCGCAGGCGGCGGCCTCATAGGCAAGCTTCGGGCGGTGAGAGAGTGTTGAATAACTCTCCCCCAGCCAGTCTCTGCCCGCGCCCAACTCACGTTCAAACCGAATGGGGCTCGATACAAGCGTGGCGTGTCGCACGATCCAGCTTTGGCGGCACATGCCCCCCGATCGGCCTGCCGATGACTTCTTCAGTTCTCTCCGGTGAATGGCTTGACAGCGACGATGGTTTGCAGTACATTCTCGCGTTGAGCGATTGACCGTGCAATGCAGTTCTTGAGCATCTCTCGGTGGGGTTGAAGTGATGTCGGCAGGTCGTTCGAGGTTCGGGGCCGAGCCCTGGGCCTCGGAGGGCGCAGGCAGGAGGACAGCACCTGCCAGGGATGACTTCGCTTGCGAGCGTGGTATGGTCTCGCTTTAAGCCGAAGGTGCCCCGCTTGGTTATATGCAGGAGGAGGATATGCCGAATAGGTTGATTGAGGAGAGCAGTCCCTACTTGCGGCAGCACGCCGACAACCCGGTGGACTGGTATCCGTGGAGTGAAGAGGCTCTTCAGAAGGCGAAGTCCGAGGACAAGCCCATCTTTCTCAGCATCGGCTACTCGGCGTGTCACTGGTGTCACGTGATGGCCCGGGAGTCCTTCGAGGACGACGAGATTGCGGAGATCTTGAACGAACATTTCGTCAACGTCAAGGTCGACCGCGAGGAGAGGCCGGATCTGGATCGGATCTACATGGGGGCAGTTCAGGCGCTGACTGGCAGGGGAGGCTGGCCCATGTCCGTGTTCCTCACGCCGGACGGGAAGCCGTTCTACGCGGGGACCTATTTTCCGCCGGAGCCACGTCACGGGATGCCCGCTTTTTCCCAGGTCCTGAGGACGATTGCCAGCGCGTGGGAGAATAGGCGGGAGGAGCTTGTGGAGAGCAGCCAGCGCGTCGTCGAGTCCCTCGAGCGGCAGATGACGGCGCGGGCGCCAGAGCAGATGCTGGAGCGGGGAGCACTGGCCCGAGCATTCCGCAACCTGCGGCGCGACTTTGACAGCCGCCAGGGCGGTTGGGACGGCGCACCAAAATTCCCTCAGCCGATGATCGTGGAGTTCCTGTTGCGTTATCACCGGGTGACGGAGAATCCCGATGCGCTCCGGATGGTCACGGAGACGCTCGATGCAATGGCGCGGGGTGGGATCTACGACCAGATTGGCGGCGGTTTCCACCGCTACTCAGTGGATGATGGCTGGGTGGTGCCCCACTTCGAGAAGATGCTCTATGACAATGCGCAGCTCGCCCGCGTGTACCTCCACGCATGGCAAGTTACCGACAACCCGCTGTTCCGGGCCGTCGCCGAGGAGACCTTCGATTACGTACTGCGCGAGATGACCGACCCACTCGGCGGTTTCTACGCCACTCAGAGCGCCGAGAGCGAAGGTGAGGAGGGGAAGTTCTTCGTCTGGACGACAGAGGAGATTGACGCGATTCTGGGTACCCAGGCTGAGCGGTTCAGGGAGCTCTATGGTGTAACGGCGCGGGGAAACTTCGAAGGGCAGAACGTCTTGACCTTTGCCGGCGCGCGGGAAGAGCGGCAGAAGATGGCGGAGGCGCGCAAACGGCTGTATGAGGAACGTGAGCGGCGCGTCTCGCCGGATCGCGATGAGAAGGTGTTGACCTCTTGGAATGGGTTGATGCTCGCTGCATTTGCTGAGGCAGGGGAAGGCTTCCACCGGGAGGATTACCTGGGAGCTGCAGAGCGGAACGCGGCGTTTCTTCTGAGTCGGCTCAGGACCGAGGACGGCCGCCTGCTGCGCACCTGGCAGGATGGAGAGGCCAAGGGCAGGGGCTACCTGCAGGACTACACGCATCTCATAGACGGGCTCCTGGCGCTGTATCAGGCCACGTTTGCCCCGTGCTGGTACACTGCTGCCGAGGAACTGGCTGAGTTCGTGCTGGAGCACTTTGCTGGTCCTGACGGTCGTTTCTTCGACACCAGCGATGTCCACGAAGAGCTGGTTACCCGTCCTCGGTCCCTGCAGGACAACGCGGTCCCTTCGGGGAATTCGATGGCGGCCTGGGTGCTGTTGCGCTTAAGCCAGCTCGGCGTCGAGCCGCGCTACGCACAGGTCGCACGCCGCAGCCTCCGGCAGGTTCAAGAGTTGTTGGCGGAGTACCCGTTGGGGTTTGGACAGTGGCTGACGGCGCTGGACTACGCGCTGGCGGACACGCGCGAGATCGCTATCGTAGGTGATCCACAGGCGCCAGACGTCCAGGCTGCGCTGCGGATCTGTCGCGATGGATATCGTCCCCATCAGGTGGTGGCGGCAGGTGCCCCGGGCGACGGGACAGCGGTTGTCCCTCTGCTGCAAGACAGGGAGCAGATTGAGGAGAAGGCGACAGTATACGTGTGCGTCGATTTCACGTGCCACGAGCCGATCACGGACCTGGAGAGGCTGGAGGAGATTCTCTGAGATAGTGCCGGCGGCTGGCAACCGTGCGCATAGCTGCCGGGCCGCCGGCTGGTGGAGCAGGCCCTCTCACTTCGGTCTGTCCTCGGATTCTCTACAGTCGCAGTGCAGCAGCTGGGAGTCCACTGAAGGGCTCTCGTATCGGGTGCCGAACTGCGTGAACTCGGTTCCGTGCGAGGCAGATCAGGCCTCCGGTGTGCAGGAGCCGATGCGAGATCTCGGTCCCCTCTCGTTTGCCCGATCCCGACCCTGGTGATACAATGTCGCCCGGTGTCGTCGTTCCCAGGCCGACTGCGACGCAATAGTAGCCACACGGTATCAGATAAAGGAGTTGGCGCATCAATGTCCTCAGCACCCCCTGATTCACGAGCCGATTTCTTGTTCCGCGAGGATCTGGCAGAGCTGGCGCCATTTGTGGATGACCTCATCCGATGGGAGGATGAGCGGCAGGCTCGCAAGCTGATCTTCATCCCATCTCAGTCGTATGCGCCCAGAGCGGTCCGGAAGGCTTTGGGCTCTCGCTTCCAGAACGTCTACGCCGAGGGATATCCCCCCACGCGGATGACTCGGGATCCCGAGGCGCGCCTTCACGACATTTCCTGGCAGCTGGGCTTCTATCGCCGCTATGCTGATCGACGGTTCTACAAGGGGAAAGACTATGTGAACGTGCTGGAGTCGCTGGCACAGCGACGGTGTGCCGAGGCATTCGCCCACGGTTCGGTCCGGCCAGAGCACATTCACGTCAATATCCAGCCTCTGTCCGGAACCCCGGCCAATCTGGGCGTCTACTGGACGCTGATGGAGCCTGGTGACACACTGATGGGGCTCGATCTCTACCAGGGAGGCCATCTGTCGCACGGATCTGAGTTCAATATTTCGGGCCAGCGGTATGGAGTGGTATCTTATGGCGTAGATCCGCAGACCGAGCGTCTCAACTACGATGCGATCCGCGACCTGGCGCTGAAATATCGGCCTAAAGTGATCGTGGCCGGCTACACGTCGTACCCGTGGGCCCCGGATTGGGAGAAGTTCGCCGCCATCGCTGATGAAGTAGACGCTTATCTTCTGGCCGACATCGCGCACGTCGCGGGCATGGCATGCGCTGGTGTGTATCCGAACCCGGTCGGCATTGCGGACGTGGTCACGTTCACCACCCATAAGACCATGTGCGGGCCACGCGGTGCGGTGATCATGACGACGGACCAAGATCTGGCCCAGACCATCGATCTGGCGGTGTTTCCCGGCGAGCAAGGTGGGCCGCACGTCAACAAGTTCGCCGCGATGGCGGTCGCTTTCGAGATTGCGCAGACGGATCAGTTCAAACAGCTTCAGCGGCAGATCGTCGCCAACGCGCAGGCGCTGGCAGAAGGCCTCACCGAGCGAGGTTTGCGGCTGGCTTACGGTGGCACCGATACCCATCTGATGCTGGTCGACCTGAACTCCATCCCGGTGGGAAGCGCCCGTCCTACCGACCTCGAGTATCCCGTCTACGGTGAGCCGGCCGTGCGCATCATGGATCTCGCCGGCATGGTGGCCAACAAAAACACAATTCCGGGTGATGAGGAAACCCCGCTGGCTACGGGCATTCGGCTGGGGACGCCGTGGATCACTCAGCGTGGGTTAGTTGAGGACGACATGGACGCCATCGCCGGCCTGATCCATCGTTTGCTGACCAGCATTGAGCCTTTCGCCTACAATGGTTTGATTGGGACACTGCCGCGGGGCAAAGTCGACCTGGACGTGCTGGAGCAGGTGCGGCTCGGTGTCGCGGAGGTGGCCGAGAGAGCTGGCATTGACTTTGACCACCAGCACAGCGGCTATCCGCACTATACTTTCCTGCCACAGGATTCTGAGCCCCAGTCTGTTGCCTTACGTGTCTCCGGTTGGCGAGCTCGCCAGCATGTCAATGAGATTGTCACGGCAAACGCTTTGTCGCTCGATCCCGGTGATGTGGTCACCACGTATATTCTGACTCGCGACGGGGCCTTGATGGACGAGGTAGTAGTGGAGCGTGAGGAGCAGGATGAGCTGGGTCGTGACCGGTTCCTGGTCGCGCCGACACCTGAGCAGGCTGCCCGGGTTACCTCCTGGCTGCGAGGGTTGAGCGATGGGTACACGCTGTTTGACGGTGAGGACGTCTTTCGCAAGGTCCAGGGCCCTGTTGTTGTGGAGGAGACAGATCGTGATGTCGGGCCAAGGGACGACGCTGCGGAGGCTGGCACGCCGGCGAAGGTCCTGTTCGAGGAGCATCCGGAGCGCTTCGATCTGAGGAAGCCTTACTTTGTGGGGCAATCGGAGCTGGACGATTTCGGCCCTGAGATCCGCAGAGAGAAGTGGCATTGGGACGAGTCCGACGGGGGGGAACTGAAGCGCACGCCGCTGTACGAGATACACAAAGAGATGGGCGCCAAGATGGTCCCCTTTGCCGGCTGGGAGATGCCTATCTGGTATTCATCGGTGAGTGAGGAGCATCGCGCGGTCAGGGATGCGGCCGGTCTCTTCGATGTGGGGCACATGGGCGTCTTTGAAGTTCGCGGCCCGAATGCTGTCACGTTCCTGGACACCGTGTTCTCCAACTACGCTGCCTGGCTCGAGGATGGTCAATCGATGTACGGCTACTTCTTCGAGCCCGACGGCAGCGTGATAGACGACGGGATTATCTATCGCATCAGGGCGAATCACTTCTACATGGTGATCAACGCCTCGAACGCGGACAAAGACTGGGACTGGCTCAATGCCGTGAACGAAAGGCGCGTGCTCATCGATAGCCGACGGCCCTGGATCGAGGTGGAGGCGCAGGCGGAGCTGCATAACTTGAAGGATGCCAGTGCCGCCGGGCAGCAGAAGGTCGATCTTGCACTGCAGGGACCGGCTTCTCTGGAGGTGCTTCAGGAGTTGACGGATGACGGTGAGCTAGAGGCCGAACTGGCTCGGGTTCGCCGCACGGAGGTGGTCGAATGCGAGCTGACCGGGGTCCCGCTGGTCATCGCTCGGACGGGCTACACGGGTGAGGAGTGGGGCTATGAGATCCTGGTCCATCCTGACGACGCGGTGACGCTCTGGAACGCGATTCTGGAGGCCGGAGAACCGTATGGCGTGAAACCGTGCGGGCTGGCGTGCCGGGACTCGACACGCATTGAGGCAGGGCTGCCGCTGTACGGGCACGAGCTGGCTGGACCTTTCGACATCGACCCGATCGAGGCAGGTTTCCCCGGCTACGTGAAATATCATAAGCCGTATTTCGTGGGCCGGAGCGCTCTACTGGCCGAGGAGGGCAGCCGGGACCGGGAGGTAGTACGGTTCCGCGTCAACGAGAAGGGCACCCGGCGACCTCAGACTGGCGATCCTGTGGTGGACCGGAGAGGGCGCGAGATCGGGAAGGTGACCAGCTGTTCCATCGACGTAGAGGGCTATCTCGTCGGGCTGGCTATCGTGCAGGGGCGGTACAACGTCCCGGAGACGCCGGTGGCCATCTTCCCCCTCCATGGAGAGTCCTTGGGTGAGGCGCTGCTGCGCGGTCGTCGGGTAACTCTGCCTGTTGAAGCCACGGTGCTGACGCGTTTCCCGGAGGAGGAGGGGGCACGACCAGCCTGGATGGGGGTGGAGGACTAGCGGACTGGCGATTCAAGAATGTGGAGGCGAGGCTACCGTATTCGACATCCGAATCGTTGATTGGCTATCTGGGGGGAAGAGATCTATGAGTCGACAACCTACTGTCTACGTGACGCGGCGGATCCCGGAGGCCGGTCTGGCGATGATTCGGGAGCGGTGTGATGCGCGCGTGTGGGAAGAGCCGCTACCGCCTCCCAGGGAGGTTATCCTTGAGCAGGTGGCGGGGTGTGACGGCCTCCTCTGTCTGGTCAGTGATGACATTGATGGGCAGGTCATGGACGCGGGTGACCTGAGAGTCATCAGTCAGTACGCGGTTGGCGTGGACAATATCGACCTGAACGCCGCCACTGAGCGCGGCATTCCTGTGGGCCACACCCCGGGAGTGCTGACCGATGCTACGGCGGACCTGGCGTTCACGCTCCTGATGTGTGCTGCTCGCCGCATCCCCGAAGGGATCGAGAAGGTGCGCGCCGGGGAGTGGCGCACGTGGGATCCGCTGGGGCTCCTCGGCACGGACGTCTGGGAGGCCACGCTGGGCATAATCGGCCTGGGCCGCATCGGGACGGCGATGGCGCGCCGGGCGCGAGGGTTTCAGATGCGTATCCTCTACACAGATCCGCGTCGGGCGCCGGACCTGGAGGAGGAGCTGGGACTGGTCTATGCCCCGCGAGATGATCTGCTGGAGCAGGCTGACTTCGTCACGATCCACGCGCCCCTCATCCCTGAGACCCATCACCTCATCGACGAAGCAGCTCTCAGGCGGATGAAGGATACGGCTATCCTGATCAACGCTGCTCGTGGCGAGATTGTCGACACAGAGGCGTTGGTCGAGGCGCTGGAGAAAGGCTGGATCGCCCGGGCGGCTCTTGACGTGACGGATCCCGAACCTATCCCGTCGGACCATCCGCTGGTGGCGATGCGCAACTGCATCGTCGTCCCGCACATTGGAAGTGCCACTGTCACAGCGCGCGACCGCATGGCGGTCATTGCCGCCGAGAACCTGCTGGCGGGGGTGCAGGGAGAGCGACTGCCGCACTGCGCCAACCCTCAGGTGTACGAATCAGGGCGAGGCTGATGGGTCGAATCATCTACACCGAGAGCCCCGGAAAGACGCGTCATCACTACCGCCGCTCCATCGCCGAGATGCTGAGGCGCCTGAGTCAGAAGCGGCGCTTTGACGATGAGGCAAGGGACCAGGCTGCTCTTATTGTCCTCTGCCTTCAGGGGGTAGCCGACACTGTCGATCAGACGGTCTTGGCCTGGGAGAAGCGGGACTACTGGATGAAGGCGGAACGGTTCCGTCGAGAATGGGAGTGGCTGGATCCCATGGCCGATCGGCTGGCCGCTGCCCTGTTCCAGGGGCACTGGCATGAACTCTCAGTTCTCCTGGCCGGGCTGGCGCCCCATTTCTCGGACATCGCGGTAAAACGGATGACACGAGAGGCCACGCTGTGGAGAGGGGCTTACGACAGACTCGTGCAGGACTAGAGGAGGCGGATCCGGAAGGAGACAGGCCCCAGCGGCTTCTCGTGGCCGGGGCCTGCCCTTCGGACGGTTTTCTGTTTCTCTCCCGCGCTCCTACAGTCGCTCGTGTGCGCCGATGGGCATCATCACCAAGCCGCTGACCACTTTGGGATAGAAGTCGGTCGACTTCTGAGGCATCTTCTCGCCGGCAGCGGTGCAGGCGCGCACCTGCTCCATCCGTGTCGGGTTCAGGACGAAGAGGAACTCCGCCTTTCCCTCATTCACGGCCTCATAGCCCATGTCCGGATCGCGCAGGTACTCGATGTTCTCCTTGCGTTCCACAGCCTCTTCACTGATCCCCATAACTCGCTGGATGAGGAGCTCGTGGAGCACGCTCACGTCCAGCATGCGCCAGGCAGGATCGCGTCCGGGCAGGATGCGATCCATCACGTCCGGATCCCGGAGCTCAAGGACCGCATACGAGCCGTCGTAGAAACCGACCCGGGGATGGTCGGGTGAGGCCTGGGCCAGGGCCTGCTCCAGACCGTCCCGCCCATCGACCGGGATGAGGTTGAAGTATGCCTCTGCCTCTTCCAGTATTTCGCCGCCACTCATCTTTCCGTATGAGTGGATCAGGCGGTGCGTGGGCAGAATGACCAGGCCCGGATCCTCCATGCTCACAAGGGTGACCATGCGGTAGTTGAAGCCGGCGTTGGGTGGGGCGTCGGGGTGCTGCTCGCGCATCTCGTCCCGGTAGTTCAGTGCCGTCTCGTAGCGGTGATGACCGTCCGCGATGATCAGATTGCGCTTGGGGGCCATCTCCTCCCGCACGGCCTGGATCACCTCGGCGTCGGTCACCGACCAGAACTGCTGGAGCACATCCTTCTCAAATAACTCGCGGGCCTCGAACCCGGCCACGTCTGCAACGGCCTCGTCCAGAAGCTCATTGATGCGATTGCCCGGGTAGAGCATGAAGATGTGGCCAAAGTTGACCTCTGTGGCTCGCATTAGATTGAGCCGGTCCACCTTTGGTCCCGAGTGCGTTCGCTCGTGGGGCAACACGGTGCCCTCATCGAAGGGGACCAGCCGCAGCGCGGCGACCAATCCCTGGCGCGTCTTCTCGGTTCCGTCGGGCAGCGTGCAGCTCTGCCGCAAAACGTAGAAGGCTGGCGTCCTTTCGCGCACGAGGATGCCCTCTCGAAGCCAGGTATCGTAGTACTCGCTGGCGCGAGTGTACAGGTTGGCCTGTTGGTCGTCGCCCGGCTTCTCCTTTCCCTTGATGATGCGGACGATGTTGTAAGGGCTCCGCTCGTAGTATTTGTCTTGCAGGCCGTGGCGTACGCGGTCGTAGGGCTGGCTGATGACCAATGAGAGATCATTGATCTCGTCGGGATTGTATCGCGTGCCCCGGAAGGGTTTGATGGTTGCCATACATTCTCCTCTCTTCTGCTCAGAGCATTGCTGCGGAGCATCTGAGGGTCCACGAGGGCGAGAGGGCGTGACACCGCCCCCTCGCACCGTGGCCTCTATGCGCGTTCCGCGATCTCGATAGCGATGCGGGCAGTCTCCTGGCCGACGCGTTCCTTGGCCTCGACGGTTCCCGCTCCGATGTGAGGCGAGCCGATAACCTCTGGGAGCTGCATCAGCTTCTCTCCACGCTCCTCCGCCTCGTCCTCGTACACGTCCAGCGCCGCGCCCGCCACTTTCCCGCTCTTGATGGCCTCGTAGAGGGCATCCTCATCCAGCGTTCCGCCCCGGGCGCAGTTCACGATCTTGAGGCCATCCTTCATCTTGGCGAACGCCTCGCCGTCGACGATGTGATGTGTGGCCGGGGTGTGGGGGAGGTGGAGCGAGATATAGTCCGAGCGCTTCAGGAGCTCGTCCAGCGGCACCTGGGTGGCGAAGTCGACTTCGATGTCGGTGCGGCGGTGGAAGAGAACTTCCATACCCAGGGCACTGGCCTTCTGCCCCACCAGACCTCCGATGCGGCCGAAGCCGATGAGGCCCAGCGTCTTGCCTGCCAGCTCCTTGCCCTTGAGCTGCTTCTTCTCCCACTTACCTGCTTTCATCGACATCGTTGCCTGAACGATGGGACGGGCGAGGGCGAAGAGATATCCGATGGTGAGTTCAGCGACGGCGTTCGAAGATGCGGCTGGCGTGTTGCGCACCTCGATCCCCTTCGATTCGGCGTAGTCGACGTCGATGTTGTCGAGCCCCACGCCCGCCCGGATGATGGCCTTCAAATTGGTTGCCTTGTCGAGCAAGGGCTCGCGGGCCTTGGTGCGGCTGCGGACGACCATCGCCTCGTACTCCGGGATGATCTTCTCGAGCTCTTCTGCCGTGACGTCGTCGTTCACTTCGACATCAATGCCGGCCTCTCGCATAGCCGCGATGGCTTCCGGATCCACAGGATCGCAAACGAGTAGTTTCATCTGGAATTCTCCTTATGTGTGTAGATCGATGGGTAGGTAGACTGACGTGCTGATACCTTGCGCGTTTTGTGCCAACCCACGGGTTTCCGGTGCCGCAGCACCTGACATTTTTCAGCCTCAATCCCTGACCCACGCCGGGAGCGAGGGTCACGCAATCGAGTTGAGTGTAAGCTGAATCTGGCGAGCCGAACGAGGCGCCTGCCTAGTACTATAACCGCACATCGGCAATCAAAGCTTCCTAGACGGCCGAGGAGCGCCTATGTGTGAACTACTCTTGACCAGCGTGAGCGAGATTCCTCGTCGCTCCGCTCCTCGGAATGACAAATGCGGTTGCAGTACTAGAGGCCCGCGATGTCCTCGATCTGCTCGGTCAGCCACTTGAGGTCATCGAGCATCAGATCGCCCATGTGCGCGATGCGGAAGCACTTCTCCTTCAGCGGGCCGTAGCCGTTGGAGATCTGCGCGCCGCGTTTCGCCAGCTCCGCGTTGAGGTCTGCCACGCTGATGCCCCGGCTGTTCTTCACGTTGGTCAGCGTGGGTGAAAGGTAGCGTTCATCGGAAAACAGGTCGAAGTACTCGCGAGCCCAGTCCTGGACGTAGGCTGCCATCTCCTGGTGGCGCTCCCAGCGGTTCTCGAGCCCCAGCACGAGCATATCGTCCAACTGGACGTCAAGAGCCTCAATGAGACTGATGCACGGGGTGGCCCGTGTCTGGTGGCTTTCGTACTTCTTGTCCATCTGCTCGTATGTGAAGTAGTAGCCGCGGTCGGACACGCCCAACGCGCGCTCCCTGGCTCGATCGCTGACCGCGCAGATCGTGAGGCCCGGGGGGAGGGCGAAGCACTTCTGCACGCCGGCGAGAGCGACGTCGATGCCCCACTTGTCGAACTCGAGCTTGGCCCCGGCCATACCGCTCACGGCATCGACCAGGATCAGGACATCGGGGTACTTCTCCCGGACGAGGGCAGCGATCTCTTCGAGGGGGTTGAGCAGACCGGTGGATGTCTCGTTGAACACGACGGTCATCGCGTCGTAGTCGCCGCTGGCCAGGGCTGTGTCGACCACGTCGGGCGTAATGGCCTCGCCCCACTCCACTTCCACGGTCTCGCACGGTACGCCGTTGGCGACACAGATCTCGTGCCATCGTTTGGAGAAGGCACCGCAGACTGTATTCAGGATCTTCTTGTTGGTGGCCTGCCGGATCGAGCCCTCCATCACGCCTGTGGATGAAGAGGTGAAGAGATAGACGCGCTGTTCGGTGTAGAGGAGCTTCTGGAGCTTGGACGTCACTGCCTTCTGCAGCTCAGAGTACTCCTTGGAGCGGTGGTGGACTATCGGTGCGGCCTGGGCCTGTAGGATCTTGTCCCGCACGTGGGTCGGCCCTGGCGTGAAGAGCTTCCTGTACATCGTTTACCTCCTGTTCGGTGGACTAGGTGTGATGTGAATTGGCCAGCTGGAAGATCGGCATACCATCGCCTGACGGCGGAAGGGCCCACCCTTCAACGCTCCTTGGCTCCCGACGGACATCCTGTCTGGCGAGACACCGATCTACCGAAAAAGGACGCACGAGCCTATATGGCTGTACGTCCTCTGTCTCCCACCTGAGAGATTTCTCCCGGGTCTTTCCGGGGTTGCCCCTTCGGTATCCTGAGCGCCGTGCTGAAGAGCGCTTTCTCTGACGTTCATCAGAGACCGCGCAGCTTCTCGGGCGTGCTCGCAGGATTCTCCAGAGTGCCGAGATACAGGGTCCTGTGACCTGAGAGTTTCGTTGGCGCGATCAGCCGGTCGCCCCAACTTGCCCCTTCGGTGTCCGCCCAACAGCGGCCTCTCCCCCGTACCCCAGGGCGGTCCAACTTGTGATTTGCCATTATTCTACAATACCCCAGGGCAAAAGTCAATTCTGGTCTTGACACCAGGTCGCGTGCAGGTACAATGCGGCAGCACTTTCTGATGTTGCACTCCCGAGGAGGTTCCTATGGCGTCCGCCGATGATTTCCTCTTTCGAGAAAACCTGTCGGAGCTCGATCCCGCCGTCGGTCACTTGATTGACCTGGAGAGGGAACGCCAGGCACGCAAGCTGATTATGATTCCATCGGAGAGCAGCTCGCCCGGCGCAGTACGCGAGGCCCTCGCTTCGGAGTTCGCGAACATCTATGCCGAGGGGTACCCCAACCCGGAGAACCGCTGGCTGAACGAGGAAGAGATCCTCGACTATGAGCATCACCTGGCTCACTATCGGCGCTACGGCGACCAACGCTACTACCACGGAGCGGAGTACGTCGACGTGGTCGAGTCTCTGGCTCGGCGGCGCTGTGCCGAAGCCTTCGAGACGGGAGCTATATCGGCGGATCAGATCTACGTAAACGTGCAGCCGCTCTCGGGAGCTCCGGCCAACCTGGCGGTCCAACAGGCGCTGCTCGACCCAGGGGACACGATCATGGGCCTGTCGCTCCCGCACGGCGGCCACCTGACCCACGGCAGCCCGATCAACATCTCCGGGAAGTGTTACAACGTTGTGTCCTACACGGTCAACGAACAGACGGAG
>CAYVCX010000023.1:0-39398 GCA_964450435.1 uncultured Anaerolineales bacterium
GTACCTCCCGCCCCCTCAGCATCGGTTGACACATTCGCCCCTTCAAGCTAGAATCACCTTGCTCGACTCGCCGGATCCCGGCGGGATGCACGGATAGTTTGACCTGAGCAGACGATTCTGGGGCCCCTTCGCGGGGTCGCTCTGTTTAGCCAGCGGGGGTGTACCAGCGGATGAAGCGCATGACGGGCGCCGAGGTGCGGCGCAGCTTTCTCGATTTCTTCGCCGAACGAGGACATACTATCGTCCCCAGCGCCAGCTTGGTGCCTACGAACGACCCCACGCTCCTCTTCACCAACGCCGGTATGAACCAATTTAAGGACGTGTTCCTCGGCGTCGGCACGCGCCCATACAAACGTGCAGTCGACACCCAGAAGGTGATGCGCGTCTCCGGCAAGCACAACGATCTCGACGATGTGGGGCGCGACTCGTACCATCACACGTTCTTCGAGATGCTGGGCAACTGGTCCTTCGGTGACTACTACAAGCAGGAGGCCATTCGCTGGGCCTGGCAGCTGCTCACCGATGTCTGGGGCTTGGACGAACAGCGGATCTGGGCCACCGTCTTCCGGGACGAACTGGGCGAGCTGGAGACCGACGAGGAGGCGAAAGGGTTCTGGCTCTCCGAGACCGACATCGATCCCGACCAAGTGCTCTATGCCGGGCGCAAGGTCAACTTCTGGGAGATGGCCGACACCGGCCCCTGCGGGCCCTGCAGTGAGATCCACTACGATCGCGGGCCAGAGGCCTGTGAGTGCCGGGACGATCCCGGGCACGAATGCCGCGTCAATGCCGACTGCGGGCGCTACATCGAGCTCTGGAACCTGGTCTTCATTCAGTACAATAAAGACGCCCAGGGCAACCTCCACCCGCTGCCCGAGCAACACGTCGATACCGGAGCCGGTTTCGAGCGCCTGCTGGCCGTCCTGCAGGGTGTCGACTCCAACTACAAAACCGACCTGTTTATGCCCCTCATCCGGCGCGTGCAGGGGATGGTGGGGCACACGGACGAACAAGTTCGGGAGCATATCGTTCCCTACCGTGTGATTGCCGACCACGCCCGGGCCGTCACCTTCCTCATCGGCGACGGTGTCCTCCCGGGCAGCGAGGGGCGGAATTACGTCCTGCGCATGATCCTCCGCCGTGCCGTCCGCTTCGGCCGCGAGCTGGGGTTCCAGGAGCCTTTCCTGGCTCAGGTTGCCGGGGTCGTCATCGAGATCATGGGTCGGGCTTTCCCGGAGCTCGGGAACCGGCGCGCCTTCATCCTCAGCACCATCACTCAGGAGGAGCAGCGCTTCCTCCGCACCCTGGACCAGGGCCTCGCTCGGCTGGACGAGTTGATGGAGGAGCTGTCGGCCCGGGGCGAGACCGTTGTCCCAGGTGAGGAGGCGTTCCATCTCTACGATACCCTTGGCCTGCCCCTGGAGATCACCCGCGATGTCGCCGAGGAACGGGGCTTCTCCATCGACGAGGCCGGCTATCAAGCTGCTTTGGAGGCGCAGCGCCGGCGCGCCCGGGAGGCCGAGACGTTCGAGATGCATGACGAGGAGACCCTGGCCCGCTACCAGCGCGTCCTGCTGGATCTGCAGCAGCGCGAGGTCCTCGACCGCTGCGGCGTGGCGCACGATCCATACAGCTCCCTGGAGCTGTATACTGAGGTTGCAGCCATCCTCCGGGAAGGCCGGCCGGTGGACGAGGCCCAGGAGGGCGAGAGCGTTGGCGTCGTGCTGCCCGAGACGTGCTTCTACGTCGAGGCGGGGGGGCAGGTAGCCGACACTGGCGTCGTCCGCCATCCCTCCGATGCGGCTGGGCCGGCCTGGACCATTGAGATCGAGGACGTCCGAGAACCTGTGCCCGGGCTCATCGTCCACGTCGGTGAGGTGGCGAACGGACGTCCCCGGGCGGGAGACCGGGTCGTCGCCGCTGTTGACCGTCGTCGGCGTATGGATGTCGCGCGCAATCACACTGCCACGCACTTGCTCCAGCGGGCCCTGCGCCGCACGCTGGGCGAACACGTCCAGCAGGCTGGGTCCCTCGTCGCGCCCGATCGGTTGCGCTTCGACTTCACCCATCCCGCTATGTTGACAACCGAGGAGCTGGACGAGGTGACTACCCGGGTCAACGATGCCATCCTGGCCAACTACCCGGTGGAAAGCTCGGAGATGCCATACCGGAAGGCCCTCGAGCAGGGGGTGATCGCCCTGTTTGGGGAGAAGTACGGGGACGTGGTGCGCGTATTGCGAATCGGTGATGCCGGAGAACCGTTCAGCCGCGAGCTGTGCGGTGGCACCCACGTGACCGAGACTGGCGAGATCGGTCTCTTCCACATTGTGTCACAGGAGAGTGTGGGCGCCGGCGTGCGCCGGATGGAGGCAGTCACTGGCCGGGGCGCCGTCGACTTCGTGGAGAGTCGGCTTGATCTTCTGCACCGTACCGCCGATCGTCTCGAAGTCCCGCCCCAGGACCTGGAGCGCCGCGTCGAGGAGCTGCTCGATAACCTCCAGGAGGTGCAGAAGGAGGTTGATTGGCTCCGGCAGCATCTGGCGCGCCAGGAGTTCGAGTCGTTGCTGCAGCGGGTCGACACGGTCGCCGGGACGGCTCTCGTCGCCGACCGGGTGGACGTAGTGGATGTCGAGGGGCTGCGGGAGATGACCGACTGGTTCCGCGATCGTCTGGGTTCCGGGGTTTTCGTCCTGGGCACGGTGATCGACGGCCGGCCGGCATTGGTTGCCTCCATCACCGAGGACGTAGTGCAGCGCGGCGCTGACGCCGCCGACATGGTGCGTCGCATGGGACGGGTGATGGGTGGCGGAGGGGGCGGTCGCCCCTCTATGGCCCAGGCCGGCGGCAGTGACTCCGCCAGGCTCGTGGACGCGCTGGAACAGGCGCGACCCATCCTTGAAGAGCAGCTCAAGAGGTAGCCAGAGCCTTGCGCAGCTCATTCTCACCATCTGGAGATCGGAGCCGGTTCGTGGCACTGCCGCTGTGGCCGCTGACTTGCGGGTGCGGGGTCCCGGCGGAGCAAGCCCATCTATGGGCAGAGGGCCAATGACCTCGCGCAGCGCTAGCCCCGAACCCCCGGCCGTCGTGGACTTGCAGCCTCACGATGATCGCGCTTCTATCCGTTTCCGTCTTGACGCCGTGTCCGACGGTCGCGTTGTCCTGTGCCTGCCCTGGGATCTTCCCTTTCTCTCCCGGCAGCTCGACTTCGATGTTCTCCGCCGCCAGGCCGGGCGGAAGCAGCTCCAGGTCGCCATAGTCTCGCCGGACCCCGAGCGGCGCCAGTTGGCGCGTGCGTGTGGGTTTGCGACCTTTCCCACCGTGGAGGCGGCTCGCGCAGCAGAGCGGTGGAACGTACGGGCGTCACGGCCAGCGGTGCCCCCTCCGCGCTATTGGTGGCAGAAGGAGGTCGATCTTGAGCGCCAGCCGTGCCGGCAGCGACCGGCCTGGGTGCGCTGGATCGGGCACGGCTTCCGCTCGGGAGTCTTTCTTCTTGTCATTCTCGTCCTCGCGGGTAGCGCCTACGTCATTATCCCCAGAGCTGAGGTGACCCTTGTCCCTTCGGGCACGACGCTCAGCGTGACCGTGCCTGTGTCAGTCGACCCCGAGGCGGAGTCGGGACAGTATCTCGGTCCGGGTCTGGGAGGCGTTGTCCCGTCGCGACGCGTGGGGCTGGAGGTCGAGGGCAGCGCTGAGGTGGAGGCTACCGGCACGGCGTCGGTCACAGCTGGGCGGGCCAGCGGGGAGGTCCTGTTCACCAGCCTGCTGGCTCAAGACTACGTCGTGCCTGCTGGAACCATCGTGCGTACCTCTTCGAGCAGCTATCCCATCCGTTTCCGTACGACGACCGATGTCCTCGTGCCGGCGGATGGACAGGCTCGGGTGGGCATCGAGGCGCTCGACGAGCGCACGGGCAACGTCGGCGCCCTTCAGATCAACCGGGTCGACGGCGTCGTCGGATCCGCCGTTCGTGTTATCAACCCAGAGCCGACGACGGGAGCGGAGCCCACGGAGGTGGCGATCGTGACCCAGGGTGATTACGATCGCGTCCGGGAGCGTCTCACCCGGGAGCTGCTTGACCAGGCCCACTATGAGCTCCATAGCCTGCTGGAGGCCAACGAGTTCCTCCCACGGCAGTCGCTCCGCGTCGAATCGGTGCCCAAGAAGGCCTACAGTCGCTTCGTAGGTGAGCAGGCAGGGACGGTTGGCCTGAATTTGCGGCTCCTCGTCAGCGGCCAGGCCGTCGATATCGGCAGCGTCCAGGGGATTGCCTACCAGGAACTGCTCCACAACCTGCCTCCAGACCACCGGTTGATTGACGTAGTTTTCGAGCTGGGCAGCGTCACAGAGGACGAGGAAGGTCTCGGATGGTTCACCGTCTTCATCAGCGGACGTGGCTACGCTGCGGCGGCGGTGAACGCGGATGAGGTCGTGGATGCGATTCAGGGGCGGCGCATTCCAGACGCTCGAGCGGAGCTGCTGGATAGGTTCCCCCTGGCTGAGCACCCGCGCTTTGCCGTCTGGCCCGAGTGGCCCGAGCGCTTGAGCCCGCTGGACCGCTTGCCGCTTCTCGCCGTGCGCATCGATGTGAACGTGATGCCTCGATCTCCTCTGACGGCGGCTGACTCCTGATGCGCCTTCTTTGTTTGGATGTCGGGGAGCGGCACATAGGCGTTGCCATCAGCGATGCTACGGGTACCATCGCGCGGCCCCTTCAGACTCTGGAACACGCGTCGCGGAAACAGGATCTCTCCGCCATTGCCGCTATTGTGCACGAGTATGAGGCTGACGCCGTTGTTGTGGGACGCCCCCTGAGCCTTGATGGCACCGTGGGCCCTCAGGCGGAGCGCGTCGATCGCTACACCGAAGCCCTCGCCAGAGGCCTGGACGTGCCCGTTGTCCCCTGGGATGAGCGTTTGTCCACGGCGGTGGCCCGCGAGATTCTGCTGAAAACTCGCAAGGAGAAGGACCGGCGGCGGGCGCGTGCAGACGGAGAGATCGATGCCATAGCGGCGGCCGTCATCCTCCAGAGTTATCTGGACGCTCACGCGGAACAGCCCCTCGACGGTCAGGAGCCGTCCGGCGATGTTTGATTGGCCCCGCCTGGCCCGCTTGATTCGACGCCGCAACCTGTGTGGGTTGGTCTTCCATTCCGCCGGCCGGGTGCGCGATCTGCCTGGGGGCCCGTTGGGCGGGTCGCCTGGTGGCCAGACCGGCAGTCTGGGCCGGGCTTTGATCTGGAGGCACAGCGAACTTGGATAGGATCGGCCGGGCCTTTGCGTTCTCCGTAGCGTTTGTGGCTATCTTTGGTGCTTTCGGAGGCCTCCTCTGGAACCTCGGGCACGCTGCCGTCGGCGTTGACGCGCTGTCCGTTAGCCTGTGCCAGCCGTCGTCCGCCGATGACCTGCTGCTGGGTGTCTATCTGGAGGTCCGGGCCAACCAGCTCGAGACGCCGGCGGGCACCGACGACACCCCCGTCGCCTTCACGGTGAGGCAGGGTGAGACGGCCGGGGGCATCGCGGCACGGCTCGAGAGGGAGAAGTTGATCTCCGACGCCGAGTTGTTTCGGCGCTACGTCCAGTATCATAACCTTGATGCCGGTATAGAGGCCGGTGACTTCACGCTCCGTCGGACCATGACCATCCCTCAGATCGCCCGGGCGCTCCAGCAGGGCCACCGTCACGAGGAGACTGTGACCGTCCGAGAAGGCCTGCGTCTGGAGCAGGTCGCAGCCGATGTGGCGGCACAGACCAGCATTCCGGAGGACGCATTTCTTCAGCTGGCGACCACCGGATGGCGGGGCCAGGGGTATGCTCATCCCTTCCTGGCCGATCTCCCGCCGAATGCCACCCTGGAGGGTTTCTTGTTCCCCGACACGTACCGTCTGCCCGAGCAGCCTACACCGTCGGATCTTGTGGAGCGGATGCTCTCCACGTTCGAGGAGCGCGTCGTCCCTGAGGTCCGGCAGGAGGCCACCGCTCGTGGCCTCAATCTATATGAGTTGGTCACTCTGGCCTCCATTGTTGAGCGGGAGGCTCGCGTGCCAGCGGAGCGCCCTGTCATCGCTGGCGTCTTCTGGAATCGCTTGCAGGCGGGATGGCCCCTCGAGGCATGTCCGACGGTCCAGTACGGGATGGGAGGCCCAGACGACTGGTGGCCTACGATCTCACAGGCCGACCTGACCTTCGCCTCACCCTATAACACCTATCAGAACGACGGACTGCCCCCCGGGCCCATCTGTAGTCCTGGTCTAGCTGCTGTCCAGGCTGCAGCCAGGCCTGCTGACACGCCTTACTACTTTTTCCTCGTCGATTGCACGCGGAACGACGGCAGCCATCTCTTTGCGGAGACTGAGGCGGAGCACTACGCCAACTACGAAAGGTGCGGTGGGCAGATTCCCTGACCGCCTCGGTGGTACGCAGTACCTGGGGTGTCTCGATCCCTATCGTTTGCTCTGCTTTGCGTGCCTCATAGCTCTAGTTACTGCTTGCGCCTTCCCGAGAGCCGTCCGTCCCACCGTCAAGATCGGTCTGGTGGCGCCCTTCGAGGGACGCTACCGTTACCTCGGGTATGACGTGATCTACGCCGTCAGGCTGGCCCTGCAGGAGGTGAACCAGGAGGGCGGGGTGGCCGGGTACGGGGTCGAATTGGCGGCCTACGATGACGGCGCCCATCCGGCCACGGCGGTGGAGCAAGCCCGCAAGCTGGACGTGGATCCCGCCGTCGTGGGTGCCGTAGGCCACTTCCGCCAGGAGACTACTGCCGCGGCCGTCGAGGTCTACGATGACGCCGGGTTGGCCCTTGTGGCGCCCGGAGTGCTCGACCCCAGTCTGTCGCCGGCGCAGGAGCCTGTCTATCGGCTCGGGCTCACCGCCGACCCCGTGGCCCGGGCGCTGCTGGACCGGGCCTCTCGGTTTGCTCCGGACGGCGACGTCGTCCTGGTCGGGGAAGGCGGGCCTCTGGAGGAGGCTCTCCGGCGGGCGGCAGGTCAGCACACCCCTCAGCGGTTGCCCGCCATCTCCACCAACGGCGACGGATGGGAGATGGACGTACTGGTGCGAGATCCTTCTGTCTTAATCGTAGCACTCGATCCCGTACCTGCTGGAGAGATCGTCTCGGCGCTGCGCCGGAGCGGTTGGGCCGGTCGGGTAATCGGTGGCCCGGCACTCGGGGCGGGCGACTTCGTCTCTGTGGCTGGCGACTCCGCCGTTGGGTGCACCTTCGTGACGCCCTGGCCCTTCCCAGCCGACATCCCGGGCGGCGACGACTTCGCCGCGGCCTATCGACGTGTCTCCGGTGGCTCCGATCCGGGGCCCCTGGCCCTGCCCGCCTACGAGGGGGCCTGGACCCTGCTCCAGGCCCTGGAGGAGGCGGCGGCGGCGGGACGGCCGACACGCCAGCGTGTAGCTGCCGCCTTGTCACATGCCGAGCGGGCCGGGACGCTCGAGAAGTTGAGCGTGCGGGATGGCCAACAATGGATGGACCTGGGCCTCTACTGGTACCAGATCGGGCCCCGGGGCGTGGTAAGCCTGGCGCCGGAGAGCTGAGGTGCGCCCGCGGTTCTAGAGGTCACAAGTGCGCGCCTGCTTGAGCCCTGTCAGGCACCGAGACAGAGTACTGCTATCGACTTGAAAGGAGACCGCAATGGAATATCGTCAACTGGGTTCGTCCGGCGTTCGCGTGTCGGTCATTGGCATCGGCACCAATCGCTTTGGATCGGAGAAAGTGCCTCAGAAAGAGGTCGACAACATCATCGACGCCGCTCTCGATCGGGGCATCAATCACATCGATACTGCCGATGTCTATACCGGCGGCCGCTCCGAGGAGACCCTGGGGGCAGCCCTTGGGGGCAGATGGGACAGAGTCGTCCTCGCCAGTAAGTTCACCCATCGCGCTGGCCCGGGGCCCAACGATCACGGCGCCTCCCGCTATCACATGATCAACGCGGTGGAGAGCAGTCTTCGTCGGCTTCAGACCGATCATATTGACCTTTATTTACTACGTCCACCGCTGGGATCCGACCACGCCGATAGAGGAGACCCTCCGCAGTCTGGACGATCTTGCTCGTTTGGGCAAGACTCGCTACGTGGGGGTCTCTTCCTTTGCTTCGTGGCAGGTCGCGCGGGCCCATCTCCTGGCCGACGTCCACGACTGGGCTCCCGTCGTGACCATCCAGTCGGAGTACAATATGCTGGAGAGGCACGTCGAGCTCGACGTCCTGCCATGCTGTCGCGAGCTCGACATTGGATTTGTGCCCTACTACCCGCTGGCCGGAGGTTTCCTCACAGGCAAGTATCGGCGTGGCGAGCCGGCGCCGCCGGGCTCCCGTGGGGAGACCAACGAGTCCGTGCAGCAGTATATGGTGCCCGAGTACTACAAGAAGATCGAGCAGCTGGAAGCTTGGGCCAAAGAGCGCGATCGAGAGCTGAACGAGCTCGCTCAGGCCTGGCTGCTGGCGCAGCCCCAGGTCTGCTCCGTCATCTCAGGGGTGACAAAGGTGGAGCACCTTGTCAGGAACGCCGGGGCTGCGGGATGGGCGTTGTCGGATGAGGAACTGGAAGCCCTTGACGCGATCCTGGGGGCGTGATGGGCAGAGGCTCGGCGGCGTACTCCGTGGTCGACGGTCTTGGCCACGTGCCCGGTGGGCGGCCGCTCTGGAAAATGGGGCATCTTCGTGGACGGTGGCGCTGATAAGTTGCGAAAGGGGAGTGTCCCGGTGAAGGTTCTGCTTCTCGCACCCTATTGTGGCGGAAGCCATCGCGCCTGGGCCGAAGGCTACGTTGCCCATAGCTGCCACGACGTCACGCTGCTGGCGCTTGCCGCAAGATTTTGGAGATGGCGTATGCAGGGCGGGGCGGTCACGCTGGCCGAGAGGGCTCGCGGGGAGCGTCCCGATGTCATCCTGGCTTCCGACATGGTGAATCTGCCCGCGTTCCTGGCGCTAACCCGAGATTTCCTTGCTGACGTTCCTGCTGCTTTCTATTGTCACGAGAACCAGCTTACCTATCCGCTACCCCCGGGCAAGAAGCGCGACCTCACCTACGGGATGATCAACTGGGTCTCCATGCTGGCTGCCGATCGAGTATTCTTCAACTCGCAGTATCACCTGGACGACTGGTTTGAGGCGTTGCCGAGGATGCTCAAGCACTTCCCTGACTATTCGCACTTGCATCGCGTCGATGAAGTGCGCGCCAAGGCATCGGTGCTCCCGGTGGGGTGTGACCTGAGCCGGATCGACACTGTGCCAAAACCGGACGCTCGCGGTCAGCCCCCGCTGATCCTGTGGAACCAGCGCTGGGAGTATGACAAGGCCCCCGAGAGCTTCTTTCGGGCGTTGTACACGTTGGCCGAGGAGGGAGTAGGCTTTCGTGT
This sequence comes from uncultured Anaerolineales bacterium, assembly GCA_964450435.1. GTDB lineage: Bacteria > Chloroflexota > Anaerolineae > B4-G1 > B4-G1 > SKLM01. The sequence goes on from CAYVCX010000023.1 coordinate 9,370, forward strand.
AGCACTTGCAGGGAGAAGCTACCGCCAGTCAGTGCCCGAGTTTGAGGCTGCCCGGGAGAGGCTGGGGGACCGCGTGATCCATTTTGGGTACGCGGAAGGGGGAGCCTACGAAAGGCTACTGCGTCGGGCGGACATCGTGGTCAGTACGGCGATTCACGAGTTCTTCGGTGTCGCGATTGTTGAGGCGATCTACGCAGGATGCTTTCCAATTCTTGCCCATCACCTCTCGTATCCGGAGCTCATTCCCGACGCGTATCACAGGCTTTGTCTGTACCGGGACCGGGAGGGGCTGGTAGCGCGGCTTCGCGCGGCGGTCACCAGGTTCGGGGCGACGCAAGGCATGATCGAGGGCCTTCGCGTAGCAGTCTCCAGATTCGACTGGTCCAGCCTGGCGCCGACGTACGACCAGCGCATTGCCTTAATGGCAAACGGAGACTCTGGTCCAGCGCCACAGGGCTGAGAGCAGGGTGTACCCAGTGACTCTCTTCTCAACTGGTGAGGCCGTCTCCGCCATGGGGAACTGCGGGGGGCCTGGGCTGAACTACTGAGTCGGAACGAAGAAGGTCTGAGCCCTGGTCGTGGTGCTCCCATAGACGACGACTATGTCGATGACCACACGCTGGCCGGGGGCCGAGGGCCGCGTCACGAAGCTCACCCGGCTGAAGCCTTCGGCGTCGGTGGGCGCGAGGACGAGCGTGTCTGCGTCAGATGGATAGCGGACGAAAGCGGTCGCGACGGCTGCTTCAATTGGGTCGCCTCTCCGGTCGTGGAGATAGAGATACAGAGTCTGGGTTTCTTCGACGGCAGCCGGATTGCGGACGGAGGCACTCGCTCTCAGCTCGAGAGGGCGGTCTCCGGCGCCGCCGCCTAACCTTTCATCCAGGCGGAATCTGGCCGGCGGGACTGGCTGATCGTAATCACCGGGAATACCGAACTGGTCGAGGTAGATCTCGCCTACATTGGTCAGCTGGATTGATGTATCGGCTTGGCCGGTCCGGTTCCACACCATGCGCGCGCGCTGGAAGTACTGCACTACCTCGCCGTCCTCATAAATCATAGAGGAGCGCGGGTAACCGAATATGGGCAGCCCGCCCTTCTCCTGAAAGTAACTCAGGAATACGTGTTCCACCACGTGGCCTGTCTCCGGGAAGTAGCGCCGGTCCGGGTCATCCGCCGGAGGGATTCGCTCCGCTGCGATGGGGGGGTAGACGTGCCCCATCTCATCGACCAGGAGTCCGAGCTGCACGCCGCTGGTGCCCCCCGACGGCTTGTGCTGTTCCATTCTGGCGCGCTGGAAGTACTGCACAGGCAGCTGGCCCCGCGTCGGATCGGCAAAGGATTCCGTGAGCGGATGGCCGAAGATCTCCAGATCGCCACGGGTATCAAAGAACTCCAGGAACTCGTCGCAGACGTAATGCTGCGTCTCTTCGAAGTAGCGGCAGTCCGAGCTGGCGGCCACTGTAGCCAGCGCGTCCTCTCTCATTCGCGGACGTACGTCTGGCTGATTGCAGCCGGCTGGTGGGCCAAACCTGCGCAGGTATTCCTCCCCGAGATTGCTGAGCTGGATACGGGATCCCGCTGGGTTTTCCGGATGCCACTTCATCCTCGCCCGCTGGAAGTACTGGACGACCCGCCCGCCCTCGTGCATAAACTCAGACCGGGGGTAGCCGAACACGTCGATGCCGCCGTTCTCACGGAAGTAATCGAGGAAGGCATACGAAACGACGTGTTGGGTCTCGGGGAAATAATGGTGAAGCGCGCTGTTCGAGCGCGGGATCTCCTCCTCGCGGACGGGAGGGAATATGTAACCCAGCTCGTCGGCCAGCAGCCCTAACTGGACCCTGTACGCCGCTGGAGCTTCAGGGTGCACCTCCAGCCTCCCACGCTGGAAGTACTGCACCTGCCGTCCTCCGCGCTCTGGATCCTCGCATGAGCTCGTAAGAGGGTAGCCCAGAATCTCCACCCCCCCGTGCCGCTCGAAGAACTCGAGAAACGAGCCGCAGACATAATACTCCGTCTCTGGGAAGAAACGGCACTCGCCATCCGCGGCCTGAACCCGGACAGCGGATCCGCAGGCCAAGACCATGCTTAGGATTAGGAGCAGCAATGGTACGCGGTACCGCATCGTCGTCTCCCGACCTGGTCCAACAACACCCAATGCCCTGTGGGTTTTCCGCCTGCTTCAGCTTGGTTGGATACACAGTGCGCTGTCCGACGTGAGCCAGACAGCCTGTCATCGGAGCGCGTTCTCACACCCTAGTATAGTATACACCACCCTGCGCCAAAATTCAAGGGAGAACGGTGACGGGAGCGCTGCCAGTTCTCTGCGAGTCCGCTTCCCGGCATCCGAAAACCTCCGTGCTGGGCGCGGAGGAACCACATCTCCCACTTGCCGGAATGCCGAGGTTGTGTACAATTAGACCACTGTGACGATACATCTCTGGCTCGTCATGCCCAATGCTCGACGTTTCTTCTCAGCGCGGTGACCGGTCGCTCCAGGAGACCAGCCCTGGACCATACTTGAAGACGGCAAAGGTGGACTCCCGTGAGTGTGATTGATGAGGTGAAGGACCGACTGGACATTGTTGAAGTCGTCTCCTCCCACCTCCAGTTGAATAAGGCTGGACGGAACTACAAAGCTCTCTGTCCTTTCCACTCCGAGAACACACCCTCCTTCGTGGTGTTCCCCGAGAGTCAGCGGTGGTACTGCTTCGGCGCATGCAACGAAGGAGGCGATGTCTTCAACTTCGTGATGCGGATGGAGGGGTGGGACTTCCGGACTGCCCTCGAGGAGCTAGCCAGTCAGGCCGGCGTCGAGTTGAGGCCCCAGACCCCCGCGCAGGAGCAGGCGGCTGAGGCGGCCGATCGCTTGCGGGATTTGCTCGCGGCGGTCGCTCGCTACTATCATCACGTCCTGCTCAATGCCTCTGAGGCAGAGATTGCGCGCGGCTATGTTGAATCTCGCGGGCTCGCCAATGACACTGTTTCTCAATTCGTGCTGGGGTACAGTCCCCCGGGTTGGGAGACGACCCAAAACTACCTCACGAAGCAGGGCTACAGCATCGACGAGCTCGGGGAAGCGGGGCTCGTCGTCGAGCGGGAAAGCGGCGGAACCTACGACCGCTTCCGGGAGCGGCTCATGATCCCCATCCGCGATCGCCGCGGTCGGGTCGTGGGCTTTGGGGCGCGGACGCTGGATCCCGGTGCCGTACCCAAGTATCTGAACTCGCCCGGCACCCTGGTCTTTGACAAGGGCAAGACGTTGTTTGGTCTCGATGCCGCACGACGGGCCATCCGGCATCAGGATCGCGCCATCATCGTCGAGGGCTATATGGACGTGATGCAGGCCCATCAGGCGGGCTACCGGAACGTGGTTGCTCAGATGGGCACAGCGCTGACGGAGACGCAGCTGCGGCAGCTCTGTCGCTACTCGAAGCGCATCGTGCTGGGGCTGGATCCCGATGCCGCCGGTGTGCAGGCCACGCTGCACGGCGTTGAGGTCGCCCAGGAGGCCTTGGAGAAGGAATGGGAACCTGTCTTCGATCCCCGCGGCCTGCTCGGGTACGAGGGACGCCTGGGAGCAGAGTTGCGAGTGCTTCGGCTGCCGGGCGGGAAGGACCCCGATGACGTGATCCGGGAGGATGCACACGAATTCGGTCGCCTGGCTGACGAAGCGGTCCCGGTGGTTGATTTCTACCTGCAGCTTCTGCTGGACGAGATCGACCTCGGTGACACGAAGGCGAAGGCTCGCGCGGTCGATCAGTTGCTCCCGCTGCTGAGGGCTGTGGCGAATCCGGTTGAGCGCGAGGACTACGTGCAGAAGGTTGCCCGGACCTTGCGCGTGGATGAGCGGGCTGTGCTGGCACGTCTGCGCAGCAAGGAGCGCAGCCATCTCAAACGACGTCGTCCGCCGAGCGATCAGGGCGCGAGCGGGAACGCTGATGATGAGACCGTCGACCTGCGCCCCGATGCTCTACTGGAGAGTCATTGCCTTTCCACCTTGCTCAGCCGACCGAGTCTCCTGTCGCGCGTCGACGCGCTGCTGGAGGATAGAGGCCTGGATCCGATACGGCCGCAAGATTTCGGTCAGGTCAGTCTTCGCGCCATCTTCGAGGTGTGGGACCGGCTTCTGGACGCCCAACCGTCTATCGCCATCGATGCGCTGCGGGACGAACTCCCGGCCGACATGCACGAGCGGTTCGACGAGCTGCGTCGCTCCGCCCAGGTGGACCTGGCTGAGGATCAGTTGGTTCGGGATGTGGTTGTGACGTTGCTCCGCTTGAGGCAGCGCCGCCTCCGGCAGGTCGTTCACGATCTGAGGATGTTGATGCTCGAAGCTCACGAGGAAGGGGACGCTCGGGGGAAACAGTATGATCAGGCCCATCTGGCACACACACAAGTGCTGCTGAAGACGCAGCGGGCGTTGGCCAGGTCGCGGGAGATCCAGTGAGAGAACTTGAGGCACCATTTCACCTGACGAGGGGACATGATGACTGAGGAAAATCTGTCTACACCTGCCCAGGTAGACGAAATCGTCGCGCAGCTCCGCGCTGTTCTTGAATCCGTCGAGGACTCGGGTGAGGAAGAAGCCCCATCCGTCCTGGTTGAAATGCCCGTAGCTGGCAACGAGGACGATGCTCTCGATGGGGCCGAGCCCACCCCCGAGGAGTTGGAGGAAATCGAGCTGCAGACCGACGAGATCGTCGAGCAGGAGCTGGTTAAACCTACCGATGATCCTGTGCGCATGTACCTCCTGGAGATCGGTCAGGTGCCCCTCCTCAACCACCACGAGGAGATCTGGCTTTCTTCGCAGCGTGCGGCCGGGAACTACGTCCGGGACTTGACGGAGCGTCTCCCAGTGGCCGACGGGCCTGACTGGGCCCTTGAGGTGCTCGACGCCCTTCTTAATGAGCTTCGCGAATCGTGGGGAGATGTGGAGAGACGTTGTGAGGAGCTCGGCATTGCCGCGCCGGATCTGAACGCCCTTGGTGAGGAGGCGGCAATCCTGCACGACTACATGTTGCCCGACTCCACTTCGTACATCTACTCCTTCTTGGAGCAGCACGGCTGGACGAGTGCCAAGGACGTCACCCGAACCACGTTGGCTGACCGGCTGTTCCGTGTATTCACGGTCCTTTACGTCCTTCCACGACCGGTCCAGGATGTGGTGGGTGAGGTATGGCACGTGCGATACACGTTCCCCGACCCGGCGGATCTGATCGTGGCTCTATCCGACGCTGGCTCCGACCTCGGCCCCGCCGAGGTCCTCACAGCCCACTGGGATGAGCTGGAGGTCCGCGCTCTGGAAGCTCAGCAGTTCATGGCCCAGGCCAACCTCCGCTTGGTGGTCAGCGTGGCCAAGAATTACACAGGACGCGGCATATCCTTCCTCGACTTGATCCAGGAGGGCAACATCGGCTTGATGCGAGCCATTCGAAAGTTCGACCATACGAAGGGCTTCAAGTTTTCCACCTACGCCACCTGGTGGATCCGGCAGGCGATCAGCCGCTCCATCGCGGACCAGGCCCGCACAATCCGCATTCCGGTCCACATGGTAGAGAAGATCAACCGGCTCATTCGGTTGAAGCGGCGTCTGATCCAGGAGTTTGGGCGGGAGGCGACCTCCAAGGAGCTGGCCCTGGAGTCAGATCTGCTGAGCTCCGACGAGAAGGCGGCCATTCGTGAAGCGCTCGACGATGACGAACTGCTGACCCCGGCTCTGAAACATAAGTTGAACGCTGCCTCTGACGAGATTCGTCGCATTCTCCGCATTTCCCTGGAGCCGATGTCGCTGGAGATGCCCGTGGGCACTGAGGAGGACGGTGTCCTTGGCGAGTTTATCGAGGATGAGAGCATCCAGGGCCCCGCAGATGCGGCCTACGACCAACTGCTCAAAGAGCGCGTGCGATCGTCCCTTGAGGTGCTGAGCGACCGCGAACGCGCGGTGCTGGAGTTGCGCTTCGGCTTGAAGGACGGTAGAACGCATACGCTGGAGGAGGTCGGACAGACCTTCGATGTCACCCGGGAGCGGGTCCGGCAGATAGAGTCAAAGGCACTCCGGAAGCTCCGCTATCCGGGCCGCGGGCACAAGCTACGCGATTTCCTGGTGTAGCTGCCCCTCCATGCGCGTCCATGCTTGGCTGCCCTGTCCCTGAAGCCCCTGGACGCTGGATCAGAGACGGGCACACGATGTCTGACGTGACGGTTAGTCTTCGGCCTCGGCACATCGGGCAGGGCCGGAGGCCGGAATGCGCGGAGGCACAGGGGCCAGTTGTCAACGATGGGTGACTGCGCAAGTTTGGAACCGGCAGAGGAAGGTGGCTATGAGACCCTTGCGTGAGCACGTGGCCGTCGCCATCGATGGCGGTGGGATCAAGGGCGTGATACCCGCCCGTGCGCTGGCTATTCTTGAGGACCACATCGGTCGCCCGTCCTGTGAGATCTTCGAAATGGCCGCTGGAACGTCTACCGGTGCTATCATCTCGGCTGGCATTGGCGTCGGGCTGAGCGGCGCGGCCATGTATAAGCTCTACACCGAGTTCGGCGGGGTAGTCTTCCGCCCCTCCCTGCGCACCCGGTTATGGCCCTTGGTCCGCTACCGCTATCCTCTCGACCCGCTGAAAGCCGCCCTCGCCCGGTACATCGGCAACCGCAGGGTAGGTGATTTCTGGACGACCCATCCTCGCACCGACGTCGTCATGACGACCTTCGACCTGGTGGAGAACCGGACCCGTTTCATCAAACCCTGGAAAGACGAGTATGCCGATTGGCCTGTGGTGAAGGCGGTGTTGGCCTCATCCTCGGTGCCGACGTATTTCCCTCCGGTCCAGGCCCGCTACGTGGACGGTGGGGTGGGGGCGTATTCGAATCCCTGTTACCTGGCTGCTTATGAAGCTCGCTTCGTCCTCGAATGGGATCCGGCGGAGACAACGCTGATCAGCCTGGGGACGGGCCGTGACCCTCACCGGCTCAAGCCCGGGCAGGTGAAGAAGCTCTGGCCCTGGGAGTGGATCGGGCCGGTGCTGGGAGCCTTCTTGCGCTCGGCTGACGACCAGCAGGTGCATCTGGTGGATACCTTCTTTGAGCGGCTGGACTTCCGCCGCTTCCAGGTTGATCTGCGTGAGCACATCCCCATGGACGATCCCACAAAGGTTGGAGAGCTGACTGTCTACGGTACTGAGCTGGGACAGAAGATAGTTGACGATCAGACCGATCGAGCGCTGGAGATCCAGGCTCGTAGGCCGGAGCGCTAGATTGCGGCCCTTTGTCCCTGTGCTCTATCCTCGCTCAATCTGTGGGGGATCCTGGAGGCGATGAAACTCTCTGACCTGCTGCGTCATCTCCCTACCGTCCTTGAGCAGGTAGGTGGGGATGTCGAGATCACTGGCGTGCGTGCCGATTCGCGTCGCGTGCAGCCAGGTGATCTATTCATCGCCGTTCCGGGCCTCAACGTGGACGGTCATCGGTTCATCGGCCAGGCGGTGGGCAAAGGCGCCGTAGCCGTCATCGGGGAGCTTCCTTCTGAGGAGCTCAGGCAGCGGGTCCGTCCTGCGCAGCCCTCCGATTTTGCGTACGTCCGTGTACCCGATTCCAGGGAAGCCTGGGGCTGGGCGTGCGCCGGGTGGGAGGGTTTGCCGTCTCGAGACTTGACCTTGGTTGGTGTCACCGGCACCGATGGCAAGACCACGACCGTCAGTCTCATCCATAGCATTCTGAATGCTTCCGGGATCAGGGCCGGGATGGTCAGCACCGTGAACGCGCTCATTCCTGCAGCCGCGGGCGGAGAGCGCGCTGAGACCGTGGTGGAGACCGGCCTTCATACCACTACGCCGGACCCGCCCGACATTCAGTCTCTCCTGGCTCAGATGGTCGCGGGGGGGGCGACCCACACCGTGCTGGAGGTCACCTCTCACGGCCTGGCACAGCACCGGGTGGCGGGTTGTGACTTCGATGTGGCGGTCCTCACGAATATCACGCGTGAGCATCTTGACTTTCACCGCTCGTTTGCCGCCTACCGACGGACTAAAGCCAGGCTGTTCAAAGGATTGAGTGATTCGTTCCGCAAGCCGGGTGTCCGGAAGACCTGTGTCTTGAACGGTGATGATCCCTCGCTTCAGCTTCTCAGCTCCTGCTGCCCTGGCAGCCCGGTTGTCTATGCCTTGGACCGGGACGCTGACGTTACGGCTTGCGACCTGGAGTTGGGGCGGGAAGAAACGCGGTTTCGCCTGTGTGCGCCTACGGGTTCCGCTGCTGTCCAGACCTCCTTGGTTGGGCGATACAACGTGCGGAACATTCTCGCCGCAGCGTCGGCCGGCGTGGCTCTTGGGATCGCGCTCGGCGACATCACGAAGGGGGTTGCGTCCGTCCGTGGGGTTTCCGGAAGGATGGAGCGCATCGAGGCGGGGCAGGATTACCTTGCTATCGTCGACTTCGCTCATACAGCAAACGCCCTCGAACAGGCGCTCAAGACGGCCAGACCTATGGTAGCTCCTGGGGGCGCCCTTGTCGCCGTCTTTGGCAGCGCCGGTCTGCGCGACCCGGAGAAGCGGGTCGCTATGGGCCGCGCTGCGGGCCGGCTTGCTGACGTCGTCATCGTCACGGCGGAGGATCCGCGAACCGAGAGCCTGGAGGCCATCATGGCGGAGATCGCTTCTGCTGCAGAGAGCGAAGGCAAACGTGAGGGCGTGGACCTCTTCCAGATCCAGGACCGAGGGCGGGCGATCCTGCGGGCCTGTGAGATCGCCCGTGCGGGTGACGTGGTGATCGCCTGCGGCAAGGGGCACGAGGAGAGCATGTGCTTCGGGACCACGGAATACCCGTGGGACGATCGTCGGGCGATGCGCCTGGCTGTGCATGGCCAGACCTTGGACACGCTGCCTACTGCACGACACGAGAAGTAAGATCAGCGAGGGGGAACAGCCAGTGCCTTACGTCAACACCAGCGTCGGCGAGCTCTTCTACGCACTGAGCCCGGGGCCGGCCGGGGTTCCTACCCTGGTTCTGGTGCACGGAGCGGGGGGGTCGCGTCTCCACTGGCCGCCGGATCTGCGTCGGATGGCTGAGGCCGCTGTCCTCACCCTCGATCTCCCTGGTCATGGCCGGTCGGAGGGCAGCGGGTGCGAGACCATCCAGGGCTATGCGGATGCCGTCGCCGCCTTCCTCGATGCCGTTGACGCCGCTCCGGCTGTAATAGTTGGGCATTCTATGGGCGGGGCTGTCGCTCAGACACTGGCGCTGAAGCGGCCCGACCAGGTGGCGAGGATCGCACTCATAGCTACGGGCGCCCGGCTCCGCGTCGCGCCCGCTATTCTGCAGGGCATTCGGGATGACTTCCAGCAGGCCGTGGACCTCATCACACGTTATGCTTGGGCACCGGATGCCGATCCCTCTGTGAGAGAACTGGGGCGCCAGGCTCTGAGAGATACCGGCCCGGATGTGCTGTTGGCCGACTTCCTGGCCTGCGACCGGTTTGACGTTATGGACCACCTGAGCGGAATCCAGGTGCCCACCCTGGTCATCGGCGGAACCGCCGACCAACTCACGCCGACATACTACGCCCGTTTCTTGGCCGAGAACATCCCGGATGCGCGAATGGTGACCGTTGAGGGAGCCGGTCACATGGTCATGCTGGAGCTACCGGAAGAAGTTGCTGAAGCGGTGCGCCGCTTCGTGACGGCACCCCGCTAACGCCTTCCCGGGTGGCTCCGGGCCCCGTTTTTCTCCTCTCGCCCTACATGGCGAACAGGTTGAGAAACTCCTCGTTGCTCTTCGTGCCTCGCAGTACCTGGAGCAGCTCCTCCATCGCTTGGGCCTCCGTGTAACCGGAGGACTGCGAGTCGAGGAAGCGCTGCCGCATCAGCCAGATCTTCTGCCGCGTCTTGTCATCCAGGAGCAGTTCCTCCCGGCGCGTGCCCGAGCGCTCGATGTTGAAGGCGGGGAAGATGCGCCGCTCCTGCAGCCTGCGGCTCAGATGGAGCTCCATGTTGCCCGTGCCCTTGAACTCCTCGTAGATCATATCGTCCATGCGGCTGCCCGTGTCGATGAGACAGGTAGCAATGATCGTCAGGCTGCCGCCGTGCTCGATATTCCGGGCTGCTCCGAAGAAGTGCTTCGGAGGATACAGGGCCGCTGGGTCCAGGCCTCCAGAGAGGGTGCGCCCACTGGGCTGGACCACCAGGTTGTACGCGCGCGAGAGGCGGGTGATGCTGTCCAGAAGGATGGCGACCTCATCCCCTTCCTCGACCAGCCGCTTGGCGCGAGCCAGCGCCGTCTCCGCTACTTGCGCGTGGCTCCGGGCGTGCTCGTCGAAGGTTGAGCTGATGACCTCGGCGTCGACCGAACGGTCCATATCGGTGACCTCCTCCGGTCGCTCGCCGATCAGCACGACCATCAGATACACCTCGGGATGGCTGCTGGTGATCCCGTTAGCGATGTGTTTCAGCACCGTCGTCTTCCCCGCCTTGGGCGGGGATACAATGAGCCCCCGTTGTCCCTTGCCCACCGGCGCGATCATACTCAGGAGGCGCGTGGTTGGATTGCCGCGGGGTCGCTCCAAGTAGAATCGCTCGTTGGGGAAGATCGGGGTCAGCGACTCGAAGCGCGGGCGCCGCTTCGCCGCTTCTGGGTCGCGGGCATTCACCGCCTCCACCCGCAAGAGGCTGTAGTAGCGCTCGTTCTCCTTGGGTGGACGTATCTGCCCCAGAACCAGATCCCCCGTGCGCAGGCCGAAACGATGGATCTGCGACGACGACACGTAGACGTCGTTGGAGCTCGGCTTATACGCATCTGGCCGGAGATACCCCTTGCTGTCATCGATGATGTCAAGCACGCCCCCACCGAAGATCAGTCCCTCGCGCTCTGTCTTGGCCTGGAGCAAGCGCATGATGAGATCTTCTTTCTTGAGGCTGCTGTACCCCGACACGTCCCAATCTCTGGCTAGCTCGCGCAGCTCGTCCATCGTCATTTCCTGCAAGCTAGTTATGTTCACTTGTTCGTTCACTCTACTTTCTCCCTTCTCTTCCTCTGCTTTCGTTTGAAGCCCGTCTATGCGTCGTATTCGGCGATGAATTCTTCTGCTCTTTCCACCAGGTCGCGGTTCCCGATGAATAGAGGCGTTCGTTGGTGCAGCTCCTGCGGCTTGATGTCCAGGATGTTCTCCTGTCCGTTTGACGCGTAGCCGCCGGCCTGTTCGACGATGAAAGCCAATGGGTTCGCCTCGTAGACCAGGCGCAGCTTCCCCTGCGGATACCTCATATCGGCTGGATAGTAGAAGATTCCACCCTTCAACAGCGTGCGATGGAAATCGGCCACCAGAGCACCAATGTACCGTTCGGAGAGTGGATCGCGCTCGTCCTCTTCGTCCATGCCGTGCAGCCAACGGCCAAACCGCCGGATTCCTTCTGAGCGGTACTTCTCGTGCGCACAATTGGAGCTGCTGTACTTCGGGGTCTCCGGGATGCGCAGGTTGGGATGCGACAGCAAGAACTCTCCCAGGCTGGGGTCGAGCGTGAAACCGTGCACGCCCTGTCCCGTAGTGTATACCATCATCGTGCTGGAGCCGAAGATGATGTAGCCCGCTGCTGCCGCGTCTCGCCCTCTCTGAAGACAGTCTTCCACCGTGCCTGGACCGTTCTCACTCACACGGCCATAGATCGCAAAAACGGTGCCGATGGTAGCGTTGATGTCGATGTTGGAAGAGCCGTCTAGCGGATCAAACACCAGCACGTACTTGCCCGTTCCGTACCCAGCGGGGACGTGAATCAGGTCCTCTCTCTCTTCCGATGCCATCGCGGCCAGTCGACCGGTGAACGAGTTCATACGGACGATCACCTGGTTCGCATACACATCCAGCTTCATCTGCTCTTCATCCTGGATGTTCCTTTGGCCCGCCGACCCCAGGATGTTTACTAGGCCTGCCCGCGTGGTCTCGCGAGCGATGATCTTCCCGGCGAGGGCGACGTCGTACATCAGGTTGGAGAACACACCTGTCGCTTCAGGGAATTCACGCTCCTGCTCGATAATGTGTCTCTCTATAGTGATAATCCGATCATCCATATCCTGCCTCCCAGGCGTCTCTGCGGCGGTGCCCGTTCAGTCCAGATACCAGACCCAGCGGGCTCCGCGCATCTCGCGTATGATGTCTGTAGTGGACAGTATGCCTAGCGGCGCGTCATCATTACCGACCACGAGCAGACGGTGGATGTCCGTCTCAAGGAGTTTCCGGGCTGCATCCTTTACCGTCGCGCCCTCCGGCACGCTGATAACCTCAGAAGTCATTATGTCTCGGGCCTCAATCGCACCCAGGTCCTCGCTGTAATGGGCAATTGTGTCCATGTGGGATACGACACCAACCGGGGGAGCACCTTCTCGTTCTGCCACCATGATCGCGTGAATCTCCGTATCGGCCATCACGCGCACTACTTCCTGCAGCGGGGTTTCTGGCTTGCAGAAAATCACGCCCTTGTGATAGATATCCCGTACCAGCCGTTTCTCTTCCATTCCTTGTCGCCTCCTTCCCGACAGATGTCTCTTGAGGACTACCTCACAAACCATATGACGTAGTAGTAGCCGATTGTGACCGCCCAGATCACGCTGTCCAGGCGATCGAGCACGCCCCCATGCCCCGGCAACAGGCTGCTGCTGTCCTTTACACCGGCCTCCCGCTTGACCATTGAGATCGCCAGATCGCCGACTGGGGCGATGCTGCCGATCAGGGCCCCCAGCATCAGCGCCTGTACAACCCGGACAGGGCCCACCGGGCCCACCGCAAACGTCTGCAGTTGAAACACCAGAAGCCCGGTCAGTCCGCCAGCCGCGATGCCGCTCGCGTATCCCTCCCACGTCTTCCCCGAGCTCACCGAGGGCGCCATCTTGTGCTTGCCCCACGCTGAGCCTATGAAATAGGCTGCAGAATCGGCTACCAATATCGAGGATACCGACAGCAGCGTCCACCACAGGCCGCCCCGCGGCAAGGCTCGTAACCTCAACGCGTGCGATGCGTACAGCCCCACGTAGATTCCGCTCGTTGCCGTTCCGGTCCAATCTGCCACGTTCCCCTGCCTCCTGCCAGCAATCTGCCACACCACGGAAAGGGCCAGGATCGCGCTCACGCCGGGGCCCACCAGTCCGCGCTCCGGGAGTACGCCGTCCAGCAAGAACAGCCACACCAGGGCGATCCCGAACACGTGGGCGGGCTGGATACCGCGGCGGGAGACCAGACGACAAAACTCGATCTCAGCGAGCGTCGTGAGGCCAAGTACCAGGGCAAAGAGCGGGAGTCCGCCCAGATAGATGGTCCATGTGACGATCGGGATCAGGACGATTGCAGTGAGCAGGCGGGTAAGTAGCACAAATCGAGCGGTCCGGAGCTGTTCGGCGGTCGGCGAGACAGGTTGCCGCTGCTTGAGCCTGGAATACTATGCAGTCGGAGAGTTCCCCGGTACGAGGCCGAATCGACGTTCGCGGCGATTGAAGTCCTTCAGGGCTTCGTAGAGGTCATCCTTACCAAAATCGGGCCACAGGGCGGGTGTCGTATAGAACTCGGCATAGGCCGCCTGCCAGACAAGGAAATTGCTCAGGCGCATTTCCCCACTGGTGCGGATGATCAGATCGGGGTCGGGTTGTCCGGCCGTGTATAGATTGCGGCTGATAAGTTCGCCGTCGATGCGTTCCGCTGGCACCCCATCAGCGATGATCTTGCGCACTGCGTCGACGATCTCCGCTCTGCCCCCGTAGTTGAACGCCACGTTGAGGACCAGCCGATCGTTGTCCTTTGTCAGCTCCACCGCTTCCTGTATGCGCTCCTGGATATCCGGCGGAATGCGGTTCAGCCGGCCCAGGTGGCGCAATTGGACCCCCTGATCGTGCAACTTGTCAACTTCTCGGTCGATCACTCGCCTGAATATCGAGAGCAGCCCTTGCACCTCGCTCTCTGGCCGCCCCCAGTTCTCCGTGGAGAAAGCGTAGATGGTCAGGAACTCGATCCCGAACTCGACTGCCGCCCGCAGCACTGGGCGCAGGTTCTCCGTGCCCGCGCGATGCCCGGCGACTCTGGGCAGTCCTCGTTGCCGAGCCCAACGGCCGTTTCCGTCCATGATCACGCCGACGTGCCGAGGCACACGTTCCAGAGGAGGGTATTCGGTGGTAGTTTGCTGCTCGGATGGCATATCAGCTAACGAACCTGCGAGGGCGAAGAGCTAGCTCTCCATGATCTCGCGCTGCTTACGTGTGCTCATCTCTTCCATCTTCTCGGTGTAGCTCTCGATGAGGTCCTGAAGCTCGTCTTTGCCCCGGTAGAACTCGTCCTCGGAGATGAGCTTCTCACGCTCGAACTCGCGCAAGTCCTCAAGCCCGTCTCGCCGTATGTTCCGGAGCGCCACCTTGCCTTCCTCGACCCGCTGGCGCACCATCTTCGCGAGCTCTTGTCTCCGCTCCTCTGTGAGACGCGGGATCGGCAGCCGGATGATCCTGCCGTCGTTCGACGGTGTAAGGCCGACGTCGGATTTCAGGATGCCGCGCTCAACCTCCTCCAGCGACTCCGGGTCGTACGGTCGGACCACCAGCAAGCTCGGCTCCGGCGCCGATATGACTGCTAGCTGGTTGAGAGGCGTCGACTGGCCGTAGTAATTCACCATCACCCGCTCCAGCAGAGCAGGCGACGCGCGCCCTGTGCGAATTGTGCGCAGATCTGCCCTCAGCGCCTCGAGGGCCTGATGCATCCGCTTCTCTGTTTCGCGAAGGAGTTCTTGATACATAGTTAACGTGACACTAGGGTGCCAATCGGCTCTCCCAGGACGGCCTGCTCCAGGCTGTGCGGCTGCCACATATTGAGCACTACCAACGGGAGATCGTTCTCCATACAAAGCGAAATCGCCGTGGCATCCATCACACCCACCCGCATCTCCAGCGCCTCCATATACGTCAGTCCGTCGAAACGTTCGGCGTCCGGATTCTCATAGGGATCCTCGGCGTACACCCCGTCGACTTTCGTGGCTTTGATGAGCAGGTCAGCGTTGATCTCCATTGCCCTCAACGCAGCCGCCGTGTCGGTGGTGAAGTACGGGTTGCCCGTCCCCCCTCCGATGATGACAACTCGCCCCTTTTCCAGGTGGCGGATGGTGCGGAGGCGTATATACGGCTCGGCGATAGCCCGCATCTCAATGGCGGTCTGCACGCGGATGGTAGTCCCCATCCGCTCGAGTGCGTCTGCCAGCGCGAGAGCGTTCATCACCGTTGCTAGCATCCCCATGTGATCCGCCGTGGCGCGGTCCATCCCGTGTGCCAACCCGTCGCGGCCGCGCCAGATGTTGCCGGCACCCAGAACGATGGCCACCTCCGTCTCCAGGGCGTGCACGGCCTGTACCTTGGCGGCGACCTCCTCGGCCATATGTGGGCTGATTCCGAAGCCACCCGGCTCCGCGAGGGCCTCGCCGCCTAGCTTGAGTAGAACCCGTTTGTACTTGGCTACAGCCACGACGCCCTATCCTTCAAGAACGCCCTGACCGACGCTCCGCAGGCCGCGTGCAGTGCCAGTATCTGGTGTTGGGCGTTCACGGTGTTGATCGCTCTCCTACCTCGTATCTTTCGAAGCGGCTCAGAACGACAAGCTCCCCGAACGCTGTAGTGGCTTCGTTGAGCAAGTCTGCGATGGTCTTATCCTCGTTCTTGACGAAAGGCTGTTCCAGGAGGCAAACCTGCTCGTAGAACTTCTCCATACGCCCCTCCACGATGCGGTTCACAATGTCCTCTGGCTTGCCTTCTTCTACCGCTTGCTTCCGGTAAATCCTCTTCTCTTCTTCCGCCACTTCTTCAGGCATCTCTTCTCGGACGACGTAGCGCGGTGCGGCAAAGGCGATGTGCAGGGCCAGGTTGTGGGCCAGGGTCTCGAAGTCATCCGTGCGAGCCACGAAGTCCGTCTCGCAGTTGAGTTCTAGCATCACCCCGACCTGGCTGCCGTGGTGGATGTACGCCTCAATGCGACCCTCAGAGGCTGCACTCTCACTCTTCTTCGCTGCTTCAGCGTGACCTTTCTCACGCAGGTGAGCGATCGCCTCCTCGAAGTCACCAGCGCTCTCCTTGAGCGCCTCGCGGCAATCCAATACGCCGGCGCTGGTCACGTCCCGCAGTTCCTTGATCATCGACGCTGTGATTTCCAAAGATTCCTCTCCTCATTACCGTGCGCACTCATCTGCATCAAGGGATCGTACCCTTGGGTTGTCTACTCAGTTGGCTGCTCGGTCGATTCCACCGCGGCCTCGCGTTCCTCTGCCTCACCGCCGTGGGCGGCGGTCTCTTTCGTCGCCTTGGCGGACATCTGCTTCAGCCGCTCCAACGTGGCCGCGCTGAGGTACTTCTCGTCCTCCAGCTCGAGCTCTTCAACGTCTGGCATCTCCTCCTCGACCTCGTACGCCTTTCGCGCGGCGAGCCCAGCAAGGACAGCGTCTGCTATGTGGTGGGTGATCAAGCGGATCGCCCGGATGGCGTCATCGTTGGCTGGAATGACGTAGTCGACTGGATCCGGGTTGCAGTTTGTATCCACCATCGCGATGATGGGGATGCCTAGCTTGTCAGCCTCAGCAATCGCCGTCGCTTCACGTTCTATGTCGACCACGAACAGCAATTTCGGGAGCTCGCGCATCTCCTTGATCCCGCCAAACCGCTGGTTCAGCTTCTCGATCTCCCGCTTCTTCTCCAGAGCTTCTTTCTTCGTGAAGAGCTCGAAGTCCCCTCGCTCGCGGTGGGCTTCAAGATTATGCAGGTAGTCAATGCGCTGCCGGATCGTCTCCCAGTTCGTCAGTGTTCCGCCCAGCCAGCGGAGATTCACGTACGGCATCTCGCAGCGCTCTGCTTCCCTGGCGATGGTCGCCTGGGCCTGGCGTTTCGTGCCCACAAAGAGGACGGTGCCTCCCGCGGCAACGGCGTCCAGAATTATCTCGAATACGGTGTCCAGTGCTTCCAACGTCTGTTGCAGGTCGATGATGTGCACCCCTTTGCGCTCCGTGAATATGTAGGGGGCCATCTTCGGATGCCAGCGCCGGGTGCGGTGTCCGAAGTGCACCCCTGTCTCCAGGAGTGCCTTCAGGGAAATGTCAGCCATTATAGGGGTTCCTCCTTCTTACCGTTTTATTTCCTCCGCCTCCATCACTCCGTTGAGAGACCAAGGTGGCTGGTCCCTTGGCACGGTCTCGCCGGTCAGGGGGCGTGTGTATTCGTTAGCTCTTCAATTCTACCACAGTCTGAGATCGCGGCAACTCTAGGGGGAGCCGCCCTTTCCCTTGCGCGGCACGCTGAAGCAGTAGCCTACCCCGCGCACAGTATGAAGGTACTTCGGAGATCCCGTGTCCTGCTCGATCGCCTCGCGCACCCAGTGGATGTGTACGTCGAGCGTCCGCGTGTCGTCCACGAAGTCCGTCTCCCACACCTGCTTCATGATTAACTTGCGGGTCAAAACCTCGTCAGGATGACGCATGAACAGCTCCAGAAGCTGGGCCTGCTTCGGAGTGAGGTGGGACTCACGCTCCCCGTTGGTGACCGAACGGCGCTTGACGTTGAAGGCCAGCTCGCCTCTCGTCAGCACCTCGCCATCGGGGGCCGGCAGCAACCACGATATCCGGTTAATCAGCTTCTGTGATGAGAAAGGATGGCGCAGGTAGGCCCGCGCCCCTGTGCCCTTTGGTGCCTTGCTCCCGTCGTACAGCAGAAGCACCGGTGTGTCAACACCGTCGCTGTCCAACGTGTCGCAGAAGCGGCGGCGACTGAATCGCAAAGAAGGCGCATCGAGCACAATTACGGCCGGATCTATCTCGTCGATCTTCGCCAGGGCCTCCCTTCGCGTCCGGGCCGTGGCGAGGTTGTACTCGTCGCTCAGTACTGGGGCCAGGCGATCCCCAGTGGGCTTTCTCCCTTCCACGAGCAAGACCGTGTGTGATGACGGCACCTAGGTGTCGTTTCTCCTTGGGCTACAGAAAGGCTTGCAGATGCGAATACCCCATCCTCGCATCTCGACTGCCTGTTTGCTCATCAAGCCCGTTTGGGTGTCTGTCTTGGACTCCTGGCGAAGACCTGTCGGGAGGGTGTGCTTTCGATCGGCGACGCCCATCCGCGTACGTTCTCGCACCACGAGAAGTTAGCATCTATTATACTCCATCCCTCCAGGATATGCAAACTCCAGTGCGAGGCCTGAAGGGGCAGGAGAACTGCGATCCTTTGACGTCTCGTGAAGCCCGACCCGGTGGAATCTCTCGGGCCGGCCGTGGACATCGCCCATTGCCGGAGGTGGTACTCGAAGCCCTGAGGTCCCTTGACCTCCAGACGGATGTTCATCGTGGGTGCCAATGACGCAACCTTGCTTGTGCCTGCTGAGACTTGACCGCAAAGACCGCATTCGCTATACTTGATGGCCGTGGGAAACGTGCAGGAGACCCGCAAGAGTCGCGGGCTGCCCGAGCTCTAAAGCGCTGTCGCGCACGCAGCCCTGCAACTCACTGCGGGCCTATTCTAAGCCGATGACCAGGAGGACTACCCCGATGACGAAGGTGACTCGAGACCCTACGACCGCTCTCTATCCGCTGCCTGCAGTGCTGGTCAGTTGTGGCACCGGTTCGCAGGCCAACATCATCACGCTTGCCTGGGCTGGGACCCTCTGCTCCGAGCCTCCCACCGTCGGCCTCGGTGTGCGGCCCAGTCGGCACTCCCACGGTTTGCTCCAGGAGGTCGGTGAGTTCGTGGTTAACCTGCCTCGGGCAGAGCAGGTTCGCTGGGTCGACCACTGTGGGATGGTCTCGGGCCGGGATGAGGATAAGTGGGCCGCGTGCGGCTTCACCCCGGTTCTTGGTTCAGAGGTGCAGGTGCCGCTGATTGCTGAATGTCCTGTCAACCTTGAGTGCCGCCTTGAACAGATTCTCTCGCTGGGCAGCCACGACCTCTTCGTCGGGCGGGTGGTTGCGGTGCAGATCGACGAAGACGTACTCGATGACCGGGGCAGGCTCGACGTGGCAGAGGCGCAGCCGCTGGCCTACCTGAACGGCCAATACCGGCGCATCGGGGAACTCCTGGGGACCCACGGCTTCTCGAAGCGTGGCTAGACTGGAGCCGGCCCGGCTCATCCACTGACGCGCCTTTGGCACGTTGATGGCTTATCCAGCTTGGGCTGAGTCGAGGTCAGAGCGCCGGGTCGCTCATGCTTGGGTCCCGCGTGGACGCCGTGTTGGGAGGATGCCGGTGGTGGGACCAGAGGGGCGGGGGGCATGAGCCCTTTGCCCCGGCTGGATACTCGGTCCGCGCTCGCCTGCGGCCTGCAGGGGGAAGGGGTGGGCTACTTTCGTGTAGTACGCGCGAGGCCGGGCGCGAGCTTCAGCGCGTGATCGACAGCGCTTTTTGTCATCCCCGCTGCGCCTGAGCGGCCCGCGCTGTATCGCGCAGTTGATTTGTTCACCGGGCTAAGGAGAACCTGTATGCTTGTCGGCGTGGACATCGGGGGTACGTTCACCGATTTCGTCTCCACGGAACGGGGCCGGGAAGGCGGTGGCGATGATGGGGAGGGTCTCCGCATCGAGAAGATCCTCAGTACACCTCACGATCCGGCGCAGGCGATGCTCAGGGGCCTCCGGGCCCTGGCTGGAGGTCGTCTCGCCCCTGTGCGGCGGGTATCCCACGGCTCGACAGTCGCGACGAATGCTATTCTGGAGCGGCGGGGTGCGCGTACCGCGCTGATCACCACGCAAGGGTTCCGCGATATCCTCGCCATTGGCCGCCAGAACCGCCCCGAGCTCTACGCGGTGCAACCTGGGCGGGAGCGCCCCCTCGTGCCACGGCGCTGGTGTTACGAGATCCCGGAGCGGCTTGATTTCAACGGCGAGGTCTTGGTGCCCCTGGATCAGGCTGTCCTTGACGCCGTCCTCGACGAGATCGAGGGGGAGGCCATTGAGTCCGTCGCTGTTTGCTTCCTCTACAGTTACGTCAACCCGGTACACGAGAGGGCCGTGCGCGAGCGCATTCTGGAGCGAAGATTGCTGGACACGTGGCAGATCGCTCTATCCAGTGACGTGTTGCCTGAGTTTCGCGAGTACGAACGGGCCAGCACCGTGGCCTTGGAGGCCTACGTGCGGCCGGTGGTGAGCCGTTACCTCCGGCGGTTGGAGGGCGAGCTGCCGGACACCAGCGCGCTGCGGATTATGAAGTCTGATGGGGGCGTCATGAGCGCGCGGCGCGCCCGCCGACGGGCTATCCAGACGGCGCTCAGTGGGCCTGCCGCTGGCGTCATCGGTGGATTCCGCCTGGCCCAGCTTGCGGGATACGACCAGGTTATCACCTTCGACATGGGAGGCACGTCCACCGACGTGGCCCTCTGCCCGGGGCAGCTCGTCCACCGGGCAGAGTCTGGCATCGACCGGCTGCCGCTGCGCACGCGCCTTCTCGACATCGAGACCATCGGCGCCGGAGGCGGATCCATCGCCCGGCTGGATGCCGGTGGGGTCCTGCGCGTGGGGCCGCAGAGCGCCGGAGCCGACCCCGGTCCCATCGCTTATGGACTCGGCGGTCGGCGCGTCACGGTCACCGACGCCAACCTCGTCCTCGGCCGCGTGGATCCCGGTCATTTCCTGGGTGGACAGATGAAGCTCAGGCCGGGGCCGGCCCGGCGGGCCGTCCAGCGTCTGGGCAAGCAGATGGGGCTGACCCCGGAGGAAGCGGCTCTCGGCATCGTGCGCGTTGCCAACGTCAGCGTCGATAGGGCGCTGCGGCGCGTGTCCATCGCACGAGGCCACGATCCCCGTGCCTTCACCCTCGTCGCCTTCGGCGGAGCCGGTCCGCTTCATGCCTGCGTTGTGGCGGAGCAGTTGGAGATCCCCCGCGTACTCGTTCCTCGCCACCCCGGCGTGCTGTGCGCCTTCGGTCTGCTCCTGGCGGATGTGGTGCTGGAACAGAGTCACTCTGTGCTGGCGCCGGTGACGGCGCGGACCGGCGCCAGCCTGCACGAGCAACTGGCCGAAATGGCGGAAGAAGCTCGTGGCGATCTCATCGCCGAGGGGTTTGAGGAGCAGGCCATCGTGCTGCGCGGACTGGTCGACGCGCGCTATCGGGGCCAGTCCTACGAGCTGACCATCCCCCTCGCTGAGGATGTGGCGGCCGCCTTCCACGCTGCCCACTCGGAGACGTACGGCCACGCCATGCGCGGGCGGACTGTGGAGGTAGTCAACCTGCGGCTGCGGGCGACGGGCCTGGTCGAACCACCGCCCCTGAGGCCGGAACCGGTGGCGGTGACTGATGGGGCCGAGGCCCTCCTCGGCGAGAGGACCGGCTTCGTTGAAGAACAGGGATTCGTGCCGGTCGCTCTGTATCGGCGGGACCGCCTTTGCCCCGGGGCAGCGATCGAGGGCCCAGCCCTGGTATTCCAGATGGACAGCACCACCTTCATCCCGCCCAGTTGGTCGGCGCGGGCGGACGGCTTTCGCAATCTGATTGTGGAGAGGACCTAGCTCTGGGAGAGCTCAGTTGACCGTAGACGCCATCAGCCTCGCAGTCTTCAGGAACTTGTTCGCCTCCGTGGCGGAGGAGATGGGTGTGACGCTGCAGCGGGCCAGCTTCAGCCCCAATATCAAGGAGCGCCTCGATTTCAGCAGCGCCGTGTTCGATGCCCGGGCCCGAATGGTGGCCCAGGCTGCTCACATCCCTGTGCACCTGGGCAGTATGCCTGCCTCCGTGACCCACGCCCTGCAGGCCTTCCATACTTTCGAGCCCGGCGACGTGGTCGTGCTGAACGATCCTTACCACGGCGGCACCCATCTCCCCGACGTGACTATGGCATCGCCCGTCTTTGTGGGCGACCAGGTGCGCTTCTTTGTGGCAAGCCGGGCCCATCATGCCGATGTCGGCGGGATGACGCCTGGTTCTTTGCCCCTCAGCACGGAGCTCTATCAGGAGGGTATCATCGTGCCCCCCGTAAAGCTGGCCGAGGCCGGGGTCCGCAACGAGGGAGTTCTCCGCCTCATCGCGGCCAACAGCCGCGCCCCCGATGAGCGGATGGGCGATCTCGAGGCCCAGCTGGCAGCGCATCGCGTCGGCGCACGCCGAGTCCTCGCGTTAGTGGACTCTCACGGGCGGCGGCGTGTGGAGGAGCACGCGGCAGCCCTGATGGAGTATTCCCGCCGCATGACTCAAGGGGTGATATCCCGTATCCCGGACGGTGTCTACTGCTTCGAGGATGCTCTGGAAGGTGACGGTCAGCATGATTCGCCCATCCCCATACGCGTGACGATCACCGTCGCCGCCTCGGAGATGACGGTCGACTTCGCTGGAACGGCGCCCCAGGTGACGGGGAACGTCAACGCCGTCGAAGCCGTGG
The DNA here is from genome assembly GCA_964450435.1 of uncultured Anaerolineales bacterium. GTDB lineage: Bacteria > Chloroflexota > Anaerolineae > B4-G1 > B4-G1 > SKLM01. Next base: position 31,709 of record CAYVCX010000023.1, read on the forward strand.
TGCGCTCCGCTACGTGGTACTGCGTCCGTCTGCTGGCGGAGGACGACGTGCCCATGAACCACGGCTGCTTCGACCCCGTGAGGGTAGTCGTTCCGCCCCATTCGGTGCTCAATCCGGACTTCCCTGCCGCTGTGGCCATCGGCAACGTGGAGACCAGTCAGCGCGTCGTCGACGTCGTGCTGGGCGCTCTGGCCCAGGCTCTGCCGGACCAGATCCCGGCGGCGAGCCAGGGGACCATGAACAACGTAACCTTCGGGGGCACCCTCGGCGGGCGGTCCTTCGTCTTCTATGAAACCATCGGTGGAGGACACGGCGCTGGACCGCGCGGCGACGGTCTCAGCGGAAGGCACAGCCACATGACCAACACCCGCAACACGCCGGTCGAGGCCGTCGAGTACGACCTCCCCGTGCGCGTCACAGCCTACGCCCTTCGCGATGGATCCGGTGGACGGGGCAGGTTCCGCGGCGGCGACGGCATCCGTCGGGTCTATGAGTTCCTTGAGGAGGCCACAGTCACCATCAACAGCGAGCGGCGCACCGGAGGGCCCTATGGATTGTGGGGTGGTGAGCCGGGAAGACCTGGAGCCAACCGGCTGATTCGAGATGACGAGGAGATCGTCCTTGGCAGCAAGACCACCCTCCGCGTGACCTCGGGCGACCGACTCGTCGTCGAGACGCCAGGTGGAGGGGGCTGGGGCAGCCCCCGAATGGTTGGGTGAGCATCCTGTGCTGGCGGATTGGGCGGTATAGCGGTCTCTTCAATCGGCCTTCTTTCCAGGTCGCAGGTAGCGCGTCTCTACGTGGTCCCGAACCTCTGCTTTCACCGCTTGCTTCATAATGTGTCCTGAGATGTGCATAATTGTGTCGGCGAAGTCTTCGTCCACGCCCATGCTGGCCAGGCACGGGTAGTGGTGGTGCAGCAGCCCTGCCAGCCGTTCTGCCTCCGCCGCGGGCACGCCCAGGAGCTCTTGAGCTACGTAGCGCGCGCAGCCGCACACCGCGTCCCGCATCACCGCGATCTCCACGATGTCTCGCGTTTCGGGATCGACGACCACGTGGAACCGGGGCTGTCCGAAGTGACGCGCGAACGCAGCGATCCTCGGCTCGTCGTACTCGACGCGCTGTCCCTTCGCGTTGTAGCTTGCCTCTGTCAGCGAGCACAGCGGTTTGGGGGTCACGCAGACCACGCCCATCTCGGCCAGCCAGTTGCGTAGCTGCCGCGCCAGGCCGCGCGGCAGCCACTCCTCCCGATCCACCGGCGCGACGACCGCTCGCGCCCCGGTCCTACGGACGATCTCGGGGAGCAGTTCCGCTATCCCCTTGTGCTCCCCGAAGGCGAGGATCAGGTCTAAACCCCCTTCCTCTCCCGGCAGTGACTCCGGCAGGTGTTCCTCAGGGTAGTCGATGACCGGGGGGTAGAGCGCCGGCGCCCGCCATACATCTATCTCCCACTCGCTCGGTGCGTGGGCGCGGATGTTGTCCACGTGCCGCCGCCCGTATTCGCCGGTGATGATGGCCAGGATGTGCATCCGGTCTCCCAAGTGCCCCTTGTCAGTCCGCGTCAGAGTCCTCCTGGCCCTCGTTCAGTAGCCGCCTCTCGCCCTCCAGCTCGCGCATCTCTGTCACGTCTTGCACCACCTCCAGCGTGCCGCGGTAATCCCCCCGCCCATCGCGCACCGCGAAGTAGCGGATGTGGATGAACCGCCCTCTCATCTGGATCCAGAACTCGGCCACGTCCCTCCGGCCCGCCCGGAAGGAATCGAGGATCGCCTCCACCCGGTCGACGCTGTCCGGCGGATGGCAGTTCTGCACCGTCCGCCCGATGACCGCGGGCGAGCGTGGGAAGATGCGGTCCCCCATCTGGGTGAAGTAGCGCACTCTGTCCTCGTCGTCCACGAAGCTGATCTCGATCGGCAGGTGGTTCAGGATCAGATTGACCATCTCCGGACTGAGGGTGCCCGTGTCCAGGTGCAGCAACCCCCCGACGGCCCCTGCTTCCTCCTCGTGTCTCAGTGGCGAGACTGCCTCCAGGGCCACCTCCTTGGGAGGCCATTCACTGCCAGGCGTCACGTAAGCGTATCCGATCTCACTCCCCTGCACCCGAACCTGCCACCACTCGTCGCCGCTCAGCTTCTCCAGACTGGTTGGATAGAGGATGTTCTCCTCTTTGTAGAACATCTCGCGGATGGCAGTGGCCAGCGGATCGAAGACCCCATCGATCCGTTCGGCGAAGGCCCCGGGATCGTCACCGGGCCCTTCCTTCAACACGGTCTCCAGCTCCTTCCAACCCTCACGGATTTCATCGTGGATGCCCCACATCACTTTGGACGGCCCCTCGAACCCGTGCTTCTCCAGGTACGGAAAGAGTACGTTCTCCTTGCGCAGATAATGTCTCTCGTATGTCTGCAGGTCGTCCAGCAGCTCCCTCGCTGCCGCCAGCTTCTCCGCGTCTGGCTCGGCCTTGAGCGCCTCCAGGGCAGACTCCAGCTCGTCCAGCACCCTCCCTGCCGCTGCGTTCTCCGCCAGGAAGGTGTACACCGGATGCCCCGGCACCGAGTCCGGGCTCTCCTGTGCCTCGAGCGATTGGCGGAACACCGCCACGTGGACGTCGCACAGGCGCTGGATCTCCGTCGCCGGCATGCCTTCGTCGATCAACTCCTGCTCGATGGCCGCGATCTCGGTGGCTCCCACGTTCTCCAGCAGGGCCGCGAACTCGTCCTTCACCTCGTCCACGGTCCTCCCTTCGTGTAGCTCGCGAATGACCGCCTTGAGCCGCTGCTTCCGCTCCGTCTGATTCTTCATGCCCTCGCTCATGTCTCCTCCTGGTGCAGATTACCTGCTTCATGCCTGTTTTCTTCGTCACTGCAACGAGACCCGCGCACCGCCAGGTCGCCCCGCCTCTACACCCCTACGCGCCGGCTCGCGCCGCAACAACCAGGTTCGGACTGCCGGTCCGGTCGAAAGCGGACCCCTCCATATCCCCGTACAGCCGGAGTTCGCCGAAGCCAGCTCCTTGCAGCGTCGGGACCAATTGGTCTTCGCGTAGCGGCCAAAGCCGCGTGGAGTTCACCTCCTGCCTCCAGTCTGCCGCGCCGTCGCGCCGCAGCCGCACCATGTGGAACGTCAGCAGCCCATCGGGATCGAAGTCGTAGAAGCGCACGAACACCCACTCCGTTCCCCCCTCTCGATGCCCCTGAGGCCCCATCCAGCGCTCGCGTTGCGCCAATACGGCGTCGAAGTTCCGGTTCTGGATCAGGAGCAGTCCCTCCGGACGCAGGCAGTCGGCGAAGTCGTGGAGCGTCGCTGCCAGCTCGGCGGCCGTCAGCACGTGGGGCAGGGAGTTGCCGAGACACAGCACGGCGTCGAACCCTGCGCCGCCCGACTCCTCCCTCTGTCCCACGTCGCCAGCAGCCCCCAGCGTCTCCGCCAGCTCGCCGAACCCCGCCACCTCGAACCGGACCTCTCCTGAAGGGCCCGCTGTCGGGGGTCGCGCAATCTCCGTCGCGTTCGCGCGGGCCCGCTCGATCATAGCCTCGCTTGCGTCGGTCCCCACCACCCGGTACCCTTGCCTCGCCAGCGCTATGGCGTGCTTGCCGGTACCGCAGGCGGTATCCAGCACCCGCCCGGCCTCCGCCGCCCGAAGCTGCTGCTCGATGAAGGGCATCTCGACTCCGAGCCGGGCGTCCCAGTCCACGAAACGGTCGTAGTCGACGCTGAAGCTGTCGTACACTCTGCCTCCTCACCTGCCACCCTGGCTGCCGTGCCCTCGCTACACCACCAACAGCGCCATGTCCCGCGCGAAAAGCCCCAGTCGGTCGCCGTCGCCGATCGGAGTGTCCAGCCCACCGCCATCGGTCTCTCGATATTCGAGCCAGGGTGCCATCGAGTTGCGGCTCGAAACCAGCGCCCCATTCAGAAACACGTGATACAGGTCCTCCGGCGGAATCCCGATTTTCTCCAACACACTTCGCAGCGTCTCGTCCGGGCCGGGCAACAGCCGCACCACACTCTCGCCGTCAGCCCGCGTCTCGGCCGCGTAGCGGCGCAGCTCCCCGTACACGTGCAGCTCTACCATTGTCCGGGCCCTCTCCCCGTTGCCCCGTCTTCGCGCCGCAAGCGGCTCAGCCCGCGAGGCCGTGTTCTTCGTGTAGCTGCGCCACGCTCTCCGCCAGCGCGTCGAGCGCCGCGAACTCCTCAGCGCCCGGAAAACCCTTGCACAGCACCGGAGCGAGAAGCTCCACCTTCAGGGAAGGGAGCAGCTCAGCCGTCTGTTCCACCACGCGCGTGCTCCAGCCGTAGGAACCGATCACCGAGGCAAACCGCGCCTTCGGCCGCAGAATGTTCGCCAGGTGGGTCGCGTGGAAAACCAGGGGGTGCGGGCTCACGTGCACCGTCGGCGTGCCGATGATGATCGTCGCCGCGTCCACCAGGGCCATCGCCAGTTTGCCGATATCCGTAACCGCCAGGTTGAACTGGTGCACCCTCACGCCGTGCTCGGCCAGCGCGCTCACCAGGTATTCCACCATTTTCTCTGTGCTCCCGTGCATCGACGCGTACGGCAGCACCACCTCGTTCTTCGGCTCGTCGGAGACCCAGTCGCGGTAGGCGGCGATGATGAATTTGGGTTGATCGTACATGGGCCCGTGGCTCGGTGCGATCAGCTCGATCTCCCGCTCCTCCACCTTGTCCAGGTTACGCTGGATAACCTGGCGGAAGGGCATCATGATCTCAGCGTAGTACCGCTTCGCTGCCTCGTATACGCGCCACTCCTCCGTGACGAACAGGTCCGTCGTCGCCAGGTGCGAGCCAAAGAAGTCACACGTGAACAGGATGCGCTCCTCTTCCAGATAGCTTGACATGGTCTCGGGCCAGTGAACCCACGGCGTGTGGATGAACTCCAGTGTGCGATCTCCCAGGGACAGCCTTTCGCCGTCCTCTACTGTGACGAATCGCCCCTCCGCGATGCCCAGGTGATCCATCAGCATGCCCTTCCCCTTGGGCGTCGACACGACCTGGGCCGTCTCGTACCTCTCCAGCACATGCGGGATCGACCCGGAGTGGTCCTGCTCGGCGTGGTGCGCCACCACGTAGTCGATGTGGGGCACGTCGTCGAGCTGAAACATCAGGACGTCCGTCATCCTCGGATCCACCGTGTCCAGCAGCGCCGTCTTCTCGCTGCCCTCGACCAGGTACGCGTTGTAGCTCGTGCCGTCGGGCAGCGGGATCAGCGCATCGAACAGCCGCCGATCCCAATCAACCGCCCCCATCCAATGAATGCCGTCTTGGATCTGTCGCGCTTTCATCGTCCCTCCCTGGGGATATCCCCCTTACCCGTGAATGAGCTGCGGCAGGCAGCGTGTGCACACCCATAGGCTCTCGCCGCCCGTGCGGCAGGGCAGCAGCACGCGGCTGTCCTCGCCCGCGCTGCACACGTGGCACGTCTGTTCGAGGTACGTCCCGGCGCGCTCTTCCATCTTCTCCTCGGCGGCTGCCTCGTCGAAGGCCGGGGCCTCGCGTACCTCGATCGTGAGTGCGCCCGTGGGGCAGACGCCGATGCAGAAACCGGCGCCGTCGCACAGTTCCTCTCGCACCACCCGCGCCTTCCCGTCCACCATCTCTATGGCGCCCTCAGCGCACGGTGCCACGCAGGCGCCGCAGCCGTTGCACAGCTTGTCGTCGATGCGCACGATCTGTCGTTCCATTCTCTCGCTGCCCGCTAGATTGCGTCTACCCGCGTCACCTCGGGCACCTGCTTCTGCAGGGCCCGCTCGATCCCCATCTTCAGCGTCATCGTCGACATGGGGCAGCCCCGACAGGCTCCCGTCAGCCGCAGCGAGACGACCCCTTCATCCGTCACGTCCACCAGCTCCACGTCCCCGCCGTCCGCTCGCAGCGCGGGTCGCACGGTGTCCAGGCTCGATTCCACTTTCTCTCTCAGTGTGGGTTCCTTCTCGTTCATGATTTCCTTTCTGTGATCCTTCTGCTGTTCTCGGCAGAGTGAGGCCTCTCTCTGGGACCACCAGATCCCCCGGCGAAGCCTCGTCTGCCGGGCATCCCATTTTTCTTGCGCTCGCGAGGGAGGCCTTGACCGGCTGCGGGCCTGTCCTGTCCCCCTCTGCGGCGCGGCGCAAGTGTCTCAGCGTCTCTTCGCGAAGCACCTTTCCGGCCCTCACGTTCCGTCGGTGCCCCACACGATCACGTAGGGGCAGCGGATGGCACCTCGTGGGCACACCACCTCGCAGTCCGTGCAGTACGTGCAATCCGCCGCTCGGACGATGACCGGTCCAGCCGGCCTCATCTCCACGGCGCCCACCGGGCAGACCTCGGCGCAGCGCCCGCAGTTGTCGCACCTCTCCCGGTCGATTGTAGGTACAGCCCACCCTATCGTCATATACTAGCCACCTTTCTGACATATTATAGCAGAAAAGCGGCTAGTTGTCTGTGACAAAAGTCACCCCTGTCACAGCGCTGCGCCCAGTGTGATGAGCGTCATCGACGCCAGCATATGGAGCGACGTGGCTCTGAAGAGCGTGTAGTTCAAATCGGCCGAGGGGCGCTGCACGGCCCACGGCGACAGCACGACCATCGCGGCGCAGGAGGAGCCAATCAGGCCCAGGCTGTATCGGCTGACGCCCAGACAGTACCCGGCGCCCACCAGCGCGGCCCCCTGCAGCGCGTTGCAGACCGCAACGAACCGGCGGGCCGAGTCGAAGCCGTACGCGTTGGGCCACGTAGGCACCTCGCCGCGCCGGTAGTCCTCAGCATACCCCATCGCCAGCGTCACGACGTGCGATGGGATCCACAGCAGCACCGAGAGGGCCAGAAGCACCCCCAGGCCGTCTATCCGGCCGGCTCCCAGCGTCCGTCCCGCCAGGATCGGCATCCCCCCTGCGACGCCCCCGAGCAGGATCGACCCCGGAGAGCGCCGCTTGAGCCACGCGGTGTAAACCAGGAGGTCCATCAGTGCCCCGATAGTGACCACCACGCCGAACGGCCGTCCCAACCTGGCCGCCGTCGCCAGGCCGACGGCGGCCAAACTGCCGCCCAGCAGCGCGGTCTGCCGCACCGAGACCAGCCCTCGCGGGAGCGGCCGGTGGGCCGCGCGCGCCATCCGCGCGTCGATGTCACGGTCGAGGACCATATTCAGCGCCGTGCTTCCTCCGATGGCGGCGAACAGACTCACCGCCATCACCACGGCCTCTGTGAGCACGCTGCTCCGGGGCCGGACGTTCCACGGCCGCGCGCTCACGTAGCCGGCCACCCCCGTAGCCAGCAGAAGTATCGTCTGCCGCGTCTTGATCAACGCCGGGTAGCTACCCAGCTTGGCCGCCGGGCTCATCTCCCGCTCCACCGCGTGAATCCTGACCTTTCCGCTGCCTGGGGCATCGCGTTCGCTCCCCTTACACAACCTTTCCTGTCTCTTCCGTAGACATGCCAGCCCTCTCGAAGCGGCGCGTTTGTGCGGGACCGCGGCTGCGCCTCTTCTCTTCGCACGCTCACCGTGCGTGGCCGCGCCCAACTCCAGAGCCGGGGCCCTGGCCGCGGGCCTGCCTCCCCGATCCGCCCCAATCGTAGCACATTTCCAGACATCCTCAAAACACTGAGCCTGTCGCCATGCCCCATACCCATCCTGCCGCTCCACTCCACGCCCCGGCAGCTCCGAGCGGGTCTGTGACCCGCGTGCCCAGCA
>CAYVCX010000024.1:0-39173 GCA_964450435.1 uncultured Anaerolineales bacterium
GGTCGCCGACCTAAGACAGAAACTAGGACTCCATTAACGGGGACGTGTACTTAGTTCTTCCGCAATCTGCTGCAGCTCCGCGGCCTTGCCGTCACTCACCACCGCCTCCCTGGCCGACGTAGACACGGGCCCTCTTCCCCACGCTGTCCCCCTCCTGCAGGCCCCGCGGCCCCTTCCTGCCCCCGCCCAAGAGCCCGGTCTACACCAGAAAAGCTGCGCCTACCCCGGCCATCACGATTAGCACAAACCCCGGTAGGATGGCCCGCCGCAGTCGTGCCGAGCCAATTGCCAAGACAATGCCGCCCTTGGCCGCAGTGTTCGCCATCGCCCCCACCACGATGGCCCGAGCCCCCGTCACCAGATCGAGCTCTCCGCCGGCAGTGCTCAGCCGGGCCATTGAAAGCGTCAGTGCATCCACCCCTGGTAGTCCGGAGAGAAAACTCGACACATACAGTCCAACGTGGCCCATGTAAAGACTGGCAGCCTTCGAGACCAGCAGGACCACGGCGAAAAGAAGGCCGAACTTCAACGCCGTCCCCAGCTCGAACGGATTGGCGAAGTCGACTTCACCTTTCCGCTCAGTCCGCCTCGAGACGTAGAGATACCCGGCGTATGCTAGACCTACGGCCCACGCAGCAGCTAACGGAGGCCAGACAACCCCCAGCAGCCTTCGGTTCAACGTCGCCACCTCGATCAAGATGCGAATGAACGTCATGGTCCAGGCGACGATGATCGCCAGCGCAAATGACCTCGACAGCTCTTCCTCCTTCTCACTCCGTTGAGCGAAGTTGAGTGTCACCGCCGTACTCGATACCAGTCCTCCCAGGAGACCGCTCAGGCTGATCCCCTGCCTCGGACCCACCAGCTTGATCAACACATAGCCGAGAAAGCTGATTCCGGAGATGAACACCACCATCAACCAGATCTGGTACGGATTGAGCACGTCCAGCGGCGCAGGTCCGAACCCCCGGTTTGGCAGGACCGGCAGCACAATCACCGTGATCACCGCGAACTTCAACGTGGCGTACAGATCCTCCCGAGTTATCCGATGTGCGAAAGCGTGCATCTCCGGTTTCAGCGATAGAAGCACCGTCGTGGCCACCCCAAGCGCCGCTGCCAACGCTAGGTAGTCCCAATAGCACATCGCTCCGGCCCCCAGCGTCAGCACCGTCGCCATCTCCGTCGTGAGACCAGTCCCCTCGTGACGCCAGGCGCTAACGATGTAGGCCGCGACGATCAGTCCTCCCATCGGGAGTGCCACCGCCACGAAGCCCCATGGAGAGCCCACTTCGTCAGCAATCAGCGCACCCGTGCACCCAAGGAGGCCGATCAGCGCAAACGTGCGTACACCGGCGAAAAGCTCCTCCTCAGGCCCGCCGTACGCGTGCTCCCGCTGTAGCCCGACCAGGACACCGATAGCCAATGCCGCACCGAATCGGTAGAAAAGCGCAGTGGCAGCCATCAGTCTAGTTCCGCATCGCCTGCTGCGTCCGCCCCACCTAGGGCCTGCCGTACCGCCCCATCAGCCCGGCGCGGGCCATCGCCCGCTCCTCAATCTCCCGAAGCAGTTGGTTCCGACTCGCTCCGGGCGGCAGTTCGATTTGCTCGTCGAGAGCATAAACTCGGAAGTAGTATCGATGAGTCGATCCCATCGGAGGACACGGCCCGCCGTAACCGATATTCCCGAAGTCGTTTCTACCCTGAGCGGCACCCCACGACAGCCTCCCCTCAGTTGGCACGTCTTCATTCAGTTCATTCGTCCCTGAGGGAATATTGTACAGGAGCCAGTGCGTGAACGTCCCACCGGGCGCATCGGGGTCTTCACAGATCAAAGCGAATCCCTGCGTGCCTTCCGGCGCGTTCCGCCACTCCAGTGGTGGGGATACGTCTGCTCCCTCGCACGTATATCTATCCGGAATCGTCTCCTCCTGCGAGAATGCTGAGCTCCTCAGTTCGAAAGGCATGGTCAACCTCCTTGCCTCACTACACGAATCTCAAACAGCCAGCTTTGGCTTAGAACACCGCACACGGATCACCTCTCAATCTCGGAGAGCAGTGCTCCTCAACTCAAGCTCCTTTCCAGGCTCCACGACCTCCAGAAAGAGGTGTCCGTCTCCGCCGCAGTCGCAGGCCCTCCACCCTCTCTTTGTCGAATGGAGGCGCCTCATCGCTTCAGAGGCACCTCCACCCTGCCGACCCTCGGTACCGGGCCGGAAACCTACTTCTCTCCGACCAGGAATGAGATCTTCGTATTGACCCTGTACCCGACGATCTCGTCATCCTCCACGATTGCCTGGAAATCCTTCACGTAAATGGACTGGATGTTGTGGATCGTCTTCGATGCTTCATTCAGTGCTTGCTGGACAGCATCCTCCCAGCTCTCACTCGACTGTGCCAGAACCTCAATTACCTTCACCACGCCCATCGTCCGCACCTCCTCTGGCAGGATGCTTCGGCCATCGCCGAAACATCGTTGCTATGCTTGCTGCGCCACGCTCTCCGCCGGCGGCGGAACGTTTTCTCTGCGGTCTCCACCTCCTTCTCTGGTCACCCCCTCCGCGGCAGAGCACCGCCCCATCCGTTGGCAGGGTGCCTCTCGTGCGCTCCCCTGCAGCGTCTCTCCCCCATCTTCCTCCAGGGGGCCTGATCCATTGTAGCCTCTCAATCCGTTGTTGTCCAGGCCACCAAGCCGCCGGTGCAGCTTGCTGGCCGGCGTCACCTCACGCGCGACTCTTCAGTTCAGCCATCTCGGGCGTGATAATCCAGCTCGCCTGCCACCTCTTGTCCTTCTTGTCCAGACAGACTATGCCCGCGTTTCTGAAGTCAATCACCAGTTGGTCCGCGTCTCCCGTGAGTAGCCGCCCCGCCAGCCGCTCCATGAACGGCAGGTGACCAACCAGCATCACCGGCTCGCCCTCCTGGTCGAGCCCCTTCGCCGCCGGCTCCACGTCATCCAGCGGCGCCAGCCCCGACACATCCACCACCCCCTCCCGCGGAGACAGGACGTCGCCCAGGATCTCTGCCGTCTGCCTGGCCCGCGTCTTTCCACTGTGGCGGATCTCCTTGACGTCCACCCCAAATGCGGCCGCCATCTCCCCCGTCCACTTCGTGTGCTCACGACCGAGGTCGGTCACCGGTCGGTCCGGATCTTGCTCCTCAGACATCGCCTCTGCGTGCTGTACCAGATACACCCGCATACAATCCCTCCCATCAGTTTGTTGTAAGTACTTCCCCGGACACACTCACCGGTGGCCGACCGGCCCCGGCTCGACCTCAGCCCACTGGCCACGAGTGTGATTTCCGGGAGTGAAGCTGTCCTCTGTCGTCGACTACTGAGATCCTTCATCCTCCTCTGACGGCACCCATTGCTCCAGCTTCCGAGCTGCCATCTCCCGTCCGCCCAATCCGAAAGCAAGTGCCCCCGCCACCGCAATAGCGCCAAGCACCAACCCGAACGCCAGGTTCACGATCTCGTTCGCCAGTCCCATCTGACGCAGGGCCATCGCCCCTGCAAAAACCATGATCGCTCCTCTAGCCAGCAGCGCCAGCAGCGCCGCCTGCGCCACATCGCTCTCACGCAAGATGCTCGATGCCAGATTGGCCAGGTACAGACCGATGCCGAACACGATCAAACCTAGCACGACCTGGCCGGCAAACGCCGTGAACTGGCTCACCAGATTCGCAGCCCGCCCGAAGCCAAGTAGGTTGAATGCCTCAATGGTGGCGAACAGCATAATCCCCACCAGGACCAGGTATCCGACAACCTGCGCCGGCGTCCGCTCGCCTTCCGTTGGCTCCCGGCCCAGGCCCAGCCGGGCGAGGACGGTGTTAAATCCCATGCCGGTAAGCACGTTGGTGATCAAGCCTGCGACCACCTTGCCGACGACACGCCACGATCAAGACCAGCCCCGCGCCGAACATAGCTGGCAGTGCCGCCAGGATGGCACTCAGCATGCTCGTCGCCGGCGCCGTTACCGCCTCCAGCGCCAGAGCGTCAAGCGCCGCGATCAGGACCGGGATGAGGATCAACACGTAGATCACCACGCCTATGGCCCCCGACAGCGTTTGCTCACCCAGCGCTGCGGAAAGACCCACCCGCTCGCTCAGGCGATCGGCACCAACCGCCGCCAGCAAATTGCTCACGATCCGCTGCACGATCCGGGCAATGAACCAGCCGACTACCACGATCAAAGCAGCCCCAAAGACGTTGGGCAGATAGGCTAGTGCCTGGTTCACCATCCCCTGCACCGGTGCCAGCAGACCTTGCAGCGCAAGAGCGTCCAGTATTGCCGGTAGGAATAGCAGCCACACCAACCAGTACACGACCCGTGCCACCGTGTCTGCCAACGAAACCTCTTCATCCATCCCCGCCTGGCTGCCAAGCCTCTCGTCCAGCTTAACTGCCTTCAACAGGCCCGAGACAATCAGCCGTAGTCCACTCGCCAGAATCCATGCCAGCGCCAGGAGCACGCCCGCGCCCAGCAACCGCGGAGCATACTCAAAGATCTGCGTCAGCAGCCGATTCAGCGGCTGTGTGATCAACGTCAACCCCAACGCCTCGAAGAACGCGATCAAGACGAAGATCATGATCAACCAGAAGACACCCCTGGCCGCCCATTCGCCGGCAGGCACGCCGTCCGGGCTCTCGTCGTCCGCGAACCACTGCGCCAGTCTCTTATCCAGATCAGTCCGCCGCATCACCGACCGCACCAGAGCCGATACTATCAGGGCAAGCAACCACCCGACGACCAGAATCACCAGCGCCGCCACGATACTCGGGATCGATGCCCCCAGCAACTGCCCAATCTGTCCCATCTGTTTCTCTCTCCTATCTATCTATCCGATCTTGCGCAAGAACAACTCAATGCCGTCTCAGTCCAACACTCATTCGTCTGCCTGGATCTGCTACATGAGACACCTCCCTCATCCTCCACCCGGCCCCGGTGCTTCTCGCTGTGGCGCATCGGCTAACCTGCGGCTGGTGGCTCCGGCCGCCTCCTGTTCCTGCCGCCGGCACGCCTCACCGACAGCCGAGCACACCGCAGTTCGGTAGGGCATCATTGCCTGAAGAGCCTCTTAACGTCCCTCTTGGAGCTCCGAGCCCTGAGCGACGAACTCCCTCGGGCTTCGCTCAACAACACCGTCGCCCTCCCCTTGTCAACAGAGACCCTCATCTGATCAGAAGCACCGGCGCGCGCGTCTCGTCCAGAAAATCCAGCACTGCTTCGTCCTCCAACGCCGCCGTCCCCGCAGGCAGCACCAGAGTCCCGCGCTCCTCGTGGGCAGCCAGATAGGCCAGTCGCGAGACACTCGCCTCCGTCAATCTTTGAAAGCTCAATTCCAGCTCCATCCCGGAAAGCCACTCGCGAACGTTGCTTTCCAGGCGCGAAGCATCATCGGGATCGTCAGCCAACAAGAAGACCACCAAGTATACGTCCTCGTCCGCTGTCAGGTCGGCCGCCGTTCTCACCGCCTTCTCGCCCAGTGACGAGCCGTCATACACCACCCGTATCGGCGGCTCTATCCGGGCATCGGCTCGCAGGATCAGCGTCGATGTAGGCGTCCGTCTCAACACCTCACGAACAGCAGGGGCCAGATGCCCGGTCTCAAACGGTGACCAGGCTCCCTTGCCCAGGATCACCACGTCGGCTTCAGCAGCTGCCTTCAGTATTTCTTGCGCCACCCGTCCTCGCACAATTCGAAACGTGCACTGCCTTGTCACCCTGCGCGTGCTGATTCCGAAGTCTCGACGCACCCGTCCGGCTTGTACGCTCAGCTGTCGCGACAGCTCGTGCCTTTCCACCCGGCGGCAGTTCGCCGTGAAAAGACCCACTTCCTCGGCAAAAGGTAGCTCGGCCAGTCGGCGCACGTTCGCATCCTCCACGAACAACCCCAGCAGCTCGGCTGGAAGCCGAGCTGCCATCAGCACCGCAGCCTCCAGCGCCGCCCGGCTGTGCCTCGAAGGATCAAGGGCCACCACAATCCGTTCGACGCGGTACTCACTCTGCCGATCAACCGTGCCCCGGTCCCCTATGTCCCGGTCGCTCCTGTCCTCGTCACTCATGACTCCTCATTCCCCTCGCCGCGCCTGCCGAATTCGGACCGCTTCTCCGCCAGTTCTGCGAGTTGCCGCTCCACCTTGTAGTTGATGCTTCCTTCCGGATAGCTGTCCTCCGGCGTGTCTGGCTCCCCACCACGCTCGCCGGCCGGGACACCCGTGAGGATCTCGATGCCTTCATCCACAGTCTCGACCGCGTAGATGTGGAAATGACCCTCTTTCGCCGCATCAACCACGTCCTCCCGCAACATCAAGTTCTTGACGTTGCTGGCCGGGATGATCACCCCCTGATCGCCTGTCAGACCACGGGCCTTGCAGATGTCGAAGAATCCCTCGATCTTCTGGCTGACGCCGCCGATCGCCTGAACTTGACCGCGTTGGTTCACCGATCCGGTGACCGCTATCGATTGCTTGATCGGCACCTCCGCGAGAGAAGAGAGCAGTGCATACAACTCCGCCGAAGACGCGCTATCTCCCTCAATCTGGCTGTAGGACTGCTCAAACACCAGGCTGGCCGAAAGTGAGAGCGGCTTGTCTTCGGCGTACCGCGAACCGAGGAACCCGCCCAGGATGAGCACGCCCTTCGAGTGGATCGGCCCACCTAGCTCCACCTCCCGCTCTATGTCGACCACCTCACCCTTCCCCATGCGCGTTCGCGCCGTGATCCGCGTCGGACGGCCGAACATGAAGTCGCCCAGTGGAATAATCGAGAGGCCATTGATCTGTCCAACCTCTTGCCCCTCGGTGTCGATCAACACGGTGTCCCGCAGAATCGCTTCCTGCATCCGCTCGCGCAGCCGGTCAGCCCGGTACTCTCGTGCGTCAATTGCACGCTGCACGTCGGCGGCGGTGACCAATCCGTTGCCCTCCTCCTTCGCCCGGTAATTGGCCTCTCGCAGCAGATCCTCCAGGCTCTCTCCCTTCATCGACAGCTTCTCTGAATCGCCCACCATCCGCGCCCCGTACTCGATCACCCGTGCCACGGCTCCGCGATCGAGAGGCTGCAGCCCCGCTTCCTGGACTATCGTCGCAATCATCCTCGCGTACAGTTGTTGATTGTCCTCGTTGCGATCCATCTCTTCGTGGAAGTCGGCCTGAACTTTGAATAACTCGGCGAAGTCGGGATCGAGTTGAGTCAACAGGTAGTAGATCAGCCGGTTCCCAAACAGGCCCACCTTGACGTCCAATGGCACCGGCTCCGGTTCCAGGGAGACGGTGCTGATCAGGCTCAACTGGCGGCCCAGCGACTCGATCCGTATCTTACCTGCGTCCATCGCGCGCTTCAGCGCCTCGTACGCGTACGGTTCCGTGAGCACCTTCCGCGCATCCAGCAGCAGGTAGCCCCCGTTCGCCCGGTGCAGCGCCCCCGCCTTGATCAGATGGAAATCGGTCATCAGAGCTCCCATGCGGGCCATGTGCTCGATCCGCCCGATCAAGTTCTGGTACGTCGGATTGTCCTCGTAGACCACCGGAGCGTGCTCCGCCTCACTGTTGTCTACCACGACGTTTACCTTGAATTGGCGCATCAAGGCTTCTTGCACCATCGCCTGGCGGCCCTGTCCCTCGCCCCCTTGCAGCATCTGCTGCAGTTGCTGCTGGGCGCTCTGCTGGCCGCCTTGCTGCGGCAGGAAACTCTCCGCGTTCTCCACTACATTCTCCTGCACCCCATCCAGGTGCTCCACCACTTTGGGATGCTCTGCGTACTTCTCACGGAGCTCATCAATTAGGCCCCCAATGGCCAGATTCGCCATCTCTCGGTTAAGTTCGTCCAGCCTTTCCCGCATCTCCCGCTGCCATCCGGGCACTTGACGGAGTATTCCCTGCAGTTCGTCCTGCATCTCCGCCACCTTCTCCTGCAGCCGTTCCTGTGCCTCCTCCGAGAGCTCCTGGATCTCATCCGGCGACAGGACCTCTCCCTCCCGAACCGGCGCCACCGCCAGGCCCGCGGGCGTGCGGATCAACCGTACGTCCTCTTCTCGAGCCCTCTCCTGAAGCTCTTGAAACGCTTGCTGCTGCCTCTCCTGGAACTCCTCCATGATGGATTGGCGGCGCGATTGGAACTCCTCGCTCTCGAAGGCTGCTGATAGCGCCGTGCCGAACTGCTCTACCAGCTCGTCCATATCATCCCGGAAATCGATCCCCATTCCGGCCGGTAGCTCAATCACTCGCGGCTTATTGTCGTCCTCGAAGTTCTTCACGTAACACCAATCCGAGGGCGCCGGCTCCTCCTTGGCTCTCTCCTCGAAGAATCGTCGCATCAGCGGCCGTTTCCCAATCCCCGGCGGGCCCATGGCATAGATATTGAACCCGTCATCCGCAATGCCCATCCCAAACCGCATCGCCTCGACCGCCCGAGGCTGCCCAATGACCTGGGTGAGCACGTCCACCTCGTCGGTCGTCTCGAAGCTGAATTGCTCCGCTCGCGTATGCTGATACAGGTTCGTTGAATCCAATCGTCTTGAATCATTTGCCATCGGAGTTCCTCCCAGGGTTGTAGTATGGTTCTTGTTGTCCTGTCCGCGTCCCAGCCGGTCCACAATCTCTCAGTGTATTGGGTTATTCACGCTTCGACCGGGTCATGGCCCAGGCCAGACGGGATCCAGTCTGCCCCTCTTGCCCGCCGCCTACCCGGTATTTCCGGAGCCTCGCCCCCCCGCACGTTCGTCCCGCCGTTCCGCCCGCTCCGCCAGCAGCGCCCGCCCCACCGGGCTATCTCGAGGGGCCGGCACCTCCGCCCGGAGTCCTGCGCGCCCCTCGCGGCTTGGCCTCCCTCTTCCGCTCAGCCAACGCTGCCTCACACCGCGTCCGACCTTCTTGCACCGTCGCCCCTGTCATTGCGCCGCTGCCCCTGCCGCCTACGTCCGCCCCACCGTTCTCGCCGCGCGCCGCATCGCTTCCAGACTCACTGTACCTTCGGCCCCCGGGCGCACTCGCTCGCCTCCGGGGGCTGCAATGATCTCGCCGCCGCCAGTCCTATCTACCAGTGCGATGCTCAACCCATCGTCTGTGCTGACCGCATTCCCCATTTCAGCCCCCTTGCCCCTCTATCCCCGAGTCTGAGCCCGCTCCCACCGCTATACCCCTGCAGATTCCTGCCCGCTGGGCCGAATCCGCGTGCACCGGGCAGGCCCCCGTGCTCCGCCACCCGCGCACAACGGCACAATCCCTACGTGGTCATGCTCAAGTAGTCCGTCTCATGCCCGATCCGCCGCGTGTCGTCGAACAGATAGGCATGGATCACGTAGATCCCCTCTTCTTCCGGGACGAACTCATCGGATTCGTACGTTGCCACCTCGCCTACGGTCAGCAGGTCCGTCGCTGTCTTGTCCACCGATATCGATTCCCCGCTTGGACTCACCACCCAGAATTCCAGGATCAGCCCGCTCGCTGGCGTCAGCCCCCGCAGGGTGGCTTCAATCGTGACTGGTTCTCCCCGACGCGGGTGGGGCTCCGATAGGACAAACACGCTCACCAGCTCCGCGATCTCCTTCCCCACTGCGATCCGCCTTGCTGGGGACTCCCAGTGAAACGGTTCGCCCCCCCATCGCCCGTCCGCGGAGATGTACATCCCACCCGATCTCTCCGCCCCTACGGGGTAGTGCAGCTCCACCTCCTCGTCCGGCGCCATCGACGACACAAACTTGGAGTTTTCCACCACCTCAATGGCGTACGTGTCTAGGCTGTTCAGCCGCACGTCAAGTCCAGATAGAGTGTCCTCGCTGACGTTCTGCAGGCGCACGTCCAGCCAGGATCTGCCAGCCTGGATGCTTTGTGGGTTGATTTCGTACCTGATCGGAAATTTCGCTGCCATTCTTCCCCTTCAACCTGCTTGCTTCATTCGTCGCCAGAATCTTCCTTCTTCCGTCCCAGGCCGGCGGCCTGGGACGGCCTCGATCGAGCGCATAAACCAGGGCGCGGATCCTGGAGATTTACGACCGGGCTCTATTCACTCTACGCCCGTCTCACGTACACGTACTCGACCTCTCGCCCTATCCGGCGCACGCCGTCGTACAGATAGGCATAGATGGTGTACAGGCCATCCTGCCCTGGCGTCACCTCGGCCGAATAGGTCGCCTCCTCCCCCGGTTCCAGGGCCTTTGTCTCTACGATGGCTAGCTCCTCGAACTCGCCACCCGGCGTGTCGGCCCAGAACTCCAGCTTGAGCCCCTCACTCTGACTCAAGCCGCGTATCGTGGCCTCGCAGCGCACCTTCTCTCCGACGACTGAGTACGGCTCCGTCATCGCGAAAAGACTCACCAGCTCCGCCACCTCCGCCCCCACCGTAACCGGGATGCCCGGCGATTCCCAGTGGAAGCGCTCACCGTCCTGCCAGCCGTCCACCGTAACGTACAGGCTGCCCGTCCGGTTCGCGGACACCTGGAATGGTAGCTCTCTCCTTTCGTCCGGTTTCAGGATCGAGATGTAGCTCCCTGTCCCCAACACGCTGATGCTGTATGCGTCCAGCGAGTTCAGGCTCACGTCCAATCCGGTTAGGTCCTGAGCACCGATGTTCTGCAAGCTGAGCGTTACCCAGTGCCTGCCCGTGTCGACGCTCTTGGGCGTCAATTCATACTCGAGAGGGTACTTGATAGCCATGTTGCCTCCTCTATCCTGTTCCTCTGCCTGTCAACCAATGCTGATTCTCATGCGAACAACCCGCGCCCTGGTTCGTCTGCTCGACCGCTGATTCCATACGTGGGTCAACGGGCCTATGCCGAGCCCGTCTGTTCTTCGCCAACTCGAAGCGTCTCGACCCGCCAGCCAAGTCTCGTCATGCCGTCATACAGATATGCATAGATCGTGCATCGCCCTTCCTCCTCCACCTCCACTTGCGCCATATACCGCGATTCCTCGTCGGGAGACAGCTCTTTCGTCTCCACGACAGCCAGTTCCTCCAACTCACCCCCGGGGGCCTCCGCCCAGAATTCCAGACGCAAACCCTCGCTGTGAGGCTGACCCCTCAGAGTGGCCTCACACCGCACCGTCTCCCCAACCGCAGGCTTAGGCTCGACCAGTGCCAGCAGCCTCACCAGTTCTGCGCTCTGCTCGCCCACCGTCAGCGTAATATCTGGTGACTCCCACTGAAACCTATCCTCCCCCCGTTGACCTTCGACGGTAAGGTAGACACTTCCTGGCAGCTTCGCTGAGACCTGTACCGGAATGGTCTCCTTCGCCCCCGGTTCCAGGATTGGCACGAAGGCGTCTCCGGCCATCACCTCGACGCTGTATTCATCTAGCGAGTGGAGACTTACTTCAAGGCCTCTCAGCGGCTTTGAGCTTGTGTTCTCCAGGGTCACCGTCAGCCAGCTCTCTCCCGCATCGATCGCCCGGGGGCGCACGTCGTAACGCAACGGTTCTTTCGTCGCCATACCAGACCACCTTCACTCGGAGAACGAGCCCAGGCCCGTCTCTCTCCGGGTATCGTCCGCCTGTTCATGGCCCGGGCGGACTGGTCTCGTGCGCAAACCTGAGCCCGGGCTCCCATCAGACGTTGATGTCTATCTCACCTTCACTGCCCGCCTCAAACAGCGGGGCATAATCATCCGGAAGCTGAGCGCGGACATCTTCTATCTCGCCCGTTGTGATCGCCTCCTGCAGCACCGCGATCACCGCCCGTGCGTGGTGAACCGCGTCTGGAAGATCCGCCGTCTCCTTCGCCGCTACGCGCAGGAAGAAATCGTCCACCGAAAACCTCTCCGTTGTGCCGACATCGCGCAGGAATGTCCCTAGCTCTGGCGGCAGTTGTGCTGCCAGATCGTCGGCTTCACCCGCGGCAATCCGCTCTGCCAGGGTCTCCAGCGCTGCCTGAATGGCCCGCATCGTCTCGCCCCTCGCCGGAAGCCGGGCTCGATTCTGCACCTCTCCCACGAACTCATCATAGTTCATCGTATCGTCTCCTCTCTCCTTATGCGAAACTGACCGAACAGTCTCACCTCTTCCGGCCACAACGCGCCCGTCACCTCAGGGACCACGTCACCTGAAGGTCGACTCGCACGTCCTCGGCCCCCGGCTCGATGGGGACCGCAGCCTCGCGCTCCAGCACAGCACCGACACTCGCCGCCGGCCTAGGAGCCGTTGTCGCTTCGTCGATCGTCACCACCTCTGCTAGCTCAACCTCCGCGAGGTTCGCCAGTTGGTCGGCCTTCTGCTCCGCATCCTCCCAGGCTGCTTCCCGTGCCCGCTCAAGAAGCTCCGCCAGATCACTCAACTCAAATCGCAGTCCCTCGATGCGATTCGCCCCGGCCTCAACCGCCGCGTCCAGAAGCTCACCCACCGCTTCCAGATCCTCGCTCCGCGCCTCCACGATGTTGCTCGCCTCATACCCGATCAACTCCCGTTTCTCCGGCTCGCCAGGCTCTGGCCGAACCGTCTCATACCGCGCACGGAGCTGTATCGTCTGCGTCTGGATGTTCTCGACCAGGATCCCTGCCGCCTTCAAAGCGTCGACCACAGCCTCCATTTGCTCGCTGTTCCGAGCAACAGCCTCCCTGGCTGTGTCGGCCGTCGTCTCCACCCCCAGGCGCACCACCACCTCGTCAGGTTTGGCGCTCGCCGTGCCGCTTCCGGACACGCTGATCGTCCGCTGCTCTCCGTCGTCTTCGGTCGCCGCTTCCAGCTGTCCCCCCGCGGGCGAGCAGCCAATCTGCGACAGGAGCACGGCTCCCAGCGTCACGACGGCCATCCCGATGGCCTTCCAGCTTCGGCTCATCCGAACCCTCCTCTGCAAACTCAGTTGCTGTCCCTGTGGCTCCATCCATCCCCTTGCACTGTTCATGGGCAGTGGCGACTCATCCATGCTTCCAGCCACCCAGGTTGCAGCCCGTAGCCGTCGCCCGCCCATACCTGGATCTGTTTCCGCTTCTCTTCTCCCGTCGCCAGAGCCACCCCCAGCACATCCTCCTCCAACCCCGCCCCGGCATTCGCAGTCTCATACTTGGCTCCCCTGAAAGAACTCCTAACTGCTAAGTGCATATGGGTGCGACGAACCACTTTGCCTTACTAGAGAGCCTTCTGATGGGCAAGATGAACCCAGGATGCCCCTTTCTTGGCCCATCTTCCCCACCAAGTGTGAATGAATGATCTTTTTTCAGTAGAGCCATACTTGCTTCTCTAATGATTATACCAGAAACGCTGGCCCTCAAACTACGGGCTGGGTGAGAACTCCGTTTGGCTTTCGTTAAGAAGAGTTGGAATTCCGTTGGTTCGCCGCAACCAGGATCGTCGGTCGCATCCACGGCCAGGCCATTCTCGGATCGTCAACCGTCGTCCCGGACGTCCGACCCGGTTCCTCCGGCCTCATGTGTCCCGCCCCGTCCGTGCCTGCTCGGGACTCGCCTGCTGCACAGGGGCTTGGCCTATCTTCACTTTCACCCGGCCTATCTCTACCTCTGGCCCGCCCGTCACCGTGCTCCGTGTGGTCTGAAACCCGCCAGCGCGTGAAGGGCCGCCTCTACGCCGTGCCGCCGCACCAACACCTCTCCAGCACATCCGCTTCACAGCTTGCGCCTCAATCGCCTGAGGCAGTCGCCCTGGCCGCCGCGGTACAATCCGTGGCTTCTCCTCGCACCGGACACCCGCCGCGCCCCGGCTCAGATACCCGACGGCCACCGCCGCTGCCCGCGGCAGCGACAGGGCTCGCCCAGGCTGCCGTTGACCGGCACCCTGGTGCGTCTGATCTATCTTTCAGGGACCGTATTGCGCTCCAGCGATGGGAGCTACTGAGGGGTGCCGGAAGGCGTTCACGCACAAGAGGGGTGACGTCAGAGCCCCGGGGAGATCTCTGGGGAACCTACACAGGTCCCAGAATTCCGTGGCAAGTGCCCGTGGTTGATCAAAGAGTCGAGGCCGACCAAGCCGTCCTAGACGAGCGGCTGAGATGCCCTACCTACAGCTCAACCGGCTCATCGTCGCCCATTGCTACAGACCGGCGGAACCCTTCTTCTCCCTTGAAGGAACATGGCACCCCTGCGTGGGGCCCTGCCGATGGCACTGTGGCGACAGTTGACAGAACTCGCGCGTGAAGCCAAGTCACGGACCTGAGGGCGCGCGAGGGGAGCGCTATGGGGCTCACATCTCTCAACTGCGTCCTCTCGACTAGCCGCTCTCTTAGGGGAATCCTGCTCCACGCGGATCTCGCTACCTGACCACTCGGCCGTCAATAAGCCTGGAGAGAAGCACCGACCGCCAATGTCGCCCATCGCCGCCCCAAAGCGCAGACGCTCAAGAGAGGCCAGGCCATCGTGACAACCATCAGCACAACAATCAGCACAAGGCAGCCGAGTCGACCAGTGCCCACGTCAGTCAAGCGTATGTCGTCTGGCTGGCAGGTTTCTGCGTCGGGTTCAGCCGGGAGCGACGCGAAGAGCTTCAAGTGGGGCAACGGCACCGGTTCACCCACGTGCACGCGAGGTCGGCGATCCATCTGCCGACATCTCCCTGATCCAACCGGGATGACTTGCAGGACAGAGACCACCGCAACGGCACGCTGCTGCACGCGGGAGCGCAAGCCCGGGCCGCCGCGGCATCCGTCCATCGGCATCCCCTTCCGTCCCACCGCGCCGTCGTGGATTCGCGCACCCTCTCTCAGAATGCGCCTATTTCGGCCTCCCCTGCGCCGGACGCCGAAACGGTTCCTTCGCCGCACCCACACCGGGTGGGAGCCGTTACCCTGGCACAGGAACCAGCCGGGCGCTTCAGCCTGTCAGGGCCGCCCAGAATCGCCCGATCATCAGCGATTCACCGCTCAGCAGCGTCTGAGCGCGGAAAAGGCGCGCCATCAGCCAGATGGTCCCGGCCGCGGCGAGCAGCAGCAGCCCCAGGCTCACCGCCAGCTGCCAGCCCGGCACAGCCACGGTCGTCATCCGCATCAACATCCCCACCGGCGCCGAGTACGGGAAGAGGCTCAGCGCGATCGCCACGGGGCCGTTGGGCGCGTTGACGATGGCGGTCCACAGGTAGATGGGGATCATCATCGGCACCGTCAGAACGAAGATCCACCCCCGGCTTCCCTCCACGTCCGGCGCCAGGGCACCGATCCCGGCCATCAGCGCGGCGTAGAGCCCGAACCCGCCCAGGGCGTACGGGACGATCAGCAGGATCTCCATGGTCGAGAGCCGGATGCCCGCCAAGAATTGCCCGGGATCCCGTCCGGTGACCGCGAACCCGAGTCCCGCGATCGCCACCCAGATGGCGTACTGCACGAGGACCAGGGTGCCCAGCCCGAGCAGCTTGCCGGTGAGGAGCTGACGCGGTCGGACCGACACCAGCAGAATCTCCATCACGCGGCTGCTTTTCTCCTGAACGAGGCTCTGGAAGAGGTAGCCGCCACCGCTGAACAGGGGGATCATCACGGCCATGGTCACCACGAAGGGCAGCAGCGCATCTGCCACGCCGCCACTACCCGCGCCCTCGCCGTCATCGACGGAGACGAATGTCGGTCCGCTGCCCCCGAACGGCCAGCGCAGCCGCCTGATCTGCTCCGCGTCGGCGTCGGGAAACATGTTGTCGACCAATACCCACTCAAATGACCGCGTATCGGGAGGCACAGTAGCGAAGCGGACGCTCACCCGCTCAACTCCTCCGCTCTCACGATAATCGTCCGGCACCACGTAGTAGGCCGCGATGTGACCCGCTTCAAGGGCCGCCCGGGCTCCTTCCTCGTCTCCGTAGGCTCGGAACGCGTCCACAGCCACCGGTTCGGAAATAGTCTGAATCAGACCAGCCCAATCGACGTAGCCGATGGGCTGGTCCGGCCGTTCGGCCTCGACGATGTCCTGGAAGGGTGTCGCGCCCGGGGCCCCGGGACCGAGCCCGCCTCCGAAGACCATGATGGCCAGCAAGACGAGCGGCGTGCCGACGGCTCCCAGGAGGAACGCTCGGCTGGTCACGCGCTGTCGAAACTCACGCAGACCGATGAGTAACATCTTTCTCATGCCGTCCCTCCCTATGCCTCACGCAATGTGCGCAGGATCTGACGCGGCCGCAGCATCTGGCCGTACATCAGCATCGCCCCGCGGAAGATGCGCGCCACGAACCAGATGGTCGCCGCCAGCGTGGCGACAATGAGGGCAAAGCTGGTCGCCAGCTGCCAGATTGGCACCTCGGATAACGTCATCCGGAACAGCGCAATCGTCGGCGCGGTCAGCGGGAACAGAGTCAGGCCGACGCCCAGCGGGCCGCCCAGGTTGTCGATGATGATGCCCATGAAGTAGAGGGGACCGAAGCCGATGAACCCGAGCATGCCGGACAACTGGCGCGCCTGCTGCTGATCTCCAGCAATGACGCCCAGCCCGGCGCCAAGGGTGGCGTAGAGGAGGTAGCCGGGGATGCCGAGCAGGGCGGCCCACAGCAGAGCGTTCCAGGGGATGCTCAGATCCTGGAGGCGGAAGGTCCCGAAGAGGGCCAACCCCACCGCCGCGGCCGCGCCCAGCATCCATATGGCGACCTGGGTCAGGCTGAGGAGCGCCATGCCCAGCACCTTCCCCGCCACCAGCTCCCGGGGGCGCAGGGAGGTGATGACGATCTCCATCGCCCGCTGCTCCTTCTCCCGAACGACCACCGAGCCCATCTGATTCGCGCTGGTGAAGACGGTGAATAGGAACATCAGCGCCAGGAAGGCGGGTGTGGCCACCCGGACGACCAGGGGTAGCCCCTGACCAACTCGCTCGCCCGTCTCAAGGGCCACGTACGTGACGTTCGACGGATCTTCCAGACGCTCCAGCTGCCACTCGGGAGCGTCCGCCAGCATCGCTCTCCGCATGAAGGCGGTCAGTCCCTCCTCCACTCTGACGTTTGGGCTCCGCTCTCCGTAGAACATCGCCTGGGCGCCGTCGAAGTAGCCCTCGGGGACCACCAGATACCCGGCGATATCGCCCGCCTTCAGAGCCTGCCGCGCCCCGTCCGTCTCGGGGTACGACGTGAGATGAAGGGTCTCATCACCCACCGCGACCCACACCACGGGCGCGAGCTGCCCCGTCTGATCTACGTATCCTACCCGGGAAACGTCCCCTCCCAGCTCTGTCAGGATCGCGATGCCGCTGACGATCACCATCAACAGCGGCATCCCGAAGGTAAGCATCAGGAACGCGGTGGAGCGTACTCTCCGGCGGTACGTCGTTGCCGATACCAGCCAGATCTTCCTCATCTCGGCTCCACCTCTTCCTCGGTTCTGGAGACCTCCCGTCCCACGACCCGGAGGAAGATGTCCTCTAGCGATGTCTGCACCCGCTCGAAGCGCTCCACCGTGACCTGCGGCATGTTCACCAGTGTCTGTAGCAGTTCTTCCGGCTGGACCCCATCCTCCAGCATCATGTGGTAGCCGCCGTTGCGCGGGCTCAAGCGCTTGACGCCGGGAACAGCCTCAAGCTCACCTCTTAGATCCACATCCACCGCATTGGTCGCGAACTGCTTCCGAACATCCTCCAGGCGACCATACAGCACGCGCCTCCCCCGGTCTATCAGAAGAATGCGCTCGCACATCTCCTCGACCCGGTGCATCTGGTGGGTGCTCATGATGATCGCCGTCCCCCGATCGCGCATCCGCAGCAGCAGGTCCTTGATGATGCGCGTGTTGACCGGATCGAGGCCCGCGAAGGGCTCGTCGACGACCAGCAATTCGGGTTCGTGCATCGTGCCCGCCACGAACTGCGCTTTCTGATTCATGCCCTGGCTCAGCGCTTCGATCTTGCGCTCCCGGGCCTCCCACAGCTCCACCTCACGCAGGTAGCGCTCGGCCCGCTCGCGCGCTGTCCGCCTCGACAGCCCTTTCAGCTGGCCGAGAAAGAGGAGTGTATCAAGCAGCGTCATATCCTTATACAGCCCGCGCTCCTCGGGCAAGTACCCGATGCGCGACTTCTTCTCTTCCGTCATCACCCCGCCCAGCACGCTGATCTCCCCGCTATTCGGCTTGATGATATCCAGCGCCATACGAATCGTGGTGGTCTTCCCGGCACC
Organism: uncultured Anaerolineales bacterium; assembly: GCA_964450435.1. Lineage (GTDB taxonomy): Bacteria > Chloroflexota > Anaerolineae > B4-G1 > B4-G1 > SKLM01. Next base: position 18,011 of record CAYVCX010000024.1, read on the forward strand.
ATTAGGCCCCAGCAGCCCGAAGACCTCCCCCTGCTTGACCGCGAAGGAAAGATCATCGACAGCCCGTACCGCGGCGAACATCTTCGACACGCCTCGCACGTCAAGAGCGACCATTCCCCCCGTTATGCCGTGCATTCGCCTGCCTCTCCTCCTTCGTCTTGCTTTCCCGGGGCATCCCCAGACCTCCTCAACCTACCGTACCGCCGTCGGTAGTTGCTCACCAACTTGGTCCATCCCGGTCCATCGCCTCCACGCCAGAGTCCACACGGTCGAGAAGTAAGCGGAGATGGCTCCTTGTACGAGGAACAGCAGCGGCCACAAGAGGCAACACACCGCCAGCACGATCCCCGGCAGGAGCCCCACCACCGCGATGGCCAGGCCGATCGCGATCTGTATGAGGAACAGGACCAAGGCCGGCCCGAAGTTCGCCAGCAGGACCTGGAGGCCACGTCGATACGAGCCGAAGATCCCCCTGTCCTCCAGCATGCAGGCTCGGTCGGCGAACACCTCGAGCGCACCCAGGACCACCGCCATCGGGACTAGGATGCACACCAGAGCTGCAACAGGGGCCAGAAAACCCACGTTGGTTCTCGGGGCCACACCCGTAGCTGGCCCGACGTACAATGCCAGGGCCGCTGCGCCAGCGACGCCGACCAGTAGTAACACCGGAATGATAGGTAGTATCCCGATCCCCACGAACCGTCAGCCGTTGCGCCAGCCCGCTCCCCACGCTTGTCCGAAGCTGGAGACCCCCCCTCCTCAATGGTGTTCACCCCGGCGATCAAGCCTCCCTTGGCGATCGTCGATACGGCGAACAACACCGTCGCGATCACCAGGATCCCGACAACGACGAGCATAGCTACCGCCCCGACCCCCGTGGGTACCACTCCCGGGACCCGTATCTCCGGGATCCGCAACTCCTCCGCTGCCGGCAGATCGCAGCTGACTCCGCTTCCCGTCGCGGTGCTGCCACCGCCTCCGCCCCCTCCCAGCGCGGCCAGCACGCCCAGTAGAATCAGGAACTTTTGCTCCCAGATGATGTCCCACGCCCGACCCAACAGCCTTCCGTATTCCATGCAATCTTCCTCAGAGTTCTTGGCACCAACCGGCTGTCAGACACCGGCCTCTACGAAATCCGCTGGCCACGCCGTCACGGTGCCGGACTGCATTCCCGCGTGCATCGAGCCAGACAAGCCACGCCACGCCGCCCCGGCTACGCAGCAGCTCGCAGCGAAAGCGGAGGCGTACCGGCCTCTTCCGGCACCTCAATACCCCTAAACTGGCTTGTGTAGAGTTCGTAATAGAGACCCCGTGCCGCCAGCAGCTCCTCGTGATTCCCCCGCTCCACGATGCGTCCGTCGCGCACCACCAGGATCCGATCGGCTCCCCGGATCGTGCTCAACCGGTGCGCGATGACGAAGCTCGTCCGCCCCTCCATCAAGCGCAGCAGCGCTTCTTGGATGCGCATCTCCGTCCGCGTGTCCACGCTGCTCGTCGCCTCGTCCAGGATCAAGATAGCCGGGTCCACCAATATCGCCCGCGCGATCGCCAGTAGCTGCCGCTGCCCCTGGCTCAGGTTCCCTCCCCGTTCCGTCAGCTCTGTCTCGTACCCCTCCGGAAGGCGGCGGATGAACTGGTCGGCGTTCGCCATCCTCGCTGCGGCGATCACCTCTTCGTCCGTCGCCTCCAGCCGCCCATACCGGATGTTGTCAAGCACCGTCTCGGAGAATAGGAAGCTGTCTTGCAGCACGATGCCCAGCTTTCGCCGCAGTCTCTCCTTCTTCACCTCGCGGATGTCGATTCCATCGACGGAGATTGATCCGGAGTCGACGTCGTAGAACCGAGTCAGCAGACTCACGAGTGTCGTCTTACCCGCGCCCGTCGGCCCCACGAGAGCGAACGTACGGCCCGGCCAGGCCTCCAGACTGACGTCCTTAATCACCGGAACCCCAGGTTCGTAACTAAAGTCTACCCGGTCGAACACCACCTCGCCCGCCATTTCCTCCAGCGCCACCGCGTGCGGAGCATCCGGCAGCTCCGGCTCTTCGTCAAGGATCTGAAAGACCCGTTCCGCCCCTGCCAGAGCTGATTGTAGCTGATTGTATAGATCGCCGAGCTGCCGCAGCGGAGCGGCGAACCGACGCGAGTAGTTGTAGAAGGTAGCGATGGTGCCTACCGTGGCCACGCCCTCAAGCACCATCCATCCACCCAGCCCGGCCAGAATCGCAATATTCGCATTGCTAAGAATGCCCATCAGCGGCGGGACCAGCATCGCAAACGTCTGCGCCCGGATACCCACATCCCGCACCATCTCGTTGGCCTCGTCGAAGTCGGCCAACGCCCGCGCCTCTTGCCCAAAGGCGATGATCACCCGCTGCCCGCTGAACATCTCCTCAAGCCGCCCATTCAGTTCCCCAATGCGCATCTGATAATCGCGAAAGCCGCTCCGCGTCCGCCGGCCCACCCAGCTCACAAACCACAGCATGAATGGGAATACAATCATGGACCCCAGGGCCAGCCAGAAGTTGATGGCGAACATCATCACCAGGATCCCCACCAGCGTCAGCAGACCCGAGACGGTCTGAGTCACCTGCTGCGAAAGCACCCGGTTCAGTACGTCCAGGTCGTTCGTCAGTCGGCTCATCAGCTCGCCGTGCGGTTGCCGGTCGAAGAAGCTCAGTGACAGGCTTTGGAGATGGGTGAACAGCCGTTCGCGCAGATCTCTCAGCACCCGCTGCGACACCTTCGCCATCAGCGCGTACTGCCCCGCCATCGCCAACCATGCGCCGCCGTACGCCCCCAGCATCAGCAGGGCCATCCGGCGCAGACCGCTCCGCTCGCCTGCAGCAATGAACCGGTCAATCGCCAGGCCCATAAAGAGCGGGGCCAGCAGGTTGAGCACCGTCCCTGCGCTGACCAGGATAACCACCGCCACCAACACTACGCGGTACGGGCCGAAGGCTGCTACCAGACGCCGTAACGTGCCTCCCACGTCCTCGGCTCGCTCGATCCGTGCTCCACCCCTTCTCATCCGTCCGGCTCCCTTCCCGAACCTCTCCTTCTCTCTCCTTCGTTCCTCTGTTCAGCCACTCGCCAATCCTCCGTCTCCCAGCTGCGACCGGTAGATCTCCTGATAGATCTCGCTCGATTCCATAAGCTCCTCGTGCGTCCCCTCGGCCGCCACCCTTCCGCGCTCCAGGACGACGATCTTGTCGGCGGTCAGTACCGAGCTGATCCGCTGCGCGATGATGAACGTCGTTGTCCTCTCCATCAACTGCTCCAGGGCGCGCTCGATCCGAATCTCCGTCTGCACGTCCACATTCGACGTGCTCGCGTCCAGGATCAGCACTTCTGGCTTCACGAGCAGGGCCCGTGCAATCGCCAGGCGCTGCTTCTGGCCCCCGGACAGGTTCACACCCCGTTGGCCGACATGGGTCTCGTATCCTTCCGGGAACGCGGTGATGAAATCGTGCGCCTGGGCCGCCCTCGCAGCCGACACAACCTCTTCGTCTTTAGCCCCTGCCCGCCCATAGCGGATGTTGTCTCGAATCGTGCCGCTGAAAAGCACCGGCTCCTGCAGCGCAACGCCGACGTGTGTCCGTAGCTGGTGGAGCGGCACCTCTCGCACGTCCACGCCGTCCAGTGTCACCCGTCCCTGATCTACGTCGTAGAAGCGTGGGACCAGATGCACCAGCGTCGACTTCCCCGATCCCGTCGCACCGAGCAGCGCCACCGTCTGCCCAGGCTCCGCCACTAGGTTCACATTCTGCAGCACCCATTCTCCGCAGTTGCCGTTGTAGGAGAAGCACACGTCCTCGAACACAACCCGCCCCTCGATCTCCGGCAGCGGCGAGGCGCCCGCTGGCTCGTCTACTTCCGGCTCCGTGTCCAAAACCTCCCAGATCCTGCCGGCCGAGGCGCTGGCGGAGGAGAGAGGCATTACCATCATCCCCAGCATCATCATCGGAAACAGGGCGTACAGCATGTAGTTCACCGCTGCTACCAGCTGGCCGACGGTGAAGTTCCCCTCAATTGTCGATATCCCTCCGAACCAGATCACGCCGACCACGCTCAAGTTGACCAGGAAGAACATCGTCGGGATAACCGCGGAGAGGAAATACATCACCTGCAGGGTCTGCTCCAGAAGGTCGCGGTTCGCCTCCTCGAAGCGCCCGATCTCATACTCGCCCCGCACGAACGCCTTCACCACCCGCACACCGGCCAGGTTCTCCTGCAACACTTGGTTGAGGTGGTCGAGCTTCTCCTGGACCCGCAGGAAGAGAGGTCGGGCCCGCGTGAGGAAGAACCAGACAAACACGACAATGACTGGGAGCAGCCCCACCAGTAAGAGCGCCAGTTGCGGGCTGGTGAGAATCAGCAGCGTGATGCTTCCCAGGGCCCACAACGGCGCGCGCGCCATAATCCGCATCCCCATCTGCAGCACCGTCTCCACCTGCTGCACGTCGCTCGTCGAGCGCACGATCAACTGCCCCGTCTGGAAGTCGTCCAGGTTACCGAAGGCGAACGTCTGCACCTTTCGCGCGATCGCACTTCGCAGATCCGCACCTGTGCTCAGCCCCACACGCACGGACAGGATTGTGTTGGCGACGGCGAACACCGCGCTCAGCATCGCCGCCCCTAGCATCAACAGCGCCGTCCCCGCGATGCTCTCCAGGTCGCGCTGGGCAATCCCCTCGTCGATCACCCGCTGGGTCAGCCGCGGGATAAGCAGGTCCGCTATCACCACCCCCACTAGGAGGATCACCGCGACGACAACAGATCGCCAGTAGGGGCGGATGAACCGCCCCATTCGATAAAGTGGTCTCATTCAGCATCTCCTAACACACCCACCTCCGCTCTGCTGGCTCCCAGGCGACCTCGACCGCGCCGCCACAGCCGCCCTCCTCGTCCCCCAATGCTCCCAGCGGGTCTGTGACCCGCACCCGCACCAGCTCACCTTCACACCTGCTCCCCCTCCAGATTCTCATACACGCGCTCAAGCAGCCGTTCCAGTGCCTCCCGCTCCTCCTCACTGAAACCCTTCATCGTCTCCACCTCCAGCTCCGCCCATATCCGCTCCACAGCTCCTTGGATCTCTCGGCCGGCATCCGTCAAGTAAACCCTGGACACGCGCTGATCCTCCAGGTCGGGCCGCCGCTCCACGAAGCCCGCCCGCTCCATTCGCTGCAGCGCGTTACTGATCGTCGCCGGGTGAACGCCGAGCCTGTCGGCCAGCTCCGAGTGAGTGATCCCCTCCTCCGACCACAGCGCACAGAGAACGAACTGCTGACCCCGGTAGAGCCCAATCTCCTCCAGCAGCACTCGCGCCCGCGAGTAGTGTGCCTTGCACACGCGAGCCAGCAGGTATCCTATCGTCCCCGACATTCTACCGTGCTCCATCTCCCGCCCTCCCCAATTCCTTTGCCGACTAACTATTGCTCGGCTAATTATATCCGGCGCACCGCGATTTGCAAAGGAAAGCCGCACCGCCTGCGCCGGACACCTGGGGACGCAGAGCCAACCGGCCTTCCCAACGCAGCAAAACCGCCCTGCTCCACGTATCTCGATACCTCCGCTCTCGAACATCTCCGGACTGCGGCCCTACCGATAGATAGCACAACCCCCGTTGACACACACACCCGCCAACGGGGGACTCGCGCACTACCGAACTGACCGCTCCACAGCCGGACTATCCGGGCCGCCTGAGCTGCTCCTCCGGCATCAGATCCTCAAGGCTCGAGCTCACCTGCTCTACGTCGCCCTGGCCTCCGCCCGCTCACAACACCAGCTCCTCCAATCGATCCACCACCTCCGCCATGGACCCGAACGCCCGTTCCACCGGCTCCGGCGTAGTCAAGTCCACCCCAGCCGCTTCCAGCGCCTCCAGAGGATACACCGAGCTTCCCGCGCTTAGGAAGTCGTGGTACGCCTCGGCAGCGCCCGCCTCGCCGGACAGCACCCGCTCCGCCAGACCGTGGGCGCCGGAGATCCCGGTCGCGTACTGGTACACGTAGAAGTTCATGTACATGTGGGCAAACTGCGCCCACGTAATCCCAATGCGGTCGTGATCGAAGACCACCTCATCGCCGTAGCCCTCTTTGAACAGCTCGGCCGCCAGGTCGATCATGCCTTGAGCGTTTATCGGACCCCCCTCCTCCACCCGCTGGTGCATCTCCAGCTCGAACCGTGCCAGCGTGGGCATGATAAAGAAGTACCGGTGGAAGTTCGACATCGTCTCTTCAATCAAGGCCAGTTGCAGAGCCTCGTCCTCCTGCGTGCGGAACAGGTAGTCTCGTACCATGGCCTGATGGAAGTTGGAGGCCACCTCGGCCACGAACAGCGAGTACCTCCCGTACACGTACGGCTGGTTCTTGCGCGTCAGGTACGAGTGCATCGAGTGGCCCAGCTCGTGCGCCAGCGTGCTCAGGCTGAACACGTCGTCACCATAGCTCATCATGATGAACGGTTGCGTGTCGTACGCGCCGCTGGAGAACGCGCCCTGTCGCTTCCCCTTGTTCCGCGCTCGATCTACCCAGCGGTCGTCCAGGCAACCCCGCCGCAGGACTTCGACGTACTCTTCTCCCAGCGGGGCCATGCCAGCGCAGATCCACTCCACAGCCTGCTCGTACGGCACTTCCGCCTTCGTCTCCCTCAGTGGGGCCTTGATGTCGTACACGTGCAGATCCTCGTAGCCCAGCGCTTCGCGCCGGATGCGCCAGTACCGGTGCCAGGTGGGCAGGTTGTCGCTGAACACCTCTATCAAGTTGTGGAAGACCTCCGTGGGCACGTTGTTGGGGAACAACGAGGCTTCCAGCGAAGACCCATACCGGCGAACTCGAGCGTTGAATACATCCCGCTTGAAACCCGCCGTCTGGAGTTCAGCAATGGTGTTCTGAAACGCGAGGTAGCCATCCGCGTAATGCTCCCAGGCCGTCCGCCGCACATTCCAGTCTTCGTGGGTGATCAGATCCCCTATACTGCTCTGTCCCACCTCCATCTCCGTCCCGTCTTCGCTACGCGCCGGCTCGAAAGGCAGGTCCGCGTTCGAGAGAGCGCTGTAGGTCGTTGAGGCCGCGCCCAGCGGATCCGTGGCTAGTGCCAGCACCTCTTCCACCTCACTCGAGCGCACGTGCTCCTTCTGCCGCTCCAGGTCCTCGAAGTGGTGCTCGTATATGGCTAGCTCCGGCTCCTCCTCCAGCCACCCGCGCAGAGTCTCAAATCCGACTGTCATAAGTTCGGGCTCGATGAACGCGCCTGCTGAGGCCGCCTCTGCCATCAAGCTGCGCGCCTGACCCGCCCGCGCTGCAGCTTCCTGATTGGAGACGTCCACCGAGCTGGCCAGGAAAGCGTATACCACCACCTTCTCCGCTTCTCGCATCACCTCCTGCCAGGTGTCCAGGCACGCCAGTAGGGTCTCCGGGCCCTCCGCCAGTCGGCCCTCAAACGAGCTCAGTTCGGGGAGTCTCTCCTTCAGCTCCTCATAGGCGTCTCGCCACGCATCAAGGGAGGGGAATATGCTCTCCAGGTTCCAGGTCCTCTCCACCAGCACCTCATCCCGAGCTGGAAGGACAGTCTTTGACATTGCGGGTCGCTCCTTTTCTGTGCCTGCAGATAGTGCCGTTTACTAGACGCGTGATGGGTCAACCGCTGCCGATTGTACCATCAGCATCGTTCGCAGCCAATGCTCAACGTACCCGGGTACATCCCGTAGCCGAACGGCCAGGCCCAGCCCTCATCGACGTACCAGCGGGCCCATACCGTCGGCGACTAGTTCGCCCCTGGCACGCATTACGAGCGCGCGTGTTCATCCCTGTCTCCGGCTGATGCCCGCACACCCCGCGCCGATTCAGTTCGTTGCTGGCTGGGGCCTTCGTGAGAGGATAAGAGGGAAACACGTCGACAGCCTGGCGATAGAGGACCCCAGGCTGTCGTTCTCTTGCATCAACTGGCTCAGTCCATACCCGAACGGGCACCCGTGCCCGTCGATTTGCCCGTCATCGGCGATCGTTACCTCCCGACCGCCGTCGAAGAAGCTCCCTAGCCCATCCCCCGGCTGTCCCTCAACAACGTAGCGAAGCGACAGCGCCACCTGCACGAGCGTGCCCCTCCACCTGGGCGATACCATTCAGCCGGAGATGATGACGGCACCGATTTCCCTCTGGGCACTGTCCCTCCGTACCGCCTCAGTATCCAAGCACTCGTCCCCGATGATGCAGCCGGGCCGCTGGGATAAGGAACACCACCAGGAGAATGGGCAGCAGCGCCAGATCGAGCCACACGTTCAGGAAACCCCTGCCCAACACCGCGTGGTTCATCAGATCCTGCGCGTAGGTGAGCGGCGAGGCGTAGGCCAGCACCCGCGCCCATGCGGCCATGTCCTCCAGTGGCACGAAAATACCGCTGATGAACATCAGCGGCCACCGCACCAGCGTGCTGGGCATCATGATGCTCCCCACCGATCGGGTAGGGATGGAGGCAAACACCAGCCCGAATGCGGAGAAAGCCAGGCTGGCCAGCGGCACCCCGACCAGCAGTAGCAGGGCGTTCGCCGTCGTCAACCCCAGCGCCAATACGCCGACCAGCAGGGGCACCACCGAGACCACGGTCGCAAAGAAGGCACCTACCAGTGTCTTGCCCAGGAGCAGCGTCACGAGAGACATCGGTGCCGCCAGCAGGCGGTCGTACGTACCCACGCGCCGCTCCAGCGGGATGATCACCGGTCCTGCGGAAGAAGCGGTGAAGAAAGTGGTCAGAGCCAGCAGCCGCGCCATCCCCACCTCCACGCCGATATCCCGCTTAATGGAGAAGGAAAAGAAAAGAAAAAGGGGCAGAAGCAGCCCGAACATAATCATGGGTGGCTGAAGATAGTAAACGCGAACGTCCTTGACCGCCACCGTCCAGGCCTGGCTGATCTCATCCCTCAGTCGTTCCATCCATCCTCCGCTCATTTCTGCCTCCCTCCTCGTCTCCTCCCCTGCGCTGGCTCCGTCTCGTGCCGCACCGCGCCAATCTCCTGCCCGGTGATCTCCAGGAAGACGTCCTCCAGACTCGGCCCCAATGTGCACAGACTCAACAGCTCCAGGTCGTGTTCCCGGGCGTAGTCCACCACACGGAGTAGCACTGCCGAAGGTTCCTCCGTGTACAGTCGCCACTTGTCTCCCATCTTCACCGACTGGGCCACTCCCGGAAGCGCCCTCAACGGCTCACCGTGGGCTTGACCGTCGGGCTCCAATGCAACCTCCACCGACTGTACCTTTCGGAAGGCGGCCTTGAGCTGCTCCGGCGTGTCGATGGCGGCAATCCGTCCGTGGTTGATGATCGCCACTCGGTCGCACAGCTGGTTCGCTTCCTCGATCTGGTGCGTGGTCAGAAAGATGGTCGTCCCTCCGGCGTTCATCTCCCGGACCAGCCTCCGAATCGCGCGCGCGCTTTGGGCGTCCAGCCCCGGGGTCGGCTCGTCCAGAAAAAGAAGCCCCGGCTCGTGGATGATCGCCATAGCGATGCTAAGGCGTCTCCGCATGCCCTTCGAGAACTCCTCTACCCTTACGTCCCGTTTTTCCCACAGGCCGAAGGCCTCCAGCAGCTCCCGGGCTCTCCTCTCTCGCCCCTCACGGCCCACCCGATACAGCCGCGCGGTGAACATCAGGTTGCCCCATGCCGTCAGCTCCGTGTACACGTTCGATTCCTCGGGCACCATCCCCATCTGCCGCTTGGCCGGGTACGCTTCGCGGGCCAGGTCTCGGCCGTTGATCGCGATACGGCCCTCCGTTGGCTCCAGCAGGGTCGTCAACATACGCTGAGTCGTGGTCTTGCCAGCGCCGTTCGGACCCAGGAACCCGAACACTTCGCCTTGCTTCACCGCGAAGTCGACGTGATCCACAGCCAGGAGATCTCCGTAGTACTTCGTCAGATTCTCTACCTCGATCGCGTTCGTCATTCGTTGTCCTCCTCCCATGCCTTCGGAGTCTTCTGTGTCAGGTACCGCTCCAGCACGTCGTGCTCCTTTCGCCCTGCCACCTGTTGGAAATGCTCCACCCCCAGAAACAGACGCTGCGGCCTCCGAGGCGCCTTCAGGATCGGGCTCTCGCCCGCCTGCGTGCGGTGACACCAGATCGCCCGTAGCTTCTCCTCCCACACCGGCCCAGCGTCAACCTTGAGCGTCACATCTTCATCTTCCACGGCCTGCAGGCCCGAGAACCCCAGGGTCCGGGCGACGCTTGCAGGCACGACCATCTGATACATCGCCACCGGTGCCTCCGGGCCCAGGGCCTGAGCCGCTTCAAAGGCCAACCGCGTCCAGCCGCTCACCGCTATGTGATCGGGATGCCCGGACAGGCCATCTGGCGGCCAGGTGATCAGCACCTGCGGGCGCACCTCCCGTATCACGCCCAACACCTGGGCCCTGCCCTCTTCCTCGTCCACCTCCCCCAGTGTCCCGTCCCGGCAATCCAGCAGGCGCGGCGCTTCGATGCCCAGCGCCTGGCACGCGCAGCGCAGCTCCTCCTCGCGCACTGCGCCTAGCTCCTCGCGTGTGCACAGGGGCGGGTCCCCACGAGAGCCGCCCTCACCCCGCGTCGCGGTCAGCGTCTGCACGCGCACGCCACGCCGCGCCAGCAGCGCCAGCGTGCCCCCACAGCGGAACACCTCATCGTCTGGATGCGCGAACACGGCTAGGGCCATTGGGCGCCAGCCCGACGAAGCGCCGTCGCTCATCCCACCTGCACCGCCAGCACCCGCATCGGCTCCACGGCCGAGATGCTCCGCACAGTGCCAGCAGGAACCAGCGCCAGCGAACCAGCCTGAAGGTCAGCCTGCTCATCCTCCACGGTAAGGCTACCTCTTCCCTCGATGACGTAGTACAACACAGTGGCTGACATAACGCACGGCTCTATCGCCTGATCGGCGTCCACGTTCACCAACAAAGCGACGACGTTATCGCCCTTGACCAGGCGCTGCGGCGCTATCTCTGCGCTGCTCGGCGGGAACTCCCTCAAGCTCTTCGTCTCAACGACCGAAATAGTCATCAAATCCTCCTCTTGTTGAACCCTGTCACACTCCTACCCGCCAGCCCAACGCTTCCTCCTGCGGGCAGGCCCTGATACACGAACCGCAGGCGAAGCAGTCCGCGTGGATCTTCCTCCCACTGTAGAAATCGCCCATCGCCTGGGTGGGGCACGCTTTCACGCACAATTTGCACTCCTTGCACGCTTCCCGGTTAATGCGCGGCCGCAGCAGGCTCACCTGTTCCACCAGCCAACCGAGCAACCCAAAGGGACATAGAAACTGACACCAGGGGCGGTAGACGAACAGGCTGGCGCCCAGCACGGCGGCTGAGAACAGACCGACCCAGAGGGTCAGGTTAAACTGGAAGATCTCAAATGGGTCGATGATGCCGATCCAATCGAGGCCCCAGCCCAGGAGCCCGCCAGCCAATGCCCCGAAAGCCACGACGCGCACCCCGTTGCTGAGCCAGAAACGCGGCTTCCACTTGGGCAACGGTATCCGATGCAGGAGGTCTTGCAGCAGCCCCAGTTGGCAGCCCCAGCCGCAGATGGATTTGTTGGAGATCCAGACCATGAGCAGCAGAGCGACCAGCATGATGGTGACGGGTAACATGAACTGCTGGCGCACCAGGGTGAACGTCAGCAGGTTGCGCGTCGAATCCACCGGGTTGGGATTGACGGCGTCCTTGATAATCCACCCGAAGATGAATCCAAACAGCAGCACGCCGCCGATCAGGAAGGCGAGCCGCACCCTGGAGCTGACCTTGCGCCGCCTGAGAAGAAGCGTGGCCGCCACAACCACCCCCACCCACAGTACAAACTTGATAAGAATCCAGATGTTGAAGAGCGTCTGTTGTTGATTAGGCACCAAGAACCCTCCATACAAGGATACAGTTACGGACTTCGCTCTGCCGAAGAAAGGTCATTCGCCTGCACCGTGCCGGGAATGCAGGCCCAGCACCGCCCCCTTGCCTCGCCCTATTCCTCTGGTGGGCCGTTTGACCCCGTAAAGCGGGGCGCAACACAAGGACGGATCCAAAGCACAAGAACCCTTCAGCACAGCCAAGGTTGAGTGCCCGACCGAGCAGACAGGTGAGGGGACGGTGCACCGCGCAACCGGGGTACCCCGCCCCCTGTCCTCACCGGCTAGTTACCCGCTTCCAGTGCCGCGATGCGCTCCTGCACCGCCTCAGCTTCCCCTTCCAGGTCCTGCAGGTACGCCTTCAGCCGGGCTACGCGCTCCTCCCGGGTCGGGAACCTGCGACCAAACCCGAGCCCTGGACCAGCCACAGCGGGCCCGCAGCAGCACCCGGCGTGGGGCGCGCAGTGCCCTTGATATCCGTGATGTCCGTGATGTTCACACATCCTTTTCACCTCCTTGATCGTTCTCCATCTCAAACCGAGCTTCATACTCGGCCAGGAACTTGCTCAGTCGCCTTCGCGTGCGCCGGATGTTCACCGCCCACGCGTGCAAGAACTCCACTCCCTGATCCGTCAACTCGTACACTCGCCGGGCGGGCCCACCACCGCTGGTGTCCCAGGTGGATTGCACCAACCCTTCCTCCTCAAACTGCCGTAGCGTCCGATACAGCGTGCTCGGATCAGGAGTGGGTACTTCTTCATTCTCCAGTACCTCCAGCAGTTCGTAACCGTGAGCGGGCTTCTTCGAGAGCTGAAGCAGCAGTCGAGGCCGAACGAAACCCTGAATCTGTCCCCCACGGCAATGACAATGTGCGTGCTCTTCCCCTGGCTGGCAATGCATTGTCCGCCTGTCCCTTACTATACTGCGCCTGGCCCTTATATGCGCTCTGCACATATAAGTATACCAACAATTTCAATTCTGTCAAGTCGGCTGCCTGTCCCCGAACCCACATGCGCCCCTCTAATCCAGCCGTCGCAGCAGGATCCTCGTCGCCAGCCCGAAGAGGATCGCGGTGAAGCCTACCAGGACGGCCACATCAAGCGTCAACCCTGCCCACGATCCCTCCAATAGTGCGCTGTCCAGCGCTTTCACCGCGTACGTCAGCGGCAGGAGCCGTGCCACCACGGGCAGAAGACCCGGAAGCTGCTCCAGCGGCACGAAAACACCGCAGAGGAAGATCATCGGGAACCGGATCGCGTTCGCCAGCGTCTGAGCTTCGAAGACTTCCTGCACGGACACGGACACCAGCGCTCCCAGCGCGGAGAAGGCCGCGGTTGAGAAGGCCAGGGCTACGAACGCTGCCGGAAGCCGCCACAACGTCAGCCCAAATGCTGCGGCCACGCCGAGGAGAACGACCACACTGATCGTCAGCCCGAACACCATTCCCCCCACCACCTTCCCCGCCAGCATTGCCGGCAGCGTCATCGGCGCCAGCAGCAGCCGCTCCAGTGCTCCCGTCCGGCGCTCAAACGTGATGACGATTGCCTCCATCGACGTCGCGCTGAATAGGGCCGTCATCGCCACCAGCCCCGGGGCCAACCCTCGCAGGTCACCGGGCGTGCGTACCGCAAATGCCAGGATCAGAGCGCCCGGGAACAGCATCCCCCAGCTGATGTTGGGCGGCTTGAAGTAGTAAGCCCGCATGTCCTTCCACGCTACGTACAGCAGCCCCCGCAGGCTGTCTCGCCACATCATCCCCCTCCCTTCTCCGCCAGCATTACCTCGGCGCTCAGGCCCGTCAGCTCGATAAACGCGTCCTCCAGGGAAGGCCGTACCGTGTGGATGCTCACCACTTCCCGCCCCGTCGCCTGGGCCCGATCCAGCGCCCCCCGCACCGCGGATATGCCGTCCTCTCCGTGCAGTCTAACGAGATCCGGGCCGCCGGCGTCGGCGTAGTGTATCTCCACCACCGCGTCTCCGTTCGTAGCTCGACCCTTGAGCCCTTCCACCGTGTCGGAGGCGACAATGCGCCCGTTCACCAGCAGAGCCACGCGATCGGCCAGCCGCTCCGCCTCCTCCAGGTAGTGCGTTGTTAACAGGATTGTCACCCCCTCATCGCGCAGCCGCTCGATGAAGGCCCGTAGCCCCCTCGCGTTGACCACGTCCAGCCCCGAGGTCGGTTCATCGAGAAAGAGAAGCCGCGGACGATGGACGAGGGCCGCCGCTACCGTAAGCCCCCGCTTCATTCCTCGGGATAGTCTCCCAAAACGCACGTCCCGCTTGCCCTCGAGCCGGAAGCGCCGTAACAGCTCGTCAGCACGCGCCCCCCGCTCTTGCCGCGGCACGCCGTACAACTGAGCCATGAACATCAGATTCTCTCGAGCCGAGAGCTCGCTGTAGAGATTGGATTGCTCAGGCACTACGCCAATCTGCTTCTTGATGCCCGGGAGATCGCGACCTAGGTCCAATCCCAGCACCCGGGCTGTTCCAGCGTCCGGCCGTGTCAGCCCCGTCAGCATCCGGATCGTCGTGGTCTTGCCGGCCCCGTTCGGACCCAGCAGGCCAAACACCTCGCCTCTCCGGACCCCAAATGAGATCCTATCCACGGCCAGCACGCCCGCACCCCGACCGCCGTATCGCTTGGTGAGGCCCTGTACGTCGACTGCCGAGACTGATTCTGTCGTAGGCATCATCTCTCTCAACCTCTACGTCTCCTGTCGCCCCAGCACCCATCTCGTGATGCCCAGGAAGAGCACACCGTAGATGAGCAATACACTCAGCTCGCCCGCAAACACTGGCGCGTTCACGGGGCCGTTTGCCGCCTGCCGAAGCGCATCGATCGAGTACGGGAGTGGCAGCACCTGCCTAACAGCCGACCACCACCTCGGGGCATCCCTGACCGGGGCAAACGCCCCGGACAGAAAGACCATGAAGATGCGCACGACAGTCGCCGGCGGCATCGCCTGCGGCACATCACGGAACGGAGCCGCCAGGCACAGGCCAAAGCCAGAGAAGCAAAACGAGGAGAACACAATGGCGAGGATAGAGGCGATCACGTTCGGCCGAAGGGGCACAAACGCCAGCGCAGTCGCGCCATAGGCCAGCGCGAGCACGAGACCAAACAGCAGCCCGGCCAGAGCCTTTCCCGCCACCACGGTTGACCACGTCACCGGGGTCGCCAGAAGGGTGTGCATCGTGCCTGTCCTTCTCTCAAGAGGCAATGATACGGCCTGGATCGCTCCCGCGCCAAAGAAGATGGCGATTCCCACCAGGCCAGGTATGACCGTGGTCAGCTCGATATCCCTGTCCAGCGCGAATGTCCAGTAGAGGACCAGCGGGAGGAAGAGGCCGAATGTCACATTGGGCCCCTTGAAGAAGTAGATCCGAGCGTCCTTCTCGGCGATCCACAATGCCTTCTTCGCTTGCCCCATCCACCGGTTGCTCATCAGCTCTCCGTCCTCTCTCCCCACGAAGCTCCCGTCTCGGCCATCATGCCCTCCGGATGCAGCCCAGTCAATGCGACAAACGCATCTTCCAGAGAGAGTCTCGTCGTGTTGAGCGCCACAATCTTCAGCTCGTTGTCCGTGGCCGCCTTGACCAACACCGGCAGCACCCGCGAAGGGCTCTTAACATGCAGTCTGGCCCTCTGTCCCAAGACGATTACCTCTTCGACGTCATCCAACCCGTCAAGCATCTTAGCTATCTGTCCCCCTGCCCGATCGAACGTGACGTCGATGACCTCTCTCCTGTCGATAAGGCTCTTGAGTCCCTCCGGCGTACCCTCCGTGACAAGCTTACCCTGATCTATGATCGCAATGCGCTGGCACAACTGGTCGGCTTCCTCGATGAGGTGAGTGGTGAGAAAGATCGTCACTCCTTCGTCGTTCAGCTCGCGCAGCATCTGGCGGATCCGCCTCGCGCTCCGGACATCGAGGCCCGTGGTCGGTTCGTCCAGAAAGAGAATCTCTGGCTCATGAACCAACGCTGCAGCGATCATCAAGCGTTTCCGCTCCCCTGTGGAGAACGTGCCCGTGCGCCGATGGCGGCTCTCGCCCAAGCCCAGGAAGTGCAGAAGCTCCTCCACTCGCTCAATCCGCCTGTTTCTCGGCATCCCGTGCAGCCTCGCCACGAAGTCAAGGTTGTCCCCTGCGCTCATCTCGTTATACAGGTTGGCGACGTCGGATACGACACCCATTCGTTCCTTCACGTCGACGAGGCGACGGGCAACGTCAACGCCGCCAACTCGCATCGT
Organism: uncultured Anaerolineales bacterium; assembly: GCA_964450435.1. Lineage (GTDB taxonomy): Bacteria > Chloroflexota > Anaerolineae > B4-G1 > B4-G1 > SKLM01. The sequence goes on from CAYVCX010000024.1 coordinate 34,128, forward strand.
GCCCGACGTAGGCCGGGTCAGACCGGTGAGCATCCGGATCGTGGTCGTCTTTCCTGCCCCGTTCGGCCCCAGGAACCCAAAAAACTCCCCCTGTTGGACCCGGAAGCTGATGTGATCCACAGCGACGACGCCCGATCTCCCCCGTGTGGGGCCATATCGTTTCGTCAGCTCTTTGACCTCAATCGCGGGGGCAGCTTCACTCATCGGAAAGAGACTCCTCCTCAGGTAGAAACTCGGATAGAATGCTCGGCACATTCCCACGGCGCCTGAGAGCCCGCAGCAGGTGCGTTACACCCAGTCCCACCACGAAGCCCACCGCCATGTTGGTGACCACCGACACGGCAGCCGTCACCCCGGCCAGCACCAGCTTCCATCCCCGCAGCTTCACCGCCCCCTTGCCCAGCTGAATAGCCACCATAAACATCATCCCCCCTATCAGCGGCATCGGAAAGCCCATCAGGATGTTGGCGATAGATCGGCTGAGGAACAGCCCCAGAGAGATCTCGATCAGCCCCTCCAGGATGGGCGTGCCCCCCGTGCGGGCCCCAAAGTAGTACTGACCCGCCAGTCCTTGCGCGCCGTGACACGTTGGCATCCCGCCAAAGAAGCAGACTATCACGTTGATGATGCCCATGTTCAGCATCAGCTTGCGTTCGCTCACCGGCTTGTCGGGGAAGTAGTCTCGGATCACCGCCGCGGCAGCGATGACGGCGTTGGTGATCGAAAGGGGGATTTGGGCGAAGCCAGCCAGCACCATCCCCTCCCACATTTGGTCCAGGCGGGGAAGAGTGAGAGGTGGCAGAGTGACATCGAATACCACCACCTCCTGAAGCTCTCCCCGCCAGGCCATCAGACCCACGCCCAGGGCCATAATTACCACAGCCGCCGGCGCGTACCGGTTTTTGCGCAACAGCACCGCCACTGCCACCGCCAACAGGCCCAGAAGCGGAGCTGGCGCCATCATCTCCAACGCCCGCCAACCCAGCATCACTGCCAGAGCGATCTGGATGCCGCGCACCAGGAAGAGGGGCGTGATCGACACGAGCTCCCGCAACACGCCGGTGAACACGAGGAAAAGCCAGACCAGCCCCAGGCTAAACGCAGAGGAGTGAATCAGAGAGGGCGGCCACTCCTGGGCGATCGCCGTCACCGCCACGACCTTCTTCGGCTCCAGAGGCATCGGCAAGCGATAGATCAAGCCCAGCGCGATGTTAGCCAGACCCATCATGATGAACAGGCCAGCGGGATCGAGCCCGTTGACAGCGATATACCCGATGGCCAACGGGAAGAGCGTACCGAAATCCCCCATCGATCCGCCGAGCTCCCGGAGGTTGAATTCAAAGTCGGGGTACCCGCCTCGTTCCGGCCCCGAACCTGCGTCGCTCCTCCCCCGTCGAATCATTCTCCGCTAACATCTCCCGTCGGCATTCCAGGGTCCCCATCCACGACCGGCCTCCCCAAACAGGTGCGAAGTTCACTCGGTTCCTGAGCGCTCTCCCTGCCCTTCAGACAGGCGTGCAGAGAACAGATCCGCACCGAGCAGCTCCTGGCTCAGCCTCCGGTACGCCATCAACTGTTCCTCGTCCAGGAAGTAGTGGATTCGGTAGCCCCGCCTCTCCTTGTGTACCAACCCCAGGTCCTTGAGCACACGCAGGTGCTGGGACACATTTGAAGACGTCGTCTCCAGCTCCGCAGCCAGCCGTCCCACGCAAAGAGCGCTGCCCGGCTCCTGCCGCGCCAACATGGCCACTAGGCTCAGCCGGGTCTCGTCCCCCAGAGCCTTGAAGAAGCGCACCAGCTTATCCGTGTGTTCCATACCCTTCAATCAGTCCTTAAGCAACTACTAAATCAATTCTAGCAGAAAAGCTCCCACTCGTCAAACCGCCGCACCAGAGCCCTGAAAAACACCTCGCACCACCGAACCCACCCCCCCCACCACCGCCTGTTCACGGCGGTGCTCAATCCCACCCCGCCAGCACCCCGAGTTTTCGGCTGCCGTCCTCTCGTTGATATCTACCACGCGCAACCGCCGACCCGGGGGCTGGTCGGCGGTTCAGTCCATCTTGCCGCTCCCTTCTCTGCTGGAGGGCGCGCTTCCTTCACTCCATTATGGCCCAGATCCTCCCACCGGGAAGATGGCATCCTCAGCTCATCAGTCGCCTTCCAGGTAGTACAGCTCTGGAACCTCCTCAAACGCCGCCCGGAACGCGGGCTTGAGCCGGTCGTAAGCCCACACCACCTCCTCATCTCTCAGACTCCCGTCGCCCAGCAAGTACCTGACCAGACGAGACGCGTTCACACCCCCACCGACATCCTCTCCCTGCCGCAGCAGCGTGCCGACGGCATCCTCCACGAACGCCGGTGTCACGCTGGCTCGCACTTCCTTCACCCTTTGTCTCAGCTTCTCGTCCACAACACCCCTATCCGTCCCCTGCCTAGCTCTGACGATACCCTGTCCGACCGCCGGTCGGATCCCTCACACCTTTCAGGTGCCGTGAAACCCAACCTCCACCCCTTTGTCGGGCCACACGATGGTCGGCACCTCCCCGCGTCCCCCGTTCAGCATCAGCATCTCGTGCAGCCGACGGGGCTCCTTCTCCACATCGTACGAGACGTACTCGCGGCCCTCGTGATCCAGCTTGCGCAGCAAGGCCCGCGTGTACGGGCAGCCCCGCTTACCGTAGACTTCTACGACCTCCGCCATAAGCACGTCCTCCTGTCCGGTCACAGTCAACTGCCTGTAATTGTCCGGCCTGCAAAGGCCAGGAGTGGCCATTCCCGGGTGCCCACCTGTCCTCCACCCATCGGGCGACCGGCCCCGACCCTCACTCCTCCTCGCCGTTCAGCGCCTCCCGCAGCCACGTGACCACTTCATCCACCCTCGGGACGCGCCCGGCGCAGACGACCACCTCGTTCACCACCAAACCGGGCGTGCCCAGTATGTCGTACTCCATGATCTTGCCGAACTGCGTAACGTGCTGCACCGTCGCTTCCAGCTCAGGCTCCTCCTCGGCCAGCTTCTCCAGTGCCTCCACCGCGTTCTCTTCGACCCGCCGGCAGTTGGGGCAGCCCGGTCCCAGAATCTTGATCTTGAGTGCCATCTCCATTCCCTCCTCCAACCTGTGATTTTCGACTACGCTACAACTTCGGTTCTCGGCTCAACGCAATCTCCAGCCTGATGGAGTTGTCCACCAGGCTCTCTGTCTCTGCTGGCTTCAACGAATGCCGCGCGCCAGCCTCGTCCCTGTCCACATCCTCATCACCCGCCACCTTCGCGCTCATCGGCTGCAGTCCGGGCTCAGTGACCAGCTCGCTGCGGTCCGGCTCCACGGGTTTGGTGCGCTCCTTCCCGGCAGGTCCCGAATTGCCGATCCAGACTGAATCGTTCGCTCGCCCGGACGAACTTCACCACGCGTGTCTTGCCCGTAATCGCGAACGCGCCCTCTCTGTCCGGACTCAGCGCCCTCAGGCTGCCTGCAGCCCCTTCTTCTCGCACTCCATACACAGATCTGTCTTCCGATTGGTGGAGTACACAAGGCCACACCCAGGGCACGTCACCTTTCGCAGGCTGCTCGTCTTCCTCCGTCGCGGTCGCATCTCCGGCGGCAGCGCTCCAAAGCCGTCCTCCACGCACGTGCATTCCAGCGCCTGTTCCTCTCTCTCGTTCGACTCACTCATACGCCCCCGTCTACCCCCCAGGCCAACGTCCAGCCTTACCCGGCTTCCGCTCCTCGCTCGTCGCGACACCATCCGGCCAAACACACCTCTCGACAAGCCCCCGCGTCTCCACCAGCCCCGGCATCGTCTCCAGAACCTCTTCAGCCTCAGCCTGCGCCAGCCGAGAGGTCACCACCGGGCCCTCCCTGCGCGTCATCACTCCGCCAGCCTCCCGCAACCCGCTCAGCTGCTGCCGCACGCCGGGCAGACAGCCATCCAGGGCTGTCTGCAGGTGACACACTCAAGCCTGCCTCCTCTGCACGTCGCCCACCGCGTGGGGCCAACCTCGCTGGGAAAGATAATGCGAGATCTCCAACAGCTGCCCCTATCTCTCGCTGCCCCGTCCTGGTCAACCATCATATCTACGTGCCTGCATACGCTACACCGCCCGCCACCGTTTGTCAAGCTAGGAGCCGCCGCTGCGCCTCGGCGCCCGTACGCCGGCGTGCTTCACAGATCAGAGAAGTCCATCAGCGTCGCCCGGCCATCTTCCGGCGGCTCCGCTCTCCCGTCCAGATCTCGGACGACATCCCGCCCCCCCCAGCATCAGGGTATAGGATCCGAGCAGGTCTCACCTATCCTTGCTGATCACCTCTCCCACCAGCTCCGGTGCTGCCCGCGCCAGGGCCTCCACCGCGTCTCGCCACGTCGCATCAGCCTGCAGCGAGAGGCTCACCTCTCCGCGCCCCGCCACGATCCGTGCCGCTCCCATCAGCTCCACGACTATTCCCTTGCTCATATGCCCTCCAGGGTCCACGCCTCACCGCGGCTGGCGAACCCCGTGTCGATCCTCCAGGCGCGAATCCGCTCTATCCGCCAAGGTTCAAGCGCCGCTTATCCACCTCCCATAACCGCGATGAGCTTCAGCGTCTCCCCATCCCGGGGGCGGTACTCCAGGTTCACCATCTCGTCGTCGTCCCCAAGCACCGCGGCCACCAGCGCTGGCTCGATCCCCGTCTCCTTCAGCATCTCGGTCACCGTGGGACCAGCCGCCATCTCTATCCGTTCCTGCCCATCAGCGTACTCCTTCAAGCCCCCCGCGGGTATCAGAATCACACTCATCCTGCGTATGTCCCCACCAGCTCCGCCAATCCCATCTCCTCCAGCGTCTCAGCGGTCGGAACCCCGTTCTCGTCCCAGCCTCGCTGCTCATAGTAATAGTCGAGCATCTCCTGGGCGGCCTCCGGCGGCGTGAACTGCCCCTCGGTAGGTCCACTCCTGGCTGGCTCCTCCACGAAGCGCGGCGCCGGTGCGTCCCACTGACGTCCAAAGTCCTCCACATCCCGCACCCAGATCATCCGGGTCAGATTCCATACCCGCTCCGAGATG
>CAYVCX010000025.1:0-38805 GCA_964450435.1 uncultured Anaerolineales bacterium
CTCTTCTCGATGATCCGGAGCGAAAAGCCGAGCTGGGCCGCCGGGCCCGGCGCCGGATCCGCGAACACTTCAGCTTGGGGCGGTATGTGCATCAGGTGACGACTGTCTATCTTGAGGATACCCCTTGACTCAGGAAAAGAGCCTTGTCCAACATCGGGTACGCCACCGCGCGGTGCGCTGCTGCCAGTGACCCGAGTTCTCCACCTCATTACCGAGCTCAATACCGGCGGGGCGCAGAAGGCCCTGGCCCGGCTGCTCGCGCACCTGGACCGAGAGCGCTTCGAGCCCTGCGTCGCCTGCCTGTACAATGGAGACAAGGCGGTAGCCCAGGAGATCCGGAAGCTGGGCATCCCGGTGACGGACCTGGGTATGACGGGCAAGGCACGTTGGGATGCTTTCTGGCGGCTCTATCGCCTGCTGCGGCGGGAGCGCCCGGCGATCCTGCACACGTGGATGTATCATGCCAATGTCCCCGGCCGCCTGCTGGGCCGCCTGGCGGGCGTGCCGGTGATCATCACGTCGCGGCGCAACGTCGACATCGGCGGCACCGGTCGCGAGCTCATCAACCGCTGGACGTCAGCTCTGGACGATCGGGTGATAGCCGTGTGCGAGGTGGTCCGGCAGGCCGAGATGGAGCGGGCGGGCGTGACGGCGGAGCGCGTCGTGACGATCTACAACGGTGTTGAAGTCAACCGTTACACTGAGCTGAAAGCCGCAACACGGCGACGGACTCGCACCGCGCTTGGGGCTCCACTGGAGGCGCCTCTGCTGGGGTTTGTCGGCCGTCTCCACCCGCAGAAGAACGTTGCCGCGCTCCTTGCCGCTATGAAGCAGGTCAAAGAGCGGTTTCCGGCCGCCCGGCTGGTCGTCGTCGGAGATGGCGAGCTGCGCAGTGCCCTGGAGGCCCAGGCGCAGGCGCTGGGCCTCCAATCATCGGTGATCTTCGCCGGACAGCGGACCGATGTCCCTGAAATACTGGCTGCCCTGGACGCTTTCACGCTCCCGTCGCTTTGGGAAGGGCTGCCGAACGCGGCGCTGGAAGCGATGGCCGCTGGGTTGCCGGTGATCGCCACCCGGGTCGGCGGCGTGCCGGAGGTGGTCGTCGACGAGGTGACGGGCCTGCTGGTGCCGCCGGGCGATTCCAATGCCCTGGCAGAGGCGATAGTGAGGCTGCTTCAGGATCCAGATGGACGGCAAGCGATGGGACAAGCGGGGCGGGAGCGCGTTAGAGCGCATTTCTCGGTTGAGCGAATGGTGAGGGAAACTGAGGCGCTCTACGAAGAGCTGACGTAAATCTGAGGTTACGCCGGTTAACGCTCCCCTGAGGAGAGAAGCGACGAGGAGTCTGGTCGTTGGCAGGCGACCCGGCTGGCAACACGGATCAGATTCCTGGACTCGTTCCGGCGTGACCGCCCGGGTTGGCTGGAAATGATCAAGAGAAAGACACGCGTTCGGAATGACGGAGGTGAAGCACGCTCGCTCGGAATGACCAAAGGGGAAAGCACGAGCCGGGGACGAGCGCGCAGGGGAGGGAGTGGTAGTACAGCGGGGTCATCGTTCTCCGTGCTGAGTACCAAGAGGGGAACCGGACTGACAGACGGACGGGAGAGGCAGATACCCCCCGCTGTTGGGTCGAGCGAGGCTGCAGGCAGGTTGACCACAGGGCGAACGTGCAGTTCTGCTGCATCTATGCACTACTCCCTGTTCACCGAGCTGGCTACCACCCGTTCAACCCTCTTACGGAGCGTGTCGAAGAACTCTCCCCAGCCAGTCTCTGGCCACGCCGGACTCACTCTCGAACCGATGGAGCCTCGAAATGGGCGTGGCACGCCGCACGATCCAGCTTCGGCGGCACGCACGCATCCACAAATTCGTCTCCCAATGACTTATTCAACAGTCCCCTTGCGAGGCCTTGCGCGGTGATGGATTCCGGGGTATCCTCTCGACACTCATGGGGAAGAGACGGCTCGACATCTTGATGGCGCAACGGGAGTTAGCGGAGAGCCGCAACAAGGCTCAACGCTTAATCCGAGCGGGCGAGGTACGTGTCGACGGGCAGCTGGTGCACAAGCCGAGCACGGCGGTCGCAGAGGATGCTGAGATCACGATCCAGGCCAAGCCCCCCTTCGTGAGTCGGGGAGGAAGGAAGCTGCAGGCAGCGCTGGATCGGTTCGGCATCGATGTGACCGGTGTCGTGGCGGCGGATGTGGGCGCCTCGACGGGCGGGTTTACGGACTGTCTGCTCCAGCGCGGCGCGCGGCGCGTGTACGCCATCGATGTCGGGTATGGGCAGCTGCACTGGAAGTTGCGCAACGATCCTCGTGTGGTGTTGATGGAGCGCACCAATGCGCGATATCTCAAGAGCCTGCCAGAGCCGGTGGATCTCGTCACAATCGACGTCTCGTTCATCTCGCTGGAGCTGATTCTTGCCGCAGCAGTGGGCTGGCTTACGGGCCAGGGTGAGGTGGCGGCGCTGATCAAACCCCAGTTTGAGGCCGGCCCGCAGAACGTGGAGAAGGGCGGCGTGGTGCGCGACCCCGACGTCCATAGACAAGTGCTACAGGACGTACTGGGAAAGGCCGCTGGCGTAGGCCTGGCTCTGCAAGGGCTCATGCCTTCGCCGCTGCGAGGCCCGGCCGGAAACGTTGAGTTCCTGGCGTGGTGGAACCAGAAGGGCGATTCCGTCGACCAACAGTCGGCCATTGCCGGGTGCCTGGCGCAGATCAGCTGATCCCCAATCGCTACTCCACGTAGATCTCCACGCGCTCGTTGTCCTCGCTGTCCATGACCTCGACGATCTTGCCTTCTGCGCCGCTGGCGATCAGATCTTCCAGTTCGTGGAGATCGATATCCTGGGACTCGGGGGCGAATCGTTCGGCGATCCGTAGTCCGGCGCTTACCAACCCCAACGGGATGGTCACATTGACCCTCCCGGCACCCGAGTCCAGGTCCGTCACACGGATGCGAAGATAGCGGGACTTGGTCCCGGGCGCAGCGGCGCGCGGGCCCGCCTCCTGGCCCTTACTCAGGGCTCGAAGCAAGGACGTCGCCTCCTCCGGCGTGATCTTCCCGTCCTCCAGCATCTGAAGCACTCTCAATCTCTCTTCATTGGCGGTCACTTGGTTCACCTCCTAGCAGACGGCTATGGTGACTTCCTCACCGTCCTCGTCCTCGACCTCAACGACGAAGACGTTCCCGCGTCGAATCTCCTCTCGCATAGTCAAGATGAGCTCGTCGGCACCGGTCTCCCCGATCTGGGGAACGAAAGGGCCAGCAACCCGCAGCAACCAGGTGACCAACAGGAGCGGGACTGGAAGCGCGATCATGAGCCCGCGCCTTCCCGGTTCCCGGATCCGCACGTAGAGCCAACGCGCGCGTTGAAGCCACCAGCCCGTGATCATCACGAGCAAGCCCAGCGCAAAAAAGCCCCATCCCCATCCCAGCCGGGCTCCGCCGTCCGATCCGTATGCTCGCGCCAGCAACAAGCCTCCCGCGGCCAGGACAGCGACTCCGGCGCCGAAGACGATCTGCCCGGCGAAGCGGACGAACCAGGGCATAAGGAACTCGGGCGGTCGCTCATGTTGCTCCCCGGTGGGTGCCACTGTCTCTGCCATCGGAGAGGACTCCGACGGCGTTGCGTCTGCCAGCTTGCTCAGCCTTTGCAACCCTTCTTCCACGCTGATCTGGCCAGCTTCGATCAGATCCAATATCCGTAGACGCTGTTCGCTCATCACTTCCCTCTGGATATTCTGAATGTGCCCCCTACCGGACAGCAGCCTGCTGGAGCACTGCATCGTCGTGATCCGGCAAGGCATCCTCAACGTTGCGAACGGCAGGGACCAGGTGGGCAGCTGCCGTGTTCAGCGCAGCCAGAACCCCGGTCACCACAAACAGCAAGCCCTTCCCCGCACCCACGCCCCTGCCAACCAGCCCTCCAAACGATGACACCAGCCTTCCCCCCTCGTCCATCGCCGGTTCCAGAACCTGGTCGGCCAAAGGACCCGCCAGGAGCTGGCTCACCGGCATCACCAGCCCGGCAACCAGGCGACGAGTGGTGAAGACCCTGCCCTGGACATCGGGGGCCACTCTAGACTGCCAAATGGCCTGATTGGCCCCATTTATGATGGGAGCGAAAGAGGAAAACATACACATGCGGGCAGTCCGATCGACCAGCATGCCGACAAGAGGACCAAGAACGACCATGGGCGTGGCGAAGAAGAAGCCGACCAGCGCCAGGGGCGTGGCCCTGCCCGTGACCTCGTAGGCCCACAGGGTGAGACCAAAGTGGCTCATAGCGGTTCCGAGCAGGGAAACGACCTGTCCCACCCAGACGACGGTAAACGATCGCATTCCACTACTAAGAAACTGATCACCCAGTCACCGAGAACCATCACTCCGAGCGAGCACCGCGAGTCCAGGAATCTCGCCCTTGCTGGCAACGAGATTCCTCCGCTACACTCCGCTGTGCTCCGTTCCGGTCGGAATGACGCAGGCGGCGGTTTCTTGCCTACGGAGTGGCGTGCCAGCGCCATGGGGCAACTCGGAAGAGACTGCGGCATCTCTAGAGACTCCTCGCCGGCCCTTCGTCATCGACCATCGCAGGACGGCCACTCTCCGACGCACCATGCAACGAACTGCGAACCACCGCTCGGTCTGTCTGGCCGAAGAAGCCGTGGAGCATCAGCGCTGCCACCAAGTACGTCGCACCGGTGGCCAGGAAGAGCGGCGGGAACCCGAGGCTCTGCTGCACGACACCGCTGACGCCCGGCCCGATGCCACGCCCAACGGACCAGGTCAAGCCCAGCATCGCGCCGAGCTTGCCGCGTTCGTGCTCCTCAGCTTGCTCCATAGCGAAGGCGGTATACAGGGGCCCGCCCATGTTCATCAGCGTAGCTCGCACCCAGAAGGCGCCGACAGCGACGGGCAGAGTTGGCACGAAACCCAGCATCAGCAGGAAGGGCAACGAGGCAAGCTGGCTTCCAACTATGGTGCGCACGTTCCCCCAACGTTCGGCGGCTATAGGGGCGAGCATGGTGGCGAGCCCCATTCCCAGTTGTGAGACCCCAAAGGCGAAGCCCAGAAGGCTATCGCTGATCCCGAAGCGCTGCTTGAAGAAGATGTTGAGATACGGAATCAGAAGCCCGGCACCCAGACTAATGACAAGCTGCGGCACCAGGAGCCTCCAGACATCCTTTCTCAGCACCAGAGATCGAAGAGAAAGCCCCAATCCACCATCGCCAGGACCATCAAACTCACGCCGCTCGTGCAGCATCAACAGAGGGATCAGAGACAGGGACATCACAGCGGCAGCGAGAAGGAGAGTAGCACGGTAGGCAGGAGCGCTTTCGGGCGGCTGCCCCAACAGCGAGCCAAACCAGCCCGGCATCGGACCGCCGATGAGGCTCCCAGCGAAACCAACCAGCATCATCAGTCCCATCCGGGTGCTGAACAGCGTGGCTCGCTTGTCCGCCGCAGCGTTCTCGGCCATGAAGGCCGGGCCGGTGGCCATGTAGATCGCGTCTCCGCCGCCCCACACGACAGCAGCCACCAACAGCGGCCAATCCAGCGGCGAAAGCACCACAACCAGCACTCCCGTGGTCGAAAGGAGCAGACCGAGGAGAAACGACCGCTTCCGCCCAAATCGGTCAGCCGCCACCCCCATCGGGAGCCCCAGTCCGAGGGCAGACAGGCTCTCCAGCGACATCAAGGCACCCAGGAACGCCTCGTTGTTTCCTCGTGCCAATATGAAAAGGTTCAGGAACAGCCGGAAGATGCCGCTTCCCAGGCCGCTCAGGGCCGTCATCACCAAGAAGAGCTTGGCATTGCGGCCGAGTCCGCCCATACGCTCGACGTGGCGCCTAAGAGCCTTCATTCAGTGATCGCCGTCACGAGCCCTCAAGAGCAGCGAGGAGCTCCGAAGCCTGCTCCGGGGTGAGCTTCCCTTCCTCAACCATGCGTAGCACGCGAAGCCTCTCCTCATCCGTGGCAGCCTGCTCGGGCCGGGCTCTGTGACCGCTGGCGCGCTGCCAGCGGCGTTCGGCTCGCTCGGCGCGCAGGCGAGCCTGCTCAGCGGCGCGCTCCGCCTTCCGGCGTGCTCGCTCCGTCGTCCGCTCCACGCGCCGCTTGACCGCCTCCGGATCCACACGGCCAAGACTGGCCTCGAGACGGGTGGCCATCTCTGCGAGTGCCTCATGCACCCGGTGCTCGATGTGGGCACCCAACTCCTCAAGCTCGACGCCGCCTTCGAATGAGTCGTCGCTCCCATCCGGACGGAGGGCCAGGTTGCCTCTCACGTCGGCTTCTAGGGTGGCCTCTCCGTCACCCAAGGTGCCTTCGACTGCACCATCGTGGCGCTCCAAGTCCAGACCCGGGATGCTGGAATGACTATGACCACGGGCGCGGACGGTAAGACGGAGACTCGCGTCGGCCGGCACGCGCACGGTCAGGTTGCCGCTGGCGTTCACACGGTAGTCGACCCCCGGCGAGAACGGTGGTCCCAGCCTGACGTTTCCACGGACTTTCTCAGCCTCGAGCCCACCCGCCAGACCTTCGGTCATCAGGTTGCCAGCCACTTCGGCCAGTTTGACGGGGCCCTCCACTGCGCTGGCGTGGGCGTTTCCTTTCACGTCAAGGGCTTCAAGGCCTCCAGCAACCTCACGGGCGCTCAGGTTTCCCAGCGCCTCATCCAGGGATACGGGACCAACCCGGCGCAGGGCTACATTTCCACGGATCAGGTCGAGGTCGAGGGACCCCTCCACGTCCTCAATGCGCAGATTCCCCAGCACACGTTCCACCCTGAGAGTCGTGTCGGACGGGCACGTGACTGTGCAGTCAGCGGCGATCGAGAGAGTAACGGTCTCCCCGCGTTCCTCGAGATCCAGGTCTTCGTCGCCGTTCAGCACCAAGAGGGTGATCTGCTGCTCGCTCCCTGCACGCACCGTCAAGTTGCCCAAGCATTCACGGACGACGACGTGAGGCGCCCGAGGCACCTCAAGGGTACGTTTGAACATGACTTCCTCCTTCGCCTTCCGGCGCCGACATCCACCATCGGCGGGGTCAGCTCTCTAGCCCTCTTGAATCAGCTCAAGGGCCCTGTCCGCAGAGATCTCTTTCCGAGCCAACCGCTCAAGTATCTCCTGGCGGCGCTGATCGGACGCCTCCTCGCGTTCCCCCACCTCGTAACCCATGGCGCGCATAGCCTCTTCGAGACGGCTTCGGACGGTGGGGTACGAAAGGCCCAGTTCCTCCTGTACCCGGTTCAGCTTCCCCTCGCAGCGGATGAATATCTCCACGAAGTGACGTTGCTCGGGCGTCAACTGGAAGAGTGGCCCCAGGGTGAAGCGGCCCTCCACAGCAGTGCCGCAGTTGCGGCATACCATCCGTGTGACCAGCATGTCATTATGACAGACCGAACACTCGGTCGGAGCAGTGTACATAGAGCCTCCAATCAATAGAATTTGAGCCGATCCTTGAGAATTATAATATATCACTTGAGATTTGTCAAGAGCGAATCGCACTTTCGGCGAAATCCCGCGCGCCACCTCAGCCGACGCTCTGACGAGCCCAACCGAATACGGTATCTCGTGGGCCGTGCCACAGAGGGATGGCGTCTCCGCGGGGCGTTGGACCAGGGTTTCGCCCGGCAGCGCGGGGGTGGGCGGCCGGAAGCCCCCGAGCGAGAGGTCAGGCTGTACTCACTCGCCCGACAGTGAGCGACTCCCTGCTCGCGGCCCGGGCCGGCACGATGATTACGTCAAGCGGGGCTGATCGACAGAGCAAGAGGAGTTGTGCAGCGATTCCATGGCGGAGACAGATTCGAGAAAGCCAAGGCAGACAGTGAGAAACGGGTTGGCGGATTCGTGATCAGAGATCGGCGATCTGAGGCGATCTGATCCGCGAGTCACCAACCCGCCCTCTCGAATCAGATTACTGCACCATCGGGGATAACGGCGTTCTTGGGAACGACCACGATGCCGCCCCGGATCACGTAGTCCTCGGTTTCCACCATCTCAGAGTCTGGATCGCGAGCGCGAATCGTAACACCCTCTCCGATGCGCGCGTTCTTGTCTATGATGGCGCCCTCGATGCTGCTGCCCCGCCCGATGCCCACGTGCGGACGGCCCAAGGCGCGATTCTCCGCCTTCCGCTGCGGCGTCTCGTAGAAGTCCGCGCCCATAACGATGGACCGGGCAATGCGGACTTCCGGCCCTATGACGCTGCGCAGGCCGATGATGGACTCGGTTATGCGAGACCCGTGGACAAGACAGCCATCGGCCACCACGGCCTTCTCCAACGCGCACCCATCTGTGACAGAGGGAGGGAGGAACCGAGGATGGGTGTAGATGGGGTGTTCCATATCGTAGAAGTCGAACGGCGGGTCGGGATGACTGAGAGAGAGATTCGCCTCGTAGAAAGCGCGGATGGTGCCGATATCCTCCCAATAGTCATCGAACTCGAAGGCGTAAACACGAGACTCCTCAATGGCATCGGGAATGACCTCTCTGCCGAAGTCCTCAGCCTCTGACGCCCGCAGCACCCGGTCCAGTACGTCTGCGCGGAAGAGGTAGATCCCCATTGAGGCCATGTATGGCTTCTCTGCCCCGGACAGGCTGGCCAGGCCGTCCAGTTCCTCAGGCGCCGGCTTCTCGTGGAACGCGGTGATGCGCCCATCCGCGTCGCTCTTCAAGATACCGAACCGCGTGGCGGCTTCCGCGCCGACGGGCTGTACCGCGATGGTCACATCAGCGCGCTTCTCCCGATGGAGCCCGACGAACTCAGCGTAGTCCATACGGTAGAGATGGTCTCCCGAGAGAATGAGAACGTCCTCTGCTCGCACGTGTCCGATGCGCCAGAGCTGTTTGCGCACGGCGTCGGCGGTGCCCTGATACCAGTCCATGCCCGTCTTGGTCTCCTCTGCGGCCAGGATGTGGACAAAGCCATCGGTGAAGACGTCAAACTTATAGGTCTGGTAGATATGGCGATGGAGGGACTCGGACAGGAACTGGGTCAAGACATAGATCTTCGGAATACCAGCATTGATACAGAGACTGATGGGGATGTCGATGAGGCGGTACTTGCCGCCCAGAGGGACGGCGGGCTTGGCGCGGAGCTTCGTCAACGGGTAGAGACGACTACCCTGCCCCCCGCCGAGGATCAGAGCTAGAACATCTCGCATTGACACGGGGAGTCCTCCTTCAGGTTAGTGGGACCGGGTTGGCACAGACTATCTTACATCAGGTTAGCGGTTTCCGCCAGATGTGCCTGTGCGGCGTCCAGCGCGCGCTGGAGCGACACAGACACGAATCGCTGCGACACAATGCGCCACCAGGACCCCTTTCAGCGCGAGCCAGAGGGCATCCGTGATGTGCTACCGGCAGAGGAAGCGCGCCGGCAGCGCCGTGGCGGCTGCCGGAGACGAGCCCGTGACGACGATCTCACAGACGGTAAGGGACATATGTTGGGGGCAGGGCCAGCTCCCGGTGGGGGGCAGATGCCCCCGAACCCGCCGGGGAGAGGAACCCCTCATTCCCCGAGAACAGCCTTTACCGCGGCACCCGTGTCTACCACACCGCAGCCGTAGACGTTGTTCGGCACGCCAGTCGTGCCGCCACAGGCACAGGGAAGTGGTGAGGCCGCCGCAGCCAGAGGGGCCTCGGGCACCAGTGCTACCGCGCAGGATCGGTACACCTCCCTGGGTTCGGCTGCTGAGCAAAGAAGCTGCTCGGTTCTGTCCACGTCGCCTACGAGCCCGGCATCAGCTGACCAGAGCAGGGCAACAGTGCCCGCTACGTGGGGAGCGGCCATCGAGGTCCCACCAGCGTAGGCATAATCGCCTCCCGGCACACTCGACCGCACACGCTGCCCCGGAGCAGCGACGTCCGGCTTGGTCAAACCATCCGCGGGACCGCGGCTGCTGAAGCCGACAATGTCTCCCTCCACCGTCGTCGCCCCGACGGAGAAGGAGGCCTCGTAGTTAGCGGGGGGCACCGTCGCCGTGCCACAGGCCGGCCCTTCGTTGCCCGCACTGACCACCATCATGATGCCAGCCGCCCGAAGCGCTTCCACTCCTGTCCTCAACGTCTCGGGAAAGCACCCCTCCATAGGAGGGCACCCCCACGAGTTGTTGATTACGTGAGGCGCGAGAGTCACGTCGCCGTCCGAGAAGGGATCGCCTCCAAGGGGAAATGGAGCGAGCAGGAACTCCATGCAGGCAGCATAGGAGCCCGGGTTTCCGAACCCTCGGCGCATGTTGCGGCAGCCGATCCATTGCGCACCCGGCGCGACGCCGATGCGGTTGCCAGCGCCGTCATCACCCAGCACAGTGCCCATGGTGTGGGTACCGTGGAATCCGTCGTCAAACGGGACGCGACTGTCATCCCAGGCATCGTGCCAGTTGTGATTATGATCGACCCGCTGTCCATCCCAGCCGCGATATTGCTTCCTCAGCGCGGGATGATACCACGCATAGCCGGTATCCTGACCGCCCACGACGATCCCCGTCCCGTCCACTCCCCGGGCCCAGGCATCGTCAGCGCCGATGGCGACCAGGTTCTCCTCCACGCCCACGGTGCTCGCTCCGGCGGGCTCATAGGGAAACGGAACACGACGCGGATACTCGCGGACATTGGGATTGAGAAGCACCCGGGCAACCCCCGGGTGCCCTTCAAAAACCTCCATCAGCCAGCGATGCCCGTCTACGCGCACCATATTGATGATGTAATGGGGACGGTAAGGAACATCCAGGGCATCCAGCTCATCCCGAATCGACGACTGGCTGGTTTCGGCGGTCTCCACCAACGCCTGGTAGACGTACGACAGACGTGCCTCGCGATCCGGCAGGTCGTAGGCAGCCTCCAGATTGGCCTGCTCCTCGAGAATGACAAGAAACCCATGGTTGGAAAACCCGGGCTCTCCGGCTACTAGGTAGATTGCAGCCCATGAGCCCCACGCGGCGACCGCCAGCGCGACCACCCGCCACGCAGCTCCAGTTTCCTCGTCGTCTTTGTCACACCCCTTTGACACACGCCGCCCTAACCACAGAACACTCCCCAAGATAGTCGCTGCCAGGACGACCGCGACGTAGCTCCCGAGGTGTTGAAGCTCGGGGATACCGCTGGCGATGGCGTCACGCGGATCGACAAAGAGCAACGGGGCAACCTGATAGCAGAACGCCATAGCGAAGAGGGGAAAGACACTTCCCCCGCGAACGCGCAGCTCCGCAAGAAGTAGACCCAAGGGCAGCAGGAAGACGGCCTCCGCCAAGGCCGTTGAGTCGGCCCCGGGAAGGAACCTGCCCAGAGCACCGAGCGCATAGATCAGGATGGTGACAGCGGCCGCCGCCTCCGCCCGAGCGAAGGAGGTGGTCAAGAGGTAGAACACGACACCCCAGAAGACGAGGACTTGAGGCACCACGCGGAGGACCATCTCCACGCTGAGCGCAAGGCTGGCAAGGCCATCACCCAGCGCGCCCGTCACCGGCCACGGCGATGTGACCAGAGCCGCAGCGGCGAGGGAGAGGGAGAAGGTAGACCAACGAAGTCGGCCCAATCCGAGCCAGCGCCGCACAGAGCGATCGGAGAGGCCCATCAAACGCGGAGCCAGCCAGCCAGAAGAGACGGCATAGGGAACCAAAGCGACCAGGCGCAACCCAGCGGCTGCGTAGCGGTCTCGCAACAAGACCAGAGCGCCGTTCTGAGGCAGAATCGTTCGCACCACAGCGTCGAGCAGCACGTAGCCGCCGCCGATCAACAGAGCCGTCGCCACAGCACGGACGGCCCGCCACCCAGGACGGTGCCGAACAAGAAGGAGAACAGCGCCGAACGGCACGGTCACGAACAAGGCAGCGGCGAGGATGGCCAGAGCCCGGGCATTGAGCGTCGGTAGCGCGGCGTCACCAAGCCCGCGCACCAGGAGTGCTGCCCCGATGGGGACCAGAGCGAACCATGATAGAAGAGCGCCACCAATCATCCACCGGCGACAGCTACCGCGCATCCGCTCTCCCCCCCCGCTCATCAACCCCGTGACGACAATCCTCAAGACCGTCCCGCACGCCGGGGTAGTTCCGGATGTCCCGCTTTCCCGTGACGGCGCGACCCCGTGGCGCGTGACCCGCACCCAGAGACGCAGACAAACTCCGACGCCCAGTGCCAGGGCAACGATCCGCACGGCCCATTATAGCCGGAGGAGACGACAAGACAACCCCCCGCACTTGTGATCTGGGTCAGGTGCGCTAGAATGGGGAAACACTCTTCCATCGTGACAGGATCGAATACTATGCGAAAAACATATCCTCTAGGCAAACTGCCGGCCGAGTATCTGAGCCGACTCTTCGATCGATACGCTCCCTCGAACGAGCGAGTCGTCGT
The DNA here is from genome assembly GCA_964450435.1 of uncultured Anaerolineales bacterium. GTDB lineage: Bacteria > Chloroflexota > Anaerolineae > B4-G1 > B4-G1 > SKLM01. The sequence goes on from CAYVCX010000025.1 coordinate 12,366, forward strand.
GGGCCCCAGGATTGGACACGACGCGGCGGTCATCTCTTTCGACGACCGTTATGTCGTGGCGAAGACGGACCCCATCACCTTCGCTACCGATGAGATCGGGTGGTACGCGGTGCACGTCAACGCGAACGACATCGCATGTACCGGTGCGAGGGCTCACTGGTTCCTGGCCACGCTTCTCCTACCGCAGTCCGGGACCGACGAAGCTCTTGTGGACAGGATCTTCGAGCAGATCGCCAGCACTTGCGAGCAGCTTGAGATCGCCCTGGTGGGAGGTCACACGGAGATCACCCATGGACTGAATCGGCCTATCGTCGTCGGGTTTATGCTGGGAGAGGTAACGCCAGAGGGCCTGGTCCGGCCGGATGGGGCTCGGGTCGGAGATGAGCTCCTGCTCACAAAGGGGGTCGCCGTGGAAGGCACGGCTATCATCGCGCGTGAGAAAGGGGATCAATTGGAGGATGTGGATCGCTTGATGGTGGAGCGAAGCCGCCAATTCCTCTATGAGCCCGGAATCAGCGTTGTGGAGGATGCACGTGTCGCGACGGACGCCGGGGAGGTGCACGCTATGCACGATCCGACGGAGGGGGGGCTGGCCACCGGCCTCTGGGAGCTGGCAGAGGCAGGCGGGGTAGGTCTGGCCATCTCCGAAGACAGCATCCCCATCCTTCCGGAGACCAGGGCCTTTTGCACGGCATTGGGCCTGGACCCCCTTGGTTTGATCGCGTCGGGAGCCCTTCTTCTGGCGGTTGCGCACGATGACGGGGCCAGGGTTCAAGCAGCTCTTGAGCGAGAGGGCATCCATGCCACACGTATCGGCCGGGTCGTTCAGCGCGAAGAGGGAATGATGATGTACACTCGCGAGGGCAACCGACCGCTCCCCCGCTTCGATCAGGACGAGATCACCCGCCTTTTCCAATGAGGCGTCAGTCGCCACGGCGGGCAGGCAGGGGGGAGGCTCCCCTGCGGATCACCCTTCCCCGCAGGCTGGCCCTCACGGCCCAAGCCTGTTGCGTCACGCAAGAGGGTCACCGCCCTTGACTGGCACGGCCTTTGACTTACACAAAGGAACAACCGGAGCGGCAAGGTCCACTCCGGTTGTCGATCACTCAAGCGTCTAGACTTGAGAAGCCTACTGAACCATGATCGTGACGCTGGTCTCACCGTTATCGGACGAGATCATCAGGATCAGCTCTCGGCCCTCTTTCTGCCACAGCTGGTTCACTGCGTCTCCTGTATCTTCGTCGCTCTCGCTGGTCCAGCCTTCAGCAGGCAGCCGGTCACGGTAGAAATCAGCAACGGCAGCGACATCGTCGGGCGAGGTGAACGCGGTCATCCCCTCCATGCTGAAGCCTCCCTGGGCATTGGGATAGGGTGGGATGTCCTCTGGCAACCCGCTCTTCTCGGCGCCCTCGGGCGGCTCGATGGTGATAGGCGCGTTGACGTCGTATACCTCGTAGGTCAATCGCCCCCGGCCCCCTCGCTCATCGCGGGTCTCAGTCCACGACAACTCATACCGAACAGTGAAAATCGGTAGATCGGGCTCGTCGGCGATCCAGACGTAGCCCTCGACATCGGAGACATCCCCTTGAGCCAGCACTGCCGCCTCCAGGGTCGTCAGGGCAAGAGCGTAGCGTCGCGCTTGCACGCCGTTCACCGTCTCTCGACCCACGAAATTGGCGTCGGCGTCATCCGAGGCGCTGGTCGGGTCGAACGGTAGGGCATCCTCGAAGCTTGTCGCCAGATCGTCCGGATCCGCCTCCGATTGGCTGCACGTCCCCGCTGAGCAGTACCAGGCTTGATCCTCAATCTGAACCATCTCGAAGGCGTCACCTTGCCCGTCACCCATCACAAACCGACGAGCCCGCGGGTTGCGCGTATGCGCCTGCTCCATCGTCGTAGACTCCGGATCTCCCTCATCCGGTATCCACTCTGTCTGTAACCGCATACGGTAGCTCTCGAGCCCTGCCAGCGCATCCGGATCAACATCGGGCACCGTTGCATCAGGATCGGCGGGTTCCGTAGCGTCGTCCGACGTCCCCGCTTCCGGTGAGACAAGGGCCTCCTCGCCCACCGCCGTAGCCGCCTCGGCAACTGTCGTGGCGGCCTCCCCGCCGAGCTCAATGACCTGCTCGGCCCTCCCCAACAGCGAGCAAGCCAGCGAGGTCAATGCCAAGAGGACGATGGGTAACCAAATCGTGCGTCTCATCTCTCTTCTCTCCTTCCATAGCCAGTTCGGCCATCCAGGCCACCAAACAGACCGGGGAGTATACCACCTCCGCGCAGAGAGTCAAGATGACGACGGCGAGGTCCGCGCTGGCAGTGACGAAGACCCGTAACGCGTGATCCTCGCCGCGCACAGAGTAAGCAACATGCTGGCTCCGGGAGGCACGGCTCTCTCAGCGGCGGGCAAAAAGACCCCGGGGCTCCGGGGCGCCCATCGTGGACCCGGGCCGATGCCGGAACGGGACATCGGGATGGCTCGGCGGATCACGTGGGGGAGGGTCAGAGCACCGAGTCCGAGCCCGAGAGCACCGAAGGACCTTCCTCGAGCGACTGTCTGGGCAATATGCGGAGATCGCTCACCGGGACGGTCGAGTCCAGCCCGCCTGCTCATCCGGGAAGGCGCGACCCACTCGACTGTGTGCGTCAGACCGTTCTAGACACACTGGGCATCGCCCATCAGGCTGCGGACATCGAGCGGTTCGCCCTTGATGGCGTCGCGCCTCAGGGCCAGCGCCCCTTCCGCGCACGTGGAGACGCACACGCCGCAACCCATACAGGATTCGTACTCGACGCTGGCACGACGCTCGCGGACGGAGAGCGCCCCGAATTGACAGGTGTCAACACAGGCACCGCATCCCAGGCATAGGTCGGCCTGCACGCAGGCAACGTAGCCCGAGGGGGCCAGCATCGGTACGCCGGTTCGGTGAGCTTGCATCGCACCGCAGCAGCAGGCGCAGCAGTTGCAGATCGCGTAGAAGCGCCCCAACATGGCGTCCTTGAAGAAGGCGTGATGGACGTGACCGCGCTCGTCCTCGGCGTGCAGAATGCCCACCGCCTCTTCAGGCGAGATCCAGCGCGAGCGCTCTGGATGATGTTCAACAATGAAGCTCGCGAAGGGCTCGCCAACGATGAGACAGACGTCGAGGGGCTCACAAGGGTCACGGCGGTTGGCACGACACGGACAGTCGAGAGCCGCTATGTGACCGGGGTTCTTGAGCACGAGGTCACGGGCCTGGCCGTAGGGGATGATCTGCTCCAAGTCCGTCAGGCGAATTTCCTCGTCCACCGTGACCAGCCGGGTGGCCTGCTCCAGGGGCACGACCTTGCCGTGGTAGGCATCGGCGAACCCGATGCCTACCATGGCTGGCCCGGCAGGCGACCGAGCACTGAACCAGTCGAGAATCCAGCCGGCAACGGGCGCGATGACGCGAGCAAGCGGATGCCGGCCCGTCGCCACCCCGATATACAGGCGGGGCCAGCGCGCGTAGACGTAGCCGTGAACCCGGTCGAACCAGGAGAATCCGGGAGCCTCCCGTGCCTCGTCCAGAAACGCACGAGTGGAGGGCGCCAGGGGCGACCAGGATGGACGTGCGGCTGTGGGCTGGTCCCCTTCTGCCGGTCCAGCCATGCTAGCCCCCTGGTGGCTCATATCCGGGCGCTAGCGCTGGCTGCGAATGGACGCCAGAACAGCCCCGCCCGCGGCTCCCAGCACGGTCGCCAGCAGCATCCCCAGTCCGCAGCAGACAGTGGACGTCACGATGGCCCATCCCGGCCTGGCAAGCATTCCGGGATCGAAACCTAGATCGCGCCACTGATCTATGAGCCCAGGCGGAAGCTGGCGAAACTGCCGTCTGAGCGTGACATCAGCCCCGCCCACCGTAAAGCGAGCAGCGTTTACGAGCACCCTGGTCGTCCCACCGGCGAAGGCCGCGATCAATCCAGCGACGGCCCCGGCTCCCGCGCCCTTTCCAACTTCTCGAGGCGGGTCCATCCAGTAACCGGCAAGGATGCCAACCGCTACATACAGGAGTAGCGTCCCGATGGCGGCGATACATCCGAGACAAGGAATCAGAGTCAGCAGCGATAACACGACCGCGACAGCGGCACCGATGAGACCTGCTTTCACACCCGATGACATTGTATCTCCTTTGTTCGTAGCGTCACGCCCCACCCCCCTGGCAGGAGCTGAACTGCGATCTCCCCAAGCGGCCGGGATTCAGCGTCCCAGTATACTCCAGGATCCAGAGGACGCAATCACGGTCGCGATGCGCGTCCGCAAACCGGCCGAGGTCTTCAGATGGAAACTGCGGGCCGGTTGCCGATCCGCGGCCGCTGGCCTCCCCCGGACAGCGGCGGGGTGACGCGGCCCCCTCATACGGTCCTGTGACGCTTGAACTCGGCTGAGACCACAATCTGGTCAACTCGTGCAGGAGCAGTTCGTCCTAACCCGTAGCCAGGGTCGCCTCCGACTCAGCTTCCTGCCTGACGCACCTCTCCAGCTCGAGGTCGAGATGGCTGTGGAGCGGCAACCCACCGGTGCGCCGCTGACGGGGGTGGCGCCAGGCGGAGGATGGACAGCACGAGGCTCGCTCCTGGATCAGCGGCGCGGTAGCCACACGCTGGATAGATGATGCTTGACCAGGATTCCAGGATAGCGGTGACATCTGCATAGTGCTCAGGAAGAGGTTCCTCCACTCGCCCGGTTCGTTACGGCGGCAACCCGATCTACCGGGTCATACCCCGCTGCCCGGATAGTGCGCCAAGCTGGGACTGCCGATTAGCTTCCCTGGAGAAAGCCCGCCAACGCTGGTTCGCCTGGCGCTACCATGGAAGGAATGCGTTTTCCTCGAAGATCCTGGGGGCGCCGCGTTTCCGCAACCCCAGAATGCGCGCGTTGGCGAAGTACGGGAAGTCGAAACCCGTCGCCTCCCCCGCCTGCCCCCCCGGTATCGGCATCAACCGGGCCGTCAGCGGCTTATCGACCACCAGGGAGAGGGTTGCGACATCCAAAAGAATCGCCGACAGCTCCTCAACAGTGGCATCGCCGGGGAGCGGGAGTGTATCCAGACCGGTTCCACACACAGTCGAGTAAAGCAGAAGGCTGTCGACTGTGTAGAGCCCCTCAACACTCCGCTCAGCCAACGTCCTGTCCTCCAAGACGGGCAGCATTACGCCGGAGAAACCACAACTCTTGAAGTCCGCCTCCTCGATCGCCCGTTTGATGAACGCGACAGCAGACAAGGTACCGCTGCTCCCGAAGGCGTCGACGCCCAAGTTCTCGATGGCGCGCCCAATGCTCCGCGCCGTCTCTGGGAATGGCGCCAATGAGAAATCGATGCCGCCGAACCGCAGGCCGAAATCATCCTCCAGGGCGTGGCAGATGTCTTCGACGACCTGTGCTTTCTCCTCAATGGCATTCTTCAGGTTGGCGCGCGCGTCGCTCAGGCCCCTAGTCCCCGCGAAAGCTGTCACGGCCAGATCCGCCGCCTCGGTGGCGATGGAGAAACACGGCTCAGGTCCGCTGTGGTAAGAGACTGGAAAGAACGGCGAGTCCGCCCCGCAGTTCGCCAGAATGGCGAGGCGCAGGTTGCCGAACCCCCTGGAGGTGGAATGGGCAATCTCGACGACGATCTCGGCAGCCCTTCCTATAGCCTCCAGATTGACGCCAGACTGCTTCGAGGCCACCAGGATCGCGGCGAAAACGATCTCGGTCTGCCGGATGACGTCCGGGATCGCGTCGATGTGCGAAAGGTCGATTCCGCGATCAGTGGCTACCACCGGGCCTATGGAACCGTAATCGATGTCGTGGGCCCGACAGGCTGCCTCCAGAGCTCGGCCGAGCCGCACGGCCTCCCCAGGCTCGTGGTCACGCAATACCCTCGGGAATGGTTGAGTAGCCAGCCGCACCGTCTGCACTTCCAGCCCGACATCATCAAACAGCGCCCGAGCCCGGCGGTGAAACACCTCGAATCTCTCAAAAGGGCTCTCATCGAGGGGATAGCTCACGTCAGTGCCAATGGTGATGGAACGGATGCGCACAGTATCTCCTGACAGACCGATCCGCCGCGGGGCAGTAACCTAGTCGCCCTGGTGAGGAGACGAGGCCCCGTTTGGGCTGATAACAGCCAGCACCTCGTCCTGCGCGACCTGTCGACCCGGAAACGCCAGCAGATCCCGCACGACGCCCCCGCGAGGGGCGCGCAACTCCAGGTTCATCTTCATCGACTCGAGAACAACCACGACGTCCTGCTCCTGGACGCGATCGCCTTCGTCAACCTGGGTCTCGACCACGAGCCCCGGCAACGGCGCCCGCATTTCAACATCAGTGAGCGGGGGGCGGGCCCCCAACGCGGCCCCTCCTTCGCGCGCCGCTCCCCGACACGCTTTCCCGTAGCCCGGATGTCCGCGCTGGAGTCGCGCCCGGAAAGGCCGACCCCCAACCGTCACACGACGCGCACCTTCTTCAGTCTCGCCGAGGTGGATTTCATACGAACGGTGATTCATCAACAGGGAATACTGGCCTCCGACTTGCCTGAGGTCGATCTGGTACGGCCGCTGATTCACCCACGCCCGTCCTCCAAGTCGGAGCTCAATCTCAAAGATCTCACCGTCCACACTGACGGTGTATTTCATCCGCCTCCTCCCTCGGCACGATCGAGAGACACACTCTCACCCACCGGCTAGCTCCATCTGTTTGTCAGCTCCCATCGGCCCAGCATCTTCCAGCGGCTGACGCGGCCCTCCTCGGGAACCGATCCCCCCCGCTGGCGGTGATCAACCAGGGCCGCCGTCAACGCTGCAGCGAGGCGACGTTCCGAGTCGGCCTCCCATCCCGCGGCTACCTCTTGCGCCGAATCACTCGACACCTCGGTAAACGACTCTTTCACGAAGCCCGTGTGGAACTGCCCACCCAGGAAGCGCGTGCTGTTCATCAGCGCGCGGTAGAGCTTCAGATTCGTGGTGAGACCTGCGATATGGTACTCGTCCAGGGCGCGCCGCATACGCACAATGGCTACGGCCCGGGTCTCACCCCACGCGATCAGTTTCGCCAGCAAAGAGTCGTAGTAGGGCGTGATGGCCACCCCCTCCGAAACCCCGCTATCCACGCGGATGCCAGGACCGGCCGGGTCGCGCAGCCGGGAAATGCGGCCGACACATGGTGCAAACTCCCGGTCGGGGTCCTCCGCCAGTATGCGACACTCCAGCGCCCAGCCGCGAGATGCGACATCTTCCTGGGCAAAGCGCAGCTCTCGGCCAGCCGCGATACGGAGCTGCTCCTTTACAATGTCGATGCCCGTCACGGCCTCGGTGACCGTGTGCTCCACCTGCAGACGCGGATTGACCTCCATGAAGTAGAACTTCCCCTCCGGATCCAGAAGGAACTCCACAGTCCCGGCGCCAACATATCCCACGGCCTCTCCGATCCGCGCGGCTGCGCGATGGATGTGCCGTCTCAAACTGTCGTCCAGGGCTCTCGACGGCGCCTCTTCAATCAGCTTCTGGTGACGGCGCTGGATGGAGCACTCACGCTCTCCGAGATGGATCACGTGCCCGTGCGTGTCGCCCAACAGCTGAACCTCAATGTGGCGCGCCCCCTGCGCCAACCGCTCCAAGTAGACGCCGTCTTCTCCAAAAGCCGCCTGAGCCTCCTGCCTGGCGCGCGGGATTTCTGCCTTCAGCTCCTCACACGAATGAGCCTCACGGATGCCTACGCCTCCGCCCCCAGACACCGCCTTGAGCATCACCGGATATCCGATACGCTCAGCCGCTTCCAGCAGGCTGGCGTCGTCCAGTTTCGACGTGGAGCCCTCGAGCACAGGAATGCCCAGGTCGCGGGCCAGGCGTCGAGCGGCCGGTTTGTCACCCAGCAGCTGCATGGTCTCGGGCCGCGGTCCGACGAACACCAGACCAGCGTCGACACAGTCCTGAGCAAAGGCCGAGGACTCGGCCAGGAAACCATAGCCTGGATGCACCAGCTTGGCCCCGGACTCGAGTGCCACGTCGATGATGCGCCCTCCCTGAAGATAGCTCCGGGAAGCCGGCGGGGGCCCAATGCAGTAGGCCTCCTCGGCGTAGCGCACGTGCGGCGCCTCCCGGTCGGCCTCGGAGAAAACGGCCACCGTGCGCAAGCCGAGTTCTCGGCAGCTGCGCAGCACGCGCACCGCGACCTCCCCTCTGTTAGCAACCAGAACCTTGTCAGGCATTCTCAGTCAGCGCCCCCTGCGCCTCCCGAGTCCGCCGTGATGGCGGAGACCATCTCTCAGAAGCGATCAACAGCTCGTCAGACCGTCCCCGGCCGGTAATAGTGACAGGCTCAGTTGTACCCATCACAGCGGGATACTACCGTGTTTCCGCGCCGGTCGCTGCACCCGCTTGTTTTGCAGCATCTCCAGGGCTCGAATGACGCGTAGTCGGGTGCTGCGCGGGGTGATGACGTCGTCGAGATAGCCACGTCTCGCGGCTACGTACGGATGACCGAAGTTCTCCCGGTAGTCCTCGACCAACTCTTCGCGGAGAGCCTCCGGATCCTCTGCCTGGTGTAGCTCACGGCGAAAGATGACATCCACCGCTCCGCGCGGCCCCATCACAGCGATCTCCGCTCCCGGATAGGCGAAGCACACGTCGCCACGAAGGGCCTTCGAGTTCATCACGATGTAAGCGCCACCGTACGCCTTGCGAGTGATGACCGATATCTTGGGCACACTCGCCTCGGCATAGGCATAGATCATCTTCGCTCCGTGGCGGATGATCCCTCTGTGCTCCTGTTCCACCCCTGGCAGGAACCCAGGCGTGTCGACCAGCGTCACCAAAGGGATATTGAAGCAGTCACAGAAACGGATGAAGCGTGCGCCTTTGTCGGCGGCGTCGATGTCGAGGACGCCGGCCAAGACCGGCGGCTGTTGAGCCACGATACCTACCACGTGCCCCCCCATGCGAGCGAAGCCCACCACCAGGTTCGTGGCAAACCGCTCGTGAACCTGGAGGAGGGTGCCATCGTCTACGACGCGCTGAACGATGTCCAGCATATCGTACGCTTCCGCAGGATCATCAGGCACAATCTCATCCAGCGCCGGTTCGATGCGGTCGGGTGGGTCGACAGGGGGGGCGTAGGGAGGATCCTCGGCGTTGTTCGACGGCAGATAGGATAGCAGCTGGCGTACCAGATCGAAGGTCTCCTCCTCACTGGAACGCGCGAAGTGCGCCACGCCGCTCTGGGAACCGTGGACGGCGGCCCCGCCCAGGGCCTCTGCCTCGACCTCTTCTTGCGTCACCGACCGGATGACGTCAGGTCCGGTGATGAACATATAGCCGCTATCCTGGACCATGAAGACGAAGTCCGTCAATGCCGGAGAGTACACTGCCCCGCCGGCGCACGGTCCCGCTATCACGGAGAGCTGTGGAACCACGCCCGAGGCCATCGTGTTGCGCCAGAAGATCTCGCCGTAGGCGTTCAGGGAGTCAACGCCCTCCTGGATGCGCGCGCCACCGGAGTCATTAATGCCGATGACCGGCGCACCGTTCTCCAGGGCCAGGTCGAGCACCTTGCACACCTTCTGACCATGCGCCTCGCCGACGGACCCGCCCAAGACAGTGAAGTCCTGGGCAAAGACATAGACGAGCCGGCCATCGATCTCACCCCAGCCCGTGACAACGCTGTCCCCCGGCGTACGCCGCTGGTCCAATCCAAACCGGGTAGCCCGATGCGTAACAAACGGATCCAGCTCCTGGAACGTGCCGGGATCGAGCAAGTACGCTATGCGCTCCGGGGCGGTGAGTTTCCCCTTTTCGTGCTGCCGCGCGATGCGCTCCGGTCCGCCACCAAGACGGGCCTCCTCCCGCATCTTCTCCAGACGCCCGAGCGCCGTGTTGGAGCTTCGACCCTCGATCTGAGACTCGGTCATAACTATTCCTTCAGTCGGCGAGACAGCAACCAGCGCATCAACCGCCGCACCAGCGAGCGCACAGAGGCATACCCATGCCACACTCGATAGCGAACCTTCCTCACCCAGGTTGGCGGCGCCGCCGGCAGAGGCACACTCCAACGCAAGGCCATCGCCCCCCAGGTAAGGCCGGCTCCGAATCCAACGCAGACAACCACATCGTCACGCTGGACGAGCCCTTCCTCGACGGCTTCGCAGAGGGCGATAGGGATTGAGGCAGCGGACGTATTACCGTACCGTTCCAGATTGCTGTAGACTGACTCCGCTGGGAGCTCCAGCGCTCGGGCCGCTGCCTCCAGTATGCGCTGGTTCGCCTGGTGAGGGATCACAAGAGCCAGATCGGCCGCCGTCAGCCCAGCCTGCTCCAGAACCCGGTGCGCTGCGTCCGGCATCGCCCTGGCGGCGAACCGAAACACCTCCCGCCCACGCATTCTGAGGTAGTGGAGCCGTTCCGATACAGTGCGGTGGGAAGCCGGCTCCCGACTCCCGCCCGCAGGAAGGCACAGCAGGTCGGCACCCGACCCATCAGAACCCAGAGACGTGGAGAGGACACCGCCCGGGGACTCATCGGCTTGCAGCACGACCGCTCCGGCGCCATCGCCAAACAACACGCACGTCGCCCGATCGTGCCAGTCCGTAATCCGCGACAGCGTCTCGGCCCCGATGACCAGGGCGGTGGAGGTATTCCCCGGGCCGTCGCTGGCAGCGACCATGTCCGCAGCGACTCCCAGCGCATAGACGAAGCCCGTACATCCCGCTGACAGATCGAAGGCCGCAGCCTTCCCGGCCCCCAACGCGTCCTGCACCAGACACGCAGTAGCCGGGAAGGCGTAATCCGGAGTAGCCGTCGCCACGATGATCAGATCTACCTCCGCCGGGCCTAGCCCCGCAGCCTTGAGAGCCCCCCAGGCTGCCTCTGTGGCCATGCTCGCGGTCGTTTCGCCCTCGCCGGCGATGCGTCGTTCAAGGATCCCGGTACGCGCACGAATCCACTCATCAGACGTATCCACCATGTGGGACAGCTCGTCATTGGTAAGCACCCGCTTGGGAACATACTTACCCCAGCCGACGATATGAGCAGGAGACATCAGGCACCACCCTCCCAACGGCGGAAGATCAGGCAGCTGTTGTGCCCTCCAAACCCAAAGGAGTTGGAAAGAGCTACCCGCGGTCTCATCTCCCTGGCCTCATTGGGCACGTAGTCGAGGTCACACGCAGGATCTGGGTTCTCATAGTTGATCGTCGGCGGCACCCAACCAGTCTCGAGGCTGCGGACACATACAATGGCCTCGACCGCGCCGGCAGCGCCCATCAGATGGCCGATCATCGACTTGGTGGAGCTTACACCTAGGTTGTCAGCGTGCTCGCCGAACACCGTCCGGATGGCTTGGGTCTCGATGGCGTCATTGAGCTGCGTGCTGGTACCGTGCGCGTTGACGTAATCCACCTCTTTGGGCAGCAGGCCCGCGTCTCGAAGCGCCAGATCCATGGCCCGAGCCGCACCATCCCCCGATTCATCGGGAGCAGCGATGTGAAAGGCGTCCGACGATCTCCCATAGCCCACCAGCTCGGCACGGATCCTCGCACCTCGGGCTACGGCCCGGTGCAAGCTCTCGAGAATCAACAAGCCAGCGCCTTCCCCCAGGGCGAAGCCATCCCGCTCGGCGTCGAACGGGCGACTCGCTCGTTCCGGCTCGTCGTTGCGTCTGGAGAGCGCGCCCATGTTGGCAAAGGCCGATATAGAAAGCGGGTGGGTGGCGGATTCGCTGCCACCGCAGATGATGGCGTCCACGTCCCCACGTTGAACCATCGCAGCCGCTTCACCGATGGCGTGAGAACCGGTAGCGCACGCCGAGCTGATGGCGAAGTTCGGTCCCTTCAACCCATAGTCAATGGCAATCATTGCCGACGCAGCATTGGGCATAAGGCTCGGTACCATAAAAGGACTGACGCGGCGCGGCCCCCGGGTCTGGTACACGTCATAATTCTCCAGAAGACAGAGAACGCCGCCGATGCCCGTGCCCACCAGCACCCCCACCCGCTCCGGATCAACGGTATCCGCGACAAAGTTGATCCCGCTGTCCGCCACGGCCTCACGCGCGGCCTCCAACGCCAGGAGGCTGAAGCGATCATTGCGCCGGGCCCGACGACGGCCAAGACGTTTCTCGAGGTTCAGATCCTTGACCTCGGCCGCGATGTGCACGTCCAAGTCCGAAGGATCGAAGGAGCGGATTCGGTCCACACCGCTGCGTCCGTTGAGAAGCCCCTCCCAGGTGGTCGGCACGTCATTCCCCACAGGCGTTATCGCGCCCAGGCCAGTTACCACCACACGATTCTTCACAACCCACCTCCTCACCTAGCGGTCTCAACAGGTTATGCCACGATACCCCCGCCCATCGTACGCCAGCAGTCGCGGTCTCTAACCAGAGGGGCGGGGATTCCAACGCGACCCGACTGACACTGATTCCAACTGCTTCGACTCTCCAACAAGAGTAACACCGATTCAGGCAAAACGTCACGGAGGAAACCCTCAACCGTCGGTTTCCAGGCCAGGGCAAGCGGCACCGCCAGACCAGCAAAACGGTCGCTCCAGGCAGCCCAGAAGAGCTTCTCAGTCCTCTGCGGGATGCGAACAGTATTCTTGGTCACCCGACTGGCGCCAAGAAACCACGGGCAGGGCAGCAAGAGGTTTATCTGTCATACTCAGGGGGACGGCCACACGGTGAGCGGATTGCCACCATAGGCCTCGCATCAACACGATCTCGCGTCGCCAACACGATCACAAAGCGCAGGCAAGTGCGTCTGCTTGCGGTGGCAAAGGTAAGATTGATCCGTCGGCCTGCTCGCCGCCCGCCCTACACGAATGATCGAACGGAGAAGGCTCCTCGGTTGCGGATACAACGCGCAACCGCGGCGGATTGGCTGCTGGGGAACTTGTTCTGCAGACCCGATGGTCGAGGCGCTACCGCGGGCGGCGGTCTCTCGACCTTCCTTCGCTACGTCTAAGAAGCAGGAATCGATTTCCTTGCATCCTGAGTGGTGCGCAGGCGCCACGGGTTGACTCGGAGTACTTGTGTGGTTGGAGCGGTGAGCGCGGACGAAGCACCGTCTGTGCGTCCCGACCTTGATCCTGCGGCAGGCGAGGCTACACGTCGAGGTTGCGAACCTCCTTGGCGTGGGTCTGGATAAAGCGGCGGCGGGGTGGAACGCTGGCGCCCATCAGCATGTCAAACGTACGATCGGCCGTTGCGGCATCCTCGACGCTCACCTGGAGAAGCGTGCGATTGTCGGGGTTGAGCGTGGTTTGCCACAGCTGCTCTGGGTTCATCTCACCCAGTCCCTTGTACATCTGAGTGGAAACGTTGCGCCCGTCCAGCCGCTCCAGAATCTCACGCCGCTCCTGTTCGGAGTAGGCATACTGCTCTACCTTCCCCGCCTGGACCCGGTACAGCGGCGGCTGTGCGATGTAGAGATGACCAGTCTCGATTAGCGGCTGCATGTAACGGAAGAAGAACGTCAGGAGCAGAGTGCGAATATGCGCGCCGTCGATGTCCGCATCGGTAAGGAGGATCACCCGATCGTAGCGCAGGCCGCTCACGTCAAACTGGGCCCCGATGCCGGTGCCTAGGGCAGAGATCAGCGCCCGTACTTCTCTGTTCTGCAGAATCCGGTTCAGCCGCGCTCGCTCGGTGTTGAGGATCTTGCCGCGCAGCGGAAGGATCGCCTGGAACTGACGATCGCGCCCCTGCTTGGCACTCCCGCCGGCGCTGTCCCCCTCCACGACAAAGATCTCCGTCCTGGATGGATCTCTTTCAGAGCAATCAGCAAGCTTCCCCGGCAGGGTGAGGCTCTCCAAGGTGCTCTTGCGGATCACCAGATCGCGCGCCTTGCGCGCCGCCGCGCGGGCCCGGAACGACGTCCGGCACTTCTTCATGATGCGCCGCGCAGTCCGAGAGTTGCGCTCCAGAAACTCTGAGAGCGCGTTCACCACCACGGTCTCCACCAGTGACCGGACCTCGGCGTTCATCAGCTTGACCTTGGTCTGACTCTCGAACTGAGGGTCCGGATGTTTTACGCTGACAATGGCTGTCAGCCCCTCTCGGACATCCTCACCGGCAAAGTTGGGGTCTTTGCCGCGCAGAACTCCTTCTCTTCGGGCATAGTCGTTAATGGTGCGGGTGAGGCCGGAGCGGAGCCCCGTCAGGTGCGTGCCGCCATCCACGGTGTGAATGGTGTTGGCAAAGGCATACACCGACTGAAGATAGGTGTCACTGTACTGGATAGCCACCTCGACACCCACGTCGTTGTCGGTGTGATTGGCATAGACTACTTCGTCGTGAAGCACTTTCCGGTTCCGGTTGAGATAGCGCACGAATGAGCTTATGCCACCCTCGAAATAGAAACTCATCTCGTCGGCGAACGGTTCGGTTCGCTCGTCCACGAGATGGATGAAAACCCCACCAGCCACGAAGGCCAGCTCCCGCATCCGCTGCGCCACCGTCTCGAAGTCAAACGCCACATCCCTGAAGATGGCATCGTCGAAACGGTAGACAACCTCAGTACCCTGACCGTGGGCCTCGCCGATGTCCTCGACCGGCGTCACCGGGATGCCCCGTTCGTACCGCTGGCGATAGCGCCGCCGGTCGCGCGGGTTGTCTACCACCACCTCCATCCAGCGTGAGAGCGCGTTCACGGCGGAGACACCGACCCCGTGCAGCCCGCCAGACACCTTGTAGCCCTCACCTCCGAACTTCGCGCCCGCGTGTAGCGTCGTCATCACCAGCTCCAGAGTCGACGTCCCTCGTTCTGGGTGCACCGCAACGGGGATGCCCCGCCCGTTGTCGCGCACTGTCACCGAGGAATCCCGGTGAATCGTGACATCGATCTCGTCGCACGCACCGGCCAGCACCTCGTCGATGGCATTGTCGACCACCTCGTAGATCAGGTGATGGAGGGCCCTGGTGTCGGTACCGCCGACGTACATGCCCGGGCGACGGCGGACCGCCTCCAGACCCTCCAGGACCTGCACATCGCTTGCCTCGTAGCGGGCAACCTGTTTTGCTTTCGCTTCCGTCATATTGAATCAGCAACTCCGCCTAAAGCCAGAAATCAGACTCCCTGGACTACGTGTGCCGGCCGATAGGTAGCGCGCGGCAGCGCCCGGCCACGAAGACCCGGTGCCTCGCCGGTCAGTCACCGACGAGCGAGAGCTGGCGCGCGACCCTCAATCGATCACGGTAGAACACAAAGGCAGCACTGGTCAGGCCGGTGGCAACGAACGCGTTTCCCACAATTCCGACAAGCAGAGCCCATGAATCGGCAGCAGGCAAAGACCACGCATATCCCAGTCCCTCGTAGATCACCACCGCGATAAGGACCAGCCCGAGGACCGACCAGACGTTGAAGTGGCTCAGCAGGACGCTTTCGCCAACAGCCCGAGGCAGAGACCGATCACCGAGTAGCAGTCCCGGGACAACGAAGATCAGATGCAGCACGGCATAACCGAACAACCCCACCCCGCCCACCCAGAAGAGGATCCCGAGCGGCTCGGCTATCACGGTCCCAACGGCCACAACAAGCAGCCACAACGGGACAACGGTTGACCCAATGGCCAGCAGACCTACCGCGAACGCGACGAAATACAGGAACTTCCGTAGACTGCCATGCGCGGAATCATTGCTGCAAACAGCGCCGCTGTCAGCGCCCTCAGGATCCTGGCCTCTGCCGGAAGCCCCGAGAAGCTGGACCTGGCAAGCGATCTCGTTCAAGTAAAGGAAACCAAGCACCAAGCCAACAAGGGCCGCGCCACCCCACGACGGTAGCAGAGCCAGGAGACTGGACACTGAGAAGACGCGAGGATCACCCAGCGGTGAAGCCGCGCCTGAAGCCCGCCGAACAAGAAGACTGGGCATCTGAAGCAGCGGCATCCCACCAGCAACCGAGAGCAGGTTGAACTGTGCCCCAAACTCCTCCAGCAGCTGGGCGGCCTGAGCAAGCTGGCTGACGGCGTTGGGATCGGTCAGCGACCGCGCCCTGAGCACGTCCACCAACGCCTGTACCAGCGGGCTCACGGAAAGCTGGGGGCCCAGCCAGAGGAATATGTCCAGTGCGACTGGCAGTGCCACCACCGGGAGGTTGCGACCCACTGTGTCAAACCCGGCTGCTAGACACGCGATGACGCTTCTTGGCGGGCGGACCTCGTCAGCGGCTCCCTCTGTCTCCATTGCAATGTCATATTATACCACGAACCGGTCAGGAAGAAACCTGAGGCGCCTAATACTACAACCTCATCTCCTGCCAAGAGACTTCCGAAGTCTGCACAACAATGCTAGACAGATCAGGAATCGTTCTGGGAGCATCCTTGGACCGGGTTGGGGTTGGACTCTAAGACTCCGGAAGTCTGCTCCTCTGGCAAGCGCGGTCGTAGTGCTAAGGGAAGGCCCCGAACAAGCTCGCAACCCGGTCCAGGAACCCCGTCGGAAAGGTGCCGACTCCAGGGAGTGGCAACGAGGTGCCTGCCCGAGTTCGTCACCCCTGGTGGCGGGTTCTTACGCCGGCGAGAGCGAGTTGCTCCGTTGTCCTGGTTTCCACCGCGCTTGCGGGATGTCGTGGCGAAAGGAGAGAACACCAGTATATATGGGCATCACACTTGCCGCCCATTTGACCGCCGAGTAGCATTCAACTACAATCAACACGCTGTGAACCCAGAAGCTGAGGCCCTACGGCGCATATCGCTTTTCGCTAATCTGCCGGCGGAGACGCTGGCTGACCTGGCGCGGGTCGCCGTCCGGCTGAGCTACGAGCCGGACGAGACCATCCTGCTGGAAGGGGCTCCTTGCCAGGCAGCCTATTTTGTGGCTCGAGGTCACGCCCGGGTCTCGCGAGTGTCTCCGGACGGGCGAGAGCAAGTTCTGGTCCGTGTGGGGCCAGGGCAGAGCTTCAACACCGTACCGCCGTTTCAAGAGAACGGCGTCAACCATGCCACAGTGCAAGCCGCCGACGAGTTGACGCTCTACGCCATCGCCAAGGAAGACCTCCTTCGGCTGGTCAGGCAGGCCCCCAGACTAGCCATGGCCCTCCTGCAGGACTTCGCCGACCGATTGGATCATCTGACGGATCTGGCAGAGGATCTCTCACTCCGGACAGTTCGGGGCCGCCTGGCACGTTTTCTCCTGGAGCAGGGCGAGAGCGGCACCGTCACCGCGCAGTGGACACAGGCGGAGATTGCGGCACGGTTGGGCACGGTCCGCGAGGTGATAGGACGAACGCTGCGGGCTCTGGCAGACGACGAGATCATTCGGATGGATCGTCAGCGCATCGTACTGCTCGATCGCGAGGCTTTGGAGGCCGAAGCGCAGCGTTGAAGGGCCGTCCCGCGCTCCCATGAGCAGGCTCGACCTCGAATGACCCGGTAGCACCTGGGCTACTGATTCTTGAGCTCGTATTCTGTCCGTTCTGTCAGACATCCAACAACCGTCTGGCGGGTCGGGTTCGACAAGAATCGCTCTTGACAGTCGCTTGACAGTTCCACAGAAACGTGTATGATAATAAATAGGATGCGGTAAGATCAGGTAGCTACAGAGAACTGCCCAGATCCCGTAACTCTGGGCAGTTCTCTGTAGCTACCCGGTCAGCCGTTTAGCATATTCAGTACAAGGAGTAAAAAGAGGTAAGATGGACGAGCAGCAGAAGCAGACGGGTGAGGTCAAGTGGTTCAGCAACGAGAAGGGGTACGGATTCATCTCCCCAGATGACGGCGAGGATGTGTTCGTACACCACTCCTCCATCCAAAGTTCGGGCTTCCGCACCCTCCGAGAGGGACAGAAGGTCGAATTCAACGTCGAAGAGAGCCCCAAGGGCCCTCGGGCCGTCGACGTTGTTCCCCTGGGAGAACACTACGACTTCTAGGTAGAGGCTCTGTCAGCCGGTCCGGGTTCGGGCGCGGCTGACAATCAGAAAGAAAGCCACGCGTGTCTGCGTAAGCGGAGCATACGTGGCTTTTCATGTTTGTTGTACGCAAAGCCCACCTGAAGGGGACTCGTTGTTTGTGACTGCCTCTGGGATCGCACGTCAGGCAAGAGGAGCCGAACTCCTCCCCCCGGCAACCTCGTCCTCCGACCGGCTGCCAAGGTGCAGAAGGATGGCAGTAGCCTCTGGATCGACAGGCTCCTAGAATTCCAAACTACTAATCGCCGCACCGCGCGATGGCAGCGCTCAGGTGCGCCCCGAAGAGGATGAGCGTGCTGCTGACGTAGATCCACAGGAGGAGTGCCACCACAGCTTCCAGCGACCCGTACACGATCCGGTAATCGACCAGGTCACTGCTGACGTACCAGGCGAAGCCGCGCTTGGCTATCTCCCAGGCCACGGCGACCAGCAGAGCAGACAAGCCAGCCTCCCGCCATCTGACCTCTGTGTTGGGACCCCAGCGGTACAGGGCAGTGAACGCCACCCAGGTAACCAGTAAGGGAATGCCGCTGGCGATCAATGCCCACAGAGACGTATCGAGAATGGCCACACGAACCCCGAGCTGACGTTCCAGTCTCGGCAGCACGCTGAGGACCGGTGTGGAAAGAAGCGAGAGCATGAAGAGGGCAGCGAGTATCCCCAGCATCCCAATCCCCAGACCCAGAAGGCGTCGCTCGAAGAAGTTGCGCTCCTCCGCGCTGGCCCAGGCACGGTTGATGTGATCCAGTAGGACGGTGAACACCCCCGTCCCCGACCAGAGCAGACCAACCAGGCCCGCCATTCCCACGGTTCCGCGCTGCTCGAGCACCTGTTCGACGTTCGACCGGATGAGCTCCTCGGAGATCGGCACTACCTGCATCACAGATATCGCCACTTCTTGCTGCACCCGCTCACCTTCCAGGAAGAAGCTACCCACAGCGATCAAGGCCAGAAGCAACGGAAAAAGGGAGAACATCGTGTAGTAGGCCATCGCAGCTGCCGCATGTGCGCCGTCAGCTCCGTTGAAGCCGTCGAGGGCATCTTCGAGTATACCAACCGTCCCCCCGGAACGATCATTGGCCCAGTCGTAGGCGAGGTCAAGAAGATCTCTCAGTCTTGTCATAGGTCATCCCTTCGGTCCTGCACTCCCGATCGCGTCACAGGTCGAGACATCCAGTCGGACGGGTGACAGCCAACGTGTTTTCGCTCCTTTCCGGGCGAGTCTGGGCGCATGTATGCGAAGGCGGAGACGCCAGCCAGCGTGAGGAATAGCCTCGCCGCACAGTCCCTCGCCATCCTTGACCGGCAGGTTCAGGCAGCGGCTAAGGCCCGCCTCATCCTGGCGGCCCTTCGACCTCGCTGCTCTCAACCCTGAGAAAACGGGCGTTCACAGCCACGATGACAGTGCTGAGTGACATAACCAGAGCCCCCACCGCCGGGCTCAGTAAGATCCCGTAGTTGTAAAGGACCCCGGCCGCCAGGGGAATGGCAAAGATGTTGTAGCCAGTGGCCCAGGCCAAGTTCTGGACCATCTTACGATACGTGGCCCGTGAGAGGCCAAAGACCGCCACCGCGTCGAGCGGGTTACTCCGCACCAGGATGATGTCTGCCGTCTCGACCGCTACGTCGGTCCCGGCACCGATCGCCATCCCGACATCGGCGGTTGCCAGGGCTGGCGCGTCGTTCACGCCGTCGCCGGTCATAGCCACAATCCGGCCCCGGGCCTGGACCTCCTTCACTTTCTCTGCCTTCTGGTCGGGGAGCACCTCGGCGAAGTAGTCGTCCAAGCCAATCGCCTCAGCCACCGAGCGGGCAACCTGCTCACTGTCACCGGTAAGCATCATCGTCTCCACACCCATCTCCTTGAGCTTCGAGATAGCTTCGGTCGACTCGGGACGGATGATATCCGCCAGAGCGATAGCGCCCACGAGGTCGCCGTCGATCAGCGTATAGACGATCGTCTTCCCCTGAGAGGAAAGCGTCTCGATTCGCTCGTCATCGACCGACATCCCCTGCTCACGTAGATACCCTGGGCTCACGACTTTTACGTCCCGACCGTTCACCCTGGCCTGCGCACCTTTACCGGGGATGGCCTCGAAGTCCTGCACATCATAGTGCCGCTCGGTCGCCTCCACGATCCCCCGGGCGATTGGATGCTCAGAACGGGACTCGGCGGATGCCGCGTACGCCAGCAGCTCCTGCTCCTCGAACTCGTCGGAGAAGATAAGCGTGTCAGCGACGCCAAACTGACCCCTGGTCAAGGTGCCGGTCTTATCGAAGATAATGGCGTCGATATTCCGCGCGCGCTCGAAGGCAGTACGATTGCGGATCAGAAGACCGTTTCTCGCCGAGATGGCCGTGGACACAGCCACCACCAAGGGGATGGCCAAGCCCAGGGCGTGCGGGCACGTGATCACCATCACCGTGACGCTCCTCTCCAGCGCAAACACAAATTCGCGGCCAGCGCCGAAAAGCCATATGAGCAGGGTAGACGTACCCACCGTGAGAGAGATGACCGTGAGCCACATCGCCGCCCGATCCGCCAAGCCCTGAGTCTTCGACTTGCTCTTCTGGGCCTCCTCAACCAACGAGATAGCCTGTGCGAGATAGGAGTCCTCGCCTGTCTTCTTGACCTCGACTGTGATCGAACCCTCGCCGTTGATGGAGCCACCGATTACCTCCTCGCCCGCTTCCTTGGGGATTGGCTTGGACTCGCCAGTGAGCATGGCTTGATTGACGGCACTCTGTCCGTCGATCACCTCACCGTCGGCGGGGATCTTCTCCCCAGGTTTCACCACCACCCTATCGCCAGGTCGCAACTCGTGAACATACACGTCCCGCAGAGTGCCATCCTCCGTCAACCTGTGCGCCTCGGAGGGCATGAGCTCTGCTAACTCCTCCAGCGCCCGGGAGGCGCCCATTACCGAGCGCATCTCGATCCAATGGCCCAGCAGCATGACATCGATAAGCGTCGCCAGCTCCCAGAAGAAGAGTTTCCCGGGGAGACCGAAGACGACCAGGGTGCTATAAACATACGCCACCGATATGGCCACACCGATGAGCGTCATCATCCCTGGCTGGACAGACGACAGCTCATCATGAAAGCCGCTGAGGAAAGGCCAGCCACCGTACAAGAAGACGGCCGTCGAGAAAAGAAAGAGTACAGCGCTGTCACCCGGGAAACTCATGGCCTCATCGAGTCCCAACAATTCCTGAATGAAGGGGGAAAGGATCAAGATGGGGATCGTCAAGATCAGCGAAACCCAAAAACGCCGTCGGAAATCCGCTACCATATGGGCGTGATGATCACCCTTGCGGTGATCAGTTTGTGGCTCATGGTCTCCGTGATGTTGATTCTTAGCCACGATCCCTCCTCATTCCATCGCTGCAGGCTCACACTGAGCTGGTCCGATGCTCTATTCTTGCGTCACCTCGAAGCTCGGTCCTGACGGCTTCGTCAGGTCGACCACGACCTCCTGGCCACCGTATCCGTGCACGATATCGTGCGCCCGGACGCGCACCTCGGTGACTCCTTCTGGAAGGTCAATCCCGCTCTGGCTACGCGTGAACGGCTGCTCGTCGACGTGCGGGTGCAACAGCGTGCGGGTGAACTCGCCATCCGCGTCCGGCTTGAGCACCTGCCCGTCCGGCGTGACCACATCCCAGCCGTCGACGTAATCCTCCCATCCGATGTCCGGATGGTCGACGGTCACGTGGAAGGTCCACGTGTCGTCTACCGACCTGACGGCGCGCACATTGATGACGTCAGCGTTCGCGGATTCGGCGGTCCGCTGGGTCACGCATCCCAGCATGGCCATGCGGTCAGCGGACGTGACCAGTGTCGAAGCACCGCTGGTCGTGTCCATTCGATGAAGCTGGTGATCACGATCGCTGGTCGCCACCACGACCAGGGCAGCATCGGGAAGACACCAGTCCAGGCTCACGAGGAAACCGTCCGCCGGCAGGGGGATGAAACCAGTGTCGGTCACTGTACCCGTGACATCCACCTTTCTCAGCGCCAGGGAGGCAAAGGTTGCTCCTTCGTACCGTCCTTGAGCGAACAAACCCAAGGTGCCGTCAGGCGACCAGGCGATGTCCTGGCCAAGCGCGGCCCCATCGGTCTCCTCAACGAGCAACCTGGACGAGTCGGTCGTTAGGTCGAACAACCCCAGCTGGTTGACCGCGAGGTCGTAGCCAACAACATCATAGTCATCCGGCGTGTAGTCATGATCACGGTTCAGGTAGAGAAACCCCGTGGCGTCCGGCGAGAGCTCGGGCTCGAAGAGATAGCCATCGCCCGGCAGTATGGGGCGATAGTTGAGCTCATCTACACGCGCATACGTCGCGTCCGGCGGCACGGTGATCGCCCAGACGCCGGCCGAGGTCTCCTCGGTGTAGGGGAGGAAAGCGTTGAGAAGGAGATCGTCCCCGGACCAACCAAGAGGATTGCCGGGCAGCAGGTCGCTGCCTTCACCCATTGCCGTCTCGAGGCGCACCGCTGACCCGTCGTCCAGGCTGACCACGGATATAGCCCAGGGGGTTCCGTCAGCGCCAGGCGAACCCAGCTCCAAGAAGGCCAAACGACTGGCACTTGAATCGAAAGCCATCCCGTACGGATCAAAGCCGGGCGTCACCGACACCGTGTACGTTGTGCCGGACTGCAGATGGAAGACCGATACGGCGTCCGCTGGAGGCTGAGTGGCGGACGTCGCAAGCCACCGCCCATCATCCGAGACAGCCACCCGCCGCCCAACGACATGACCCAAGTCAGTAGTGGATCCATCCGCCGCCAGAGCGTACAGGCTGGATTGCCCGGCGGACCCGGCAGAGTATAAGGCGATCACCTGATCGGTCGGTGTCTCGGCAGTCACTGTTGGCGAAGGGATCGGAGACGGCAGAGTGGGCCTGGATGACGGAACTGAAGACGTATCACTCGGAGCCATGGTCGCTGTGGCCCCGGGAGGCGAGGTGCAATCCGTCGGTGACGGCTCAGCAGGCGCAGCACACGACGCCGCAGCTACGACGAAGGCAAGAACGATGAATGACACGGCACGCAGTCTCATCAGGCCGACCTCCCAACTCTGTGGACAGAACGGATGTCCATTGCACATCAGCCTACCACAGATACAACTTCGCAACCGACGGAGTGGGTTGGGACTGAAGATGGATCGGGTTGGAGAAAGTTGGACTTTCGCTAGCGACAAGTCCGTCGGCACGTCATTCGTCGCGCCCCCTAAACAGGGGAAGCCCGAGATCTTCGGCCAGCCGCCGCCGAACGGCAGGGTCGTCGATGCTCACCGGCCGACCGTGGAACTCGTCGGCCATTGGTGTGGCGAGCCACCACACCAGCGCTGCCGGCTCCCTTGGCGGACGCAACGCGCCGGCTTCATGATAGCGTCGGTACGGATCCACTCGTGCGAACTCCTCCTCCGACTTCTGCCGGATCCGTTTCTGCATCGACGTATCGACAACGCCCGGGTAGAAAGAGTGGACACGGATAGAGAGGCTGCGCTCATCGACCTCCGCAGCCAGGCTGCGCACGAAATGGTCGAGCCCAGCCTTCCCGGCGCAGTAAGCGCTCCATCCAGCCACGGGATGGGTCGCGGCGCCGCTGGAGGTAAAGATCAGGACGCCGACGTCCCTGTCTATCATGGATGGGAGGAATGCGCGGGCGGTGTAGAAGGCTCCAGTCAGGTTGACTTTCAGGTTCCTGCTCCAGGTGCGCGGAGCCACCGCCCAAGTATAGCCAACTGGTTCAATCACGCCGGCATTGGCCACGACGATGTCCACAGGCCCAAAGACCCGCTCGGTCTCGGCGGCCAATCTCCGTACGTCCTCCCATTCGGAGACATCGGCCGGGAACGCCCGGGCCGAACCATTCTCAGTGCGGATTCTTTCGGCGGTTTCCTCAATCTCCGACTTCGTGCGTGCCGTCACCACGACGCTGGCGCCGGCTGCACCCAGCAGAATCGCCGCTGCGCGCCCGATGCCTCTTCCACCGCCGCTCACGACCGCAACCCGGCCCTCGAGACGCGCCCGCTGCGGCACGTCATTTGTGGACATCATCACCTCCCCCAGCTTGAGCCGCGCCGGCCCTGCGCGCGCTCACCGCAGGTCTCTTTGGCCCCCTGGCGACGCCGACGATCTCCACCACCTCCTCGCCGGATAGCTCCTCCTTCTCCAGCAACGCCTGGGCCAACCGGTCAAGACCATCACGATGCTCCTTCAACGTGCTCACGGCATGATCGTAGGCCCGGCCAAGGAGGACTTTGATCTCCTCGTCGACATCGCGAGCCGTCTCTTCACTATACTCCCGCCGCTGAGCGAGCTCCTCCCCCAGGAACACCTGCTCCTGTTCCCCGCCAAAAGCCATGTGACCGAGTCTTTCACCCATGCCCCAGCTCAACACCATCTTGCGGGCCAACTGGGTCGCCTGCTTGAGATCGTCCTCAGCACCACTCGTATGCGTTTCCAGCACAAGATCCTCGGCGGCACGTCCTCCCATCATCACCGCCAGGCGATCGAGCATGTACTCGCGTCGATACAAGTAGCGCTCACGCTCAGGGAGCTGGTGGGTGGCGCCCATCGTCCTTCCCCGGGGCACGATGGTGACTTTGTGGACTGGGTCGGAGTAAGGCAGCACGGCCGCGAGAACAGCATGACCCCCCTCGTGGTAGGCCAGAAGCTCGCATTCCTCGTCCGTCAGCGCCACGCTCTCCCGCTCCAGTCCCATCATCACCTTGTCCCGGGCCTCTTCGATGTCCGCCTGATCAACTGCGTCCTTGTCCTTGCGCGCTGCAAGCAACGCAGCTTCGTTGAGCAGATTCTCCAGGTCGGCACCGCTGAAGCCAGGCGTGCCTCGAGCCACCCGCTCGAGATCCACCTCTTCCGCCAGCGTCTTGCCGCGCGCGTGGATCTCCAGGATCCTCTCTCGATCATGAAGCGTCGGCAGGTCAACGGTAATGCGGCGGTCGAAGCGCCCCGGCCGTAGCAGAGCCCGGTCCAGGATATCGGGCCGGTTCGTGGCGCCCACGACGATGACATCCTCGTGGGGTTCGAAGCCATCCATCTCGGCCAACAGCTGATTGAGCGTCTGCTCCCGCTCGTCGTGTCCCCCGCCAACGCCGGCGCCGCGCCGTCGGCCGATGGAATCAAGCTCGTCGATGAACACGATGCTGGGAGATGCTTCCTTCGCCTCCTTGAAGAGATCTCTTACCCGGGAGGCCCCCACGCCGACAAACATCTCCATAAAGTTAGACCCGGTGATACTGAAGAAAGGAACATCCGCCTCCCCAGCCACCGCGCGGGCCAGCAGCGTCTTGCCCGTACCCGGCGGGCCCACCAGCAGCACACCAGTGGGAATTTCGCCGCCCAGACGCTGGAAGCGTTCCGGTTCCTTCAGGAAGGCAATGATCTCCTGAAGCTCGGTCTTGGGACCCCTCAGACCAGCCACGTCCTCGAAAGTAGTCCGCTCTCTGCGCCGATCGTACAACTCCGCCTGACTCTCTCTCATCTGAAAGATGGAGAGAGCGTCCTGACCTCGACCTTGCATACGACTGAACACGAAGTAGACGAAAACACCCAAGAGGAGAAGTGGCAGCAGGTTGATCAACAGCCCACCCCAGGAGAAATCCGATTCCTGTTCAGTCTCCACCTCCACTCCGCCCTCGCGGAGCAGGGATAGCAGCTCCTCATCACCGAAGGAGGGGAGATACGTGACGAATCTCTCGTAGCTGATCGTCTCGCCGTCAACCGTCTTCTCTGCAGAGTCTCGAAGCTCGCCCTGAATCTGCTGGCCTCTCACAGTCACCCGCTCGACTCTTCCGGCCTCCACGTGCTCGCGAAAGGCGCTGTAGCTGACCCGGACCCTGTCGTCGAGTTGATCGCTCAGCGGCCCCCAAAAGAGGGAGGCAACGGCCAGGCCCAAGAGGACCCAGATGACGACGCTGCCCAGGCTGCATCCTGGCCTCCGTAACCGTCTCACCGGTGGCCACTGTTTGCGTTCTTCGTCCCCTGCACCTTCGGATTGTCTGCTCATGGTTTGCCCGACCTCTTTCGTCCGGGGAGCACCCCGCTCCACCCGGCGCTCGTCCCGCCAGTAACTCTGTGTCTCCGGCTCTCACCGCCGGTTTCTCGGGAGCTCACATCCCTCGGAAGAGACCCATCCTCAAGACCCACGATGCCGGCCCTGCATCGTTCGTCGATTCGGCACGTTTCTCCATAGGAACCGCTATGAGCCCCTCAAGAGACAGGCGGCCCAGGACATGCACGTCACATGCGACCTACTGCACTCCGGGGGAAATCCCGTCGGTTGTGAGGCCCGAGTTGGCCACCTCCGAGTACGCGTGGAGAATCTGCTCCGCAATGACGGACAGACCACCGTCGGGAGACAGCGACACAATCGCCCAATGGGGATCGGTCTTCTCCACCGCCACCGCCACCATCGTCGGATCCGATATGTCGCTGGGTGCTCCCAGCCCAGGAGCCCTGGCGACGGCACCCTTTCAAGATTATACAAGGTTTCCGTCACCATTCAAATCAGGCAGAAG
>CAYVCX010000026.1:0-36870 GCA_964450435.1 uncultured Anaerolineales bacterium
GAACAATAGTATATCGCCTCTCGATCTTTTCTACAACTGGGACGGATGGGGAGTGGCAAAGGTCGGGACGGAAGCTGCTGGAGGGAGCAGCACCAGCGGGCGTGCAGACGGGCGCGGGATCTCGCCGCCGAGGGGGGGCGTCAGCCGGCGGGCCGGTCCTGTCGGTTGGCTGGCCAATCCTCCCGCGCCGCCTGCCACTCCTGGGGGGTGTTGATGTTGCGGAAGGAGGTCAGGTGGGGATCGAGGAGACGAACCTCTTCCGGCGTCACGTACCGCACGCGCACCTGGTGGAAGAAGGAGACAATGCGGCGCTGCCCGGCGCGGATGGCGGCCTCGATGGCGGGAACGCAGGTGCGTCGGTAGGCGGCGTGCAGGGGCTCGACGTTCTTGCCGCAGCGCAGGAGAGCCACGTCGGCGCCGGCGGCCCAGGCGGCGAAAGCGCGCAGTAGGTGCGGCTTCAAGAAGGGCATGTCGCAGCCCACCGCCAGGCTGAGATCGAAGGAGGCTGCCTGGAGCCCGGCGTGCAGGCCGCCGAGGACGCCGACGTCGGGGAAGCGGTCCTGCACCACCGGGACGCCGAGGCCCGCATAGGGTGCCAAATCCCCGGAGACGATCAGGACCTCGCTGCACAACCCGAGCATGCGGTCGAGGACGATCTGGATGAGAGATTGCCCGTCGAGTTGCAGGAACGCTTTGTCCTGGCCCATGCGCTGGCTGGCGCCGCCAGCCAGCACGAGACCGGTCAGGTCATCCTTGGGCTGTTCGCCCCGCATCGCGGAAGAGCCGCCTCTCCACCTCTTTGAGCCGGTCGATGCCCTTGATCTCGTAGGGAAGCAGCGGCAGGGTGGTCAGTCCGATGGTGTCTCCGTACTGGGCCTCCAGCATCTCAATGTACGGCCGCTGCATGTCGCGGCGCCGGCGTAGGAAGTCGCATTCGACATCGACGACCACATTGTTGACGATGAGATGTTGCACGTGGATCCCGTGCCGCTCGAGGCTTCTTCTCACGCGCCGCGTCTGATAGACTCCCAGGGCCTCGGGAATGGTCACCAGGATGAACCCGACGTTGGTCGGATCGGTGAAGAAGCCGGTCACCTCCTGGGCCAATTCCTTCCAGCCCTCGATAAGGTCCGTGAACGGGGTCCTGCCCAGGTTGAAGGTGTCCCGGAGTTCCACGTAGACCCGGGGAGCCGTGCGCAGGTGCTCGATGAAGCGCCGCGGCAGATTGAGCAGCCGAAGTGTGTCGCCGGCAGGCGCCGTGTCCCAGACGACGAGATCGTAACGCTCCTCCTGAACCCGCTCCAGGATGTAGTCGAGCATGAACTCCTCCTGGATGCCGGGCGCCATGGCCACGTAGTCGACGATCTCGTCGTAGGGCAGGTCGACCAGGGCCGAGGCAGCCTCGTAGACCTGGGGCCCGAACTTGTCCTTCCAGCGACGCATCACCTCGTCGGGGTCGATCTCGAGGGCGAAGAGGTTCTCGACGCGGCGAATCGCTTTCTCCCGGGGGCCGATCTCCACCTCGAATATGTCGGACAGCGAGGGGGTGTAGTCGCTGGTGATGATCAGCGTCTGCCGTCCGTGCATGGCATAATGGAGCGCCGCGGCCGCGGACGAGGTTGTCTTCCCCACACCGCCCTTGCCGCCGAACATGAGGACGCGTCTTTCTGCGCGATCCAACTCCATCAAGGTCATATCGTAATCTCAACTAGAGATCATCCGTTGGGTGGCTCTCCAACGTCCCCCAGGCCTCGAACAATCCCAATCCTAGCCACCCCAGGGCATCTGGGCGTATTCCTCGAATGCCGTGTCGTGAAGACGCTCGAAGAAGCGCGCGTGACCGCGCTCCCACCGGGCAAGCATCTCCAGGGCCTCCCGGGCCTCGCCCTCCGCCCCCTCGGCGGCCGACTCGTAGAACTCGACGAAGTCGCGCTCGATGAGGTAGGCCATGCGCAGCACCGATAGGTCGGGGACCATCGATTCTGCCACCGTCTGATCCAGCAGCTCGGAGGCGGCGCGGGCGGAGAAGAACCCCTCCTGCTCCAGGTCCGCGGCCGTCCCGGGCGGCGCCTCGCCGCCTGTGGTGGGCGCAGTAGGACCACCTGTCAGGGCGGCGAGCAGATCCTCGATGAACTCGATGTGCTTCTGCTCCTCCCCGGCCAGACGCTGGAAGGCGCCCACGACGCCCGCGTGCTGCATACGGTCCGCGTTCTCCTCGAAGAAGCGCTTCCCCTCACGCTCTCGCTGGAGAGCGTACTCATAGATCTTGCGGATGTCCATATCTCACTCCTTGTCGGTGCGGCTGGGACCTGAGCTAAGGATCACCGGCGGTGCTTCCCCGGCGTCCCGGGCGGACAGGCCGCGCGGCGACTCGCCGTCCGCCCTCCGGCTCTCACCCGAGGGCGTGCGGTCGGATTCTGCATCGGTTGGCTGTTCTCCGGGTACGATGCTACTCTCCCGGGCGACCATCGGCCGCCTCGACGTTGACGGCACAGACCTTGTATTCCGGGATTTTCGCCGTGGGATCGAGAGCCGAGTTCGTGAGTTCGTTTGCCGCAGCCTCCGCATAATGGAACGGAATGAAGACGACACCAGGATGGATGCGGGAGGTAATCCGCGCAGCCAGCTCGATCTCCCCCCGCCGGCTCGCCACCCTCACGCGCTCACCGTCTTCGAGGCCGATCCGTTCCGCATCCCCGGGATGGAGCTCGACGTAAGGCTCTGGTGCTTCCTGCTCCAGTTTCTCCGAACGGCGGGTCATGGTACCTGTATGCCAGTGAAACATCATACGGCCGGTGGTCAGGACGAAGGGGTACTCATCGTCCGGAAGCTCCACGGCCTCCTTGAACTCGAGCGCGTGGAAGCGCCCCACGCCCCGACTGAACGTTCCTTTATGCAGATAGGGCGTGCCGGGATGCTCATCGGAAGGCACCGGCCACTGCAGGAAGCCTTCTCGCTCCAGGCGGCTGTAGGACACTCCACCGTAGATGGGTGTGAGGGCGGCGATCTCGTCCATGACCTCCTCTGCCGACGAGAACTCGAAGCCCGAGCCTCCCATCCGCTGGGCCAGAAGACATAGAATCTCCCAGTCCGCCTTTGCCGCCCCGATCGGTTCGATCGCCTTCCGTACGCGCTGTATCCTGCGGTCCGTGCCCGTGAACGTGCCGTCCTTCTCCGCGAACGACGCCGCCGGGAGGACGACGTCGGCCAGCTCGGCTGTCTCCGACACAAAGATGTCCTGCACCACGAGGAAGGGAACTTCCTGCAAGCACTGCCGCACGTGGTTGACGTCGGGGTCCGACAGCATCGGATTCTCGCCCATGACGAACAGGGCGCGCGTCTCGCCTGTGCACCCCCCGTCGACCATCGCCGTCACCGTCAGTCCCACTGCGTCGGAGAGCCCTTTCACGTCCCATGCACGCCCGAACTTGTCCCGTGTGGCTGGATCGGTCACAGCCTGATAGCCGGGATACACGTTGGGCAGTCCGCCCAGGTCGCAGGCGCCCTGCACGTTGTTCTGACCGCGCAGAGGGTTGACGCCGCCACCGGGAATGCCCACGTTGCCGGTGAGCATCGCCAGGTTGGCGCACGACTTCACGTTGTCGGTGCCGGTGGTGTGTTGCGTGATGCCCATGGCATAGAGAATGGCCGCGGGACTACCCTGCGCGTACATCCGCGCTGCCCGGCGCAGATCGTCGGGCCGGATGCCGCTGATCTCCTCCACGCGTTCTGGCGTGTACGAACTCACCAGCTCGCGAAGCTCCTCGTAGCCCTCGGTCCGCTCCTCTATGAAGTCCTGATCCTCCAGTCCCTCGCTGATAATGACGTTCATCATCCCGTTGATCCAGGCCACGTCGGTGCCGGGGCGGGGCTCCAGATAGAGATCGGCCATACGAGCGATATGGATCTCCCGGGGATCAACGACGACGATCTTGGCCCCTCGTTCCTTGGCCTCCATCACGTGGCTGGCGACCAGCGGGTGAGCCTCGGAGGTGTTGGAGCCCGTGATCAGGAAACACTCCGTATGCTCGCTGAACTCCGGAATGGAGTTTGTCATCGCTCCACTGCCAAACGCGGCGACCAGACCGGCCACCGTAGGAGCGTGTCAGAGCCGGGCGCAGTGATCGACGTTGTTCGTCTTGATCACCGCGCGGGCCAGCTTCTGGATGAGATAGTTCTCCTCGTTCGTGCACTTGGCCGAGGCCAGGAACGCGATGCTATCCGACCCGAACCCGTCGCGGGTGTCGATGAGCTTCTCCGCGATCAAGTCGAGCGCCTCATCCCACGTCGCCTCCTCGAACCCCGACGAAGGGCCGTCGCCTCGTCGAATAAGAGGCACCTTCAAGCGGTCGGGATGGTCGACGAAGGATGCAGCGTTCCAGCCCTTGATGCACAGGCCCCCACGGCTGATAGGGTGCTCCTTGTCCGGCAGAACGCCCGTGATCTCCCCGTCCAATACCTGCAGATAGAGCGTGCAGCCAGCGCCGCAATAGACGCAAGTGGTGCAAACGTTTCCATACTCCATGCTATTCTCCCTCGCGCAATTCTGGTCAGTCAACTATTCCTTCAGCCAGCACGGATCACCTCGCGACCTAGAAGATCGTCCAGTCCAGACTCTTCCTCGCGAAATCCGCTGATACTACTCCTTAGTCCCGGCGGATCTCCTGTACCAATTCCTGCTCTTCGTTGTAGAGCCGCACGATCATGGGCATCTGACCTGGCAAAGTGTGGGTTGCGCAGCCGAAACACGGATCGTATGCGCGAAACGCCATCTCGATCTTGTTCAGCAGACCGTCGTCGATCACCTGGCCGCCGCGCACCAGATCTTGAGCCGCTTTCTTGATCGACATGCT
The DNA here is from genome assembly GCA_964450435.1 of uncultured Anaerolineales bacterium. Lineage (GTDB taxonomy): Bacteria > Chloroflexota > Anaerolineae > B4-G1 > B4-G1 > SKLM01. The sequence goes on from CAYVCX010000026.1 coordinate 4,854, forward strand.
GATGGCGGCGTAGTTGTTCGTCGTGCCGACGATCAGGTTGACCCGTTCAAGCAGCCCGTTCTCGTCCGCGACGTAGTGATGGGTCAGCGTGCCCCGCGGGGCTTCAACGATGCCCACACCCTCGCCTGGCGTTTCGGTGGGGATTGTCCGGATCTCCTTGCTGGTGATCTCTGGATCTTCGGCCAGCTCCAAAGTTCGCTCGGCGGCGTAGAGGAGCTCGATCAGCCGGGCCCAATGGGTAGCCAGTGTGGCGTGCACCGGCTTTCCGCCCAGTGTATCGTAGAAGCGCTCATACTCAGCCTGCGCCTTGGCTGTCGCCATACCGTCGGCCGCGTTGAGTCGGCTCAGAGGCGTGGCTCGATAGACGCCGCTCTCGGGACCGTCGACGAACCCCTTCCACCCTATCTGCTTCAGATAGGGGAACTTCAGGTAGGTCCACGGCTCGACGTGCTCCGCCACAACGTCCAGGTATTCGTGCGCGCTGTACCTGAGGAGTTCCTTGCCATCCGGGCCAACCACCCGGACCTGGCCGTCGTAGAAGTTGACCTGGTCGTTCTCATCCACCAGCCCCATGTAGTAAGTCTCGTGGGCAAATGCGTCGTTCAGGATCATGTCGACGTACGCCTGGTTCTGGAGAACCACATCGTCGAACAACTGGAGGGAGAACTGGGCCGTTTCAACGGAGCGCTCCGCGATCTCCACGATCCGTTTCCGTTCGTCCTCGGTGATGGGCTTGCTCATCCCGCCCGGGATACAGCTCGCCGAATGGATGTACCGGCCGGCCACAATGTTGGCGATCTCGTGGTTCTCCTGCAGAAGCTGCACCACGCGTGCCCCCGTTTCCTGGCCGACTTTCTGCACCACGCCCAGCAGGTTGCGCTGGGCCTTTGGCGCGTCGGGACCGACGACGAAATCGGGTGCTGCCAGCGCGTAGAAGTGAGTAGCATGATCGGCGACGAAGAAGGAGGCGTACAGCAGCTCACGCAGCTTCTTGGCCGCTGGTGGTGGATCGACGTGGTACACGGCGTCGCCCGCCTTGGCGGCAGCGACGTGGTGCGCCAGCGGACACACACCGCAGATGCGCTGCGTGATGCGCGGCATCTCTTCCACCGGTCGGCCTTCGCAGAACTTCTCGAACCCGCGCAACTCCGGGATCACCAGATAGGCGTTAGCCAGCTCTCCATCCTCATTCAGGAAGAGATCGATCCGGCCGTGGCCCTCCAGGCGCGTAATGGGGTCTATACTAATCTTTTGGCTCATGCTTTATCCTCTTTAGATTTCTTTCCGTACTTCAACGCGCTCAGAAGAGAGTTGGCCAACCCGAACCGGTAGCTGAGCCCGGCTGGATCGACAACCGTATCCATGATCTGTCCTATAGTTTCTGGTTCGTCCGTGTCGATCAGCGCGCCGATCGCGCTGAGGAGCTTGGCGCCTTGATCGACGACCCCCTCCGGCGGACCGTAGCAGCCGCGGCAGGGCATATTGCCGCTGATACAAGGCAGGCCGCACCCTGCTCGGGTGACTGGTCCACAGCAGATGACGCCCTGGGCCAGGAAACACGCCTCCTGGTCGAGCTCGACCTCGTGTGGCCGCTTCCATTCCTTCACGCGAAATCCGCCCTCCCCCTTCTCCCGAGGACAGACGTCGCAGTTCGTCTTGGCGTCGACTCCGATGGTAGCGCGCCGCTCCGGCAGCCCCCCGTTCAGGATCGTCTGGAAGACGTTCCACACCTGGTCCGCTACCGGCGGACAGCCAGGCATGAAGTAGTCAACATCTACCCTCTGATCCAGCGTGAAGACCTGGTCGTAGAACGTGGGAATCTCGATCGTGCCCTCTGGCATCTCGACCGACGGGATGGGGCGGGTCCCACGCGAGTCGTCCACCGACGGGGCGGAATCGTAGACCCGCTCCAGGATCGACTCGGCATCGTAGAAGTTTGCCAGGCCAGGGATGCCCCCGGTGTGCGCGCAAGCGCCGAAGGAGACCAGGACCCGCGACTTCTGCCGCAGCAGGTGGGCAACGTGCTCATTCTCACTGGAGCGAATCGCCCCGTTGAAGAAGCAAACGTCGATCTCATCGTCCTCCAGCGCCTCTACGTCGCTGTACTTGAAGTCCATGAGACAGGGCCAGAAGACGATGTCGACCTTCTCTCCCGTTGCTATGAGCTGCATCCCCAACTCGGTGATCGTGATCTCGCACCCGCCGCAGCTGGCCGCCCAGTAGAATGCAAGTTTGGGCTTCGCGTTCGATTTCAGAGTCATTGGCTTGCCTCCTCCTGCGTCGCCAGCTGTCCGAGCATTCCATCCACTTCGTTGCGGATACGACCTCTGTCCAGTGTGCCGATCTGGATGAACCGTACGGGGCCGTTGCCTATCGGCAAGCCGATACTCATCTGGCTAAGCGTCCGGTTCAGCAGTTCCGTCTTACAAGCACTGACGTGCGTCCCGCGCTTATAGTGACACTCACCCGGTGCGCAGCCGCAGATCAACACTCCCTCGATGCCAGAGTCGAGCGCCATGAGGGCCATCTCTGGATCGATCCGCCCGGAGCAGGGAATGTGGACAATCCGGACGTCTGGCGCATAGCTCTCCAGCAGAGCGACGTCCTCCACAGCGCGCAAGCACCAATCGCAGACGAAGACGATCAGCCGGGGCGCGCCATTGCCTGCTTCGACCTCGATCTGAGCCCGTACCTCGGCGTTGCTAACCCCGGGCCGTGAGATGGCGCCCATTGGACATGCCGCCACGCAGATCCCGCATCCCATGCATTCGTTCGCGTCCACCTCGGAGAGACGGTCCATCACCCCGTCGACCTCCTTCTCGACTAGGTGGGGCGCTTCATACGGACAGGCCATCACGCAGATGCCGCAGCCGGAGCACAACGACTCGTCCACCGAAACGGTCTCCAGCGGCGACTCATAGCCGGCCTCGACCGCCAATTGCTTGACCGCGCCGATGACCTCTGATATATGGATCTCTTGGGGGCAGGCTGGATAGCACAGATCGCAGGCGGAGCAGAGCCACGTTGTTGGACTCTCGAACGCTTCCTCGCGCATGTCCAACATCACCATGTGGAGCAGGCGGCGCGGGTTGTACTTAGGCTCAGTCTTCTGCTGGATCATGCACTTGCTGACACACGTCCCGCACGCAAAGCAAACGTCCAGATGCTCGCCGCCAGGGATGGCGCGAACCTGATCGCTGAACGAAACGGTTGAATCCGCGTTCATATCACTTCTCCTCCTGAAGCGGCGCATCACTGAACGTGAGCGAAATCGGCGGTGCAGTGGAGACGTCCGCTCCTGGCACGTACCCTAGCAAAGCTTCCACGTCCTGCCGAATCAGGTCATATAGAACCGTTAACGGAATATGGGCCGGACAGGCCAGCTCACACTGTCGGCAGGCCACGCAGCGGTTAGCCATATGCATCGCCTTGATGAGATGAAACATCGGAAACTCCGGCGCTAGAATCCCCGGTTCGACCCACACCGGGTCCTCCAAGGCACAGGATTCGCAGAAGCAGACCGGGCAAATGTCGCGACAGCCGTAGCACTTGACACACTTCAGGAACTGCTGCCGCCAGAACGCCTGCCGCTCCTCAAGCGACTTGTCGGCATACTCGGCGACTAGGGGATTGGGCGGTGCGGCTTCCCCGGGAGTCCCGATCAACGTGGCCGAGGGCCAGTTTTCGAGAGCGGGGTTAGGATCAGCACACGCGCAGCTCGTAGCCTCCTCACTCTCGCACGCAACCGCCAGGAGATCAACCCGCTCAAGATCCACCTGCTCCCGCTTCGCCATCTCCACCAGTGCCCGGGCGTCACACGCTCGGGCCACCATACCGAAGTGCGCCTCAGGATAGCGCTTCTGCAACAAGGAGATGATCTTGCCCATCGCATAGCGGGGTTCTAGCACGAGGCCGGAGAGGTCATCCCCATGACGGAAGAGATGGGGTGCCGTTCCGGCATCCGTCCGCCGTAGGGCCAGCACACCATCCAAGCTCTCAAGCTTCTCTGCTACGAGGCTACGAAGCTCCATCATTAGACTGTCTCGTCCTACCATTCTATTGCTCCCCCAACTCTTCATCGAGTGGCCCTAGCGCCCGCACTCTCTCCACGAACTCCTTGGTCACCCTGGCGAATTTCGGCGCCTCGGCCGACGAGACCCAATCCAGATACAGCCGGTCGGGGTTGACGCCGATGTAGCCGAGCAAGTTGCGGAGCAGCGGCATACGCTTGGCAGTCCTGTGATTGGCATTGATGTAGTGACACTCGCCGATGTGGCATCCCAAGACGAGCACTCCGTCGGCGCCAGAGCGGAACGCGCGCAGCACCATCTCCGGCGAGACCCGCCCTGAACACATCACGCGGATAGGCAGAACGTTGGCCGGCGACGGCAAGCGCGAGATGCCGGCATTGTCCGCCCCAGCGTAGGAGCACCAGTTGCACAAGAAGGCCACGACTCTAGGTTCGAACGATTCGCTCATAGTCCCACCTTTGCTTGCTATATCGATCTCAATCAGGTCGCCGAAAGCGACAACTCGCCGGTTCGATGCCGATCACCGTCTTGCACAGATCAGGATTGCCGCCATCAGGGCAGCATCGCGAGCAGTCCGTCGATCTGGGCCACGATCTCCTGGTCGGTGAAGTGAAGGGCTGTGATGGCCCCGGACGGGCACGTGGCGACACAAGTCCCACACCCCTTGCACAGTGCCGCGTTGACCTCGACCTTTCCGTCGCCGTCCCAGTCGATGGCGAAATAAGGGCACGACGGAATGCACTCTCCGCAGCCTACGCACGCTTCCGTCTTGACCTCCGCGACAACGGGGGAGATAGTCACCTCGCCCTGATTGAACAGGCGCGTGACCTCCTGGGCCGCCGCTCCGGCGTGGGCGACGGTGTCTGGCACGTCCCGCGGGCCCTGGCTGCAGCCAGCTAGGAAGATGCCGGCCGTCGCCGTCTCCACCGGGCGCAGCTTGGGATGCGCCTCGGCAAACCATCCGTCGGGCGTGCGACCGAGGCCAAAGGTGGATGCAATACCATCCGCGTCGGCCGGAGGCTCAATGGCCGTTGCCAGGACTGCCATATCAACTGGCAACACGACCACCTTGCCCAGCTCGACATCCTCAACCTCGATGAATATCTTGCCCGTTTCAGGGTCCACAGTTATCTGAGAGGGGCGTCCCTGCAGGAACCGGATGCCCTCTTCGCGATTCCGCCGATAGAACTCCTCGTAGTCCTTCCCAAAGGTCCGCATATCCATATAGATGCTGTAGACCTCGCCCCCAGTCTTTTCTTTGATCTGGTGCGCCTGTTTGAGGGAGTACATGCAGCAGAATCGAGAGCAGTAGGCGTGAGCGCGTTCATCCCGGCTGCCGATACAGTGGATGACAGCCACCCTCTCTGGTTTCTCTCCGTCAGCGGTCAGAATCTCACCGGCGGTCGGCCCTCCCGGGTTGGTGAGCCGCTCAAACTCAAGACCAGTGATGATGTTGGGCGACTTGCCGTATCCATACTCGGGGAGCTGTGTCGGATCCCACATCTCGAAACCCGTGGCGACGATGATCGCGCCCACCTTGAGATCTACGAAGGCCTCCTCCATCTCGAAGTCTATGGCCTCTGTTCCACAGACCTCGACGCACTTCTGGGAGCACTTACCTCGTGTGAAGGTGAGGCAACTCTCCGAGTCAATCACAGCTTTGAGAGGGGTTGCCTGGGCGAAGGGAATGTAGGCTGCGGCGCGCTTACCAATGCCAGCATTGAACTCAGAGGGGACCATTAGCCGCCCGCTTCCTCTGTTGAGGACGCAGGCGTCGGCGCACAGGCCGCAGCCAGTGCACCTTTCCATGTCGACGTAGCGAGGGTTCTGCTTCACCCGGACGTCGAACTTGCCCACGTATCCGTGAACCTCGACCACCTCGCTGTAGCTCAGCAATTCAATCTTGGGATGCCGACCGGCATCCATCATCTTCGGGCCGAGAATTCATATGCTACAGTCGAGGGTGGGAAACGTTTTGTCCAACTGAGCCATGTGACCACCGATGGAAGGCTTGCGTTCGACCAGGTAGACCTGATACCCTGCATCGGCGATCGAGAGGGCAGCCTGGATGCCCGCGATGCCCCCGCCCACCACCAACGCCGCTTGCTCGACCGGTGCCTCGCGTGGCTCGAGCGCTTGGTGATGGGCCACGCGAGCCACGGCGGCGCGAACCAGTCGTTTCGCCTTGTCCGTCGCTTCCTGCTGATCACGGATCGCCCAGGACACGTGCTCGCGGATATTGGCCATTTCGAAGAAGTAGGGGTTCAGCCCAGCCTCCCGCAGCGCCCGCTGAAACGTTGATTCGTGCATACGCGGCGTGCACGACGCCACAACGACCCGGTCGAGGTTATGCGCCCCAATGTCCTCCTGAATCTTGTCCTGCCCAGACTCCGAGCACGTATAGCTGTGCTTCCTGGCGACGACCACGCCAGGGAGGTCGGCAACCATCTCCACCACGTCGTCGACGTCCACGGTGGCGGCGATGTTCACGCCGCACTCACAAACATATACGCCTATACGCGGTTCTTCCATAGCGGAACTCCTTAGCTTGTCTCTGCTTCTATCAATCCTTCGAATACTGATCCAGTCCGCTGCCCCCGTGCCGAACCCTCTGTTTCGGTTATGCCGCTCGGCATTCGCCGCAGCTGAATCTACCGACCTGCAGAATCGGCGTGCCGGGATGCTCCTCGCTAGGAACAGGCCACTGGAGCTGCTCGCCATCGTTGAGGCGCTCGTAGGTGATGCCTCCGTAGATGGGCGCGAGCGCGTTGATCTCGGCCATCACGTCGGCTGCCGAGCCGTAGTCCCATCCTGCGCAGGGCGCCTCTTCAAGCGGATCAACCACAGCCAAACCAAGAAGGCGCTGTGCCAGTTGAGCGATGATCCATGTGTCTTCCCGGGACTCTCCGATAGGCTCGATGGCCTTGCGCACCCGCTGCACACGGCGCTCAGAGTTAGTGAAGGTACCCTCCTTCTCGGCAAAGCTGCAAGCCGGGAGGACCACGTCGGCGAGCTGCGCGGTCTCAGTGAGGAAGAGGTCCTGGAGCACTAGGAACTCGGTGCTCTCCAGCGCCTCTCGCACGTGGTTGAGACCTGGGTCGCTCGTCACCGGGTTTTCGCCGATGACGTACAGACACCGTACCTGGCCTTCGGCGGCCTCGTCGAGGATCTCCGTGACGGTCAGGCCGACCTCGGTGGAGAGCGGCACGCCCCAGGCTTGCTCGAACGTATTCTGCACGGCCGGGTCAGTAACGTCCTGGTACCCGGCGTAAACACTGGGCAAGCTGCCCATGTCGCATGCACCCTGTGCGTTGTTCTCTGCGTGCAGCGCGTTCACGCCACCGCCCCGGAGGCCCATGTTGCCCAGCACCACCTGTAGATCGGCATAGCTCATCACGTTTTCGACGCCGGCGGTGCCCTGCGCGGTCTGCGTTGCATAGAGGAGCGCGCCCGGCCGATTCTCGGCCATCAGCCGCGCTGCTGCCTCGATATCCTCGACCGGCACCCCGGTGATCTCGCTCGTCCTCTCCGGAGTGTAGGCGGAGACTGTCTCCTTGACAGCCTCGAATCGCTCCGCCCGTTCGGCGATGAAGTCCTCGTCGTGCCAACCATCACGGATGATAATGTGCATCAACCCGTTGAGCAGGGCGATGTCCGTGCCAGCCTTGTGCTGCAGGTGAATATCCGCGTAGTCGGCGATATCGATGGGCCGCGGATCGGCCACAATCAGTTTGGCACCGCGCTGCCGCTTGGCAGTCCTGACCATGATCGCCATAACGGGTTGCTGCTCCGTAATGTCGCTCCCAATAATGAAGATGCAGTTGCTCTCTTCGGTGACGTCCCGAATCGAGTTCGTCATCGCGCCGCTGCCGAGGCTCGTCGCCAGATCGGCGACGGTGGCGCTATGCCAGAGACGAGGGCGGTGGTCGATCGAATTGGTCATCATCAACTGCCGCGTGAACTTGCTGAACAGGTAGTTCTCCTCGTTGGTGCACTTGGCGGAGGCCAGCATGGCGAAAGCATCAGGGCCGCTCTCGGCCTTGACCGATGCGAACTTCTCAGCGGTCAGATCGAGGGCCGTATCCCAGTCGGTCTCGATGAATGAGTCCGGGTCGATGGTCACCGGATTCTGGCCGTCCCGGGCTCCATCGTGGACCTGCCAAACACCGCTCTCCACTCGCTCCTCGACGTCGTCCAGCAGCCGGGCCCGCACCAGGGGGCGCTCCAGACGGTCCGGGTGGTGGATGAAGTCGTATCCGTACCGTCCCTTCACACATAGCGAAAGCCCGTTCACCGGCGCGTCCTCGGCGGAGGTCACCCGCACGATCTCGCCGTCCCGCACGTGGAGATCGAAGCTGCACCCCACACCGCAGTACGCACACGTGGTGCGCACCTTCTCCGCCTCACCGAGCCAGCCCTGGCCCACGCTCATCTTGTCGAACAGGGCCCCTGTTGGGCAGTAGGCCACGCACTGACCGCAGCTCTCACAGCGCGCGTCCAACATAGGCTGATCTGCGCCGGCGACCAGCTTCGTGTCAAAACCGCGGTTGGCGAAGCTCCAAACGTCGCGATTCTGGATCTCCTCACACGCGCGGATGCAGCGACTGCAGAGAATGCACTTGTTCCGGTCCACGAATACGAAGGGATTGGGATCGGAATCGATCTCGTAGCGCTGGCACTCCCCGTCCGACGTAGGTTCCGGCACGCCGTATTCCGCGGCGAGATCCTGCAGTTCGCACATGCCGTTCGCCTGACACGCGCACGCCAGACATCGTGCCGCCTCGGCGACGGCGGCCTCCTCCGTGAATCCGCACTCCACCTGCTCGAAGGTGCAGACGCGTCGGGGCAGCTCGAGCTCGATCTGTTCCTGACGTTCCGCTTTCTCCACACCAGCGAAAAAGGCCTCCGGTGCCTCGTCGCCGCGGGTCGTGCCCCAACGCTCCGGGATGCCGACCACCTCCTCGCCGCGCAGATACTGATCGATGCTGGCAGCGGCTCGCCGACCCGCCGCGACAGCCCGCACGGCGATATCTGCCCCGGTGACGCTGTCCCCACCGGCGAAAACCCAGGGGACCGAGGTCTGCAGCGTCTGCTCGTCGACCTCGAAGGTCCCCCACCGCGTGAGCTCCACGTCGGATTCCTCCATGCACGAAGGGTCCACGGCCTGACCGATGGCCATAACCACGGCGTCGGCCTGGATGGTGAACTCCGAGCCCTCGATGGGGATTGGGCGCCGCCTCCCACTCTCATCCGGTGGGCCGAGCTCCATGCGAATGCTGGTCACCGTGACCTGGTCGTCAGAATCGTCGAAGGCGACGGGCGAGGCCAGGAAATGGAACTCGACGCCCTCCTCGGCAGCGGCCTCGACCTCGACGTCGAGAGCCGGCATCTGCTCTCGGGAGCGCCGGTAGAGGATGGTGACCTCGTCAGCTCCGAGGCGCACGGCCGTCCTGGCCACGTCGACGGCGGTGTTCCCGCCCCCGACCACGACGACACGATTTCCCAGCTCCACCTCCTCACCGCAGGCAATGGAATCGAGGAACTCCACGCCTCCCCAGACGCGGTCGCTGTCCTCGCCGGGGATGCCCACCATCCGAGATTGCTGAGCACCGATAGCGAGGAATACCGCGTCGTACTCCTCTTCCAGGTCGTCCATGGTGACGTCCCTGCCCAGGGCGGTATCGCATTGGATCTCGACGCCGAGGGCGGTGATCGTCCCTATCTCCGCGTCCAGATCCTCGTGGGGAAGCCGGTATGAGGGGATCCCGTAGCGCAGCATCCCTCCCGGCTTCTCGTGGGCCTCGTAGATGGTCACCTCGTGCCCCCGTTGGCGCAGGTAGTACGCGGCCGAAAGGCCACCTGGCCCTGCTCCTATGATAGCTACCCTGTAGCCGGTCTCCGGGGCTACCTCGGGCAGGTACGGCCCACCGTTCTGCAGATCCTGCTCGGCCGCGAACCGTTTCAGCACGCAGATGGAGGCTGCCTCGTCGAACTCACCGCGTCGGCATTCCTCCTCACACGGGGCGGGGCAGACGGTCCCCAGGGCGAGGGGCAGGGGAATGGTCTCCTTGATAATGCGAATGGCCTCCCGGTAGTCTCGCTCGGCGATACGGTTGATGAATCCTGGGATGTTGCAGCCCGCCGGGCAGGTGACCTCACAGGGCCCGAAGCAGTCGCCACAGTGCTCCGAGATCAGCATCTCGAGGGTGAACCTGCGCGTCGCCCGCACGACCTCGCTGTCGGTGGCCACCACCATGTCATCGGCAATGGGCGTGGTGCAGGCCGTCTGCAGCCCACCCATGCCTTCCACGTCCACCACACACAGCCGACACGCACCCACATTCGTCAGGTCGGGGTGGTGACAGAGCGTCGGGATCTCTATACCTGCCGCCCGCGCAGCCTCCAGGATGGTGCTTCCCTCAGGGGCCGTGACCTGTGTGTCGTTGATCGTCAGCGTTACACTCATCAATCTCACTCCTGCTATTCCGCAGTAACTGCATCAAACGGACAGACCTCGTAGCACGTGCCGCAATGAATGCAGAGGTCCTGGACGATCTGGTGGGGCTCCCGCCGCTCGCCGATAATGGCATCGACCGGACAATCACGGGCGCAGACTCCGCACCCGGTGCACGCCTCGGGGTCAACGCCGTAGGTGAGCAGATTCAGGCACGTCTTGGCGGGGCACGTCTTGTCGACGATGTGAGCCCGGTACTCGTCCTCAAAGTGCATGAGCGTGGAGAGCACGGGCGACGGGGCGAGCTGACCCAGAGCACACAGCGAGCCATTTTCCATCCCGCTGGCGATGTGCCGGATCAGGTCGATATCCTCTAGCTCACCGTCTCCGTCGGTGATGCGCCGCAGAACCTCCAGCATGCGGGTGCTGCCGACGCGGCACGGCGGACACTTCCCGCAGCTCTCGTCGCAGACGAATTGGGTGAAATACCGGGCGAACTCGACCATGCAGGTTGAGTCATCGGCGACGATCATGCCGCCGGAGCCCATCACCGAGCCGGCCTCCGTGAGCGAGTCGAAATCGACCGGAGTGTCGAGGTGCTTCTCCGGAAGGCAGCCACCCAGCGGACCGCCGGTCTGAACTGCCTTGAACTCGCCTCCGCCCTGGATGCCGCCGCCCACGTCGTAGACGATCTCGCGCAGTGTGATGCCCATGGGCACCTCTATCAGGCCGGTGTGGTTTACCATCCCGGTCAGCGCGAAGACGGCGGTGCCAGGGCTGCCCTCTGTCCCCACGCTGCTGAACCAGTCAGCTCCCATACGGATGATGCGCGGGACGTAGGCATAGCTCTTGACGTTGTTGATGTTGCTCGGCTGGCCCCACAGGCCGGAGACCGCCGGGTAAGGGGGGCGCGGCCACGGCTGTCCGCGCTCTCCCTGGATGGAGGCCATGAGGGCAGTCTCTTCACCGCAGACAAAGGCGCCCGCGCCCTCCTTCACCAGCATGTCGAAGTCGAAGCCCGAGCCGAGAATATCGTCACCCAGCAGGTTTGCCTCTCTCGCTTGCTCCAGGGCGATGTTCAGCCGCCGGACCGCTAGCGGGTACTCGGCGCGGCAGTAGATATAGCCCTGTTCGGCCCCGATGGCGTACGCCGCGATAATCATCCCCTCGATGACCGAGTGGGGATCGCCCTCCAGGACCGAACGATCCATGAACGCACCGGGGTCGCCCTCATCGGCGTTGCAGATCACGTACTTGGGCCAGCGCTCGGTCCCCCGCGCGAACTTCCACTTCAGCCCGGTGGGGAACCCGGCCCCACCGCGCCCGCGCAGCTTGGAGTCGAGCACCTCCTGGATGACGTCTTCCGGCGTCATCTCGCTCAGGACCATCTCCAGGGCTTGGTATCCATCCAGGGCCAGATAGTCGTCGATGGACTCAGGATTCACCAGGCCGCAGTTGCTCAGCACGATGCGAATCTGCTTCTCGTGGAACGACGTCTTCTCCTCGCTTTGCGGATCGACGAAGCTGAGCGACTGGAGCAAATGGCCGTCTCTTCTCAGGGTCGTAGCCTCGACCTGACCGACCACCACGCTGTTCTCCAGGGGAGCGTCGTCGAGATAGGAGGCGAAGATCTCCGGGACGTTCTCAGCTGTGGCGTCGCCGTAGTTGAGCCGTGGGCGCCCGCAAGCCTGGAGCTCTATCATCGGCTCGTAGGAACACATGCCAACGCATCCGACCGGGGAGATCACCGCGTCGAGATTCCGTCTCTCCAGTTCCTCCTCGATCGCCGTCAGGGTCTCCTTGGCGCCGGCAGCCATCCCGCAGGTTGCCATCCCCACGGTGACGTATAGATCAGCTCGCTGCTTCTCCCGCCACCGCTGCGTGGCCTGCTCCATCCTGGCCTCGAGATCAGTTGCGTCAAGTGAGGTCATCAGATACTCCTCTCCTAACCATCGCTAGGCTGTCTCTTCCTCTTCCGAGGTCGCCAGTCTCTTCTCGACCCGGCGAACCAGCTTGTTCGGCTCGAGCCGCCCCATCACCTCCCCGTCGAGGACGGCCACGGGGGCGAGGGCGCAGGATCCCATGCAGTAGACGAGCTCCATGGTCAGCTCTCCATCGGCGGTGGTATCGCCCGGCTCGATGCCGAACTCATCCTTGACCGCCTTGGCCAGCCGGGAGGTTCCCTTAACGTGGCAGGCTGTCCCGTCGCACAGGTACAGCTCGTGCTCGCCGCGGGGTTCCAGGTAGAACTGTGAGTAGAACGTGGCCACGCCGTAGACCTTGCTCAGTGCCGTATTCAACCGGTCAGCGATTGACTCCAGGGCCTCCGGAGGTAGCCAGCCATAGGCAGCCTGGGTCTTCTGGAGAATTGGGATCAGCTTTCCCGGCTGCTCGCGATACTGCTCGAAGATGGGATCCAATAAGGAGAGATCAACTCTGTCGTTGTGTGTCATCCGTGTCTTTCTCCTGTCGTGAGTGTGTGCAGAACAGAGGGGCAAGAGATGGAAGCCCCGTCAACCCCCGTCCTGTGTCGGCCTTCTTGTTTCAGCCCCTCTCCAATCGCGCGGTTGCCTCCTCAAGAACTGCATCCACCAAGGGCGGAAGGGCGTTCTCGACGTCGGGGCTGAGCCCCTGCCCCCAGCCGACCTGCTTCGGCTGCACGCCGAACACGACGATTCGGGGGAGCCGGCGCTCCAGAGCCCGAGCCAGAGCCAGGACCTCGGCGAGGCCGGCGTGATGGGGCGAGAAGTGCTCCGCCGCTTCGGAAAGGTGAGCCTGATCTGGGCTGAAGCGCACGAATTGGCCGGGGGCAATCTCCCCCGTCTCTCCGCCCACCTCGGCAGCGTCGACAATCACCACCCGCTCCCATCCCTCGACGATCTGAAGAAGGTCGAGCCCCCCGATCCCTCCATCCAGCGCTTTGACGCCCTCAGGCAACCCCCTGCGTTCGAGCTCGGCGACCACGCGCGCCCCCACGCCGTCATCGCCGCGCAGGGGGTTGCCCAGACCGAGCACAAGAACCACGGTGTCCGACCCGCCCGACACCGCCTCCCGCCGACCTGTCATACGAACGTCACCGTCAGGAGGTGGGTGGAGCAAGAGATGCAGGGGTCGTAGGCCCGCACGAGCATCTCCAGCAGCAGACGAACTTCGTCCTGCGGCCTGTCGACAATTTTGGGCACCAGCTCCTGCATGTCGTGGTTCAGATTGGCCAGGTTCTGGTTGGTGGGGATGACGCAGTTGGCAGCGGTGCAGAAGCCCGTCTCGTCGTACGCATAGTGGTGGAAGAGGATACCCCGCGGCACGTCGCAGGACGCAACCCCTTCCCCAGCCTTGACCTCGGCCTCAACCGGGTCCTCTGGCTCGACGCCTCGCTCCAGCAGTTCGTCGATGAGCTCGACGGCATTCTCAACGCAGTGGACCATCTCCACCACCTGAGCAGCGCTGTTCAGAAAGGGGTTGGTTACCAGCGGCTCCACGCCCAGCTTTGCCGCCGCGTCCTTCGCCCGGGGGTGAAGCTGGTCGAAGTTGTTGTTGAAGCGAGCGAGGGCGCCGACCATGTAGGACTCCCGGTTGTGGCTGGTCCATTTGGCCGTGGAGAACGGAACCAGCTCCTCGTTGGTCACCTTCTGGTAGTCCTCCACAGGATACTCGAAGCCATCACTCGTCTTGATTCGACCGCCGACGAAGGCGTACTCGTCGTCCCTGGTCAGGGAGACGTACTCGGTCTCCCGCTCGAACTCGGGCCAGTCGAGAGAGGCGAACAGGTCGACAGACGCATCCATGTCGTCGCGGGCAGCCACCAGGCGCTCGCGCATGGCGCGGAGCTCGTCCTCGCTGGGGGTGTGGGAGAAGCCGCCCACTACCAGGGCGCAGGGGTGCGTGTGACGCCCACCGATCATCGCGCATAGGTCGCCGGACAGCTTCTTGACCCGCAGGGCGCGTTCCACGGCCTCGCGATTGATCTCGATCAGCGGGAACACGGAGCCAGCACCGAAGAAGTCCGGGGCCACCAGGTAGTACGTGTGCAAGACGTGGCTGTCGATGATCTCGCCGTGGAAGTTGAGCTTGCGCAGCAGCCGCGCCTGTTCCGTGAGCTCGACGCCGAAGGCCTTTTCCGTGGCCATCGCGCTGGTGGTGGAGTGCCCCACGGCGCAGATACCACATATGCGCGAGGTGATGTGGTTGAGCTCGGTATACGGCCTGCCGCGGACGAACGCCTCAAAGAAACGAGGGGCCTCGACAACCTCGAAGCGGCACTCCTTGACATCCCCGTTCTGGACATCAACAACGATGTTGCCGTGTCCCTCGACTCGAGTGATGTGATGAACGTCAACATTCAACGTGGTCATATCGCCTCCTATTCAGCCACTTGCCCTTCCCGGGTGACTGCTGTCGACCCGTAGTACGCGTTGAACATAGTCATGCGCGACATGATCTCCTCGACAGTCAAGCCCGCCTCGTCCAACACGTCCTTCATCGCGTTCTCGTTGGGCTCGGGGATATACCCGCGACACCCCTCGCATCCGTCGCCGTACGTGGGGCAGATGGCGTCGCATCCCGCCCGCGTGACAGGCCCGAGACAGGGCTTGCCCTCGAGGAGCAAGCAGACGTTCTCTTTCAGCTTGCACTCGACGCAGACAGGGTGGTCGGGGATACCCGGTTTCTTGCCCAGCAGGAGGTTCTTGACGACCGTGATGAACTCCTCGCGGTCAATGGGACAACCGGGAATGAACGCGTCCACGTCGATGACGGCGCTGATGGGCCGGGCCGGATAGGTGTCGTACCAATCGGCCTTGTCGCCATACACGTACTCGCGCACGTCGTCGAGGGAGGGCTGCAGATTCTTCAGGGCATTGACGCAGCCGGTGTGGGCGCAGGCTCCCAGCGCGACGACCAGCGCCGCCTGATCGCGAATCTTGAACAGGCGCTCCTCGTCCTGCTCGCGGGTGCAAGAGCCCTCAATGAAGGCGACCTGGTAGTCCTCGCCCTTCTCGGTCATGGCCTCGCGGAACTGCACGATCTCGACCGCATCCAGAAGATCCAGGTGGGTCTGCAGGGAGTCGACGACGGTAAGCTGACACCCCTCGCAGCTCGCGAAATCGAAGAAAGCTACCTTGGGCTTTCCGTTTGTGTCACTCATTATAGCGCCTCCTCAAAGCCCTTGATGTCGGCGTAGTTGAAAACAGGCCCTTCCTGGCAGCAGTACAGGCTGTTGATCTGGCAGTGGCCGCACTTACCCACGCCGCACTTCATCCGGCGTTCCAGTGATAGGTAGATGTTCGACTCCGGAATCCCCTTGTCCAGCAATTCCATCAGGACGAAGCGGTACATAATGGGGGGGCCGCAGGTTACGGCCACAGTGTTCTTCCCATCGATCTCGATCTGGGGGAAGAGGGTGGTGATGACGCCGATGTTGCACTCCAGCTGCTGCTCCGGTTGCCACTCATCGCCCTCGTCCTCGCAGTCGACGGTGAGAAGGCACTCGATCGCATCGTGATCCACCCACTCAGTCAGCTCATCCCGGAACAACAACTCACTGCGGCGTTTTGCGCCGTAGAGAATGATCACGCGCTCGAAGTCGTTGCGTTCATCAATGACCTGGTTGATCAACGAGCGAAGTGGAGCCAGGCCCAGGCCACCCGGGGCGAAAAGGACATCCTTGCCTCGCATCTTGTCGACGGGGAACCCGTGGCCAAAGGGGCCGCGGATGCCGACCTTGTCGCCGGGCTGCATGGCGTGAAGCGCGCCGGTCACGTCTCCGACTTTGCGGACGCACAGCTCGAAGGCGCCGTTGGAACGGCTGGGCGCCGAGGTGATCGAGACGGGAGCCTCGCCCACACCCAGTACGGAGAGCATCACGAACTGGCCGGGGTCGTGGCCCAGATCCTGGTCTTCGGGCAGCTCGACGTGGAAGAGTTTCTCCGTCGCGGTCATCTGCTGTACGCCGGCCAGACGAGCCATCTGTGGCTTGTAAATCGACGTTGCCATTATCCGTTACCTCCTAGCGCAATGATGCGTGAATCGTGTTGAATCCCTTGAGAATACTGATGCTTGCCGGGCAGGTGCGGATGCAGCGGCCGCACCCGACGCAGCCCAAGGCACCAAATTTCTCATAGAGATACTTCCCCTTGCGCATAAAACGATGGCGCTGGCGAGCCCCGCGGCTCTCGCGGAAGTTCTCGCCGCCAGCCACGCGAGCAAACTCGGCGAGCTGGCACGAGTCCCAGTGCCGAATGCGTTCGCCTTCGGTCAAGGCCAGGTTCACCTCATCGACCACGTTGAAGCAGTAGCATGTGGGGCAGACGTTGGTGCACGACCCGCAGGCGAAGCAGCGCTCCTCGAGTTCTTCCCAGTGAGAGTGATCATAGGCATCACCAAGCAAAGAAGGGAGCTCGCCCGATTCGAAGTTCAGACGGTCGGCGAACTGCTTCATCTTCGAGCTCTGAAGCTGCAGCTTCTGGGTCGCCTCTGCGTCCGTGGCGTCGCGTGCGTCGGCGTACGCCGCCAGCAGTTCGTCTCCGGCCTGCGTGCCGACCTCGACGGCGTACGCCTCGCCCAGGTCGACCATATGGAGATCGAACCCGTCATCCGCCGTCAGGGTTCCCATACTCCGGCAGAAAGACTCATCATCACAGGGCTCCAGGCACTCCAGGCTGATGATGAGAATCTGCTCACGCCGCATCAGGTAGTGCGCGTCCGGGTAGTCCTCAGAGAAGGCCTCGTCCAGGAGGTTCAGGGCGTGCAGATCGCACGTGTGCATCCCCAACAGGACGGTCGGCTCCACTTCTACGACCGTCTCCACAACAGGGTCCTCGCCCAT
The DNA here is from genome assembly GCA_964450435.1 of uncultured Anaerolineales bacterium. Lineage (GTDB taxonomy): Bacteria > Chloroflexota > Anaerolineae > B4-G1 > B4-G1 > SKLM01. The sequence goes on from CAYVCX010000026.1 coordinate 22,162, forward strand.
AGTGAACGCCGCCAGCCGCTCGCGCTGGGGCTGGAACACCTTCTTGGGGGGGAGGATGGTGGTATCGTAGTCGAGCCGGAGCAGTGCCGGGTCGGTCACCGCATCGAACGCAAACTTTGGCCCTCTCGCCTGCGGCCCGACCACGTTGTAGTGGGCCGTCAGAGCCTCGACCAGCGGGCCCACTGCTTCTTTGTCCAGAACCTTCAGACTCATATCAGTCTCCTTGCGATGATGTTCTTGCACAGCATCCTTCATGTTCGGCCAGAAGCCCCCGCGCCTCTGACCGCGTGCGGATCAGCGTAGACGAAACGACGCCCCCAAGAGTGTCTGCACGAGGCTGGTGGACACCGTCTACGAGTCCCTGCAAGCGCTCTCTAGCTATCACAGATTGCACGTCGTCAGCCACAACCGTGATGCTTCTCCCTCTCGGAGATAGGTGCCCTCCTTGCTCTGCGGGTAATGCCATCGTAGTCGTCGAACACGCGCAGCGTGACCTCGTCCTTGTCCTGGAACTCGTCCAGACTGCCCTCCCCGGCTGCTGAGGACACATGATGGCACGACCAGGCAGATCGTCACAGACGAGTCTGAGTCGATTCCCGTCGGGGTGCACACGGCCACATCGTCGGGAGCGTGGTTCTCGACATACGGCTCCTCGTCCCCAAAGGCCTGTTCCAGGCCATCGAGAAGACGCTCAACGACTTCCAGGCAAACGGCGATTCTCGTCTGTGTGCCTCAAGCTCCGGCTCCTCCGGGTGCGACAGTCCGCGGTGTAACTCCTGAGTCGCGACCTTTCTGGCAGCCTGCCTCAGAATGACGCCTGTGATGACACGCGTCGGGCAAGGGCAGTATAGCACGTCATGCTGCAGCCAACAACGGAGAGGTGTCCTACGCTGACCCTGAGGGCTATTACCACGCGAGGCGTCGTGGTGCTGATGGGTCAAGTCGCCCGCCGCCAGGGCTACCCCTGGCTAGGCGGGCCGCAGCTCCTCATCAAGCAGGCCGCTTTCCACCAGCAGGTCCAACGTTTCCTGGGCCTCATCCTCGTCGACCTGGCTGATGGCAAAGCCGGCGTGAACGATCACGTAGTCACCAACGTCAGCTTCAGGGACGTAGGCCAGACAGACCTCGCGAGCGACCCCACCGAAGTCCACTTTGGCCATACGCATGAGCCCGCCTTCTTGCGCTTCGGTAATCCGCCCTGGAATCCCCAGACACATATCAGGCTATCTCCCTTCGGAGCCATGCCACCCAGGACTCCATTCCCTCGCCCGTCTTGCAGGAGAGAGGCAGGAACCCCAGATCCGGATTGAGGGCCTCAACCCCCCGGCGGAAGTAGTCCACGTCGAAGTCGAAGGCATCCAAGACGTCCGTCTTGTTCAACACCACAACGTCGACCCCTCGATACATGACGGGGTACTTGTAGGGCTTGTCGTCCCCCTCGGGCACACTGGCGATCAGAACCTTGCGATGTACGCCCAGATCGAAGCTGGCTGGACAGACCAGGTTGCCCACGTTCTCCACGATGAGCAGGTCCAGCTCCTCCAGGGGGAGTTTGGGGAGCGCCTCCTGAAGCATCACCGCGTCCATGTGGCAGGTGCCCCCGGTGTTGACCTGAACGGCCGGAATGCCCAGCGCAGCAATACGATCCGCATCCAGCGTGGTGGCGATGTCGCCATCCACCGCGCCAATGCTGACGTCATCGCGGAGAGCTTCCACGGTCCGGGTAATCAGGCTGGTCTTCCCGGCTCCCGGCGAAGCCATCAGATTGATGGCGAAGACGCCTGCCGCATCCAACCGCTCGCGGTTACTGGCAGCCAACCGATCGTTGGCGCTCAGGATATCCTCAACGACGGACACACGTGTTGACACTCTAATCCCTTGCCTCTCGGTCGGAACCTATAGTCCACACTGCAACCCCACATCCAAGCAAGAATCACTGTGAGTGCCCGAGGAGAGCAAAGGCCCTCAGTCCTGCACCCAGAACGAAGCAGATTCTTCGCCACCACACGGCTCAGAGAAAACCAGGATGGTTGCAGTGCTAAGCCGCAGGTAGTGATTTGTCTCTGATGTATTTGAGATTCACGCGCAGTATGTTACCACGCTTGCCAGGGATTGTCCACTCAACTTAGCAGGCTGCAAGGTTTCCGGCAGGCCGCGTTCTGAGTGTGTGTCCCCGGGTGACGGCATGTGGGCAAGATGCGGGGCAGCCACGGGGCGGCCGTAGGGCGAGGTCCGGACGCGGTCGTTCGGCGGCGCCGCGTACACCGCTTGCTCTCGACGATCCGTTGCCGTAGAATGTATGTGGTGCGCGGGCTCATCACTCGAGAAGGATGGGAGCCATGAGCAAGATCAGAATCATGCTGGCGGAAGACCACGTCCTGGTGCGAGAAGGCACGAAGGAGATGTTGGACCGGGAAGAGGACATGGAGGTGGTCGCCGAAGCAGGGGACGGTGAGGAGGCGGTCCGTCTGGTCCAGGACCAGGACCTCGACGTAGTCATCATGGACATCGCGCTTCCCAAGCTCAACGGCATCGAGGCTACGCGGAAGATAAAGGAAATCAGTCCTGGCACGACTGTCCTGGTGTTGACAGCGTATGACGACGACGAGTACATCTTCGCCCTGTTGGAGGCGGGAGCGGCAGGGTACCTGCTGAAGGATGTCTCCACGAGCGAACTGGTGGCGGGGATCCGTGCGGTGCAGGCGGGCGAGTCTATGCTCCATCCGGCGATTGCGCGCAAAGTCATCAACCGTTTCAGCGGACGGGCGGAAGGGAGTGGGAGGGAAGACACCTTCCAGGAACTCACCGAGCGGGAGGTGGAGGTCCTACAACTCGCGGGCAGGGGGATAACCAACAAAGAGATCGCCGATCGGCTGTCCATCAGCCATCGCACTGTGCAGGCTCACCTTAGCCACATCTTCGGCAAATTGGGGGTGGGATCGCGAACCGAGGCCGTGGTGCTCGCGCTGCGTAGAGGCTTGCTCACCTTCGAAGACGTATCGTGACCAAACCGGCTGTCCCCTTCGATCACCTGGCGGGCGATTCCCGGCCAGGGTGATCGGTCGCCAGGAGGGGTAAGAGAAATCGTACCATCCACCACAGAGGACGGAGAAGCCAACAGGTAGCCAGAGGAGGTTGTCCTTCGACGTGAAAACCACCCGGTCGGGAACGGCACGGCTTCGACGCGCGTTGGCCTCCAGGACATCCTGGATCGTGGTAGCGATGATGGTCGTGCTGACCGCGGTCCACTACTTGACGCCACAGGTTCGTGCGCTGCCACATGACTCAGAGCTGCTGGTGGATCGCCACGCCGTCGAGCGCATCCTCTTCGTGGTGCCTGCGGCAATCGCTGCGCATGCGTTCGGTCGAACGGGAGGAGTGCTCACTCTGGCAGCGGCGGGGCTGATCATGCTGCCGCGGGCTCTCTTACTGTCGGACCATCGAAGGGACGCCCTTGTCGAAGCGGCAGCGGTGGGACTGGTAGGCTGCCTCGTGGTCTGGCTGCTGGAGACGGATGAGAAGGAGAAGTCGCTGCGCCACGAGGCCGTGGCGCGAATGCGGTCGTTCAACGCGATGTGCTCTATTGTGGCCAGGTCCCTGGATCTTGAGCAAGTTCTCGCTGAGACGCTCGACAAGGCCCTTGCGGTGACCAATCTCGAAGTCGGCTTCACGTATCTGCTGGATCGACAGGCCGATGAACTGGTGCTCTGCGCTCACCGCGGCGTGGAGGAGGCAGCCCTCCGAGGATGGGAGCGCCTCCGTTTGGGAGAGGGCCTGTGTGGACGCGTCGCTCAGTCTGGCAAGCCGATGATTGTGGAGAACCCAGCAGAGAGCGCGGCAGACGGACCGCGACCGGCGGAGCAGGTGAGGCGCGTGGGAGGATTGAAGTCCCACATTGCTGTGCCCCTGACCTCGAAGGGCCAGGTTCACGGGGTTATGGCGCTGGGGTGTCGTGAACGACGAACGTTTCCGCCGGCGGACGTGCAGTTGATCACTACCTTCGGCAAGCAGATCGGGGTGGGGGTCGAGAACGCTCAGTTGCACCGGGACGTGGAGAGACAACTCCAGATCCAGCAGAGACTGAACGAGGTGGCCGAAAAGGTCACCTCAGAATTGGAGCTGGACAGGATCCTGCCGAAGGTGCTTCAGATTGCTGAGAGGCTTGTCGGGGCGGACTGCGGGTTTATCGCCCTATTCGACCCGGCGACCCAACGGCTGAGCTATCCGTATCTACACAACCTTCCACAGAGATTGACGAACGTCACCGTGTCTGAAGGAGAGGGGGTCGCGGGAGAGGCGATGGCCACAGTGAGCCCCATCAGTATCTCCAATTACCGGGACTACCCGAATGCTGTGCCCGCCTTCCTGGACGCGGGGCTGGTCAGCGTCGTGGCGGTCCCGATCATCAGCGGCAATCAGTCGTTCGGTACCTTGGCCGTGGGCAGCCTCCGGGAGGCGAAGGAGTTCTCCCCGACCGAGGTGGGGTCTCTGACCGGGATGGGGCGTCAGGCTGGCATCGCTATAGACAACGCCCGCCTCTATGAGAACATGCGCTACTACGCCCGACAGATCACCCGGGCTCAGGAAGAGGAAAGGAAACGCATCGCGCGAGAGGCCCACGACGAGACGGCCCAGATTCTGGTAGCCCTGTCCCGCCGTCTCGATGCGCTCATGGCGTGGCCCGAAGTGCCCTCCCCCGCGTTCAGAAAGCGCCTGGAGGGTATCCAGGCGCTAACGACGGACGCCCTGCAAAGCGTCCGTCGCTTCAGTCACGATCTCCGACCCCCTGTGCTGGACGATCTCGGGTTTGTGGCTGCGGTTCGTGGGCTGACCAGAACCCTGAAACAGGTCGGGGTGGACGCCCACGTTCAGGTGACCGGGACCCCGTATCGGCTCTCGCCCGAAGAGGAGCTGGTACTCTTCCGGATCGCCCAGGAATCTCTCAACAACATCAGACGCCATGCCGACGCTTCACAGGCGAAGGTGATGGTCTCGTTCCATGACGAGACGATCCGGATGACGATTGAGGACGACGGAAAGGGGTTTGATGCGCCGGACAGGTTCGTCGACCTCGTGGCCTTGGACAAGCTCGGCCTTATCGGCATGCATGAGCGAGCACGAATCCTTGGCGGGACTCTCCGGATCGATTCCGAACCTGGAAGGGGCACGCGGGTGCTCGTCCACACCCCGGTGCACCGGAGGGGGTGAAAGCCCCAGTAGCAGACGTCACGAGCCGCGCGACGGGTGGTGACACGGACCAGGGGAATGTTTTCGGATTCGAGGCAGCTAAGCGCGCTGAGGATCGATCACCTCGGCCGAGCGGCCCCCTGGGCGCCCCCGACCCCAGGGGTGCCGCCTCTTGCGCCCCATCTCACTCGATCTCAATACTGTCCAATCGGAAGTCGTCGCCTCCTGCTGGGACGACTCGCCCTTCACCACATTCTGGACAGAGGAAATCCTTGTGAGTCAGCGGGAACGTGTTGCCGCAGGCCAGGCACCGCAGCGTTCCCTCGACGCGCTCGAAGTGGAGCTCGGCACCCTCTGCGATGGTGTCTTTGCTGACGATGTCCCAGTAGAACTGGACCGACTCGTCGACGATGGAGGAGAGGTCACCGATTACAATGTTGAGACGGACAATGCGCTCCGCGCCGGCTTCTTCGGCGTGGCGGAGAGCGATCCCCAGAAGGCTCTCGGTGACAGACAACTCGTGCATAGTGCCCCGCGGAGATAAGGCTCAATCTGCCGCGCCATCCAACGAGCGCTTCACGCTGTTGTGACCACGTTTAGCCGCCCCAGGAGTATGTAGGGCAGACGGATCCCTCCATACACCCACTCGGTTTCACGGCTGACAGCCTCGATGTGCTGTAAGTCCTCATAGATATTCCCCGCGACGGAGACGTCCTTCACCCGACCCACGATCTCACCATGTTCGATCTTGAATGCTAGACTCAGGTTGTTGGAGAAGGCGCCGCTGATGACGTTGCCCTGACCGAGGCCCAGAGGTGTCTCCACCAGCAATCCTCGATCAACCCCGGCGACGATCGCGTCGACGGGCGTGTCTCCCTCTGCAACGACCATGTTCGAGAACGACGGTGAAGGTGGGGAGAACAGACCGCGCTCCCCGTTTCCGGTAGGTTTAGTCCCGGCCAGGGCAGCGGTCTTCAGATCGTAGATAAACCCGGTGAGCCGACCCTGATCGATGAGCGTATTGCGCTGGCGAGGGACCCCCTCATCGTCGTGAGAGCCGCTGCCCGGCCGCCCGTCCAGCGTTGGGTCATCCAGCACTGAGAGTTTCTCGTCGAAGATCTGCTCGCCCACCCGGCCAGTCATCGGCGAGATGCCGCGGTAGACGTTCTTCCCGTCCAGGCCGTGAATCAGCGGCAAGCCCAACACCGGACTGCCGGTGGGTGAGAAGAGGACCGGCATCTCTCCTGAGGAGAGGACCGCGGACTGCCGTGCCAGGCGGAGCTTGTCCGCCACGCGACCGACGAAGGCGCGATACCCTTGATCCAACACGGCGGTATCATAATACTCGAAAAGGGTAACCACATCATCGTCACGTACGCGCTCCACCGCCAACATAATGGAGAGAGGCGCTTTCCGCACCATCACCTCAGCTCCCGCGCTGTTGCGAACGGTGCTGTCCCGCACTCGCCGTGTGAGATCAACCTTGACCCTTGCTGCCTCGTCCGCCTCCAACACGGCTGCGACCATCTCCTCCCCCATCTCGATCAGGCGAGACGCAGGAAGCGAGGCCAGATCAGGATCGTATACTTGGACTGCCGGTCCAGACTGCGGCTCGGGGAAGTGCAGGGGAATCTCATCCCCCAACCGCGCTGATGCCAGGACGTTGTCGATGAGCCGATCAAGGGCAGTGACATCGCTTGAAGCGGCGAACCCGAGCCGCCCATCTACCACACCGCGGGCGGCTATACCCTGGGTCTCCTGCACCTCGAATGACTTGAGCTTATTCGCCTCGAAGCCGATCTTCGTAGCTTCGCTCGCGATCTCAAAGACCTCGGCTTGCTCGGCCTCCTGCATCAAGCGTTGTAGCACCATTCCTCCCCCCTTGCTTTGTCTCAGTCACGAGACGCTGGCGACCCTGTGAGCTCACTCACCCCCGATGAGCACGTCTCGAATGCGGATGTGGGGCGCGCCCATCGCCACAGGGAGCCCTCCCTGTCCCTTGCCGCACCGACCCCATTCGGCCCATTGGAAGTCATTGCCGATCGCGTCGATGTGCTTCAGCGTGACGAACAGATTCCCGCTGAGCACGATGTCCCGCACCAACTCGGCGATTTCGCCGTCGCGTATCATATAGCCGTAGGCCGCGCTGAAAGAGAAATTCTCGAGGGCCGTCTGACCACCGAAAGCATCGCAGGCGTAGACGCCTCGGTCGATCTCGCCAATCATCTCCTCAAATGGTGTATCGCCGCCTTCGATGAACGTGTTGGTCATGCGAACAATGGGCGAGTAGCGATAGCTCGTGGCGCGGGCGTTGCCGGTCGGTTGCTCGTTCATCTTGCCCGCTGTCTCACGCGAATGAAGCCGCCCGACCAGTATGCCGTCCTTGATCAGGTCGCTGCGGCCGGTCGGGGTGCCCTCATCGTCATACCTATGGCTTCCGCGCAGGCCGGGGATGGAGCCATCGTCGGCAATGGTCAAGATGTCACGCCCAAACCGCCGCCCCAGAACCATCATTTCCTGAGCTTGTGGATTCTCGTAGACGAAGTCGGCCTCGGATAGATGGCCGAAGGCCTCGTGAGCGAAGACCCCGGCCATTTTGGGATTGCAGACAACTGTGTAGCTTCCGCCCTGCACCGGCGGCGCCGCAAGGAGATCGACAGCTCGCTGGGCCACCGTTCGCGCTAGATCATGATGCCCTTCGACGGCCTCGAAGCCAGCCACTTTCGATACAGCTTCGAAAGCGCGCTGGACGTTGTCGCCCTCGCGAGCGACAGCGCTTAAGGCGACGTTGACCATCGGGCGCTCTTCCGTGATGTAGGATCCCTCAGAGTCGGCAAACGTGACGCGGCTGAAGCTGTCAAAGTACGTCGTTTGCGTATCCACAACGCGGGGTTCGAACTGCACCAGGATCTCGTTGTACTCTTGAGCCAGGGTCTTCTTCTCCATGACGGAGATACCCCGGAAGTCGTTTTCCAGAGGGACGACGATCTCATCCTCAACGGCAGGAACCGGGGCGAGCTCAATGGGCTCGGCCTGAACGGCGCGCGCCCCCTCATATGCTTGTTGTACACGACGTTCGAGAGCGGTCAGGTCGTTGAACGTGGCAATCCCCCATCCCCCACCGTGGACCAGGCAGCGGACGATACCGCCTCGGTCCAGCACCGCGTCAGCGGTCTCCAGGTCGGGCCCACGGAAAGCAACGCGGGTGTTCTCTCGCTCCTCCAGGCGGACCTCGGTGTAATCGGCCCGGCTGCTTCGGATGGCTCTTTCTATCTGTTCTCGCATAGGAGTTTTCTTCTCACTATAGGATGACACCAATTAGAGGACGTCGCCCTTCCAACATAGCCTTGAAGCCCACGCCTATGGGCCGCTCTGGCTGCTTCCGGCAAAGCCCAGCTTCCCCATCACCTTCTGCGGCGTGGCCCGCTGGGCCCGCCGCCACTGATGATCCACCCAGCGTTTGAGGGCATTGATCGGTCTCCGTCGTTGGCTCTCAGCCATGGCCCATTTGAGGAACTCGTAATCCTGTCCCTTGATCTTGGGCTCCGTGGGGTTACGACGATAGGAGTCGTAGTCGGTGATGCGGCTCAGATCGTGCTGAACCACATAGTCATACAGGTCGGTGCCCGGGTGGGGGGTGAAGAAAGCTGGACTGTAGTAGTCGGGATCGATTTCTTTCATCAGCCTGACTGTATCCATCACCTCTTCTCTGGTCTCCGTCGGCAACCCCAGCATGTAGTTGGCCCAGATCCTGATGTCGTACTTGCGACAGATGCGCGCCGCCTCAAGGTTTTCCTCCACCGTCGTGCCCTTGCGGATGAAGCTCAGCACGCGGTCATTGCCGCTCTCGAAGCCGATGAAGTAACCTCGCAACCCGGCGTTGGCCATGCGAGCAGCCATATCTTCGTGCTTGACGATGATGTCTGCCCGGCTCTGGCAGAAAAACGGCATCTCGAAGCCCGCCGCCAGATACTTCTCCGTGAACTCGGTCACCCACTCCCGATCCTCGGTCAGACAGTCGTCGTGGAACATAAATGAGGCTATGTCGTATCTATTCACCAGATCGTGGAGCTCGGCGATGACGTTGTCGACGCTGCGACGACGGGTGCGCTTGCCGAACAGGTAGTCCTCGCCCGGCTTGCAGAATGCGCAGTTGTACAGGCAACCCCGCCCGGCAATGACTGTCGCGAAAGGGGCAGGTAGCTCGGGCACGAAGGGCACCTCCGGCGAGGCCAGGTCATAGCCCCACTTCCTCCACTCGTTGAGGAACAGGTCGCGGTCAGCAAAGGGAATCTCATCTAGGATCGGCGGGTCACCACGGAGCACGCGACGAGGAGGAGGATTGCCCGCCTTAATCAAGCTCAAGAGTTGAGGGAATGTCACCTCGCCCTCACGGATAACAAGGTAGTCGACGTGGGGAATCCCCAAAGCATCTTCCAGCGCGATGGTGACGTGAGGCCCTCCAATCACGGTCGTCACCTCAGGCTTGACCTGTTTGGCAACGCTGACCGCCTGGCTAACGGGGTTGCAGTCGACACTCATCATTGTCACGCCTATCACGTCTGGGTCGCGCTCCGCCAATTCGTGCCGGAATTGGTCCCAGCTTGAGAGGGCGCGAAGGTCCACCAGGTCGACTTCGAACCCCCGGACCTTGGACGCAGCGCTGAGACGCGCCAGGCCGTGGGAGATCCATCCTGCCTCCATACCTTTCTTGAGCGATCTGAATCCTTGCCCGGCAATGCCCGGATAGATGAGCGTGACTCTTAGGGACATGTCATCCTTGATGCACTGGACTCAAGCAGCTGGGACCACGTACGTGCAGCGGCGAGGAGGACCAGGGGTTTGCCTGACTTCCTTGGGAGGGGCACCCACCAGCTCTGTCAACAGCGTACGATCGATCTTGCACACCTCGCCGTGCTTCCGGGTTACGCCTTCGTACGGACAGTTGGCAACGTGAATCAGGAATTCGCCGGCATCCGTCCTCTCGCAGCGCGCCATGTAGCCTCGCTCATCCAGGAAATCGACAGCCCGAACGACCCGTTCCTCACGGTCGGCATCGGGGGGAATGGCCGCCTGTGCCGCTATGCGCTTCCCAATGCGTTCCAGTATCTGCTCGAATTCACCGTCCGAAATGTGCAGACGCACCTCCTCAAACACGAGGGTGATCAGACGTTCGTACCGCTTGGGGAAGTGATCGCTGGCATCCTGCGTGAGGGTGTAGACGTGCTGAGGGCGGCCAGGAGCCTTGCGGTGCCGGACGCTGGGCGCGGCCACAAGGTTCTCTCTGCGTAAAGTGTCGAGATGATGGCGAATGGTGACCGTAGTCAGATCCAGTATCTCACTTAGATCCTTGACCGTCGCCTCACCGCGTTCCTTCAAGATATTGAGAATCCGCTCTCGGGTGGCTTGCATAGCTCTGGTTCCTTTCGGCCTGTCGCCCGGATAAGCTCGAATGCCTCATCAGCTCACGGTGCAATCAACTTGACGGATTCTAGCACGTGCGCTCCAATTTGGCAAATAAGGATCATCGTAATAGGGACCGTATGAGCAGATCGATGACCGTTCGCGCGCCGCGCTGTCGCAGCGGTCATTATCTCCTCACCCGAGCGCCAAAACAATCACACAGCGACGGCGGCCGTCGCGGTGGTTCGCGGGGTGTTTGCTCATTCGCCGAAAGCACTGTAGAATAGTCATATGTGCCCTCGTGCAGGGAAGGGGACATGAACTGCGGACAGTCGGGGCATTGAGTCCCCGGCGTGAGAGTATCGGTGAATCACGTTTGCTGCCTCGATGCATGGAATCACGACAAGGTAAGGCCTTCGGCAGACCTGCAGGAGTCTCCATATCCGGATTCAGGGGAGAGAGCCAAACCAGGATCTGACACCGAACCTCATACATCCAACCGTGCCGGAGGCCCCTGGGAAGTGAGAGAGCGAGACAGAATCGTCGTGCCGCAAAACGAATGGACGCTATCTGAATTCAGCGATCAGCTCGTCGCAGGGGTTCGCTTTCAGCCGTCGGGGAAGATCTATCACTTCGACGCGAGTGAGGTCGATGATCTGCGCCCTGGAGATTTCGCGCTCGTTGAGACGGTGCGCGGCACCCAGCTGGGCGAGATCGTCAGCGTGCGTCCGCCGCGCGACCGTGAGGACGTGAGAACTCTCAAGCCGATCAGACAGCGTGCCACCGGGCGTGAACTGGCTCTCCGCCAGCATTGGCAAGCCGAAGAGGAGAAGGCACTGGAGCTTGCCCGAGAGGAAGCTGCTAGGCTGCGCGTGCCCATCAAGGTGGTGCTTGCCGAGTATACGCTGGACGGGAAACGGTTGACGCTACTGTACGGCAGCGAAGAGCATTACGTGAATACGAACGAGTTAGAGAGGCGACTCCGAGGCCAGCTTGACGTTCGAGTCGAGCTCCTGAAGATCGGGCCACGGGATCAGGCCAAGTTGCTGGGCGGATGCGGTGCCTGCGGCGGGCCTCGGTGCTGTTCTCAGTTCCTTCCAGAGTTCACATCGATCTCCATCAAGATGGCTAAGAAGCAAGGGGTCTCGCTTCATCCCTCAGCGATCACGGGTATGTGCGATCGTCTGCGATGCTGTTTGTCGTATGAGCACGCTCACTACGTGCACGCGCTTAGAAGCCTCCCACCACGCAACAAGCGTGTCGGCACGCCCTACGGCGAGGGACGCGTGATCGATCGAATGCCGCTGAAGCAGACGGTTGCCGTGAAGGTTGAGGATCGTCGCATTGAGCTTTCTGCGGAGGAAGTGGAGCCGCTGTCAGACCAATCTCAGTAGTACACCTCACTTGTCACGAGGAAGCGCCAGGATGCCCCACGGCTTGCTGTGGGGAGGAATGGCCGGTCGTCTCATTGCAGTGCCGCGAAGCGGCACTGCTAAGCGCAGCGGGGCAGGGGCAAAGCCCCGCAGCTTGCTGCGGGGTTCTTCACCCCGAGAAAACCCATGGTGGATGCACCACTCAGGATGCAAGAAACTCGCAAGACTGTCATCCCGACCGGAGCGAAGCGGAGTGGAGGAATCTCCCACCTCCGCCAGCGGCACAAGCCCCAAGCCAGCAACAGAGTTTCTTAGTAGGAGCGCAGGAAGCGCAGCGACCGGAGCGACCGGAGCGACTGGAACGACCAATCTCGCTCAAGCTGGCCAGGAATAACTCACACGCGGGCGCTCCTCGGCGGTCCAGGAAGCTCTGATTGCCGATGTACGGTCGTAGTATTAGCGTGCACGCGAAGCCCGTTGCTGCACATCACCGGACGAGCCACCAGAGACGAAGGCTGGCGTGAAGGATAAGACATCACACACATACCACGAAAGGAGACATAGGCATGGAGACCATTCTGAAAGGCACAGAGGAGACCGTCCGGATCAGCCCTGATCTCCCAACAGTTATCATCGGTGAGAAGATCAACCCCACCGGCCGCAGTTGGCTGACCGAACAGCTGACCAAAGGGAACTTGGAGGTACTCGAGGACGAGGCCACGAAGCAGATTGAAGAGGGCGCCCAGGTGCTGGACGTGAACGTCGGTGCCGCCAGTGTGAATGAGGTAGAGTTGCTCCCGCAGGCTGTCGAGACCATCCAGAGCGTTGTGGGCATTCCCCTGTGCATCGATACGGCAGACAACGATGCCCTGGAGGCGGCCCTGGAGGTTTACCAGGGCAAGCCCCTGGTCAACTCCGTCAACGGTGAGGAGAAGAACCTGGAGCGCATCCTGCCGCTGGTGGCGGAGTACGAGGCGGCCGTTATCGGTCTCGCGATGGACGATGACGGCATACCCAAAGACCCGCAGAAGAGGCTACAGATCGCTAAGAAAATCGTGGAGCGCGCTGAGGCGATGGGTATTCCGCGCGAGGATGTCCTGATCGACTGCCTGGCATTGACCGTCAGCGCCGAGCCGGACGCCGCCGTCATCACGCTGAAGGCCATCGAGTTGGTAAGAGACGAGTTGGGCGTCAATCAGGCGCTGGGACACAGCAACGTCTCATTCGGGCTCCCGGATCGGCATGTGATCAACCGGGTGGCCCTGGGCATGGTCATTTGGGCTGGCGTGAACGCGCCCATCGTCGACGCTGCAGAGGTCAAACAATCTATTCTGGCAGCTGACCTGCTGCTGGGACGCGACCAGTACGCCATGAACTACATCAAGTACTACCGCGCGCACAAGAAATAGTATCGTCGAGCACCGCGGCTTGCGCGGCCTGGACGCAGGCGCCCGTCAGGCATGATGGCTGCCTTGCTTTCGCAAACAGTTCACCTGGAGAGGACTGCATGGAGGATTGGGCCTGGGAGCTTGTCCCTACATCTGATGGGAAAGCCCTGCCCCTTTTTCTCTCTGGACAGGTATCAGGATGGTATTCATGGCAAAGAAACTGCAAGCTCCAAAGAAAGGCGCGGTCGGCGGCCGGTACAGGCCGCTGACCGATGACCAGGTCGAGCAGATTCACCAGGCATCCCTGGAGGTGTTGGCGCGAACGGGCGTGCAGGTGGAGCAGCCCGACGCTCTGGATGTTTTCAAGGGGGCCGGGGCCACCGTCGAGGGGAACCGCGTGCACCTGCCACGTTCGTTGGTCGAGGACGCCATCGACACGGCCCCGTCCACCGTGGTGCTGGCCGGTCGCGATCCAGAGCAGGACCTGGTCTTGGAGGACGCGCGCGTTCATATTGGCACCGGCGGGGCAGCCCTCCAGGTGCTGGATCTGGACACCGGCGAAATCCGCAAAGCGGTGCTTAGGGACGTGGGGGACATGGCGCGAATCGTGGATGCGCTGGACAATATCCACTTCTTCCTCATCCCCATCTACCCTACGGATGTACCGGAAGATCAGGTGGAGATCAGCAAGTACTACGCTTCGCTGGCCAACACCACCAAGCACGTGCAGGCTGGCATCTACACGCTGCGCGGGATCCGGGATGTGGTGACGATGTGTGAAGAGATTGCCGGGAGCGCAGAAGCGCTACGGGCCCGGCCTCTGGTCTCATTCATCACCAGCTGGATGGTCAGCCCACTCAAGTTCGCGACTGACGTGACCACGCTGCTGATCGAAACATGTCGTCGGGGGATTCCGGTGGTCCTCTCGGCAGCTCCAATGGCGGGCTCGACCTCACCGATTACGCTGGCTGGCACGCTTGCTCAATTGAACGCCGAGCAGCTGTCTGGGCTGTCCCTGACCCAACTGGTCAACCCCGGCACGCCGGTGGTGATGGGGCCAATCCCGGCCACCGCCGATATGCGGAGCGGCAAGTATCTGGGCGGCTCGGTGGAGCTGGGAATCGCCAATGCGGCCATCACCCAGTTGGCTCACCGGTATGAAGTGCCGATCTACAACAGCGCCGGAATGACAGATTCAAAGCTGCCTGACATTCAGGCAGGGATCGAGAAGGCACAGTCGGTAATACAGGTGGCGCTGGCCGGAGCGAACTTCATCCACCATGCTGCCGGAATGCTGGAGGACATGTCCACCATCGCCTACGAGCAGTTCGTGATCGACAACGAGATGCTGGGTCTGA
>CAYVCX010000027.1:0-35872 GCA_964450435.1 uncultured Anaerolineales bacterium
AGCACGATCAGCTCCTCTCACTTTCTGGCGGCTTCAACGTCATTCGTCGGAATGCTTCTGCATACTCGTAGCCCGCTTGTTGGCCAATCTCGGCGTTCCTTTGTCTGATCCGTGGCTCAGGATCCCAATCTCCTAACTGAGTAGCGTGTTGCCGCAGCGCCTCAACCTTCAGGTGGATGCTGTCACTGATGTCCACGTAGTAGTCCGGATCTTCGCCGGTGGAAACGTAGACGTAGTTCACTTTGTGACCGCGCAGGCCTTCCTCGAACAAATCGGGGTACAGCAAGTCCATCTCCGCTGCGGGGAAAACCGCCTCCACGGCCAGCCGAGCTGCAGCTCGATGATCGGGATGGTTGATGTAGGTATTGCCGGAGAAGTACCTTCGGGGATCCCCGCACACCACTGCCTGCGGTTTATGCGCCCTGAGCAGGCGCACCACGTGCTTCCGCAAGTCAAGGCTAGCCTCCAGAAGGCCATCCTGACATCCAAGGAAGATGCAGGCCTGTGCTCCCGCGACAGCTGCCGCGGCCTCCTGTTCAGCACGTCGTATTTCGATCAGCTGCTCCCGCGTTACCCCTGTTGAGTGGCTGCCTGCGCTGCCATCCGTGAGGATCAGGTAGAGGACTTCGCTGCCCCTCTGGGCCCATTTCGCAGCTGTGCCTGCAACCGAAAACTCGATGTCATCTGGGTGAGCGTAGATGAACATCGCGCGTTCAGGAATCCAGGTGTCGGTCATCTTCTCCTGAGTTCTCCTTCACCGTAGTTGGCGGCTATGCGTGTAGGAAGGACCGGCTGCGCATTATAACACGCCGGTTGCGTTTGCATAGCCGAGCATATGGCGCACCTGAGCACTCCAGACCGTGAGCCTGCCCCTGCATCCGCACGGTCACGGTCCAGCATCCGGGTTCCAAGTTGCCGTTCGTACCGCCAGGGGCAGGCACCGACCGCTTCACGGCATAATCAGTTCCTAATCCGAGGGATATCTGGGTGACGGCTCTCCGCGACTAGTCCTTTGGCCGTGCCGCGAGGCCAGGGAGCGACGCCGCTGCCTCGGTGTGGTGGCCACCAACCGGCGGGGTTTGACGCTGAAGTGTACGTTTGATATAATGCCGCAGTAGAATCGGATTCCAATCATTGGAACATCCTCACTGAGGGCCCCGGGGTCACAGACTCGCGTGCACGGGTCCAAGTTGGGCCCGGGAGCAGAGAACGGCGTGACATGGAGATTTCGTTCACTCTGAACGCGCAACCCGTTACCGTTGACGTTGATCCAGCACGACCGCTGTTGGATGTCCTACGGGTGGATCTAGGGCTGACGGGGACGAAGCAGGGCTGTGACCACCAGGGAGAGTGTGGAGCCTGCACAGTGCTTCTGGACGGACAGGTAGTGCGTTCCTGTCTGACGCCGGTGGGCAAGGTCGCGCGACGGCAGGTGGTGACGGTGGAGGGTCTGGCTGAGCCCGATGCTCTTCACCCTCTCCAGAGTGCGTTCATCGAATGCGGCGCAGTCCAGTGCGGCTATTGTACGCCGGGGATGCTCCTGACGGCAAAAGCGCTGATCGATCGGGAACCGCGTCCCACGGGGGAGCAGATTCGTGAGGCACTGGCGGGCAACCTCTGCCGTTGCACTGGCTACAAGCGCATCGTAGAGGCAGTCCAATTGGGCGCCGCACGCATGCGTGGTGAGGGTGGGCTTCCAGTCCCCCAGGAAGAGGCGGAAGACGCTCAGCGGCCCGTCATCGGCGGCGATCCCACCCGGACTGATTCAGCCCCTAAGGTAACCGGGCAAGCCAAGTTCGTGGAAGACATTAGCATGCCCGGGATGCTGCACGTCAAGGTTGTGCGCAGTCCGCACCATCACGCACGACTGGCGAAGCTGGATACGACGCAGGCTGGGGCCGTGGAGGGAGTGGTGCGGGTCATCACCGCTGCCGACATACCGGGCGAGAACGGCCTGGGTGATTACAGCCGCGACGAGCCGGTCCTGACGCCCCTGCGCGGGAGGGTCAAGATGAAAGGCGCTCCCGTGGCACTGGTTGTAGCTACGTCTCCTGAGTGCGCGCAAGCGGGGGTTGAGGTCGTAGAAGCCTCATACGAGGTTCTGCCCCATGCCTTTCACGTCGAAGAGGCGCTGGCCGACGACGCGATTGCCATCTACGAGGGGGGAAATGTGCTGACGTCGGAGGCGACGGCCCATGGCGACCTCGAGGCCGCGTTCGACGCATCGGACGTCATTCTCGAGACCACTTACCGCACAACATGGCAGGAGCACGCTGCGCTGGAGCGTGAGACGCTGCTCGGCTGCTTCGATGATGCGGGTCGCCTCACCGTCATTGGCGGGACGCACGAGCCGCATTGGCAGCAAGGCTACATTACCGCTGCCCTGGCACTCGACGTAGAGCAGGTTCGGGTGATCGTGCCACCCACTGGTGGCTCGTTTGGTGGGAAGCAGGATCCGTGGCCCTTTGTGGCGACAGCGTTAGCAACGTACTGTGTGCGCTGCCCGGTCCGCCTGACATACACGCGGAGTGAGTCTTTCGAGGCTTCGCCCAAACGTCATCCTTATCGAGTGCGTTATAAGATCGGGGCCACGAGCGACGGACGGTTGACCGGCATTCGGGTGCGGGTCGACGCGAACACGGGGGGCTACGACGCCCACGGTCAGTATATTGCCAACTACGCACTGACTGCGAGCGGGGGTCCATATCGCTACCGGGCGGTCGATGCCTACGCCCAGAGCGTGTACACCAACGGGCCCAAGGCCGGACAATTCCGCGGGTTCGGCTCGCCTCAGTCCGTCTTCGCGCTTGAATGCACCCTCGACGAGATGGCTCAACGACTGGGCCACGATGCCCTTGAGTTCCGACGGCGGAACGCGATAGATCAATCATCGATCTCCTTCCTCGGCTATCCGGTAGCGGAGTCGCTGGGTTATGAAGAGGTCCTGGACGCGATTGGACCGAGCTATCGGACCCTCTTGGAGGAGGCAGACGCATTCAACGCCCGGTCGAACTCCAGCAAACTTCGTAAAGGTATTGGCTTCGCTGGGATGTGGTATCGGTTTGGGAAGTCGGGGTCGCTCCGCATTGAGGCGCACGCGGAACTGAGTGAAAAGGGACGCTTCGTCGTCTACTGCTCGGCTCCCGATTACGGGCAAGGCACCAATACTACGATGGCACAGCTGGCGGCGGAGACTCTGGGCGTGCCGCGAGAGCGAGTAGCGGTCGTGAACGCTGACACGGCAGACACACCCGATAGTGGTATACAGGGTGCCTCACGGGCCACGTACTTCGTTGGTGGTGCGGTGTGCGAGGCGGCGCGGGCTCTGAAGCAAGAGGTCCTAGCGGTCGGTGCCGAGATGCTAGATTGTCCCCCCGCCCGGCTCAATCTGGTCGGTCACGGCGTTGCATGCGCGGGGGACAATGCCTGTGAGAATGGAGCACGGGCTGCTGTCTCGCTGGCCGAGATCGCTGGTGAATTCGACCGCATCGGCAAGTCTCGAAGAACGCTAGGCGTCTTCGACCTCTCGCCACTGTTCCCCGAGAAGACGAGGCCGGAGTATGTGCCTCTATTCGTCACCGGCGCTCAGGTGGCCGAGGTGATTGTGGACATCCAAACCGGGGAGGTTGAGGTGTCGCGGGTCGCAGCCGCGCACGACGTAGGGCGAGCCATCAATCCGGTCGATGCGAGGGGCCAGATTGAAGGTGCGGTGGTGATGGGCTTGGGCACAGCTCTGATGGAGGAGTATTTCCCCGGGGAAAGCACCGGCCTTGGCGACTACTACCTTCCCACGGCGATGTCAATGCCCCAGATTGAGGTGATGCTGGTTGAGGTGCCCAGCTTCCAGGGGCCGTATGGTGCCAAGGGTTTGGGCGAGGCGGCGATCCTCCCGTCCACCCCTGCTATCATCAACGGTGTCTCGCGCGCGATCGGGGCGCGAGTTCGATCACTGCCGGCGACGCCCGAGCGAGTGTTGAGACTTCTGAAGATGGACGATTGACGGATGGTCCAGGACTACGTATGCCCTGGGTCAGTTCAAGAAGCTCTTGAATGCCTCAAGGCTCACGCTGGGCAGGCGCTGGTTATCGCCGGGGGAACGGATGTGCTGCCCGATATCAGAACCGGGAAGGTGGCGCCGGAGTGTCTCGTGGATATTACCGACCTCCCGGGTCTGAACCGGATCGAGGTTGGTGAGAACTTCGTAACTATCGGGGCAACGGTGACGTTTGCCAGGATTCGCGAGCATCCGTTTCTCAAGGAGCGCGTCCCGGCGTTGGTAGAGGCGGCTGGGTCGGTGGGTTCTCCGGCAATTCAGAATGTCGCGACCTGGGCAGGCAATATTGTGCAGGCGATGCCGGCCGCCGATGGCGCGATTGTGGCCATTGCGCTCGACGCTCAAGCGCGAGTTGCGGGGGCGGATGGTACCAGATGGAACCCTGTCAGATCGCTCTTTGAAGGTCCGGGGGTATCGCGGGTTGACCCAACCCGACAGATCGTCACGGCGATCCGCTTCCCGAATCCTGGCCCCGGCACGGGTACAGCGTGGCGGCGGCTCGGGCGCCGGGCTGCGCTGGTGCTGCCCATATTGAACTGCGCTGTGAGGGTGTGCCTCGAACCTGGATCTTCGCGGTGTCCTGGCCCGAGGGACGCTACCCGACGGATTGCAGAGGCCGCCATTGCGCTGGGACCCGTCGGCCCGAGGCCCAGACGTATGCTCAAGGCGGAGTCGTCCCTCCGGGGGCGCGTGCCCGCGGCAGAGGTGGTCGCGGAGGCCGCTCACCTGGCGACGAGCGAGGCGACCCCCCGCAGCAGCCTGATGCGCGCGTCGCGGGAATACCGGCTGCAGATCATCCCCGTCCTGGTGACTGAGGCCCTAAACACGGCGCTCGAACGAGCCCGATGGGCTGATGACTAGAGTGGGAGGCTGATCGCTCGATCTGATCCAGAGGCCCCGAGCCCCGGCGCATCTGCCGCGAGCAGATCATGGAGAGGTCGGTAGGCTAACAGAGGAGACCCTATCATGCCAGAGCACTTACAGGCTTTTCCCCGCATGAGCATGCTGAGTCAAGCCCAGTGTGAGATCATCCATCGGGCGTCCCTTGAGATTCTACGTCGCACTGGTGTGCGCGTCTACCACGAGGGGGCGCTGGCTCTGCTTCGGGACTCGGACGCGCTCGTGATTGAGGAGAGTGGCTCAACTGAGAGTTCGCGTGAGGGATTGGTGCGCTTTCCTCCTCGGTTGGTGGAATGGGCACTGGATCAGGCGCCGTCTCGAGTCGCGCTCTGCAAACGGGGGAGCGACGAGGTCGGCGCTGCGCTGGAGGGGCGTCAAGTGAGCTTCGGCCCTGGCTCCGATTGCCTCAACTATCTGGATCCCCGCACGGGTGAGCGGCGTAGGTTCACGACACAGGATGTGATCGATTGCACGCGCCTGGTCGATGCCCTGCCCCAGCTCGATTTCTGTATGTCCATGGGGATCCCTGCTGACCTCGAGACGGATAATCCGTACCGGTGGCAGTTTGCGACAATGTTGGAGCACACTTCAAAGCCGATCGTGTTTGTGTGCGACGACCATCACGACTGTGAGGCGATCACCGCTATGGCGGCGGCCGCCGCTGGGGGCCCAGACGCACTGCGCATGAGCCCGACTTTGCTGCTCTACTCGGAGCCGTCTACCCCGCTCAAGCATTCCGAAACGGCCACGGCGAAGCTTCTGTATATGGCCGAGCAGTCGCTGCCCATCGTCCACTCGCCCGCGCCAATGATGGGCGGGACGGCCCCCGTCACTCTGGCCGGCGGTCTGGCACTGGGCAACGCGGAGGTGCTCTCCAGTCTGGTAGTGCATCAGTTGAAGCGGCCAGGGGCTCCCTTCGTCTATGGCAGCGGTCTACATCATCTCGATATGAGGACAACGATCAGTGTGTACAGTGCGCCAGAGTTTCAGTTGGCCAGGGTGACGGTGGCCGAGATGGGGCGCTTCTACGGTCTCCCGACCTGGGGTTACGCAGGCCATTCGGACAGCTGTGTGATGGACGAACAAGCGGCGGCCGATGCCGCGTTCTCTGTGCTGGTGGCGTTGCTGGCTGGCAACAACCTGGTCCACGATGTGGGCTACCTGGAGGCAGGGCTGACAACTTCTCCGGAGATGATTGTCTTCACCGGTGAGATGATTGATATGATGCGCAGGTTTGTGGGCGGAGTCTCACTGGACGCTCAATCGCTGGCGCTGGATGTGATCGATCAGGTGGGGCCAGGAGGCGAGTTCCTGTCGACGGGCCACACGATGGAGCGCTTTCGCGATCTGTGGAAGCCGACACTCTTCAACCGAGAGCGGGTCGAGGATTGGATGGAGTCGGGCGGAAAGCGGTTGGGTGAGCGCCTGCGGGAGCGAACAGTCTCTATCCTGGACGAGCATGAGGCGGAACAGCTTCCTGAAGGGGTGCGGGATGACATCAAGCACATCCTCGTCGGCGACGTGTGAGCGCGACCAGCGGAAGGACTGTGGAGGCGCGGCTGAGAGCGGGAGAGGCTCCAAGTCTTCGGCAGGAGGTCAGCCGCGAGAGAGACGTGCCCCCATCTCGTTCGAGTGGGCTGGAGTGATGTATGGGGAAACGAACCGCGCGCAGAAGCACCAGCAAGATCAGTGTCCACCGCAGGTGGGCTCTCAGGCTGGAGGTGGCAGGGGGCTATGTCCGCTTCGACATCGGTGAAGACGGTGGACCGTCTCGTGAGGATCATCGATAGCTTCTCATCTTCCGAACCAGCCTGGACGCTGACGGACCTGAGCGAACGTCTGGGCCTGCCGAAGAGCACATTGCACCGGTTCCTGGGGAGTTTGGAAGCTCACGGAATCTTGAGGCAGGACGCTGAGAGCAAGTATTGGCGCCTTGGCTACCGTCTCTGTCTGTGGGGGGCTCTCGCTGAGCAGAGTACACCTTGGCAGCAGATGGTGAAGCCGATCATGCATGATCTGGTCGCAGATACCGGGGAGACAGCGCTGCTGACGGTGTACGCTTCGGGGGAGGTGATCTGTCTGGCTAAGGTCGAGACGAATCATCCAGTCAGGCTGGCTCTGGATGAAGGGGCACGTCGTCCGCCGCACGCGGGCGCCTCCTCTAAGGTTCTAATGGCCTATCTGCCGGAAGAGCGAGTTGATGCCATTATCCGGGAGCGGGGATTGCCCCGACTGTGTGTGAACACGATCACGGACGTGAAACGGCTCAAGTCGGAGTTGGCCAAGATCCGACGGCAAGGATTCGCGAGCAGTTTTGAGGAGACGGACCGGGGGGCCTGGGGCGTCGCGACGCCGATCCGCGATCAGCAGGGGGCCGTAGTGGCGGCGGTCGGAGTGGCAGGTCCCGATTCGCGTTTTAGTGAGGAGCTTGCTGATGCGTTCGTGACTCGGTGCAAAGAGGCTGCGGAAAGGATCTCCTCTTCGCTATTTGCCCGAGTGCTCCCAACGATTGAGGTGGCAACGACGGGGGCCCAGACGGAACCCGGTTATCAGGCTTCGCGTGCGAAGTGAAGACCCTATCAAGTGAGGATGGACAAAATGACACGTACTGCGATCAAGCTGACGCGGGGTGTGCCCCCGGAAGCGAGCTTTCCCGTCGAGAAACTGCGGCAGTGTGCTGAATCAGTCCTGCTGAATCACGGCTACGAGGTTCTTCAATACGGGAAGTCCCGCGGCTACCCGCTATTGCGCGAACTGATCGCTGAGGAGAAGGGGGTGGATGCCGGTCGCATCGTGGTGGCGCAAGGTTCGCTACAACTCCAGGACTTCTGCGCTCGGCTGTTTCTCGAGCCGGGGGACGTGGTGTACGTCGAGGAGCCGACGTACGATCGCACGTTGACCCTTCTGCGGCGTGCGAACGCCCAGGTCGTAGGCTTTTCCGTGCTGGGTGATGGGATCCATGTCGAGGGCGTGGAGAAACGGCTGACAGATGGGGAGCGCCCGAAGCTACTTTACGCCATTCCCGACTTCCAGAATCCAAGTGGCACCGTTCTCACGGAGGAGAAGCGCGAGCGTATCATCGATCTATCGAGAGCCTATGGCTTCTGGATTATTGAAGATGCACCGTACCGGCGGTTGCGGTATCGCGGGGATGATCTGCCATCGCTCCTTGACTTGGCACCCGATCGGGTGCTGCAGATATCGTCTTACAGCAAGCTGATCAGTCCTGGACTTCGCGTCGGCTACGCCGTGGCGCCGGACCCAGTGGCAAGTCGCGTGGCAGGGATGGCCGAGGACACGTACATCAACGCCAGCTATCTGAACCAGGCTATGGTGGCTGAGTTCATCCAGCGAGATTGGCTAGAACCTCAGATCCACGCGCTAAAGGTGCTGTACGAGCCGCGACTTGACGCGACACTGCACGCGCTTGAAGAGCATATGGTCAATCTGGGCACCTGGAGGAAGCCGGAGGGCGGTTTCTTCGTTGGTCTGACTCTGAACGGAGGGGTAGACACGGAGCTACTGCTGAATCAGGCGCGCGACGAGGGACTGCTCCTGACGGACGGTCGGAGCTTCTTCGTCGAGAGCGAAAACGGCGACGGTTTCGTTCGCCTGCCTTTCTGCGCCCTGACGCCTGAACAGATTGAGGAAGGCGTCGCTCGGCTGGCGGGGGTCGTCCGTGCCCTGACGTAGGGCGCGGGCGGGAGTGGCCGCGGAGTTCGGTCGTTGGCGCTCGTGGGAAGGGTGGTCTGAATCGAAGAGTTGTTGGAGGTTTGACACGGTGGACGGACATGATTATCGCGTGGTAGGGAAGGAATCGCGTCGGAAGAACGGGGTCGCCCGGGTGACGGGCCTGGAGCGATACTCGGTGGACGTGGCACTGCCGCGGATGCTTCACGGACGCACATTGGTCAGCCCGTACGCCCACGCCCGGATCGAGCATATCGACGCGAGTAAAGCGAAGAGTCTTGGCGCCGTGGTGATCACGTTCGATGACATCCCAAAGGTGCGCTACAACGAGCGCATCATCACCACGCCGCCCGTGCTGCACAAGGATTTCTACGTGCTGGCCGACAAGGTGCGCTACCGGGGGGAGGCTGTCGCTGCGGTGGCAGCGGAGACGGAGGCCCAGGCCGAGGAAGCTGTGCGCGCTATCGAAGTGGAGTATGAGCCGCTGCCCGCGTACGTTGATCCTTCCGAGGCTATGGCGGCGGGTGCAGAGCCGATCTACGACAGCGTCCTGTGGGGGGGCGAGCCGTTCGAGATTCAGAACAACGTTGCCTGCGAGCGTGAGATCGAGGAAGGCGAGGTAGACGCAGCGTTCGCACAGGCCGACGTAGTTGTAGAAGGTGTCTTCAGGACACCGAAGATTTACCACGCACAGATGGAACCGAAGACCGCAGTCTGCCGACCGGAGCCTGATGGGGGCTTGACAATGTGGTGCACGACCCAGTCAATACACAACGTGCGCATCATCCTAGGAGAGATTTTCGACATTCCGCTGAGCAAGATCAACGTCAAGCGCGTGCCGATCGGCGGTACATTCGGCTCTAGCATCCACATGAACCCCCCGATTCCCATCGCGGCGGCGCTGGCGCTGAAGGCCGGGCGGCCGGTGAAGGTGAGTATGACGCGGGAAGAGGACGCCCACGACCACGCCCGCTACGGCACGGAGATCCGTCTCAAGCTGGCCGCCAGAGAGGATGGCACGCTGCTCGGGGCCGAGATGGACTTAATCGCCGACACCGGTGCGCACAACATCCAGCCCTACTCCTTCCTCGGCGTGTGTGCCGGCTGGTTGGTGTCGCTGTACAGGATTCCAGCCCTCCGCTACAGCGGAGCGGCGGTCTACACCAACACAACGCCCTCCTGCGCGATGCGGGGCTTCGGCAATCCGCAGGTGACGTTCCCGGCCGAGTCGCTGATGGACGAGCTGGCCGCCAGGCTGGGGATGGATCCTGTGGAACTGCGGTTGAAGAACTACGTGGGCATAGGGGACACGTTCTGGGGCCAGGGGCCGATGGTGCGCTCGATCGTTCGAAGCGACGGCGTGCCCGAGCTCCTGCAGCGGGGGATGGCGGCCATCGGCTGGGACGAGCGAGAGCCCGATGGCTCGCAGGAGGGCCGATATCGACGGGGGTTGGGGATGGCCCGCGGGTTCCACACCTCAAGCGCGGGCGCGCCGCAGCCCGGCGACGTGATCGACTTCTCCGGCGCGATGGTCAAAGTCAACACCGATGGTTCAGTGGATGTGATCACAGCGCTTATGGACCAGGGCGGCGGGACGCTGGAGGCGGTGGCGAAGCTGGTGGCCGAAGCGCTGTGCGTGCCTTTGAACAAAGTCGATCTGGCGCCTGCCGAGACCCGCTCGACAGTGTATGACGTCTGCACCCACGCCACACGCGGCGTCTACGCGGGAGGTGGTGCGGCGGTGAAGGCGGCCGAGAGGGTGCGAGACGAGGTCATCGAGACGGCGGCGCAGTTCATGAGAGTGATGCCAGGCGCGCTGACACTCAGGCTGGATGAGGAGTTGGGACAGAGCGTGGTCTATGCGCCGGCAGTCCCGGACCGGACGATGACGCTGGCGGAGGTCGCGGAGAAGTGCTGGAGTGAAAGTCGGAAGACGCTGGCGTCGGTGGAGAGCTACCGGGCGACCAACTGTCCCCCGGCGTACGTCACG
This sequence comes from uncultured Anaerolineales bacterium, assembly GCA_964450435.1. Taxonomy (GTDB): domain Bacteria; phylum Chloroflexota; class Anaerolineae; order B4-G1; family B4-G1; genus SKLM01. Next base: position 10,635 of record CAYVCX010000027.1, read on the forward strand.
GTGTTCCTGGACGTGGAGATTGATACGTGGACGGGCCAGGTGGAGACGAGGCGGGCGGTGATGGGGAGCGACTGTGGAACGGTGGTCAATCCCAAGCTCGCGGCTGGTCAGCTAGAGGGGGGACTGTCGATGGGGGCTGGCTACGCGCTCTACGAACAGGCCAGCTGGGACGCCCGGGGGCATCTCGAGTCTGGCGGTTACTGGATTGATGCCAAGACACCGTCCATCGGGGAGGCGCCGGGAGTGGAGAATCTCGAGGTTCACTTTGCCGCCACGTATGAGCCGAGCGGCCCCTTCGGCGCTAAAGGAATCGGCGAGGCGGCGATGAATCCAGTCGCAGCGGCCTATGCGAACGCGATATACAACGCGATCGGGATTCGCTTCTACGATCTGCCGATAACGGCGGAGAAGATCTTGAGAGCGCTTCGAGGAGGGGGCGATGAGTAGTAGGCAGGGGCGTGAAAGTCACGGACACGACATGACAAACTCGCACCTCCTGGTGCATCCGTTCGAGTACTACGAGCCGACCACCCTGGACGAAGCACTCACCGCGCTGAGTGAGTACGGGAATCGTGCTACGGTCCTGGCCGGAGGAACGTTCTTGCTGGTGCAGATGAAGATGGAGCAGATGGCACCGGAGTGCCTGATCAACGTGGGCAGTCTGCCCAGCCTGACGGGATTCCGTGTCAGGGGGGACCATCTGGAGATCGGTGCACTGACGTCGATATGGGATGTAGGGAACTCGGCGACCGTGAAGGCGGGCTACGCCGCGTTGGCCGATGCGTGTGCGGCGTTCGGATCGACTCAGATTCAACTGACGGGTACCATTGGAGGGAATGTCTGCAGTGGCTCGCCGGCGTCCGATGCGGTCCCTGCGCTCATCGCGCTGGATGCCGTAGTGGCCATGGCCGGGGCAGAGGGCGAGCGATGCTTGCCGATGGAGCGGTTCTTGCTTGGGCCCGGGGAGACAGCGATCAGGGATGGCGAGCTCCTAACAGCGATTCGAGTGCCGACGCCGGAGGCGAGGTCTGGGAGTGCTTTCGTGAAGATATCGCGGGTAAGGGCTGACCTAGCCAAGGCGAGCGCGGCGGCCAAGATCGTGCGTGACGGGGACACGATCGTGGATTGTCGACTTGCTCTCGGTTCGGTGGGACCGACGGTGATGCGCGCCTGTACGGCTGAGCAGATGTTATGCGGCACGACATTCGGGACCGAGTCTGCCCTGGCGGGGGGCCGAGCGGCCGCTGAGGAGGTGACGCCGATCGACGACGTGCGCTCAAGCGCCTGGTACCGGCGTGAGGTGGTGCAGGCGCTGGTGCACGATGCGCTGAAGCTGGCCTGGGAGCGCGCAGGGAAGGACGAGAGTGGAGAGGTAGGAAGGGAAAGAGGCGTCGAGCTGAGACAGAAGAGAGATCATAGGAGGTCGCGGGGTGCAGCACTTCGCCTCGGACCGACGGAGACTGTTGAAATCGGGCTCGTGGTGAACGGAGAAGAGCACCGACTGACGGTTGCCCCCAACGAGTTGCTCATCAACGTGCTTCGAGAACGATTGGAGCTGACGGGTACGAAATATGGTTGCGGCATCGGAGAGTGCGGTGCCTGCACGGTGCAGCTGGACGGCGTGCCTGCGCTGGCTTGCCTGACGCTGGCCGTGGCCGCAGATGGGCGCGAGGTGACGACAGTCGAAGGCCTGACCGGGCAGGGTGGAGAACTCCACGCGCTCCAGGAAGCGTTCATCGAGCATGCTGCCTTCCAGTGTGGTTACTGCACGCCCGGAATGCTGATGATGACGCAGCCCCTGCTGGAGGAGAATCCGACACCCAGCGAAGGGGACATCCGCGACTATTTGAAGGGTAACCGCTGCCGTTGCACTGGATTCGCGAGTATCGTCCGCGCGGTGAGGAATGGTGACGAGGACCGAGCGGCTAAGGCCGGTGAGCGGGGCTAGGAGGACGATATGCTACCACGATTTGAGTTATTGATGCCCCAGACGTTGGCCGAGGCGCTGGAGATGCTAGCCGGATACGCACCAGATGCGCTGCCGGTGGCCGGGGGCACGAATCTGATTCCCGACATGCGGGCCGCGAAGCGAAGACCGGGGGTGCTGGTCAACATCGCGGGGTTGGACGAGCTGCAGGACATCTGGGAAGAGAATGGTCACGCAGTGACTGGCAGTGGGGTCACTGTCGGGCGGTTATTAGAGAGCGGCGTGATAGCTGCGGGTGCTCCGATTCTAAGGGAGGCGGCGAGCGTGTTTGCGAACCCCCTGGTGCGGAATCGGGCTACGGTGGGGGGGAACCTGGGCAACGCTTCTCCGGCGGCCGACATGGCACCGCCACTCCTGGTGCTGGACGCCGATGTGCGGCTGGAGTCGAAGGGGGAGTCACGCTGGATACCCTTGGATGACTTCTTCGTTGACGTGTGCGACACGGTCTGTCGGGGCGTCGAGTTGATCACCGCGGTACGGTGGCCGGTTCGAGCGGCCAAGACGTTTACCCGGTTTCGGAAGCTGGCACTCCGGAAATCGACGGCGATCTCGGTGGTGAGCGTCGCCGTTCGAATCACATTCAGCGATAGGTTGGGCGACGGGGTCCGGTGTGCGGATGCCGCCATCGCGCTGGGGGCGGTGGCGCCCACTCCCATACGTGTCCGTGATGCTGAGGAAGCGCTGCGGGGCCAGATGCTAAGGCCGGAGGTGATTGAGAAGACGACGCGCCTCGCCTGTACTGCCGCTAGCTGCATAGGGGACGTACGGGGTTCGGCCGACTACCGCGGGCAGGTGACGGATGTGCTGGTGCGGCGGCTGTTGCAGGAGGCGGAAGAATGGAGCAAGAACAGATGGAACCGAGAGTGATCACGCTGAACGTCAACGGTCGAAGGCATGAAGCAGCCCTTCGCCCAAACACCACGCTGCTTGAAGCCCTGCGCGACCTGGGCTACACGGACGTGAAGAACGGGTGTGAGAAGGGAGACTGCGGAGCATGTGCGGTGCTTCTAGATGGTGATCCGGTCAACAGCTGTCTCGTGCTGTCCTGGCAAGCAGATGGGGCAGAGATCGTTACGGACTCCGGACTGGGGACGCTGGACGACCCCCACCCGCTGCAGGAGGCCTTCGCTGACGCCGGTGCTGCCCAGTGTGGGTACTGCACGCCTGGCATGGTTATCTCGGCGAAGGCATTGCTGGACCGCAATCCAAGGCCGAGCGATGAGGAGATTCGGGAGGCGATAGCCGGAAACCTGTGCCGCTGCACGGGGTACACGCAGATCATCGAAGCGGTGCACCTGGCGGCTGAACGCACGGGAGGTCAGGAATGACATATCGGGCCAATTACGAGGCCAAACCGTTGCCGCAGGTCGATCTACCGCCGCTGCGGCAGGTGGGCAAGCCGTTGCGCCGCATCGACGCTCTGGGCAAATGCACGGGCACGACAGTGTACGCTGGCGATTATACTATGCCGAACATGCTCCACGCGAAAGTCTTCCGCAGCGGTGAGCCCTCGGCGCGCATCATTCGATTGGACGTGAGCCGTGCGGAGGCACTGGACGGCGTCGCATGCGTCCTAACGGCCGATGATCTGCCCGGGGCCGGGCTTGCCACGGACATGCCGGGCCAGACGGGGAGGGAGGAGCGCAAAGGGACCCGGGCACCCGTGCTCGCCGCGGATCGCGTGCGTTTCTATGGGGAGCCGATCGCGCTGGTCGCAGCAGAGACGGAGGAGACCGCCCAACGCGCGCTGGAGCTGATTGAGATCGAATACGAGCTGCTTCCCGGGGTATTCGACCCGGTGGCAGCCCTGCAGCCCGAGGCTCCTGTGGTCCACGAGCCCGACAATGTGATTGCGCGCTGGAGGATCCGCAAGGGAGACGTGGAGGCCGGGTTCGCTGTAGCTGATGAAATTGTGGAGAATACGTTCCGCGTGCCCTTCGTCGAGCATGCCTACCTGGAGCCGGAAGGAGGCGTCTCCTGGGTCGACGACCAAGGGGTGATCAACATTCGCGTGTCCACGCAGGTCGTCGAGCACTTCCGTAAGGTCGCCGAGGCTGTGGGGGTACCGCAGAACAAGATTCGGACTCGGGGTGCGATGGTTGGTGGAGGCTTCGGTGGCAAGGAGGACATCACCGTCGAGATCTTCCTGGCGCTGTTGGCAAAGCGCACGCGTCGTCCCGTTCGGCTGGTCTACACGCGGGAGGAGTCGTTTATCGCACAGTCGAAACGCCATCCATTCATGATCACGCACCGGACGGGGGTGAAGAAGAGCGGGCGCATCACCGCGGCTAAGATAGAGATGACCGCGGACGCCGGAGCCTATCCCTACTTGAGCCCGTACGTGCTGCTCTACGCGACGATCATGTCGACGGGTCCATACAGGATTGACAACCTTCGTGTCGACAGCGTAGTGGCAGCCACGAACCAGCCGTTTACCAGCGCAATGCGGGGATTTGGGGGGCCGCAAGCGGCTGTGGCCTACGAACAACAGATGGACGAAATCGCCGAAGCACTGGGGCTGGACGCGCTGGAAGTGCGGCGCGTCAACTACCTGAAGACGGGCGAGTCGAACGCCACCGGGCAGACGATCGATAGTGCCACGTGGCTGGAGGAGACGGCGACACACGCTCTGGCGGCCCTGGGCGGCAAGCAACGGGGAGATGGGCCGGTGAGAGTGGGTCGAGGGCTGGCGTCGACGTTCCAGAGCTACGGACGCATCACCTGGTTCCACGACACAGCCCAGGCGTGGGTGGGGGTGGAGATGGACGGAGCTGTGGTGGTAAGGTGTGGGGTGCCTGATCACGGCGGCGGGCAGGTCAACAGCCTGGCACAGATCGCTGGCGAGCTTCTCGGCGTACCCCTGGAAGAGGTGACGGTGTACAGCACGGACTCGGCGGTGACGCCCCTGGCCGGGACTACGACCGCCACGCGTCAGTTGTATATGTCTGGCAGCGCAGTCCACAAAGCAGCCAGCGCTGTGCGGGATGTGCTGCTTGAGCGGGCATCGAAGCACTTCGAGGAGCCGGTTGAGGGGTTGGATCTGGCGGACAACAGGGTCTTCGTGAGGAGCGACCCCGAGAAATCGATGGCGTTGAAAAACCTTGTCGCCCGATGTGCATCGGAAGGGTTGCCGCTGTCGAATCTGGCGCTCTTTCGGGCTCCCTTCACGGACGGGATCGATCCGGAGACGGGACAAGGAGACGTGTTTCCTGACTTCACCTTCGGCGCACAGGCGGTGGAAGTGGCCGTGGACATAGAGACCGGCGAGATCTCTGTGCTGAAGAGTGTGGCTGCCCACGACGTTGGACGGGCCATCAACCCAGCGGCCGTCAGGGGGCAGATCCAAGGAGGTGCCGCTCAGGGGATGGGGTACGCATTGATGGAGGAGTTCGTGGTCGAGAAAGGGGTGACCAAGACTCCGTCGCTCTCGGAGTACCTGATCCCGACCGCGAAGGACTTTCCCGACACTGACGCGATCATTATGGAGTCCGGGACAGGGGTGGGACCGTTTGGGGCCAAGGGCATCGGTGAGCCCGCGTTGACGCCGGCTGCTCCAGCTGTGGCCAACGCCGTCGCAGACGCCATCGGTGTGCGGGTCGAGGAGCTGCCGATCACACCAGAGCGGGTGCTGGAGGCGCTGGAGAAGCGCAGAGAGTAGGGCAGGCTTGGCAGGGATCTGGTGCAGTGGTCTGTGCGCGGCGCTGGGGCTGACGTGCGGAGAGATGATCGCGTTCGTCGGCGCGGGCGGCAAGACGACGGCAGCCTGGCGGGTGCTTAACGAACTGGCGGACGGCGGTGAGCCGGGCGTTCTCACCACGACGACGCGGGTTTTCAAGCCGAGAAGCGGAGCGGTGGAGTTGATGGTGAACTCCGAGCCTTCCGCTGAGGAGGTGGCAAGGGCGCTGGAGGAGGCGCCGAGGGTGATGTGGGGCGCACGGATCGGGGAGAGGGGCGACCCCGAGCAAGCGGCGCGCAGCCCCTATCCGGCGGAGCCGCTGAAACTTGTTGGGCCAACCCCAGGGGCGGTGAACCGGTTGTCGAGGGAATTGCCCGGGGTGACGTGGCTGGTGGAGGCGGATGGTGCCAGCGGGAGATTGCTGAAGGCTCCGGCGGCGCACGAACCGGTCATTCCGTCGGAGAGCGACCGGGTGATTATTGTCGCCGGGTTGGGCGCGATAGGAAGGCCGCTGGACGCGGAGATCGTACACCGTCCCAAGGTAGCGGCGCGGCTGCTAGGCGTAGACACAGGGGTTTTGATTGCGGCAGAGATGATCGCTGACCTGGTAGCGGATCCATGCGGGGGGGCGAAAGGCATACCTTGGCGATCAGAGGCCGTGGTTATGCTCACCCAGTGGAATGGACCAAGCGCTTTGGCTGTAGAGCACATCGCCGAGCGTATTCTGAGGAAAGGAAGATTCACTCGGGTCGTGCAGACTGATCTGCGCGCACGCGACCCAGCGGTGGCATTTTGGTCAGACTGAGCATCAGGACGCAGGCAAGGTGTGGGAGGGGGCATGTTTGAAGAGACAGAGCTCGTGTATGAGGCCGCTCTGAAGGCTGTACGGCAAGGGAGGTCGGCCGCTCTGGCTACGGTGATCGAAGCGCGCGGCTCGACGCCCCGAGGAGCCTCCGCCAAGATGCTAGTCTATGCCGACGGAGGGACGGTGGGCACCGTCGGTGGAGGCGGCGTAGAGTCTCGAGTGATCGAGGAAGCAAAGGCGGCAATCCGCGAGGGGGAGTCGCACGAGCTGCACTACCGTCTGAGGGATGAAGAGCGAGGCGATCCCGGGATCTGCGGCGGCGATATGCGCATTTTCGTGGAGGCGCTGGCTACGCGTCCGACGGTATTGGTGATCGGCGCTGGTCACGTGGGCCAGGCGGTGGCCGAGCTGGCAGACTTTCTTGGCTATCGGGTTGCCGTGCTGGACGAGCGGCCGGAACTGGTGACTAGCGAGCGCTTTCCGTGGGCGGAGGTTCTCTTGACGGGCGACGTGGGCGAGCAAGTGGAGGGTTTCTCGCTGACCGAGCATACGCACGTGGTCATGGTCACTCCTCACCACTCACTGGACGAGAAGGTTTTGGCGGCTGTGAGCAATCGACCGTTTGCCTATCTGGGCCTTATCGGGAGTCGGCGGCGCACGGCCCAGACCTTCGAGCGGGCCCGCGAGGCGGGCGTCCCCGCTGAGTTGCTGGAACAGGTGCATACTCCGATCGGGCTGGACATCGGTGCCGAGAGCCCACGGGAGATCGCGGTCAGTATCATGGCGGAGCTCATCGCCGTGCAGCGCGGGCGCGCCGGTGAGGGCCCGAGGCGTGAGGCGTCAGCAGGGAAATGAGGGGCTTTCAGTTGGACATTGGGTTGCGGGTCGTGGTGAAGGGGGGCGGGGACCTGGGGACGGGCGTGGCCTGGCGGCTGCATCGGTGCGGCTTTCGCGTGATGGTGACGGAGACGGCGAAGCCGACAGCGATTCGCCGGGCGGTCGCTTTCGCCAGTGCGGTTTCCGACGGGGCGATCAGCGTGGATGGGGTGACGGCACGGTTGGTGTCGGACGGAGGTGAGGCTCGTATAGCGTGGGAGGCTGGCGAGGTGCCGGTAATGATCGATCCGGAGGCAGCGGTGGTGGGGCTCGTTCAGGCCGAGGTGGTGGTGGATGCGATCATGGCAAAGCGAAACCTGGGGACCAGTATGAAGGATGCTCCTATCGTGGTCGCGCTGGGTCCGGGCTTCACCGCCGGACTCGATTGTCACGCTGTCGTGGAGACGAACCGGGGCCATAACCTGGGAAGGGTAGTCACGGCGGGGTGCGCGGAGCCGAACACAGGAGTGCCGGGCACCATTGGTGGCGAGAGCGCCCGGCGGGTTCTGCGGGCGCCCGGACGGGGTGTGTTCTGCAGCGTGGCTGCGATCGGCGATGAGGTGAAGGAAGGAGAGATCGTCGCCACCGTGGACGGCGAGCCGATCCGAGCCCGAGTGGACGGGGTAGTGCGGGGACTGCTTCGGGGAGGGCTGGCAGTCGAGGAGGGGACGAAAGTTGGAGACGTGGATCCGCGAGGCGTGGTCGAGCACTGCTTCAGCATTTCGGACAAGGCGCTGGCGGTGGCTGGTGGGGCCGTAGAGGCGATCCTGTATCTACGGCGCGAGCAGATGGGGTAGGGAGGCGTACAGGGGTGGCCGGTGGGCGAATGAGGGCCGCTAACGCGGGAGACGGCGGAAACCCGCGGAAGAGGCTGATCACAGGGAACGAGGCAATCGCTCTGGCGGCGCTCCACGCCGGGGTCAAGGTGGTGACCGGCTACCCGGGCACGCCCTCGTCGGGGGCGGTCGGCAGCTTGATGGAGATGGGGCTGGAGGACGGTCGTCACGTGGAATGGAGCACGAACGAGAAGGTGGCGTTCGAGATTGCGGCGGGAGCGGCCTGGGCCGGGCAACGGGCGATGTGTACGATGAAGATGTCGGGGCTGAACGTGGCGTCCGACTCGGTCTTCTCGATCGCTCACTCGGGAGTCAACGGGGGCCTGGTGATCTACGTGGCAGACGACCCGGGCGCCCACGCCGGGATGGTGGAGCAGGACTCCCGCGGCTACGCGCGGATGATGGACCTGCCGATGCTAGAACCGATGACGGTGGCTGAGGCATATGAGATGGTGATGGTGGCCTTTGAGCTCTCGGAACGGACCGGGACCCCGATCTTTGTTCGCTCGGTGACGGCGATTGCCAACTCGCACGCACCGGTGGTGGTCGGAGAAGCAGAGGCGCCGGAAGATCGGGAACCGATCTTGGAGCGCGACATCGCCAGGTACACGAAGGCTGGTTCGGCTATCGCCCAAGCGCAACACCGCGAGGTCATCGCCCGGCTGAAACTGGTGGGTGAAGTGGTGAGGGCGATGGAGCTGAATGACCTGCGCCTTGCGGACAAGCCCGGGGGAGTGGGGGTGGTCGCGTCAGGTGCGGTGGGGGCTTACCTGGAAGAGGGGTTCCAGTTGGTGGACGCTCCTATCGGTGGTGGGGACCAGGTCTCTGTGCTTCAAGTACGGGCGACCAACCCGTTCCCTGCGGGTGAGGTGGAGCGGCTGCTTGAGCACAGTGAGGCGATCGTGGTTCTGGAAGAGCTGGAGCCGTATCTGGAGCGAGAGACGTGGGTGACGGCGCGGCGGGTCGGCTTCAACGGGCGCATCGTGGGGAAGCTGGATGGCACGTTTGACAGAGTGGGCGAGTACGGCGTGGGGCACGTGGTGCGAGGCATCCGGGAGGCGCTGGGCGTGGGGGAGGGAGAGCCCGGCGAGGAAGAGAGGGTGACCGGCTCGATTGAGCAACTGGCGGCGGCTCGTCCGATCACCGTGTGCGCCGGGTGTCCGCATCGAGGAACGTTTCTGGCGATCAACCGGGCGCTGCGCGAACTGAAGCTGAATCAGGACGAAGTGATGGTAACGGGCGACATCGGTTGTACTATCCTGGGCATGAACCCTCCGTTTGAGACAGTGTGGAACGAAGTAGCGATGGGAGCGAGCGTCAGCCTGGCACAGGGATACGCATACAGCGGCCTGAGCACTCCGGTGATTGCCACAATCGGCGATTCCACGTTTTTCCACGGCGGGATGCCCGGGCTGATCAACGCGGTGCAGCACCAGGTCGAGTTGACTTTGGTGGTCATGGACAATCAGTGGACTGCGATGACGGGTATGCAGGTGAACCCGAGCACGGACGAGGAGTTCCAGCCGGCGGGGAATCGGCGGGTTGACCTGGCCGAGCTGGTTCCGGCAATGGGAGTGGAGAACTTCTTCGTCATCGACCCTTTTCAGTTGGACGAGGCGACGGCGACCATCAAGAGAGCGCTGGAGCTACCGGGCGTGAAGGTCGTGCTGGCGCGACAGGAATGCGCGATCCAGGCCCAGCGTCGGGGGCTGAAGGCAGGGGTGGTGGCAGTCGACGCCGACGAATGCACGGTGTGTCGGCGCTGTATCACCGTCACGGGGTGCCCGGCCATCGGTCTGGGCGAGGAGACGGTGACCATCGATCAGGGCCTGTGCTACGGCTGCAGCCTTTGCGCGCAAGTCTGCCCCTTCGAGGCGATCAGGATCGGGAGTGAGGTTCGAGGATGAGGGAGCAGCCCGGACGTCTGACATACGACGTCTACGTGGTGGGCGTCGGAGGCCAGGGCGTGCTGACGATGGCACAGCTCATGGCAGAAACAGCGATGGAGATCGGCCTGGACGTCAGTTTCTACCCGACGAAGGGGATGGCACAGCGGGGAGGGAGTGTGAAGGTGCAGGTGCGCTTTGGACGCGAGGAGGTCGGGCCAGAGATACCGGAGAGGGGCGCGGATCTGGCAATAGCGATGGAGCGTTCGGAGGCGTTGAAGGCCGTGCCATTCGTGAAGCCTAGCGCGGAATTCTTGCTCTACGGCCACGTGTGGGAACCGACGAAGGTGATGCTGGGGAAGGCGCGCTACCCGTCGTTGGAGCAGGTACGGGAGAAGATATTGGAGGCGGGCGCAGTGGTTCGCTATGTGGACCCGGGAAAGCTACCGCGTCGTGAGGGTCAGCCGGCGCCGGCGAACATCTACGTGCTGGGCGCGGCGGTGGGGCAAACGACGTTGGGCGAGGTCCTGGATCCGGACGAGGTGGCACGAGTGGTGGCGAAGCGGTGGGAGAGGTATGCAGCGGTGAACGAAGCTGCCTTCCGCGCGGGATTGGGGGCGGACGTCGATGGCCCTTGAGGATCTGGTGCTGCGGAGCCTGTTCTACCCGCGTGGGACGGCCGTGATCGGTTCGGCGTCGGAGGGGAAGCTGGGTTACGAGTTGATCCGGCAGATGGTGGAGGGTGGATACGAGCGGGTCTTCGCCGTCAATCCGAGGGGAGAAGGGGCGCTCGGTGCAAGCGGTTATGACGCGGTGGCGAAGATCGAAGAACCGGTGGATCTGGCAGTGATCGCCTCCCCGGCCGCGACGGTGCCGAGCGTGCTGGAGGACTGTGGAAGAGCCGGGGTACGAGCAGCGGCGATCATCACGGCGGGCTTCTCTGAGATCGGGAACCGGGAGGCCGAGCTGGAGGTGAGCCGGGTTGCTGAAGAACACGGTGTGCGGTTTGTCGGACCGAACTGCGCGGGAATCGTGAACACGGCACACGCGCTATACCCTACGTTGGAGACGCGTCCGCCGCGGGGGAGCGCAGCGGTGGTAGCTCAGAGCGGGGCTATTGGCGGCATCGTGCTGGCGTGGGCGAAGGGGTATGGGCTGGGGATATCGAAGTTCGTCAGCTACGGCAACGGTGCCGACTTGAATGAGATCGACTTTCTGCGCTACCTGGCAAACGATGCAGATACGGAGGTGGTGGCGCTGTACATCGAGAGCGCGAGGGACGGGCGGAGGTTCATGGACGGGCTCGGGGCCTGCACGCGCGAGAAGCCAGTTGTGGTGATCAAGGCCGGGCGGACACGGGCAGGCCAGCGAGCGACGCTCTCGCATACAGGTTCGATGGCTGGGTCGGACGCTGTGTACGACGCTGCGCTGGAGCAGTGCGGTGCGATTCGAGTTGATTCTGTGGAAGAGATGTTCGATTTCTGCAAGGCGTACACGAGCGTGCAGAATGTGGACACGCTCACCGGGCGCCGGGCCGGCGATGCACCCCGGATTGCCATCGTCACTAACTCGGGCGGGCCGGGGGTGCTGGCTGCGGACCGCGCCGAGGAGGTTGGTCTGGATGTGGCGGAGCCGGGTCCGACGGTGCGGCAGGCGCTGCAGAAGTTCCTTCCGGCGCATTGTGCTCTGAGGAATCCGATTGACCTGACGGTGGAGGGGACCGAGGAATGGTACCGCCGGGCGCTGGGTGCAGTGCTGGAGGAATACGATGCAGCGCTGGCAGTGAACGTGGCGACGCCGTACCTGGACAGTATGGCCCTGGCACGAGGCGTGAGCGATGCGGCCGAGCAGGTCGACGCGCCCGTGGTGGCTGCCTTTTTGCCCGAGCAGATCGTGGCTCGGGGCGTTGACTACCTGCAGAGACGGGGTGTGCCGAACTTCGCGACGGGCGAACGAGCGGCGGCGGCCCTGGGGCTCGTGAGTCGGTACGAGCCGAGACCGGGAGACTGGCGAAAGATGGTGGTGGAGGTTGCGGGAGCGGCGCTGCCCGGCGGTGGGGAGATGCTGGAGCCGACGGCGATGGCGTGGCTGGATGAGAACGACATCCCGGTGCCCGAGTTCCGTTTCGTCAGATCCGGGGAGGAGGTGGTAGAAGCCTGTGATGAGATGGGCTACCCGGTGGCGATGAAGATTGTGTCACCGGAGATATTGCACAAGTCCGACATCGGCGGCGTGGTCCTGGACGTGGGGGACGAGGACGAAGCAGGCCAAGCTTTCGACGAGTTGGAGAGGATTGGGTCAGGAAGGGACTTCCGCGGGGTGGTCATCTATCCGATGGTAGAAGGAGCGCAAGAGGTTCTGCTAGGCCTCTCTCGGGATCCGCATTTCGGGCCGATTGTGGTTTTCGGGATGGGGGGCATCTACACAGAGGTGTGGCAGGACATCGCGCTCCGCGTGGCACCGGTGGATGGCCATGAGGCGGAGAGGATGATCGGTGAGATTGCGTCCTTCCGTCTCCTGGAGGGCGTGCGAGGAGAACCGAAGCGAGACGTGGAGGCGCTGGCAGAGGTGCTGGCAAGGCTTTCGCAGCTTCCGTTCGAGTACGCGGGGATTCGGGAAGTGGACCTGAACCCGGTTTTCGTGTTTGAGGAGGGGGAGGGACTGCTGGTGGGCGACGTCCGCGTGATTGTTGAGCGTGTTGCCGAGGAGCGACCCTGACGATGTCGAGGCAGGTGGAGCATCAAGCCGGGTTGGGCGCACTTCAGCCGTACGTCCCCGGGACTCCGATCGACGAGGTGCGGAGGCAGTATGGGCTGGAGGACGTGATCAAGCTGGCGTCGAATGAAAACCCCCTGGGGCCGTCGCCTATGGCCGTAGGTGCCATCCGAGACCAGCTGATGAATCTGAATCTCTACCCTGATGGACAGAGCCACGAGTTGCGGCACGCACTGGCGGGTTACCTGGACGTTGACCCGGATCACGTGACGGTGGGCAACGGAGCAGACGGGATCATCATGGAGATCTGCCTGGCATATCTCGATGAGGAGAGCGAGGTGATCGTCAGCCGGTCCTCGTTCCCGGTGTACGATATCTATACCCACGTGATGCGGGCGAGGCTGGTGAAGACGCCGCTCAAGGACTACGGTCTCGACCTGGAGGCGATGGCAGGGGCGATCACGCCGAGGACAAGAGTGGTCTTCGTGTGCAATCCGAACAACCCGACGGGCACGATGGTGACGGCGCAGGAAGTGGGGGCGTTCATGGAGCGGGTCCCACGTCACGTGCTGGTGGTGTTCGACGAGGCGTACTACGAGCTGGTGGAGTCGAGCGAGTACCCGGACACGCTGGCGTACGTACGCGAGGGGCGGCGGAACGTGCTGGTGATGCGGACGTTCTCGAAGGTGTTCGGCCTGGCGGGTGTGCGCCTGGGGTATGGGGTGGCGGTGCCGGAGGTCCTGGAGCCACTGATTCGGGTGAAGGAGCCCTTTGCGGTAAACCTGTTGGCGCAGGCGGCGGGGATCGGCGCGTTGGCGGATCAGGAGTTCCTGCGGAGAACGGTGGAGATGACCCAGGGGGAGCGCCGATACCTTTACCGGGGATTTGAGGAGCTGGGGCTGGAGTACGTGCCGAGCCACACTAACTTCATCCTGGTGAAGATCGGACTGAGCGCGACCGAGGTGCAGGAGCGGTTGAAGAAACTGGGGGTTATCGTGCGTCCCTGCTGCGGCTACGACATGCCTCAGTTCGTCCGTATAACGGTGGGGGACCGGGGTCAGAACAGGCGACTCTTGACTGCGTTGGAGAGCGCGTTGAGCGTCGTTGCTCAGCCGCCAAGCTGACCAGCCAGCGGAGAAGGCCTGTTTGGGCCGGCGGGCGGGCCAGGCAGAGGTAGCGGCGCGGAGTGGGGAGAAAGGGCAGACCAGCTTCCGAGAGGCGTTGGCCTGAAGACTTGACGGCGAGCAGGCCAGAATGGCCGGCAACGGTCAAGGCAAGGGCGGGCCGGAGCCCCGGAAGCGCCGCCGGTGCGAAGACGAGCGGTTCAGCTCGCCAGGGCGAGGGCGGAGCGCATCGCTCTGAAGGCAAGCAGCATATCGTCGGCAGTGTAGGTAACACGCCGCTCCTCGCGGTGTGAGCCGGGCAGGAGTGCCGCGCGATCGGCCATGTCCGACTTGGGGAACTCGATGGCAAGGGTGATGGGCGTGGGGAGGCGGTATGGGCGGGGCGCCTCGCCTTCGCGGAGTCGGGTGACGGATCGGCGGGCAGCGTCGTAGACTGCCTCCCGGGCGACCTCGGGAGGGAGGCAGTGGGCGGCCGTGCGGCCGGTTGCTTCCTTGACCTCCACGGCTTCGATAGCGCCCAACAGCGCCGCCGCCTCGCGGCAGACGGCCCGGTCCCCGGAGATCATCAGAACCGGGACATCGAAATGGCCGCACAGGGCGGCGTTCAGGCCGGTCTCGCCGACGAGGTCACCGTTGAGCCACAGGTTGGCGACGCGCTGACTGGACCAAGTGTGATCGAGAATGGCGTTCTGGGTGCCGGCCCGTGCGTGGTAGCCGATGAAAAGGGCTCCGCAGACAGCGGCGTCCGCGCCGGCGACCATCGCAAGGGGGGATGGTGAGCCGGTGTGGAGCCGGGCTCGAGGGTCGAGGTCCTCAATGAGGAGGTTGGTGGCGCCCGCGTGGCCGTCGGCGACGAGAACGGCCTCGGCTCCGCCGTCGCAGGCGCCACGGACGGCGGCATTGACCTCGGCGGTCATCAGCTTGCGGAAGCGTGAGTATTCGTCGTGGTCGGGGTTAACGTGGTCCCAACTCACGACGCCAGAGATGCCCTCCATATCGACGGCGACCAGTAGGTTCACCGGATCCTCCTAGAGCTAGAGCTTCACATCACCCGGGAGTCGTTCCGCTTCGCTCCGCGCGACCACTGAGAAAAGGGCGGTGCACGCTTGATGGTTGAGCCTGCGGCGGAGGCGGAGATCCCTCGATTTGACTGTGTGGCGCTGCGTCTTGCTGCCAAGCAACCCGATCAACAGGGGGCTGTTGCATCCTGAGTGGTGGGGGGCCCGGACGGCCAAGCTGAACATCACGGGTCAACTCGGGGTGACAGGAATGCAAGCAGCCTTGTCACCAAGGCGTGCGCCCGCAATGCGCCTGGCCTCAGAATCAGAAGGTCCCGTTGGGCGGACAGCGATGGTCCGGAACACGGGTGCTTGATGGCCCTGCGGGTTGACGGCGAACTGCAGCCCGAGGGAGACCAGCAGGCCCGGAGCGAGACTGGATCGCGAAGCGGCGCGAGAGGGTTTGTTTCCCGGGCACTTTTTTGTAGGGAACAAACATATGTCCCTGGCGAGGAGGCGGGCTGAGGGCATCCGCGGTGTCAAGGGGAGGCGGGGCAGCACGGAGGAAGCGGCCAGGGTGGCTCTCGATGGTGCTTCGGTGAGTTGGTGGCGGGTTTGTGTAATCACTGTGGCTGGTCCTGTGTCGTGTGATGAGGCTCCCGCAAGGAGCAAAGGCGTCCAGGTCGACCGCATCATACCACGCGAGAGCGGCGATGTCAATGGGGTATACTTGGGATATTATTTGGGAAATCGAGGTCAGTTTGGGATAATTCGGGCTGCCCGGTTCCGGGCTCGCCGCCGAACCCGGGACGATGATGTGGGCAAGCGCCGAATCGTGAGGCCCGGCGGCCGCCGTGCTCCGGCCTAATGCCTCCGGCGCCGGAGCGCGACTGACGCAGGTATCGATGCTTGCGGCGCGACGGTGTCCAGCGTGGGCGCCGCTGTCTATCTACCCGGGGGTGGCGTGGACCGGCACCGGAGCCGGGTGAGGTCGGGCACCGGCGACGTTTTCCGGACGTGTTCGCAGAGGGCCTCGATTTCGTCGCGCGGGACGTGCGTCCCGGGCAGGCAACTCAGCCGAATCTGCCCGAAGCCGGGATGTACCTCACCCGATGGACGCAGAAGGGAGGGCAGATCGAAATGCGGTCGAGGGCGAACTCCAAGCTCTCCGTGCAGACTATGGGCGCTACAGCCTTGCAGGCAGGACCGACGGCGGAACACAGCGTCAAACCGTGGAGGACGGTCTTGACCGCGTTGGATGCGGTGTCGGTACCGAAAGGGGCCGGGGCTCGTGGCCCTGCACCACAAGGGGCTTGTGGCGCGACTAGTCCTCGTCTGCGACGGGGAGGAAGTCCTCCCGTCGGCGCGGGAATGAGGGCCATCGATTCACGAGAAGCCGCCAGGATGCCCCACAGCTTGCTGGGGGGAGGAATTGCCGGTCGTCTGATCGGAGTGGCGCGAAGCGGCGTCGCTAAGCGCAGTTGCGCGGCGCAGCCTGGGCAACGGAGCGGGGCAGGGCCCCGCAGCTTGCTGCTGGGTTCTTTACTGTGTATGGGCATGGCATTGGGGACGCGTCGGTCCGGAATCGTCCTGGGTCGTGTCTATGGCGGCGATGCGGGACCCGCGTCTATGCTGTTGAGCACCCTGTCCTTCTTCTCGCATCTCGGTGGCTACGACAGTCTCCTGGGACGATGCCAGCCAATGGATGAAGACGGCCGGATCGCTTGCGAGGTACGTTCGGCTGCGTTGGAGATTGCCCAATGCGGCGTTGTTGAGCCCGGGGGCAGCTGCCCAGTCGCCTGCACCCCAGGCTTCAGCTACGGGGGCCTCAGTCGCGGAGGTGGGAGCGGAAGCGGCGGGCGACGCGGCGACAGGCGGCGGCGAGGGTTTCGATGTCGGATTCGGTGTGGGCTGCGGCGAGGGCCCCGTGCCCCTTGGGCAGATAGACATCTTCGAGGAGCAGGGCGAGGGGCAGCGCCTGCGCGGCGAGGACGGGGTCGCAGACTGCGGGGTCGGATACCTGGTCGGGGCTGGTGAGGTCGGCGTCGGGTTGGTGGGGGAAATGGACGCGGAACAGGGAACTGCCGGAAAGGGCCTCGGTTCCGTAGCCGGTGCAGCGGGCATAGATGTCCTCCTCAAGGAAGGCTGCCTCCACCGCGCGGCGGGTCTTGTGGCCCAGGGCAGCCAGGCGAGGGTAGATCTCGGTCTCGTGGTCGGTGAGGTGGGTCATCAGGGTCCGGGCGGCGAGCATGGCGGCTGGGTGAGCAGAAAAGGTGCCACCGGAGAAGCGGACGCGCTGGTGGTTCTGGCGACTGACGAGCTGCAGGATGTCGGCGCGTCCCGCCACTGCGGAGACGGGCATTCCGCCGCCCAAGGCCTTGCCAAAGGTGGCCAGGTCCGGTTGGATGGCGTAGAGAGCGCCGACGTCGCCGGGGCGGAAGCGGAAGCCTGTGATTATCTCGTCCAGGATGAGGAGGGCGCCGTGACGGCGGGTCAGCTCCCGGGCTGCGTGGATGTACTCGCGGCTGGCAGGAATGAGGCCGCCGGCACCGACGAAGGGCTCGAGGATAAAGCAGGCGAGCTGATCGCCGTGGCGGCGGAAGTGGTCGCGCAGCAGATCGACGTCGTTGAAGCGGGTGACAACGACGGCGTCGGCGAGGACGGCGGGAAGGCCCTCACTCTCGAGCTGCTGAAAGCGGGGGAGACCGGGATGGCGATGGACGCCTTTGAGTCCCCAAGGGTGAGCGCCGTGCCATCCGCCTCCGACCTTCATGACGATGTCGCGCCCGGTGAAGCTCTGGGCGAGCATGACGGCGTACATAGTGGCGAGGGTGCCGCTGGTGGTGAAGCGCACGCGCTGGGCACCGGTCTGGCGGCAGAGGATTTCGGCCGACTCGATCTGGACGCGATCGGTGAAGCCAGTCTGGAGGCCCCAACTGTCCTGGAAGGCGCGGGTGAGAGCGGAGGTGACCACGTAGGGGTTGTGACCGAGCACGTTGGCGAGGTGGCCCTGCCAGAAGTCGAGGATGGTGTGACCGTCCTCGTCCCGGACGGATCCTCCCTGGGCGGCGACGATGCGGGGCGGGAACGGCTCGTGGAGGCGGATGGCGTGGCTCCCGCCATCGACGAGGCTGTTCAAGCTTCTTTCGTGTAGCGTGGCTGATGCGGGCGCGTGACCACGATAAGCCCGGGCAAGCTCGGCGAGCAGTTCAGTATGGTCTCTGGGTGTCATACGTTCCTCCGGACGTTGATGGACAGCAGGCGTGTTCTGAAAGCGATTGGAGCCCGCGTTGCACACGGACGGCGTCGGACAGGGGGCGGAGGCCGCCCTGCTGACCTACTACTACAATAGCACATCGGCAATCGATGCTTCCTGGACGGTTGAGGAGCGCCCACGTGTGAGTTATTCCTGGCCAGCGTGAGCGAGATTCCCGCACTCGGCTTCGCTGGGGTCGGAATGACAGTCTTGCGAGTTTCTTGCATCCTGAGTGGTGCGTGCACCATGGGCTTTCTCGGAATGACAAATGCAGTTGTAGTATTAGTGCATTCTGGAGCGGACGTTGTGCCAGGAGTCTGTGATCAGGAAGCTGTGATCGATACTGGCTATCATGGACTGGAACTTGGGCCAAGGGACGGAGAAGGTGAGAACCTGGGCCGGGACGCACGGGCGAGCGGACACGTCGAACAGGCCCAGGACAGCGCGAGGATGGGCCGACTCGATTTCGCGGTAGGGATGGTAGACGATGGAGGAGCATCCGGAGCCAAAAGGGGCGATGACGGCCTGGGGGTCGACGGCATCGAAGTTGGCGAGGGTGAACAGGCCGGACAGGACATCGGGAGACGCGAAGAAGATGACTACTGCCGGGTCGTCAGCGGCCTCGAGTCGGTCCCAGCGCTTGAAGACGACGTATTGGCCCGGGGCCCGGAAGGGGGGCTGGGTCTCCAGGTACTGCTCGACCAGATCGGGCGATTGCTTGTAGCGCTCGCCCTCGACCTCGCCGGGGATACCGCAGGAGAGGAAATAGCTGAAATTGGGCCTGAGGCGGGGGTCGAAGCCAAGGTAGCGCCGAGCTCCGGCGCAGGCGATGGTCTCGATGTCGAAGCGGCGAGATGCGCCTCGACGGACGGGGGCCAGGGCGCAGATGATGCAGCGGAAGCCCTCGGCCGGCGGATCGGCTGCGACCTGATGGGGGTGATCGGTGTAGTAGAGCGCGATGGGCAAGTCGGCAGCGGGGAAGTACTCGTTCCAGCGGTTTATGAAGCGACGCTTGATGGCGGGGTCCATAGCGGATCCTCCTTTTCCTGTGGTCGGGCGCGAATGTGACGGATGTGGAGGGCAATGTCTTGGCTGCATCGGCCGGCGGCGGCCAGCTGGAAGGACCCGGGACCAGCGCCGCCGGGGCTAAACGGGGCCGCCGGGGCGCGGCGAGGGAGATCGACGATGGGGACAAGGCCCGCAAGGGGCTGGTGTGGGAGGGGCGAAGGATGGCGGCGCGATGGTGCGTGCTAGCGAACAGCGTGGAGGTCATAGGGTGCTCCTACAGGCGACCGCTGCGCGCAGCAGGCCGCCGGGACGGGCTTGATCAGGTCAGACGGCGTTTTCACGCGGGCATTATACCGGCGAGCGGGCATCTGGGCAATACGTGGGTGGGGAGACGGGAGGGTCGATGAGGAAACCGGACGTTACGTCCACACCGAGGGTAGGGTTGGTGGTTGCGGTCGGAGGGTTGACGGTTTGGCGGGCGGGCGTACAATTCGACGGATGGCAGAATAAGGAGGATGATACAGATGGACAGAGAGACCCTGATGGAGAAGATCGAGCAGCTAGTGGAGCGGAGGGACAACACCCTCGTCATTGGTCTCGAGCAGGTGCATGAACTTGCCGATGCCGTGGGCTCGGTTCGCGAGGTAGAGCTGGCGGCGCTGGAGAGAGGAGTGGTGCCGCTGCGCTATCTGCGGAACCTGGGGACAGTGGGGTGCGAGGGCCAACGTGCGCTGCTTGGTGCGAAGGTGGCGGTCGTTGGATTGGGAGGTCTGGGCGGGCATGTGGTGGAGGCGCTGGCGCGGATGGGGGTCGGATCGCTGGTCCTGATTGACGACGACGTGTTTGAGGCGCACAATTTGAATCGACAGGTTCTGAGTACAGTGAACAACCTGGGGGTGGCGAAAGCCGAGGCTGCCTGTCGGCGAGTGGCGGAGGTCAATGCGGCGATCGAAGCGCGGGGTCACACAGAGAGACTGACGCGCGAGAATCTGCCGGAGCTGCTGGCGGGAGCTGACGTGGTGGTCGACGCACTGGACCGTCTCCCTACGCGGTTGATGCTTCAGGACGCTGCTGAGGAGCTGGGTATTCCGATGATCCACGGGAGCATCGCGGGATTCCTGGGCCAGGTCATGACCATCCTCCCCGGTGATGCAGGTCTGCACGCGCTGTACGGGGACGGCGACCAGCTCCCGGACCAAGGGTTAGAAGCGGAGCTGGGTACGCCGGCAGCGACACCGATGCTGGTGGCGGCGTGGGAGGCACAGGAGGTGGTCAAGCTCCTGACGGGTGAGGGAGAGCTGCTGCGGGATCGGATGGTGGTGATCGACACGGGGTCGGGCACGTGCCAAGTCCTGGAATTGGGCTGACCTGTGTACGTCAAGTGCCTGCCGAGCGGCGGAGCATAAGCCCCTGGGCGAGGTCAATCCCGGCCACGGTACCGAAAGCAGCGGCGTAGAGGAGGAGAAAGGGGAGCATAGCGTGCTGCCCGGTCCGATGAGCCACTGCCGAGGCGACCAATGCGTAGGCGGTCAGGGCGCTTTCCCCGATGACGCTGATGTCGACATCGAGACGGTAGGCGCTGTCGAGCCAGTGTCCGGCTCTCCCCTCGATCCGGAACTTAGGGGTTCGGGCGAAGGAGCCGCCCCAGCGGGTGAAGCCGCGCCAGCAAGCCATCGTATTGTTCCAGGCGCTGCCGATGCCGACCAGGACGAGGAACGGGAGGGACAAGAGGCGCCTGGGCCAGTCTGAGTGGAGGCGGCGCTGCGAGATGACGTACACGAGGAGCGGTCCAAGGCTCAGAAGCAGGCCCAAGTTGCCCAGGGAGGGCGGGCTGACGTCGAACAGGAGCAGAGGCAGGGTCACCAACAGCAGCAGGATCATCAAGGTTTGGGCCATGTATCCGCTGAGATGGAGGAGAGCCATCCCTTTCTGTATCAGGCTCAAGCGTTGGCTACGGAGGATGGGGCCGAGTAGCTTGCGGAGGGTCTGGATCGACCCCTGCGCCCAGCGTGCTTGCTGCCGCTTGAAGGCGGCGATCTGAGGCGGCAATTCTGCCGGAGCATCGACGGTCGGCAGATAGAGGGCCTGCCACCCGGCCAGTTGAGCACGGTAGCTGAGGTCCAGGTCCTCGGAGAGCGTAGCGGCGGTCCAGCCCCCGCTGTCGCAGACACACTGCCTGCGCCAGACGCCGGCGGTCCCGTTGAAGTTCATGAGCAGACCGGAGCGATTGCGACCGGTCTGCTCGACGACGAAGTGGGCGTCGAAAGCCAGCGCCTGAGCGCGGGTGAAGAGGGAGTAGTCGGCGTTCAGGTGAGACCAGCGCACCTGGACGAGGCCCAAGTCGGGTTGGTCCAGGAAATGAGGCACGGTCTGGAGCAAGAAGTCGGGATGGGGGCAAAAGTCGGCGTCGAAGATGGCAATGTAATCGCCTCGAGCCCGTTGGAGGCCCCAGGAAAGCGCCCCTGCTTTGTAGCTGTGACGGTCCGGCCGGCGAAGAACCCGGATGTCCAGGCCCCGTCTGCGGTAGAGCGCTGCTCGTCGGCGGGCCAGGCGCGTGGTTTCGTCGGTGGAATCGTCGAGGATCTGGATCTGCAGGCGGTCGCGCGGGTAGTCGAGGCAGGCCACGGCGTCGACGACGCGGTCGATGACCTCACGCTCGTTGTAGATGGGGACCTGGACGGTGACTGACGGAAGAGCCTCCGGTTTAATGGAAGGGACCGACGGTCCCTCGGCGGCGTGACGGAGGTAGAGGACGGCGAGCAGGAGGGCATTCAATCCGTATGCTGCCAACCAGAGGGCGACGACGGTGTAGATAGCAGGGAGGAGCGTCACGAGAGACCGAGGAGCTCAAATGCCTGGATGTGTTCGTGGAGGTCCGTTATGCCCTCAACGACGATGGGGCGCGCCTGGATGTGGTCCTCAGTCCGTCGATAGGCTTCCGGGGTGAGCAAGATCTGCCCGGGTTTGGCTGCTGCCTGCAGGCGGTTTGCCATGTTAACACTGGGCCCGATGGCGGTGTAATCAAGCCGCTGCGGCGTTCCGATGTTGCCAACAATGGCTTCACCGGCGCTGATCCCAATGCCGAAGGCGAGTCGACGATGCGGGGGCAAGCGCTGAGCGAGCTGCCCGGTTCTCTCGCGTATTTCCAGTGCTGCCTTCACGGCGCGCAATACGTAGTCCTCCTGGGCGAGAGGAGCGTTGAAGAAGGCGACCACTGCATCTCCAACGAACTTGTCGAGAGTGCCCTCTTGATTGAGGATGGCTTCCGCGCCGATGCCAAGATACATATTGAGGGTCTCGACGAGCGTCTCGGGAGGTTGCTGCATACTAAAACTCACGAATCCGCGCAGATCGGCAAACAGACAGGCGACTTCCTGCCGCAGGCCGCCCAGCTCCAGCTCCTGGGGGTCGTCGGGTAGCCGCTCGATGACGGTGGGAGAAAGATAGCGCTGGAAGAGCCGGAAGCGCGACTCCAACCTGCGCTGCTGGGTGAGATCCTCGATGACGATGGTCACTCCCTCAGAAGGTCTGGTGCCCTGTCGAAGGGGCGACAAGGTGGCGCGAAGGGTGGCGACCTTGCCTGAGGGAAGGGGGAGGTCGATCTCAAGGGGGCCCTGGGCCTGGTCTGTCTGCCTCACCTGCTGGACCAGGGGGCCCAAGGCGCGGTCGAGACCGGGCAGGGCCTCGGCGAGGGGGGCGCCGATCTTGGTCTCGGGTGCCTCAAGGATCTGAGAGGCAGCACGACTGAAGAGGGAGATGCGGTTGTCGCGATCGAGGGCGATCACAGCGCTGGCAATGGACCAAAATACGTTGTCCATCAGCGACCTGGCACGGGAGGTGCTTTCAAACAGGCGTGCGTTCTCGATGGCAATGGCTGCGTAGTCGACCAGGTTTGACAGGAGGAAGACGTCCCGCTGGGAGAAGGGATCCTGGGACTGGAGGCTGGCGAGGCCGAGCAGACCAATCACCCGATCCGGTGCCTGGAGGGGCACGAAGAGGAAGGCCTGCGCGGGGCTTCCCGGGATGATACGAGCTTCCTCCCCAGTCACGAGCACGGGGCGCCCAGTGCTTACGGCTCTGCCGGGGGCAGTCCCAGCGATGGGTATGCGGAGATCGCTGTCCAGCTCCTCTCCCAGGTTCTTGCCGGCCTGGAGATAGAGCTCATCGGCCTTCGAATCCCGGAGCAGGAGCACGCTCTGCTCGGCTTCGGTGAGGTGGACGGCAATCTCGGTGAGCCGGCCGAGCACGGCGTCCAGGTTGAGCAGCGATGTGGTCAGTCGGCCGATTTCGTGGACGGCGTTCAGTTCCTGCTGCTGACGCTGTAGTTCTCGTGTGGCAAGGAGGAGCTGCTGGGCGAGCCTATCTCGTTGGTAGTAGGAGCTTGTGGTGTCGAGGGCTCGTCGAATGGCGCCGGTCAGCTCGCGTCGATGGAGGGGCTTGGTTACGAGATCGCACGCTCCCGTCCTGAATGCCTTCACGGCCTGATGGACGGAGTGGATGTCGGAAATGACGATTATGGGAGTGGTGTCGAGCCGCTGGCGGAGCTCGCCAAGCGCCGCAAAGTCGGTGCGGCCGGGGAGGTCTGGATCTAACAGAACCAGGTCGGGTTGACCCTCGACTGCGAGACGAAGCCCTTCTTCAGCGGTTGCGGCCGCTGCGAGGGTCAGATCGTCTAACTCGACGAGCAACTCCTCGAGCAGTTGGCGAGTATCCGGGTCGCTGTCTATGACAAGAAGATTGGTCACGGTATTTGCTCGATCCTGGTGTTTGAGTGCACGGAGAATATACCCCGATCGGCGCGGCAAGTCAACCGGTCAAGGCTGTGGAAGAGGCTGGGGACGAAGGGAGCGGCTGGGATGGGCAAGCAGGCGTGCGTGTGTTGAGTTCCGTTGCAGGTGATCCTTCAAGAGGGGAGTGGTCTGCCGGAGAGTTGGTCAGGGATGGATCGCTGCCATTGCCTGGTATGTTGGCTTGACACACTGGCTTGACAGAAGAAAGGAAACTAGTAGACTATATGCAATACGAGGAATATGGGGCCGTAGCGCCGTGGGGGGTGAATGCCCTGATGTAGTCGGGACACAGCGGCTGGAAATCGGGGCACCAGGGTAATGATGGTGTTGGGCTTGTAGGGCGGGGAAGAGGCGTTGTCGAACGGTAGCCCGCCGGTTACAATTGTGGCTTCGTTCTGGCAGGTTTGCGCAAGGAGTCTGTAGGGGGCCAGAAGGAAGCGGGGGTTGGTCGTGCCGGTCGGCCCCCAGGTGATAGCAGGCATGCGTTCTTCGAGGATGGCGGGGGTTGAGGCGATGGTGGACAGCGGCAACTCACCCGGAGGCGTGCCTGGTCCGCCAGTGCCTGCCTGGCGCGCTTACGGCGTGATGGTGTGACGGAATCGAGTATGGGTACGCCCCGGGGAGGGCGCTGAGTGAGAGAAGAGGTAGCTCTAGCTATGGATCATGGACGAGGCCGAGTTTGGTTTTACACCGGCTTGCTTGTGCTGACGCTGGCCCTGCTTGGCTGGACTGGCTGCGGGAGGCCAGTTCGCACTGAAGGGCCGGTAGGTCCGGTGGTGCGAGCGCTGTTTTTCTGGGCGGAGACGTGTCCGCACTGCCACGTGGTGATGGACGAGGTGCTCCCGCCGTTGGAGGAGGAGTACGGGGCGCAACTCGAGATCGCCAAGCTTGAGCTCTCTGAGGTACCGGAGAATTACGAGCTATGGGTGGAGGCGATGGAGGCTTTCGAGGTCCCCGTGGATCGACGGGGGGTGCCGATGCTGTTCGTCGGCGACGTGGTGCTGGTGGGTGCGCGCGAGATTCCGGAGCGTTTCCCGGAGCTGATTGAGGAGCACCTGGCGGCGGGCGGTGTGGGGTATCCGGACATCCCGGGATTGGAGGAGGTGGTGGAGCTGGGGCCAGCGTCCACGGGTGAGCGACCAGGGCCGGACGAGGCCCAGGCTCCTCCTATCCACGTGGCGTACCTCTACCAGGCGGGCTGCCCCGAGTGCGACCGGGTGGAGCTGGACCTGAACTACCTGCAGCATCAGTATCCTCAGCTGGTGGTGGAACGGTTCGACG
>CAYVCX010000028.1:0-35073 GCA_964450435.1 uncultured Anaerolineales bacterium
GCATCCCGATTGCTGCGCGCTGGCCTGGCTGCGCTACGCCCCGCAATGGAAACATTATACCCCGTTCAGGCTTCCTCGCAAGTCCGCGTTTGACAGGCCAGGGTTCTGGGCTACTATTAGACGGGCCCCATATGAGGGCGCCCGCCCGTCTGAACGCAGGCCTGGCGCGGTCACAGAGGGAAGAGTCGAGCGGTGAATGATACGCAGGAGGCGACCACCAAACAGATGGGGCAATGGGAGTCGCTGACCGACTGGGTACGCGCCCGGACTGGGGCAGTCCTGAATCCTGCTGCTGACTTCCTCGCGGGCCTGGGTGTGCGCCCCAACGCCATCACCCTCGTGGGGTTCCTGCTGCAGGTCGGCGTCGCGACGCTATTCGCTTTGGATCAGGTCCGCTGGGGCGGGGGGGTGCTGTTCATCGTTGCTCCCATGGACGCCCTCGATGGCGCCGTGGCCCGTGCCAGCGGGACGGATGGCCCCTTCGGTGCGTTTCTCGACTCCACACTCGATCGGCTTTCTGACGCTGCCCTTATTCTGGGGCTCACAGCTCACAGCCTCCAGCGGGGGGCACTCCTCGAGGTTGGCCTGTTCCTGTCAGCCCTGGTCGCTGCTCTGATGGTCAGCTACACCCGGGCGCGGGCAGAAGCCCTCAACTTCTCCTGCAGGGTTGGTCTCCTCACGCGTCTGGAGCGGATTCTCCTCGTCGCCGCCCTGTCGGCCCTGGGGCTTGTCACTCCCCTGGCCTGGGCCCTGTCGATCCTATCGATCGTGACCGTGGTCCAGCGGGTGGTCCACGTATACCGGGCGTCTTCCTGGGTTGAATAGGGCTTGTCGCAGAGCCGCGTGTTGCGACGAGCCGTTGGTGGCCGGATGTTCTCGGTCCGGGGCCCTCGGTGGCGCAATGCACCATCATCCGTTGCCGCAGAGCCCCGGTGTTGGTATAATCACACCTGAGAAAGCCGCATGCTGTCCCGGTTCCTTCCGCAATCGCTGCGCGACCGAACGATGATCGAGCTGAGAGGACTGACCAAGCAATTCGACGAGTTCACGGCCGTGGATGGGGTGACGCTGTCGGTCGAGCCGGGGGAGATCCTGGCTCTGTTGGGTCCCAACGGTGCCGGCAAGACTACGACGGTCCGCATGCTGGCGGCTATCCTGTCGCCGACATTGGGACACGCTTTCGTCGATGGTCACAGCGTGATCGAACAGCCCCGCGAGGTGCGGCGGCGCGTAGGCCTGTTGACCGAGCACCCCGGCCTCTACCTGCGCATGCGCGGGGACAACTACCTCGACTTCTTTGGCCGCCTGATGAGCATGGACGGTGACGAGCGCCGTCGGAGGGCCCGGTCCCTGCTGGAGCAGTTTGAGATGCTCGCGGTGAGCGATCGGCGCATGGGGACCTACTCCAAGGGTATGCGGCAGAAGATCGCGTTGGCTCGTGCCATGCTCCACGATCCACCGGTCCTCCTCCTCGACGAGCCTACCTCTGCCATGGATCCACACAGTGCGAAGCTCGTCCGCGACGCCATCCTCACCCTGCGACGCGATCAGCGGGCCATCATCATCTGCACCCACAACCTGGCTGTGGCCGAGGCTCTCGCCGACCGCGTCGCCATCATCGAGCATGGACGGATCATCGCCCTGGGGACGTTGTTCGAGCTCAAACAGCGCCTTCTTGGGCCGCCTCTGATGGAGCTGCGGTTGGGGCGCAAGGTCGACGGTGCGCTGAGGTTGATCTCGGATCTGATTGAGGTCAGGGAGTCCGGCGAGGACTGGTTGCGCTATTCGACCCCCGATCCCGGGGAGACCAACCCGCTGGTCCTCCGAGCCCTGGCGGCGGGGGATGTCCCGGTGGTGACCTTGAGCAGCGTGGAGCGCAGCCTGGAGGATGTTTACTTGCGGGTGGTTAATCTGACCGGGCGTGGTCAGGGGACGCACGTGATCCATGGGAACCTGGTTGAGGGATAGCAGACGTGACCACGGTGAGTGAACGGGTGCGTGGTCTGAGTGGGGAACCGCTTCGCTTGGTCCTCGTCCTGATCAGGCGAGAGATGTACGACACGTTGCGGGACTGGCGCATGGTCGCGCCGATCCTGGTTCTTACCTTGCTCTTCCCCGCCCTGATGAGCATGGTGGCCGATCTCGCCCTCAGCTGGGTCGCCAGGTACGGCGCTTCCATCGTCGGCGATCGCTTGATGCCTTTCCTCCTGATGGTAGTTGGCTTCTTCCCCATCTCCTTCTCCCTGGTCATCGCGTTGGAGACTTTCGTGGGGGAGAAGGAGCGCAACAGCCTGGAGCCGCTGCTTGCGACGCCTCTGTCTGATGCCCAGCTCTACGTGGGCAAGACGCTGGCGGCCCTGATTCCGCCGCTGCTGGCAGCCTATGTGGGGATCGGTGTCTATCTCATCGGTCTCCATTTCTTCAAGGGCTGGACGCCGTCACTCCAACTGCTCCTTCTGGTCCTTGCATTGACCACTGCCGAGGGGCTGGTGATGGTCTCCGGTGCCGTGGTCGTCTCCAGCCAGACCACTAGCGCGCGGGCGGCCAATTTGCTGGCCAGCTTCATCATCATTCCCGTGGCGCTTCTTATGCAGGGCCAGGCCGTGATTATGTTCTGGGCCAACTACGGTGTGCTCTGGTGGATCGTTCTGTTCCTGGTGGTGGTTGACGTCATCCTGATTCGTATGGGCATCCACCTCTTCAACCGCGAGTCCCTGCTCGGCCGGGAGATCGATGAGCTGAACGTGCCCTTCCTGTGGCGTACTTTCTGGCGTCACATGCGCTGGAAGTCCTGGTTCTTCGGTCTCGATCCGGAAAGTCTGCCTGTCGGGCTTCGCTGGTTGGGCTCCGCTGGCGGCTTGTATCGCTATCAGATCCCGGCCGTGGTGCGCCGCTCGCGCCTGGCCATCGTGACCGTGATCGTAAGCCTGGCTTTGTCTGCCGTGATTGGTCTCGATTACGCTGCGCGCTATCCGCTGCCGCCCGACGTAATCCAGCTTGACCAGATTTCACCTGAGACCTTCGCTCAGCTTCCTGCCATCGACTGGCTGCCAGCATTCACCGCCTGGGGCGTGCTGGTCAACAACGTGCGGTCGCTGGCGGGGGCGTCGCTGTTGGCTGTCTTCTCCTTCGGAACGATGGCGATCGCTCTGTTGATGGCTCCTCTGTCCATCGTCTTCTTCTTCGTCAGGCAGGCTGCGTACGCCGGCTACAGCCCACTGCTTTTCTTCAGTGCCTTCGTGTTGCCTCACGCGGTGCTGGAGTTGCCGGCCGCCATTATTGCCACTGCGCTCGCTGTCCGTCTTGGCGCTACGCTTATGTCGCCTCCGCAGGGTATGAGTGTGGGCGAGGGGTGCCTGTGGGCGTTGGCTGATCTCGTGAAGGTTTTCATTGCCCTCGTCGTCCCGCTTCTGGCTCTGGCTGCCGTCGTCGAGGTCCACGTCACGCCTGCTGTCGTGCTCTGGACCTTCGCCGGGTAGCCCCGCCGCGCGAACTACCCAATGATCTACGTCGATGTATCTGCCGCCGTCCACAGGCGCGCTGGTCTCGGTCGCTACGCCGAGAGCCTCGTCAGGGCGCTGGTGGGCTCCGGAGGCAGCCCCCCGAATGGCGCGCAGGGTGAACCGCCCTACGGTCTCTTCTACAATCGCGAGCGCGGCATCGAATCCCTGCCCGGACTGGATCATCTTCCTGCTCGTACCGTCGCCCTGGGCTACAAACCCTGGCGCATGGTTGTATGGGTGGGGCAGCTGGCCCGGGTCGGCTTTGATCGGCTGCTGCCTCACGGGGCTCTATTCCACGCCACTGAGCACCTGCTGCTCCCTCTTCGCTCCGTCCCCACCGTGCTCACTGTTCACGATCTCATCTTCCGCCACCTGCCCCAGCATCATAAGCCGCTCAACCGCTGGTACCTCAACCTGACCCTGCCCCTTTTCTGTCGCCGGGCCACGCACATCATTGCCATATCGGAATGCACCCGCCGGGACCTGATGGCGGCGTACGACGTGACTCCGGGCAAGATCACGGTCATCCACGAAGCGGCCGACCCCCGCTTCCGGCCGCAGCCATCGGACCCTGTGACGGCGGTCCGCGAGCGCTACGGGTTGCCACCGAAATATCTCCTCTTCGTCGGCACCATCGAGCCGCGGAAGAACCTTACGCGCCTGCTGCACGCCTTCGAGGCGCTTCACGACGAGCAGATGACGGAGGCCCTCGTCGTGGTGGGCAGGCGGGGGTGGTTGTGTGGGGATTTCTTCGCCGAACTGGAGCGATCGCCTGTCCGGGACGCTGTGCTCCTGCCCGGGTTCGTCCCCGACGAAGATCTTCCCGCCGTCTATGCGGGAGCTCAGGCGCTGGTCTTCCCGAGTCTTTACGAGGGGTTCGGTCTGCCGGCACTGGAGGCCATGGCCTGCGGCACCCCGGTCGCCTGCAGCAACACCGCGTCGCTCCCCGAAGTCGCGGGCGATGCTGCTCTGTACTTCGATCCGGGAGATGAAGGGTCCATCATCGAGGCGCTCCGTCCGCTGTTGAGCGACGCTGATCTGCGTCGTGACCTGGTGGACCGCGGCCTGCAGCAAGCGGCTCGATTCTCGTGGGAGCGCGCGGCCGCCGAGACCCAGGCGGTCTACAGAGATGTGATCGAGGGCGCTGGCTGACCCTCGTCACTGGCGGGGGGCGTCGCCCTTGGCCGCTCGACTGACGCGTACGATGGTCTGGCCCTTCGTCCTCGGACGCAGTTCATTTGCGCTGCAGCTTTCGCAGCGGACCTGCGTATTGAGACGAGGAGACAGCGGGTTCCCCGTTTCGATGAACCAAGACGGGTTTTCGCGCTGAAAGAGGGCAACGTGACGAGCGGGGGAGTTCCCATACTGCCGTGGCCGTCCTGTGCCATCTGGCAGCTGAGCGTGTTCATCTCAAAGATCATCGGACGCCTGGTCGGTGTGCTCTCGCGCCTGGTGCTGTGCAGCCCGGGTCCGTTGATCAGTCTGACCGTGGTGGGTGCGGTCGTCGGCATTCCGCTCACTATCCTGGGGATGCTGCTTATGTCGCGCGGTCTCTTCTAGAGGCGTGAACATGGCTGACAGGGACCGCCTTTCGGAGCTGATCCTCGGCGGCGCTGCCGGTGCTGCCGCCGCGGCTGCCTCAGGACTCGCCATCCGACCGCGAATCTTGGGCTGGGGCGCGACCGAGGGGGAGGTGCAGCGCGCCCTGTGTCAACGCCGGGCCGCGACTTGTGTCGGCGTGGTCGTCGGAATAGAATGCTTTCAAGCACGCGGGCCCTCCCGCCTGACCTATCTATGGGGGGCTTAGAGTGTTTAGCTGTACCGGTTCTTGGACGGAATGGGTGCCCGGCAGATGCCGTCTGGTGCGGGCCAGATGTCCAACCTGTGTCCTCGGGTCGGACCGGCGCACGGCACGAGCAGAATAGTCGATCCATAGAGAGGGGGCCTTCCATGGCAAAACTCACGCCTGAGCAGGTGTTTGACAAAGTAGACGCTGGTGAGAGCCTGAGCGGTGCCAACCTGCAGGGGATCGACTTGGTCTTCTCCATTCTGGAGGGGGCCGATCTCCACCAGGCCAGGCTGCAGGGGGCGCAGCTTCAGGGTGCTGTGCTGCAGGGCGCCGATCTGAGCGAGGCCGATCTAACCGACGCCGAGCTAGACGAGGCAGGGCTACTGGACGTCGACCTGCGCCGCGCCTGCCTGTGCGGTGCGGAGCTGACGGCGGCCGACCTGCGGGGGGCCAATCTGGAGGGCGCCGACCTGCAGGGGGCTGTGCTGGACGATGCCCTCGTCGATGGCGAGCAACTGCGCCAGGCGGCGTCTCTCGCCGGGGCGACGCTGCCCGACGGTACCGTACTCAGCCGCGAGAGGTGGCGCGGCAAGTTCGAGGCCTGGTGTCGTGAACGGAGCTGAGTGTCGGGAGCCCGCACAGCCCGGTCTGGACTTCTAGGACAGTCGATCCCCGGCGGGATGGCTGGGGGATGTTGGGGCGGCCCTGGAGGGCGGCGCGGCGGCTGAATCGGAAGAGGGTAGACTCGCCCTCTACAGGCAGGGCATCGCTGGCTGTGCCGTTCACTTGGAGGCAGAAGATCCTTACTGAAACAGGAGCCCCGCGAGGACGCGGGGCCGTAGAAGCTGGGGGAGAAGGATTCGAACCTCCACTTACGGTTCCAGAGTATGCTCACCCGTTCGGTCTCACCGAGTTCCTCTGCGTTGGTTTCCACGTCCCTTCTCCTGTTGCTTATTACCAATTTGACCTTTATGGTCTTAATGGTATAATAGAGCGGCAGGATTGGACACAATTGATGCACAGGGAGGTACTGAGCGTGCCACGTGTTAGCGTAACTGAGGCCAAGAAGTCGTTTTCAGAGTTCTTGAACCGGGCTGCATACGGCAACGAGCGCATCGTTGTCACGAGCCACGACAAACCGAAGGCAGCAGTCATCAGCATTGAGGATCTCCGGCGGCTCGAGTGGCTGGAGGATGTCGCGGCCGCTATGGAGGCCGACGCTGAGTTCGAGGCTGGTGAGGCGCTCGAGTGGGAGGCGGTCAAGGACGAGCTGTAGGAGTAGCCCATGGCCTACTACGCAGTCTACATCAGCAGACGGGCGGCAAAAGAACTGAGTAAGAACGTCGCGCACCAGGACAAGGATCGGGTCAAAGAGGCGATTACTGCTCTAAGCAGAGATCCGAGGCCGCACGGGTGTCGAAAGGTCCGATCGGCGCCCAGGGGGACGTTTCGGATCCGGGTTGGAGACTATCGCGTGATCTACCGCGTCCGAGACAAAGAAGAGGCGGTTGTCGTGGCGCTGGTGAGACGCCGAAGCGAAGACACCTACAGGAATCTCTGATCGGCTTCTCCAGGGTAGATGGGAGGCAGCGTGGCCAGAGGGAACACTGTGGGTTCCATCACTGACTATGCTCTTGCCTCACAAGTCAGTTTCCCAAGTACACATTATGCTTGGTTCCCCTGTGTTTTCCTTGCTTCGAATCCCGTCACCGCCAGCCGTTGTCGCAGCCCACTGCTACTCAGCACCTGAGCTCTCGCTAGCTCCGATGCTAATGAACGAAGCCAGCATGGCCATCATCGCTTCACGAATCCAGTTGTGTTCGTCTCGAACTCTATCCCACATCTCCGAAGTTGTTTCCAGTGACTTCCTGTGAACTACGACCCCGGAGCGAGCCGGGTCGGCGGGTTCAGCGGGATCGGCTACAGCAACGCCTACAACGGCTATGTCGGCTTTCCCGGCCGCCAGACCGCCATTCAGGAGCACCCATCGGTGTCCTGGATGGGTGCGGGACTGCCGATCGTGACGATGATCCCGCCAATCGCGCCGTAGCCTGATTGAGCCCCGCATGACACAGAAAGGGGAGGGCTGGAGTGGGATTGGGCCGGCGTGGCGATCCGAGGACACGGAAGGAACAGATCCAGAGATGGACAGTGGGCAGGAGGGGAGATCGCATGTCTCCCCTCCTGGCACAGACTTATGAAGGGAGAACGTCACGGACGAAGACGACGCCAAGAGCCGCCAGACTTGCGAAGCTCCTTCGCCCCGCAGCCGCCGGGGCGGACTCCAATAGGGTCCGATCACCTGGCGCTGGACAGAAGAAATCGATATCTCCGCTCCCTGAGCATGACCTGAGAGGAGGGTAACTCCATGCCGTTCACGATTGATATGTTATTGGACTACTTCGCCACGTATAACCAGACGATCTGGCCGATGCAGGTGGTCGGCTACGCTCTTGGCGTACTCACGCTCGTACCTCTGTTCCGGCGGGGCAAAGCCGCCAGTCGTGTGGTCACCGCCATCCTCGCCTTC
Source organism: uncultured Anaerolineales bacterium (assembly GCA_964450435.1). Taxonomy (GTDB): domain Bacteria; phylum Chloroflexota; class Anaerolineae; order B4-G1; family B4-G1; genus SKLM01. The sequence goes on from CAYVCX010000028.1 coordinate 7,823, forward strand.
CTGTGGCTGTGGATCGGCCTGATGTTCTGGCGGCCCGCCGCAACCAACATGGCGATGCTCTACGGCCCTATGGTCCTCTTCACCGTGCAAGGAGCCTTCTTCGCCTTCGCCCTCGCCCGAGACCGCATCGCTACGGGTCGGCGGGGCCGGTCTACACCGCCGTGGGGCTGTTCTTCATCGCCTACGCGCTGATCGCTTGCCCGGTGATCGGGTTGCTGATCGGGCACGTGTACCCCCACGCGGCGCTCTCGCCCCTCTTCCCCTGCCCGGGCATCATCGTCACCTTCGGCGCACTCCTCCTTGGGCGGCGGGTGCCCTGGTACCTGCTGGTCATTCCCACCCTGCGGGCGCTGACCGGGGCGGTGTGGTTCTCGCTGGGCATAGTGGAGGACGCAGGGTTGGTGACGGCGGGGGTGGTGGGCGCGATCATGATCATCGTTCGGCAGCGGGCGCTGGCCCCCGAAACCGTCGCGGGGACCCAGTCATAGCAGGTGAAAGGAGCGAAGTCCTGTGAGGCTGAGGACGGTGTTCATCCTCAACGCCGCGGTGTTGGTCCCGTTCGGGATCGGCTCGGCGGTGGCGCCGCACCTGTTCCTGTCGCTGTTCGGGGCGACGCTGGGCCCGGCAGGGGCGTATATGATGCAGTACGCGGGCGCCTGGCTGATCGGGATGGGGCTGATGACCTGGTTTAGCCGGGACGCGGCGGAGTCGGAGGCTGGGCGAGGCATCGCGCTGGCGCTGGTGGTGTCTGTGCTGGGGCAGCTTCGGGGGGTGCTGAACGTGCTCGGCTGGATGCCGGTCGCCATCCAACCCTTCTTCGTGGCCGGCCTGGGATGCTTCCTGCTTGCGGAGCGCTGAGCCCGATACGTGGAGGCCGTGACGCCGGCGCCCGGGCTGTCCATCATTGCCGCGCCCCGAAGGGTGTGTCAGGCAGAGGCGTCTGAGAGATAGGGTTACGGTGCGGGCCGAAGTGACTGGATGCCCGCTCCGTTGCAGCTAGTGCCTGGAATACATAGGCTCCGTCACGTCGACGGGGCTTCTCACTTATCTAGAACCGGCTTCGTTCCTCCCCGTGCAGAACGGGTGCCCCGGGCCGCTGGGCATCGTCGGGACTGTGCATCTCGATGTGGCCCTTGGCGTTGACTTCGACCCGCCTTGGCCTATGATCTCCCCGATCGAGAGTTTGCCCACGTTCAGTTTGCAGGCTCCGTGGCCGCCAAAAGCGTGGTGCCCGTCGTTGATCGGATGGAGTCGCTGCGCGAGGTAGCTCTCATAATGCAAGCGCCCCGTGCGGACACGGGGCCGTAGAAGCTGGGGGAGAAGGATTCGAACCTCCACTTACGGTTCCAGAGACCGCTGTCCTCCCATTAGACGATCCCCCAGAGCTCGAGTGAATCGCTCATAGCGCATCACTCGATTCGTGGAAAATTGTACCACACCCGGGCTCTCTTGTAAAGTCGGTGTGGCACCTGCGGAGTGTCGCCAGGAGGTTCCATGACCCGATTGAAGAGGAGGTTCGAGCTGCAGACGATTTGGGGCCCGATCCGGTGGGGAGAGAGCGTGACCATCGGCGACGTGACCGTGGTGCCCCAGTCGCGAGCGCTCAGTGTGCGCTGCCCGCACGGGAGCTGGCTGTGGAACCGTCCCGTTGGACTCTTGGTGCAGCACGACGGCCGGAGGTGGCGTGTTCCCATTTTGGACGTCATCCGCGTGGTCCAGCTGGGCCTGTACGGTCTCAGTCTGGTTTTCGTGTTGGCTGGCCTGTGGATGATGATCAGGCAGAGGAGAGACTGAAATGAGCGAGGGGGTCGAGAGGTTTCCAGATGCTGCCCGGGCGGGGCAGGAGCAGGGCTTTGAGGTGCTGGATAAGCTGTTCACGGTTGCGCGGCCCGGCGCCGTGTTTGGCGAGCCCGTAAGCGCTGCCGGACGGACGATCATCACCGCCTCCGAGGTCACCGTGGGGATGGGACTGGGCTTCGGCTTTGGCGGGGGCCCCGGGCCCGGCGAGCCGGGCCCGGGGCGGCGAGGACGAGGGCGCCGTGGGTGAGGCGTCTGGCATGGGCGGCGGTGGCGGTGGCGGAGGCGGAGCCTGCGGTCGCCCGGTCGCCGTCGTGAGCCTGGACGAGGACGGCGTCCGGGTACAGCCTGTCATCGACGTGACGAAGATCGCTCTGGCCTTCTTCACCGCCTGGGGCAGTATGTTCTTCATGCTCAACAGGATGCGAAGGGCGGCAGACGGCTGACGCTGAGCTCCGGAAAATGGTGTGCTCCAATGCCTGGCAGCTTGGCGAGCCCCAGCGCGACGGCGCCCCCATTGCCCTGGAATGTCCTGGCACCTCAGCGGACGGAAACCCGGAAGATTCTGGGCCGGCGGATGGTCTGCCCGCGTCCTCGACCGCGGTGGGTCCCCCGCGGCACGCCAGATAGACGAAGACTCCGCCGTGATCAAGATACGTGAGATGGGCGCCTGGCAGCTCGGACGGATTGCAGAGATCGATCGCTCCGAGCATGGTACCATCGGGTACTTCTACGCGGGGGAGAGCTTCGGGCAGAGATTGTTGACTGGCGCGTCCCGCGCTGGCCCGCTGAGGGAGGGGACTTCAGCGTCGAGGCCCATACGGCTAGAATTGCGCCCATCCTGGAGCAGGGCGGGGTGATGCTTGGTGCGTTCGACGGGTCGCTCCTTGTGGGCTTCGCTGTCCTCCGCTATCGACTGGCGGAGCGAACGGCGGAATTGGCGGCTCTGTTTGTGAGCAGGGCCTACCGTCGGCGCGGGATTGCGGCGCGGCTTACCTGGAGGGTCGTGGAGCTGGCCCAGGCTGACGGTGCCGATGCACTGTACGTCTCTGCTACTCCGTCTGAGTCGGCTGTCGGATTCTACTTGAGTCAGGGCTTTCGGGTGGCCCAAAAGGTCGATGGCGAGCTCTTCGCCCTGGAACCCGACGACATCCATCTGATCGAGCGGCTGGCATAGGTGCCGTACCCCTCATCTGCCCATCTGCTCCCGCGCGGCGGAGTATCGCTTCATTCGCCTGGTGAGGACGACGCACGATGACCGGCGATCGCGCCGCTGAAGGCGGGGGGGCAGCCCGGCATCAGCGACTATCTCGGTCGGGCCGTGTTCCCTGTTCATCGAGTGATCGCCCTCGGATGGCGCCTGTGTGCTCTGGCTCTCCTCTGCCCAGCCCTTGATCCAGCGGGCGGAGCCAGGAGACAATCGCACTGTTCGACGTACGGGGCGGGTTGACACGACCCCGGTGCGTGCTATACTTGTCTTTGTCGAGCGAACGTAGTGTGTCGCACAGCGTCTATTGCCGCCACGGGCCTCGAAATGCTCGCGGCGGTCGTGTTTGTCATGGGCTGGTATGGAGCTAGCATGAAGACGATTGTCATCGACGCGGGGAGCCATGGAGTGAAGAAACGCGCTCTCCAGGTCCTCAAATCGGGCGGCCTGGTCGCCTTCCCGACCGATACGGTCTACGGCCTCGCCGCCGACCCATGGGATGACGATGCGGTCCGACGTCTGTATGCAGTCAAGGAGCGTCCGAAGCAGCTCCCGATTCCATTGCTCTTGTCTGACACGGCAGAGGTCGGTCGGGTCGCTGTGCTCGCGGGACGGTGTGCGAGGTTGCCGGAACGGTTCTGGCCCGGCGGGCTGACCCTGGTGCTGGAGAAGAAAGCTTCAGTGTCTGCTGCTGTCAGCAGCAGGCCTACAGTGGCTGTGCGGGTGCCTGATCTCCGGCTGACCAGGGACGTCATCAAGGGGGCTGGCGGAGTGCTCGCGGTTACCAGCGCGAACCTGTCGGGAGGGCCTGACTCCGTAACAGCTCAAGACGTTGAGGGGCAGCTCGGCGGCCGTATCCCGCTAATTCTCGACGGGGGCGCGTGTCCGGAGCGCATTCCATCGACCATTGTCGACTGCTCCGTCTCTCCTCCCCGGCTGTTGCGCCGCGGAGCCACAAGCGAGGAGGATCTTGTCGCCGTCGTTGGCAGCATGCGGACATCCTGAGGGCGGGAGTCAATCCTGCCGGAGCTGGGGTCCCGGCCGATGGCTACGGGTGAGGGTCGAATGGCCCTCAGTTCTCCCGCGGCGGTTCGGAGGGCTGCTTTGCCGCCGGCAGGTGGGTGGAGTGGGCATTCGCGTCTGATCTTTGGAAGGAGGCAGTGTAGCGTTGTGTAGAGAAGATGGTTTCACCGTCTGGTTCACGGGTCTCTCGGGTGCCGGCAAGACGGCCATTGCAAAACCCCTGGCCGAGGCGCTGCGGGATCGGGGTCTTAAGGTTGAGCGGCTGGACGGGGACATCGTCCGCCAAAGCCTGACCAGCGATCTGGGATTCACCAGGGAAGACCGCGATGAGAATATCAAACGCGTCACCTTCGTGGCCAAGCTGCTCAGCCGAAACGGCGTGGCCGTCATCTGTTCCTTCATCTCCCCCTACCGGGAACGGCGCGCCAGGACGCGCCGGGAGATCGAAGCGTCGGGCGCCGCCTTCATCGAGGCTTACGTTCACTGTCCCCTGGAGGTCTGCGCTGAGCGGGACGTCAAAGGTCTGTACCGACAGGCGTTCGCTGGAGAGATTGACAACTTCACTGGTGTCTCCGATCCCTATGAACCCCCTGAGAATCCGGAGATCATTTGCCGCACGGCCGAGGAGACCATAGAGGAGAGCGTCACCCGCGTCCTCACCTACCTGGAGGAGAACGGATACGCTCCGGCACGGTGAGTGGTCCCCTCTCTCGACGGGTCTGGTGTGCCGGCGACTTGTGCGACCGCTGGGTGCTGAGTGTCCCGCTTGGATAGGCTCTCCGACGTGAAGCTCAAGCTTCTGCTGCCCGTTCTGGTCTTCGTGGCGGCTTTTGCGCCCTACGCGGCCACTGCCGCGCCAGGGACGCTCTTTGGCGACCCTGCTGAGTACCAGTTCATTCCTGCCATTCTAGGTATCGCCCACCCGCCGGGTTACGCGTTCTACATCCTCCTGGCGAGACTGTGGCAGCTCCTGGTTCCGGTGGGCACCATCGCCCTCCGTACCAACCTCCTGTCCGCTGCTGTGGGTGCCTGGGCGGTGACGGCGATCTATCTCATCACTCGGGAGATCGGGCTGGCCATCGTCCGGGATGGGGCTCGATCGGGGGACAGGGCCGGCCTACTTGCGCGCCGGCCGCCCGATCGACCGGTCTTGCTGCTGACTCCCCCCTCTCTCTTCGCGGCTTTTGCCCTGGCCGCCGCTCCGAATCTGTGGCAGCACGCTATTCACGCCAATCCCCACATCGTCAGTGCCGCGCTGGCGGCCACGCACTTGTGGTTGTTGACTCGCTGGTGGCGGACGGGGCGCGATCGTTGGCTCGCCGTTTTCGCCTCGGCTCTGGGCCTCGCGGCCACACATCATCCCATCACTATGATGGGAGTGCCAGGCTACGCGCTCTTCGTCTTGTTGGTGCGACCTCGTATTCTGCTTCAATGGCGGACCTGGGTGCCCGCACTGGCGTGTCTGCTCCTGGGGCTGGTGCCTCTCCTTTACTATCCTGTGCGCAGTCCCAGCGTGCCGTTTGGGCCCACCGACATGAATATCTGGGATGGGTTCCTGCGTCACTTGAGTGCCCGCGGCTTGCGGGGCAATCTCTTCCACTTTGGCCTGGCCGAGCAACCCCATCGGGCCCTGGTCTTCTGGTCCTTGTTGCGGCTCCAGTTCCTTCTGCCTGTGATCCTTCTTGTGCCGCTGGGTCTGGCCGTCTTGGTCCGGCGTGCCCCCAAGCCGGCGTTGCTGTTTGGGGGATTCCTTCTCGTTCATCTTATCTTCACCCTCAACTCTGTTCAGGACGTGATGGCGTATCTGCTCTTGCCCCTTGCCGGTCTGGCGGTGCTGGCAGGAATAGGGGCTCTGGCTCTCACCGGCTGGGCCTTGCGGGGCGCCAGCGCGCAATGGCAAATCGGAAGGGATGATCGCCGGCTCCCTATCTCTGCCCTGCTCCTGGCCCTGGTTCTTCTGCCGTGGCCTGCCGTTCGAGCGGGTCAGAATGTCGCTCGGGGGATCTCCTTGCGGGACTTCACCAGCGCCGATGACTGGGTCGACGCCGTCCATCGCCGCTTCGATGGGCAAGGGGAGGGGGCGGCCTTGCTCTCATCGTGGGAGCACCTGACACCGCTGTGGGCCCACGCCTACACCGAGGGCCGGCAGCTTGACGAGCGGGATGTGGAGCTGGTCTACGTCTCGACAGCCACACCCTGGGTCGAGTCGGTTTGGGCCCATATCGAGCAGCGGCCCGTCTATCTGCCTGACTACCGTCCCGCCGTCCGGAATGCGGGCTTTCGTCTTGTGCCCGACGGCGCCTTCTATCGTGTTGAGCGTCCTCCCGTGACAGACGCGAGACCGTCGCGCTGGCTCGATGTCTGGGCCGATGACCGCGTCCGCATCCTGGGCTACGATCTGCCCGGTGCTACCGTGCGGGCCGGGGATCCGCTGCCCCTGGTCATTTACCAGGGCGTCTCCCAGTCTGTGGATGGTATATGGATGCCCTATGCTCAGTTGGGCCCGGTGGAGAATCGCTGGACCACGGACAGCCGCCTGCTCACTTCCGAGTGGCAGCCGGGTGAAGTTGTCGCCGAGTACTACGAGCTGCTGGTGCCCTTCGACCTTCCGCCTGGCGACTATCCGCTCCGGCTGGGATACGCCGATCTCAGCGGTGGGCGCCCCGAGCTTTCCCTGTCGACGGGTGAGACGACTGTTGTCCTCGAGTCTATTACGGTCATGCCCCGCGATGGTGGTCCGCCAGCAGACGTGTTGGAACGGGTCCTGGCCAACCTCGACAATCAGGTCGCGTTGACGCGAGCCAATGTCCGCCGGGGCGGGCAGGTGCGTCGCGATTTCTGGGATGAGCCCATCGTTGCTCGTGCTGGCGGTGTCCTCCACCTGACGCTGGGTTGGCGCGCTCTCGCATCTCCTCGCGATAGCGCGACCGTCTTTATTCACTTGATCGACGCCGCCGACCGTCCGGTTGCGGGGTGGGACTATACCCCGCTTGGTGGATCCGCCCCCACGTACCTGTGGTTCCCCAAGTGGCTGGTGGGTCAGACGTTTGTCGATCCGTATCGCCTGGCCCTTCCGGACGACCTGCCTCCGGGAGACTACCGGTTGGAGGTAGGCATGTATGGGATGACTTCACACCGTCGTCTCCCTGTGGTAAGCTCGTCGGGAGATCTGGCCGGCGATCGTGTGGTCCTTGGCCCCGTGCGCGTCGAATGAGAGGGAGGTAGCGGACGATGGAGACTGCGTTGCTGCTCTGGGCACTGGCCCTGACCGCTCTGATGGTTGTGGGTATCTTGTGGGTGTTCGACCTGCGGGACCGCCTTCTTCGGCTGGAGAGACGCCTCGAGAGCCTGCTCACCGGCGAGGAGGACGAGGATCCTGGAATGGCCTTGGGCCCTCTGACGGCTCGCTTCTCCCGGATGAACGCACGCACCGAACGACTGGCTGTCCAGACCCGGGGGATCGAGAAAACGTTGCAGCACTCTGTACAGGGTATGGGGATGGTCCGCTACAGTGCCTACGCAGACACCGGTGGGGATCAGAGCTTCTCCCTCGCACTGGTCGACGGCGAGGGAGATGGAGTGGTTCTGTCAGGGCTGTATGCAAGAGATACCACCCGTGTATACGCCAAACCTGTCGAGGGCTGGAGCTCGCCCAGATCGTTGACCGGCGAAGAGGAGCTGGCCCTATCCAAGGCCCGTCGGGTGGTCATCCCTGACCTGGATTGACAGTAGAAAAGACCTGATATACGATGGTTCTTTTCGCGTTATTGACCGCATTGAGACAAGCCGAGACGAGACAGGACTAAGGAGACTCTCATGTTTGGAAGAGGAAAGAAGAACGAAAAGACGCCTGTTCGCAAGAAGGCCGGGCCCGCAGAGATTGAGACGGTAATCGGGGCCAACGCCTATTTCCGCGGTGATATCCAGTCTGACGGAAATGCCCGCATCGAGGGCGTCTTTGAAGGTACGATTGACGTCACCGGCAACGTGGTGATTGGCGAGGGCGCGAAGGTCGTCGCCACCATCAAGGCCAATAACATCTCTGTGTCAGGCGCGGTCAAGGGGGACATCAGCGGTAACAAGGTCGAGATTCTGGACAACGGCCGTGTGTGGGGCAATCTGAAGGTCAGCTCGCTCCTCCTGAACGAGGGAGCGTATCTGCGCGGTCAGACGACGATGACGGGCGACTTGGAACCTCCGATGATCGAACCTCCGAAGAAGTCGGCGGAGGGGACTGAAGCCTCCGTAGGCAAGATCGTTGACGTGGAGCCCAGGGTGAAGGGGCCCGCCGAGACCGACGGATAGGCTGGCACAGAATCTTTGGGACTTTGTTGCCCGTGTGCGTGTTCTGTCCATCCTCTGGCCGCCAAGAGCCACTCAGTCCTGATCCGTGTGCCACCGACAGCAGACAACACATCCATTGCAAGCGAAAAGCCCTCGCTATCCTTCGGCGAGGGCTTCTTGATCCCTGAGACCCGCTTCTGGTGTTGCGAGGATCATCCCATCACAAGCACCGGACACGTTAACTCGTCCAATAGTCGAGTGATCTCGTCTCCACTGAAGACGGCCCGACTCAGCATCAGTATGCCGCACCGCGCGGTTTGAACGCTCCAGATCAGTGCTGTTATACCGGAACTGGTCAGTTTACGATAACGCACGACCAGGTCTTCGCCCTCCAAGCGCTTGGTAAGCCGGCTCTCCTGCTCTTCCGACGGCCTCGCGGGGTCATCATTGATGAGTATGGAGAGAAAGCCTCCTGTCACCTTGGCTAACCGACACGCGAGCGGCAGCGCGCGGTCCGCGTGAGGCGAGCCGTCGTGGGGGATGACCACCGGAGACTGGATCTGCGCCCCTTGCGAGATCAGGAGCACCGAGTGCCGGGCCTTCGTCGCCGCCGCTCGTGCCGTGGAGCCTGTTCTCTGTCGCTGCATCACGGGGCGGCTGGCTTTTCCCACGCATAACAGATCTGCCCTCGTCGCCGCTTCCAGCACCTCGGACGGCACGCTGCCTCGCGCCACCTGGAAGGTCCACTCGATCTTCCGCTGCCTGCATGTCGACGAGATCGCCTTGCGTGCTTGACGCGCCTGGGCACGCAGCTGGCGTCTCATAGTGCCTGGGTCCATATGGGCGTGCCTGGCGAAGGGGAACTGTAACTCTCGCGCCATCGGTAGTCCTGCGATACGCAGCAGGTTGATGTCCTCGACGAAAAGCCCGTGAAGCTCTGCCTCGAGGCTGCTTGCTAGCTCGGCTGCTGCCTCGAGCGCTGCCAGGCTGTGGTCCGATGCATCGAGGGCCACCAGGATGCGCTGGATTATTGGCTCTTCTTGCTCGTTCGTCATGCCGTCGGCTCACTCCTCACTGCTCGTGGGCTCTGAGTCCTCCTCGGTCGAGGCTGAAGCGCCTTCAGCAAAATCACGTTGCTTCTCCGCCAGCTCAACCAATCGCGCCTCGACTCGTCCGTTGATGCTCTGCTCGGGAAACTCCCCTTCATCGTCGCGCTCCCCGGCGGACACCCCGGTCAGCAGCTCGATCGCTTCGTCAACTGTCGCCACGGGGTAGATGTTGAATTCCTGTCGTCTTACCGCCTCCACCACGTCGTGGCGGAGCATCACATGCTCCACGTTCGCCGCAGGAATCAGAACGCCTTGAGTGCTGGTCAGCCCTTTGGGGCTGCAGGCGTCGAAGAACCCTTCGATCTTCTCGTTTACTCCGCCGATGGGTTGGACCTCTCCGTGCTGGTTGACGGAGCCGGTCACCGCCAGAGACTGTCTGATTGGCGCGTCCGCCAGCGCCGAGAGAAGAGCGCATAGCTCTGCCAGCGAGGCGCTATCGCCCTCAATCCCGGCATAAGACTGCTCGAAGACCAAACTCGCAGAGAGCGAGAGTGGGTACTCGGGCGCGTATCGCCCGCCCAGGAAGCCCGATAGGATGAGCACGCCTTTCGAGTGGATCGGACCACCCAGCTCCACCTCGCGCTCGATGTCCACCACGTTCCCTTTCCCCAACCTTGTACGCGCCGTGATCCGGTTGGGGCGGCCAAAAGCGTAGTTGCCCAGTGCGATGATCGAGAGACCGTTGACCTGACCCGACCTCTTCCCTTCCGTGTCGATCAGGATCATGCCCCGCTGGATGTGCTCTTGTGTTCGTTCGCGCAGCCGGTCCGCACGCGCAATCCGTTCGTCGATCGCCCTCTGAACGTCGTCAGCGGTGACGGCATCCCGCCCGGCATGGCCCGCCCAGTAGTCAGCCTCTTCCAGAAGGTCGGCGACACTCAACAGATGGATCGAGAGCTTCTTGTTATCCCCCGCGATGCGGCTGCTCCGTTCAATGACTCGCGCAACAGCGTTCCGATCGAAGGGTCTTAGTTCCTCTCGACGCGCCATCGTCGCGACCAGGCGAGCGTACAGCTGGTGGTTCTCTCCTGTCCTGGGCATCTCATCGCTGAAGTCGGCTCCCACCTTGAACAGCTCGCTGAAATCAGGGTCGTACTGGTTCAACAGGTAATAGAGCAGCCTCTCGCCTATCAGCACCACCTTGACCCTGAGGGGAATCGGTTCCGGTTCCAGCGAAACCGTGCTGACCAGGCTCAATGCCTGGCTCAAGGACTCGATCCGCAACTCCCCGGAGCGGAGCACCCGCTTGAGCCCCTCCCAGGCGTACGGCTGCATCAAGAGTTCGCGCGCGTCGATGATCAGATAGCCCTGGTTTGCCCTGTGGAGTGCACCTGCCCGGATCAGGTTGAAGTCGGTCACCAGCGCACCCATCTGCGCTAGATGCTCGATCCGGCCAATGAGGTTATTGTATGTGGGGTGCCCTTCGTGGATGACCGGAGCGCCTTCGGCTTCGCTGTGGTCCACCACCACGTTCACCTTGTAGCGGCGGAACGAGGCTTCTCGAACGCTCTCCATCGGTATCCCCAGTATGTTCCCCTCGTCATCTTCGCCAGTCCGGCGAAACTCGTCCACACTCTCTACTACGTCATCCTTGACCGCCTCCAGGTACTCTACCACGTCTTCAATGTCGGCGTATTTCTCCTGCAACTCCTCAATGCGGTGCCCCACAGCCAGCATCGCCACTTGGCGGTCCAGCTCTTTCATGCGCTCTCGGGCTTCTCGCTGCCACTGCCGTGCCCGGCGCATCGCCTCCTGGAGGTCTTCTTGGAGCTCACCGATGTCCTCTTTGACCCGTTCGCGCTCCTCTTCCGACAGCTTCTGGAACTCATCGGGGCTGACGACCTCACCGTCCTTGATGGGGGCAAAAGCCATCCCCACCGGCGTCCGGATCAGGGCGATCCCTCGTTCCTTTGCTTTCTCCTGGACCTCGTTGAGTGCTCCTTCTTGCTTCTCCGCGTACTCCTCTCTCAACTCCTGCTTCCGGGTCTGGTAGTCCTCGCTCTCGAACAGTGAGGGGACAGCGGTTCGCAGCTCCTCGACCAGCTCATCCATATCGTCCCGAAGCTCGATCCCTCTTCCTGGCTGCAGCTGCAACGCCTTCGGCTTCTTGGCATCGTCGAAGTTGTTCACGTAGCACCAGTCCGATGGGGTCGCTTCGCCCGAGGCCCTGCGGTCCAGAAACTGAGAGATTGTGGTGCGCTTGCCCGTGCCGCTCGGCCCCAGGGCGAATAGGTTGTACCCATCTCGCTGAATGCCGATACCGAACTGAACCGCCCCCACAGCGCGTTCCTGCCCGATGATCTCGCTCAGCTTCTCCAATTCTTCCGTCGTCTCGAAGTCGAACTGTGCCGGATCACAGATCTGACGCAGTCTGTCTGCCTCTATTGGCTGCACTGTCATTGATTAGTCTCCTTGTTGCGTTGCCTCCCACAGCCTGGCCCCATAACCACCCTTCCTTCTCGTTCGCAGAGAATCCACGGTGCGCTGGCACAACTCCGGATAACGAAGACCGTCCACCCGTCTCGTCCGGAGCGGTACAGACCAGGGCAGAGCACGCGAGGTGAGGGATTCTCGCCCCGCTGCCCGGTAGCAAACTCGGGCCCGACGAGATCCCTCTCTCCCCGGTCGCTGATTGTGACTCCTCTGGCGATGTCAGGCTCCATCATCAGGGCGATAGCCTGGGTTCGAAGTCGATGAATGCCTCCCGCCACTTCTCGGGGATCGGGATCGGATGCTCGGCTTCGTAATCGTAACACACTTGGGCGGTCCGCGCCTCCGCGGCCAGTCTTCGATCCCCACCCTCCACCCGGTATTCAAAGATAAAGCTCGAGTGACGCACTTCGCTCACCCGGATATGGACGCTTACGCATTCCCCCAGCGTCAGCGGCGATTTGAACTGGCAGCTGGCCTCGGCCAGGATGAACCCTATGCCCGCCGGTGCGTCAGGCACAACTCCTAACTCTCGCAGGTATTCGACGCGGGCCTGCTCCAGGTAGGTGAAGTAGACCGCGTTGTTTACATGGTTCAGTGCGTCAAGATCGCGCCAGCGGACTTGGATCCTGGTGGAGAAGCGAAAGGCAGAGACATCCAGGGCGTCGTCGCTCATAGCCTCCCTCATCCTACTGCTAATCGGCCAGCAATCTGCTCAGACGTTGATGAACGTCACTTCATCTGTCTCCAGGTCGAGGATACCGAAGGACCGCTGCTCCCAGCGGAGCCCGCCCAGCGCGCCGGGGTTGATCACCCGGGTCTGGCCAATGCACTCGTCGCGCCTTCGATGGGTGTGGCCGTGGATCACGTAGGCATAGTCCCCGGCGCTGATCAGTCTCCTCAGTTCGCCTTCCCGATCTCCATGTATCAGGAGCGCTGAATGCCCTTTGAGCGTGAGCCGGTGGCGTTCTGCCAGTCTCCCGTTTCCCAGGGTCTCGAGCGCTGCCTGCTCCAGCTCTGGATGATGGTCGACGTTCCCCCGGGCAATCCAGGCATCGAATCCGGAGAGCGCCTCGACGATGGCCGGACCCGCGAGGTCGCCGCAGTGCAGCACCATGCTGATGCCTTCCTCGCGCAAGATCTCAAGGGCCCTCTCGAGGTTCCGCAGATCGTCGTGTGTATCGGAGATGATGCCGATTCTCATGAGTGTTTGCCTTGCACAATAATAGCAGGAATCTCAGCGTTGCACAATTCGGCCCGGGGCTCCGGGCTAGATCGTCCGCCCCAATTGCGGCGGGCGGCGACTTGTGCTCTGTTCAGGGCACGGTATAGTTGTCCCTTACTGTTTCATCCTGTGTTCGTCGTCGAATCGGAGTTCTGCCCGGGGTGCTGCGGTCCGCTTGGAGGCGCCTCGCCACGTGCGGGCTCCGGGCCAGGGCCGGCTCTGTCTGAATGGCTGCGCCGTGATGGACCCTGTGATCGTGGCAGCGGGCAGTACGTTATGGGCGAGAACCTCTGTGACCTAGAGATTCACGAGGAGTTTGTCGCGCGGCTGTTGGGCTGGTTTCGCGCCAATTCGCGCGATCTGCCCTGGAGGCACCGTCGCACCCCTTATCGGGTGTGGGTCTCCGAGGTTATGCTCCAGCAGACCCGGGCTCCTACCGTCGCCGGCTACTACCAACCTTTCATCGAGCAGTTTCCCACCGTCGAGGCGTTGGCCCAGGCCTCGTTGGAGGACGTGTTGAAGGTCTGGGAAGGGCTGGGTTACTACGCCCGCGCTCGCCATCTTCACCGGGCGGCGCGGCAGCTGATGAGCGCAACCGGCGGTCACCTGCCCCCTCGCTTCGAGGAGTTGAAGGCCTTGCCAGGCGTTGGGCCCTATACCGCTGGGGCCATCGCTTCCATTGCCTTCGACCAGCGGGTGGTGGCGGTGGACGCGAACGCTCGACGGGTGCTCTGCCGCCTCCTCGGCGTTCGAGAAGACGTCACGCGTTCCGCGACGAGACGGAAGCTGGAGAGGCTCGCTGGCGAGCTGCTGCCTGAGGAAGAGGTCGGGAGGTTCAACGAGGCCTTGATCGAGCTTGGCGCCACCGTCTGTACGCCCCGCGCACCCGCATGCGATCGGTGTCCGCTGCCAGACTTTTGTTCGGCCAACGCCCGGGGTGAGCAGGAGGTGCTTCCCATCCGACAGCCGCGCCGGCGCGCCCCTCACCACGATGCTGCGGCGGCCATAACGGTCCGCGATGACGGAGCGCTCCTGGTGGCGCAGCGCCGTACCGATGACATGCTGGGTGGGCTGTGGGAGTTCCCGGGTGGGAAGCGCCAGGAGGGCGAGTCTCTGCCCGCCTGCTTGGCTCGCGAGATGTACGAGGAGCTCGGTGTGGAGGTGGAGGTCGGTGATCTGCTGGTCGCCATCCCGCACGCCTACACCCACTTTCGCATCACCCTCCATGCATTCTGGTGTCGTCTGCGAAACGGCGAACCTCGTTGCCTTGGCTGTGCAGCGTTCCGCTGGGTAGTGCCCGAGCACCTGGACGAACTCCCCATGTCTAGAGTCGACCGAAAAGTCGCTCAGACTATCATCGACGAGTCCGATGAATCATAGGACACGCGCAGATGCCGCGACGCGCGCATCGCCCGTCGTCCATGCCCCGCGGCCTCTTGCCGCGAGGGCTCTCGCCCGCGGGCCTTCGAAGCGCGGGAGAATTGGGGTGTTGCCCAATGAACGAGAGGGCACCTGCTGCTGGCGACGGCCAGCGGCCGACGCGACTGAGGCAGTGTCACTCGCTTCACAGGATCAGGCCTCGAAACGAGTCGGTGCTCGGAGGCTCCGATGCTCCAGAGGGCTAGGTTCCCCTGCCGCTCACCTCGATATCTACACCCTCCAGGGTGCAGATTGTCTGGTGGACCGGGCACCGGTCAGCGACTCTTCTGATGGCCTCCTCCCGACCGGAGATGTCGGCGTGCGGCAGCTCGATCTTGACTTTCACGTCGATCAGACGGGTGGGGTCGGCCGCCTTCTCGTATATTACGTCTACGGTTAGGTCCTTCGTGTTCAGACCGGAGTTGTTGCAGTAGTTCCCGACCAGCGCTGCCACACAACCCCCGAGGGAGGCCACGAATATCTCCCGGGGTTGCGGGCCGCGGTCTTTGCCGCCCATACTCGCTGGGACGTCAATCTCAAGAAGGTGGTTGCCGAGTTGGGTCTCGAAGAGCATATCGCCCTTATGGTGAGTCGTGATGACGTTCATCGTTGCCTCCTCAAATGCCCGCCTTCGCGGACGGCTGGTGCCCGCCGTCCGCGAGGGCGGGCGCAGGATGGTACTATCTAGCCTCGATTATACTCCTTGAAGTGGCAGAGTTCAACCGGAGGCGCATGTGAAACGGTTGCGGCGAGCAGAAAACGACCTGCGATGGAGTACCCTATGAGCGACGGTCCCTCTCAAGGCCTGTCTGGCGGACCGCAATCTGGGGGTTCTCGGTTCCGGTTTCCGCAGGCCTCGCGTCCCATCTCCGTCGTCATTCCCAACTGGAATGGGGTGGAGCATCTGCCCATCTGCCTCGACAGCCTTCGCAGACAGACCCTCGGCGGGGCCGAGATCATCGTCGCTGACAATGGTTCCACGGATGGCTCGCTTCAGTTGCTGGAACGGCGCTACCCCGAGGTGCGTGTGCTGCCTCTGGGTGAGAACCGGGGCTTCGCCGGTGCCGCCAACGCCGGAATGCAGGTGGCCCACGGGAGGTTCATTGCGCTTCTTAACAACGACACCGAGGCCGAGGAGGGCTGGTTGCAGGAGGTCGTGGCCGCCTTCGAGCGGCATTCGGATGCAGGGATGGTTGCATCCAAGATGCTTCTCTTCCATCGGCGAGATACGTTCCACACGGCCGGCGACTTCTACCGGGTCGACGGAACCCCGGGCAACCGCGGCGTCTGGCAGCGCGACGAGGGTCAGTATGACCGGGAGGAATACGTGTTCGGGGCCTGCGGTGGGAGCGCCGTGTACTGTCGTTCGATGCTCGAGCAGGTGGGACTTCTGGATGAGGATTTCTTCTACTCACTTGAAGACGTGGACTTGGCGTGGCGTGCTCAGCTGGCTGGTTGGCCGTGCATCTACGCCCCGCGAGCTGTTATCTATCACAAGTTGAGCGCCACCGGCGGCGGCAGGACCGCCAGCTTCTATGACGGGCGCAACGCCATCTACCTCTTGATCAAGGACTACCCGGGAGACCTGTGGCGGACGTACTGGCGCGCCATCGTCGCGAGGCAGATCCAGCTCGCGAGAGAAGCTCTGCGGTCCTGGCGTGGGGCGGCGGCCCGCGCCCGACTGAGAGGGCAGCTCACCGGGTTGCTGTTGGGTGCTCCTCGCATGCTCCCCAAGCGGCGGGCCGTACAGCGCACCCGGGCAGTGGACCGGGCCTATCTGGAGCAGATCCTGGCTGGGATTGACGAAAGGCCGTAGTGTGGGTATCATACCTGCTGAAGAATCGATGCCATCGAAACTCCCGTCTTTCGACCCGGACTGCAGCCGTATCAGCGATCGTGGTCTCCAGGTGGTTCGAATCGATCGGGCTGGGACCGCGGCTGCTTGTCGTGCTGGACCGAGTGCTCGGACTGGGGAGTCGACGCGATACTACGCTGCCTCACGTCGCCTGGCGCTGGACGTATCCCGATGAGAGTCAATCATGCCGAGTGAGCTGGCCGGCCCCCACGTCTCTGTCGTCATCCCCTGCTACAACGAGGAAGGAAACCTCAAGAGGGGTGTCCTGGAGGAGGTGCAGGGCTACCTGTCTGCTCAGGACTTCTCGTGGGAAGTGATTGTCGTCAATGACGAATCGACCGATGACAGCAGGAGGCTCATTGAAGGGTTCGTCCAGAACAGGGCCGATTTCTGTCTCCTCGATATCCCGCACGGCGGCAAGCCAGCCGCGGTCTGGGCGGGGATACAACAAGCCGCGGGGGAGATCGTGCTCTTCACCGACATGGATCAGTCGACGCCCCTCAGCGAGTTACGCGCGCTCCTCCCGTGGTACGAACGGGGCTACGACGTAGTGATCGGTTCGCGAGGGACCGAGCGCGCGGGGTTCTCGATCTTGAGGCGTGTTGGCAGCTTCGTGTTCCGCGCCCTGCGCCGCCTTATTCTTCTTCCCAACATCAGCGACACCCAGTGTGGGTTCAAATCGTGTCGTCGCGAGGCCGCGTTGGAGGTCTTTCCCCAGCTCCAGTTTTTTAAGCAGCAGGGGAGCCCTAAGGGATGGAAGGTCTCCGCCTACGATGTTGAGCTTCTCCACCTCTTTGAGAAGGCTGGCTACTCGCTGAAGGAAGTGGAGGTCGAGTGGCGCAACACAGACGAAAGCGACACCAAGGGCCGTACGGGCGAGCTGTCTCGCTATCTCCGGGAATCCGTCGAGATGACACGGGAGATCGTTCGCGTCCGTCTCAACGAGGTAAGGGGCCTGTATGATGAGGTCTAAGGGCTTCATCTGCCCTCCCGTGGCTGCTTGAGTCGGCACGCGCCGCCTGCTTCCCTTGGACTCGTTCCAGGCTGATGAGCCCATCGCCAATCCCGGATCTCTCTGAGGAGATCGCGCTCCAGGCGCTTGGCTACGACCGCGTGGCGGGCCTGGATGAGGCTGGGCGCGGGGCGTGGGCTGGCCCGGTCTGCGCTGCAGCCGTGGTTCTGCCGCTCGAAGATGACCGCCTGCCCGATCTGCTGGACGGGGTGCGGGACTCCAAGCTGCTGACCGCGCGGCGGCGGGAGGCGCTCCTCCCCGTCATTCGCCACGTGGCCGTGGCCGTCGGCGTGGGCTGGGGCGCTCCTGGGGAGATCGACGTATGGGGGATCGTCCCGGCCACGCGCTTGGCGATGAGCCGTGCGGTAGAGGCATTGAGCGATGAAGTGGATGCCTTGCTGGTCGATTATCTCGGCCTGCCGGACCTCGACCTTCCGCAGCGCTCTCTGCCCAAGGCTGATCGCCTGTGCCTGAGCGTGGCCGCCGCAAGCATCGTGGCCAAGGTGGAGCGCGACCGCTTGATGGTTGCCCTGGACGAGGACCATCCTGGATACGCGTTTGCCCGGCACAAGGGGTATGGCACACCGGGACACCGACAGGCTCTTGCAGACTTGGGACCCTCCCCCGTTCACCGCGTCAGCTGGCGGCCGATGCGAGAGTCAACGGGGGATGCGTAGACGAATGGACGTCAGAAGAGGTCAACTCGCTTGAAGAGGAACGCGTCTATCCGCTCGCAGTTTGTCGACGGCGTGGCTCTGGTCCACGATTGGCTCAACCAGATCGGTGGCGCCGAGGATGTCTTGGAGAGGATGGTGACCATGTTTCCTGGCGCCCCTGTCTACACGTCCATGTACTGGCGTCAGGGGATGCCGTCGGCCTACCGCGACTGGGACGTTCGGACCACGTGGATGGATCGTCTGCCGGGCATTTACCGCAACCACCGGGCGTATCTGCCGCTCTATCCTGTGGCCTTCCGGCGGCTCGATCTCTCTCACTGCGATCTGGTGTTGAGCAACAAGTCTGGTTTCTGTCATGGCGTGGGGACCGGCGACGCGACTCACGTGTGCTACTGTCTCGCCCCGACCCGCTACGTCTGGGATTTCGAGACCTACGCTGCCCGCGAGGCACTGCCCGCTGCGCTCAAGGCCGCGCTTCGCCCGCTGATCGGGGCGCTGCGTCGGTGGGACTATCGAGCCGCACAAAGGGTGGATCACTTCATCGCCATCTCCCGCGAGATCCAGGATCGCATCCGGAGGTACTACCACCGCGAGTCCGCCATCATTCATCCGCCGGTGGACACCTCTCGTTTTCGTCCTTCCACCGAGCACGATGATTATTATCTCATCGTGTCCCGTCTGATTCCGTATAAGCGCATCGATCTGGCCGTGAGGGCCTTCAATCGTCTGGAGCTCCCTTTGCTCATCGCCGGTGATGGGCGCCATCGTGACGCGCTCAAAGCGATTGCTGGTCCCCACGTGACCTTCTTGGGCTACGTGCCCGACGAGGAGCTTCCTGCGCTGTTCGCCCGCTGTCGGGCCTACGTCCTGCCGGGGAACGAGGACTTCTGCATCGCGCCGGTCCAGGCCCAGGCGGCGGGGCGACCCGTGATCGCCTACGGATCCGGCGGCGCACTCGACACCGTTGTCCCGGAGGAGACTGGAGTGTTCTTCTACGAGCAGACCCTGGACGCGCTAGTGCGGGCCGTACGTTCCTTTGACCCAGATGTCATCGATCCCTGTGCCTGCTGCGCCAACGCCGAGCGGTTCGGTGTCGCTGTCTTTCGGGAGAAGCTGTATCAGTTCTTGCGAGAGCACGTGAATGGTTAGCTGAGGAGAGACCGATGGAGCTGAGAACCTATTGGAAGATCTTGCTGCGGCGCTGGTGGCTCGTTCTCGCGCCCGTGGCTGTGGTGGTCATCTACGTCACCGTAACGTATGCTCCGCCGGCGATGAGCTATCAGGTGGTCATGCGCTTCTCCGCCGGTACGAGACCCGCCGGGCTGAGCATCGACTACGACCGCTACTACCCCTGGCGCACCTCCGAGCACATCGCTCAGGGCCTGGCCGACGTGGCCGAGACCGGGAGCTTCGCCCACGCCGTCGCGGAGCGTGTCGGCGAATCGGGCGACCAGGTTCCGGCCGGAGCGATCCAGAGCGCCATCGTCACCGACAATGCCCGGTCAATCCTGGTTGTCTATCTCACCTGGCCCGATCCTGCGCAGATTAGTGCCATTGCCGGGGCCGTCGCCGAGGAGTTGACTGAGAACAGCGGAGCGTACTACCCCCAACTCAGGGATCTGGAGCCCGCCGTGGTTCTGTTGGACGACCCTGTCCCCGTGCCGCTGCCGCCTGGCCTGGGTGCTCAGCTGGCCGGCCCTGTGATCAGAATCAGTCTGGCGCTGTTCGTTGGGATTGGCTTGGCGTTCCTTTGCCACTACCTGGACCCTACCGTTCGCGAGGCGGAAGAGCTGGCGGACCTGGGCTGGGACGTCTTGGCTCGTATACCCCGGGAATAGCCACTGGGTGATCCGCCGGCACAGGATGATCATTGTCCATTGATCCCTCACATGGTAGAATAGCCGGGTCCTTATAGGAGGTGTATGTATGGAGCTTAACGACTACGTCCGAATTCTGCGGAAGCGTTGGTGGATAGTCGTCGTTGCCATCGCCTTGACTGCTGGCAGCGCCGTCGTCTTCAGCGAGATGCAGCACCCTCAGTACACGTCGACCGCGGAGGTGATCATTTCTCCGGCCCGCCCTGACTTCGGCCTCACCCAGTCGGCCAGCATTCTCCTCCGCCCCTATATGACCGTCGCTGATTCCTACAAGTGGGCACAGGATGTCATCGACGAGCTGCAGTTGCCGATGACACCCGAGGGCTTGCTCGCGAGCACGAACTTCGCCGCTGAGGCCGACCGGATGGTGATCAAGATCCAGGTTAAGGACTATGATGGCGACCAGGCCAATGACATCGCTCGCACCTGGGCGAATCTGCTCGTCCAGTGGCGTGATTCTGAGAACGCCAAGCTCCGCAAGGAGGATCAGGTCGACGCCATTCTCCGTGACCAGCCTCGCTACGCTCAATCGTGGCCGCCGAGCCGGACGATCATGCTGGCCTCCGGGGTGGTATTCGGGTTGGTCATCGCGGGCGTGGTTGTGTTCTCCCTGGAGTGGCTTGAGGCAGGGATCATCCGCACACCGCAGGATGTTGAACGCCAGCTCGGCCTGACCGTGGTGGGCGCTATCCCGTCTGCCAAATGACGACCGGCCCCTTGAATACTCCCGTGGGAGGTGCAATGGCTGAACGACCCGATCTGATCACGTTGAACGAGCCTCGCGGTTCGGCTGCCGAAGCTTATCGCACGCTGCGCACGAATCTCACGTTCTTTGCTGCGCTCGATCGGCCGATTGAATCGCTGGTGGTGACATCGGCGGCGCCCGACGAAGGGAAGTCTCAGGTGTTGGCCAACCTTGCTGTGACAATGGCTCAGGGGGAGCGTCGCACTGTCCTGGTCGACGCCGACTTGCGCCGCCCCAGCCTCCACAAGGTCTTTGGCGTGTCCAATGACCGCGGCCTGATGACCATGATCCTGGAGGAAGACGCGATGGAGCATCCTCCGCTGCTCGACGTCGGCGTGGACCACCTCCAGTTGATGCCCAGCGGACCCTTGCCGCCGAACCCTGCGGACATCCTTGGTTCGGGCAAGATGGAGCAGGTGATCGCCGCGCTGAAAGAGCGTGCCGATGTAATCCTTTTCGATGCACCGCCGGTCGTTGCGGTGACTGACGCTGCCGTGCTGGGTACCAAGGTCGACGGTGTGCTGCTGGTGGTCTCGGCCGGTTGCACGCGGCGCGACCATGCCGAGCGTGCTAAGGAATTGCTTGAGCGCGTCCAGGTTCGCATCCTGGGCGCCGTGCTGAACGAGGCCGCGCGGGGCGCGACCTTGAGCGGGTATTGATGGAGGGGGTTCCACCCCTCTCATCTTCGTCAGCCCCACCCGGACGACGCAGAGCGAAGTGGGGTGGAGGAATCTCCCACGGTTGCCAGACGGTCAATCCTGCCATAGTAGGATTTTTCATCGCTGGGTCCGTTCGAATGACAGGGACTGTCTCAGGATCGCGTCGTCTCCAGTTCCTGAGTGGGAGAGGCCGGGGTTGAGAGCACGCGGCCTCCGTGGCGCAACTAGATGAGATCTGCTGCTCCGGCATCCCGGCAGCACGTGCTGAGAGCCGCCCGCGGGGTGGGTCGCTCGGGAGAGTGACCAGAAGAAGTCGCGAGTGTGAAAGGAGAAGGCTAAGTGAAGGCTCTGATCCTCAGCGGCGGGAAGGGGACTCGCCTCTATCCGCTGACGTACACCAGTGCAAAACAGCTCATTCCGGTGGCGAACAAACCCATCCTCTTCCGCGTCATCGAGGCCATCCGTGACGCTGGCATCGACGACATCGGTATCGTCGTCGGTGACACGGCCGAGGAGATCAAGACCGCTGTCGGGCGGGGCGGCCGCTGGGGCGTTGATGTCGCGTACATCCACCAGGACAATCCTCTGGGGCTTGCCCACGCCGTCAAAGTGAGCCAGGACTTTCTGGAGGAAGAGCCCTTTGTGATGTTCCTGGGCGACAATGTCATCCAGGGGGGGATCTGCGAGCTGGTTCAGCAGTTCCAGCAGTCGGATTGGAACTCGCAGATTGTCCTCACTCGCGTGGAGCACCCCGAGCGGTACGGCGTGGCCGAGTTGAACGGCGAGGGACGCGTGGTCCATCTGGTCGAGAAGCCTGAGGAGCCGCCCTCCGATCTGGCTCTGGTGGGCATCTATATGTTCGACCGCCACGTTCACCAGGCGGTAGACAGCATTACCCCTTCTTGGCGGGGCGAGCTCGAGATCACTGATGCCATCCAGTGGCTGGTGGAGAACGAGTTTAAGGTGTACCCGTACATCCATCGGGGCTGGTGGATCGACACGGGGGAGCCCAACGAGCTCTTGAAGGCCAACGGGCTGGTCCTTGAGGGACTGGTGCCCGAGGTGGTCGGCTATGTTGATCGCGATTCAGAGGCGGACGGCCGTGTCACCGTGGAGAAGGGGGCCGAGGTTATCAACAGCGTGGTCCGGGGGCCTTCCATCATCGGCGAGCGCGCCCGCATCGTGAATTCGTACGTGGGCCCCTTCACGTCCATCTATCACGACGTGGTAATCGAGAATAGCGAAATCGAGCGGGCCATTGTCCTCGAGGACAGCGTCATACGCGACATCCCGGCTCGTATCCAGGACAGTCTGATCGGTCGCAACGTCCGTCTTGTCCGTTCTCCGATGAAGCCCAAGGCGTACAAGCTGACCCTCGGCGACCATAGTCAGGTCGGTATCCTGTAGATAGCAGGCCGCTAATTGATGACCTTCCGGCCGATTGCCGGAAGGGTCTTTCCTTGATGCACGAGTGCGCCGCTATGGCGCGCCAGCGTTGTGCTTCGCGCCGAGAACCAGAGGATCAACGTGGCCGAGATAACGCGGGAACAACTGATAGCGATCATCAATGGTGCGGACTACCCGCGGCTCTCCGGCATCGATCTTAGCGGTCTGGACATGGTGGCTCTTGATCTCACCGGGGCGACGCTGAACCATGCCGACCTGTCGCACGCCAACTTGTGGCTCGCCAACCTTGAGCGAGCTAGTCTCAGAGCCGTCAATCTCCAGGGCGCCCTCCTTGGAGCCGCGAATCTGTTCGGGGCAGATCTGGAAGGCGCTCATCTCCGGGGCGCCAACCTGGAGAAGGCGAAGCTCGAGCAGGCCAGTTTGAAGCGGGCCAATATGGAAGAGGCGAATCTCGCTATGGCCTGTCTGACGGAATCAGATCTTTCCGCCGCCCGTCTTCGGGGTGCCAACCTTGGAGCGGTGCTCCTGCGGGGCGCGATTCTTGGAGGAGCCGACTTACGAGACGGCAATCTGGAGCGGGCCGACCTGTCGGCCTCCCACCTGGAGCAGGCTAGCCTGGAGCAGGCCAACTTGAGGAGGGCCAACTTGCAGGACGCCTGCCTCAGAGGAGCCAGCCTGAGGGGTGCCGACCTGGAGAGGGCCAATCTGTATCGGGCCGACCTGGAGGGCGCTGACCTGCGAGATGCCAGCGTACGAGGCGCCTTCCTGGTCAATTCCAATCTGGAAAAGGCCCATGTCCTGACTGAGCAGCTTTTTGAGGCCAGAATCGAGGCCAGGTTCTTCCACGCGTAGCTGCACCTGATGGTGAGACGCTCGATCATGACAACTGGTGGGTCAAGCTCGAAGAACCACGGAAGCGGGCAACTTTGGGGGCAAGGGCAGCACGACCCACAAGGCCAGCGTCATCGGGGACACCGTGGGTGACCCCTTCAAGGACACCATCGGGCCGTCTCTGGACATCCTCATCAAGCTTGTCGGCAAGATGGCCGTGCTCTTCTCCCCGCTCTTCGCCTCGTGGGGTGGGCTTCTGTAACGGGGTGCGAAGAGCGCCTGTCCCGCGAGATCATCCGTCTTCTGATGGGCTGTTCCGATGAAGCCGCGGTCGCGGCCGGGCTTCAGGACGCTGACTCGCTCCACAGGCTGTCCCAACGCGGACCTCATCCGCTGCCATACCCGGGATCCGCCGGCGCCTCACGGCGGTGAGCGAGCTCCTTCTGAATGGCACGATGGTGTTCCCGGGTCAGCGGGTACCGCCACGCCACGCCCACGGCTCCGACCAAAATGACGGCCGGCACCAGGCCGATGAAGACCCGGATGGCCGTCAGCGCCTGTGGCGCCTGCTGTGGGGCTCCCTGGACGTAGCCCGACCATGCCAGAATCGGGCCCAGGGTGGCCACCACCAGCTTCGTGGATAGCTTGCGCACGAACACCTCAAACCCCGAGTAAATGCCTTCCTGCCGCCTGCCGCTGTTCAGTTCGTCCACGTCGAGGGTGTCTGCGCTCATGGCGGTCGGTAGCGCGTGAGCGGCAGCGACGCCCGGACCCACAAGAATGGCGATGGGATAGACGAACTGCCTTGCGCCCTGCGGGACAAGCAGCAGACCCAGCATCACCACGGCCCAGGACGCCATCGCCACCATGAAGGCCGTCTTCTTCTCCCATTGCCGCGTCATCCACAGGACCAGGGGGAGACTCAACGCCCCGCTGGCCAGGATCACCGCCTGCACCAGCGAAGCCTCCATCGCCCGCATGCCTATCCAGTAGATCAGGTAGTACGCGAAGACAGCCGACGCGACGTCCACGGGGATCCAGCTTAAGATGCGCATCCCGAGGGTGTATCGCCACACCCGGTTCTGGAATACGAAGCCCAGGCTCTCAAGCGGCGTAGCCGCTGGTTCGGCCTGGAAGCCGTGCCGCTCCCGTGTGCCCAGGAAGGTGATGAGGGTGACGGCGCTGAATATTCCCCCGCAGAACACGCCCATCACCCGAAAGGCTGTGCGCTCGTCGGGCGCGCCGTCGAGGACCAGGGCAAAGCCCAGTGCTGCCACCAGCCCGGCGACGATGGAGATGAACATACGGTAAGAGGTGAGCGAGGTGCGCTCGTCGTGATCCAGCGTCAGCTCCGGCGTTAGGGCGTAATAGGGGCAGCTGACCAGCGTGACGGCGGTGTCGAACACGACGTAGAGCAGGGCGAAGTAAAGACACAGCAGCAGCTGGCTGTCGATAGGGGGCACGAGCCACATCACAACGAAGGCGGCGCCGTAGGGAAGGGCGCCGAAGAGCAGGAAAGGCCGCCTCCGGCCCCAGCGGGTGCGCGTGCGGTCGGACAGCAGTCCGACTAGTGGATCGTTGACGGCATCCCAGACCCCGCCGATGAGGACCGTGAGGCCGGCCAACCCCGGCCTCAGGTGGGCCACGTCGGTCAGGAAGAACAGGTACCAGAAGGGGATGATCGTGCCGGGCCCCACGGAGTGCGCGATGTCCCCCAGGCCGTAGGCTAGCTTACTCCGGACGGGGAGCTTCTCCTCCGGGGATTCCTGGGCTGCGGATCCTTCAGCGGACACTGAGGCCGACATGGGCTACCTCCTGACATGCCGTGATAGACCAACCCCTTTTCGGCGCTCCCAGGATGATCAGGCCGGTGTGGCGCGCGCTAACCGCCTCCCTTGCCCCCGGCCGTGCCCGGAAGCTGTCAGCGAAGATTGCTCCGGAGGACATCTTCTCTGATCCTGAGGGACGAGCGCCCCTCCTGCCAGGAACTTTCTGCGCCTGCTAGCTCTCCCCAACGAATGCCGCCAGTGCCTCTTGCCACGGGCGTAGCTGGATCCCCAGCGCACCTGCGGCCGTGTTGGCCAGCGGCGCGAAGTGGGGTGGGGTCGAATCGCGCTCGAATGCGTCCAGGGTGATCTCCTCGACGGGTACGTCACCGCGGCCGGCGACGCGCAGGATCTCCCGCGCAAAATCGTAGCGGGAGGCGTAGCCTGCGTTGGTCACATGGTACACGCCGTAGGCGCCCGTCTCGATGAGCGCTGCGAGGGCTGCTGCCAGGTCCGGCGCGAACGTGGGGTTGCCGACCTCGTCAGTCACCACCCGGAGTCTTCCCAACTCATCGGCAAGCTCGATGATGCGGTGCGGGAAATTGCTGCCTCCACGCGCGTAAAGCCAGGCTGTGCGAACGATGTAGAAGCGCCTGAGTAGGTGGCGGGTGAACCACTCGCCGGCCGCCTTCGAACGTCCATATGCGTTGATCGGACGTGGGGGATCCCATTCGCGATACGGCCGGCTGGCCTCGCCCTCGAACACCTCGTTGGTGCTGATGTAGACCATCGCTGCGCCACAAGAGGCGCAGGCCAGGGCGACGTTCTGCGTGCCTAACCCGTTGACCTCGTAAGCCCTCTGCGGGTTGCGGGCGCAGCCGTCGACGTCCGTCCAGGCGGCAGCGTGGATGACCACGTCCGGCGCGTATTCCTCAATGGCTGCGGTGATGGCCGGTCGCTCGGTGATGTCCGTGTCGGGAAGGTCACAGCCTGCCACTGCATGGGTAGTCAACGCGTCATTCAGGGCTCTGCCAAGCTGCCCTTTGCATCCGGTGACGAACACTCGCATCGCTTGCCTCGCTCAGTTGACTTGATATGTCGGACGCCAGGTGCCATTCTACAGGCATTCCGGAGGAAAAGCAAGAATGAACCCCACTTGACATAGAACGTATGTTCTTATATAATAGCATCAGTGACTACCGGGAGCCAGGAGGTGACCTATGGATGAGCGCATTTCGGACAAGCAGCGGAGCATTTTGGAGTTCGTCGGCCAGTATATCGGCAACAATGGCTATCCGCCGTCGATGCGTGAGATCTGTTCTGCCACGGACATCAGCTCCACGTCGGTGGTGAGCTACAACCTCGATCGCCTGGAGGAGGCAGGCTACCTCGTTCGCGACCGTGAGGTATCGCGCGGGCTGCGGCTGGCGCGGGCAGGTCGCAGCCGGGTGATGCCCGAGCGCTTGGTCCGTCTTCCTCTGCTGGGGCGCATCGTGGCCGGTGAGCCCGTGCCCGTGCCGAGCAGCGATTTCGCATTGATGGGTGACGAGACCATTGAGATGTCCCGTGACATCCTGGGGGATCTGGAGGAGCTCTACGCCCTGGAGGTCGAGGGCGACTCGATGGTCGACGCCCTGGTGAACGATGGCGACATTGTAATCATGCAGCATCAGAATCGCGTCGAGAACGGGGAGATGGCAGCCGTGTGGCTGCACGGCGAGGGCGAGGTAACGCTCAAGCATTTCTACCAGGAGCCTGGTGGTCAGATCCGGCTTCAGCCGGCCAATCCCACCATGGATCCCATCTACGTCGATGATCCCAGCCGGGTGGAGGTGCAGGGAAAGGTGGTGATGGTCATCCGAAAGCTGGGTTGACTCGCCCATCCCTCGCGTTCAGAGCCCAGCCTTTTTGAGGCTGGGCTTTTTTCC
>CAYVCX010000029.1:0-32157 GCA_964450435.1 uncultured Anaerolineales bacterium
TTACCGCTTGAGTCCACGGACAAGCCCCATCCGCTTGCGGTGGGGTAGTTGACTCTTTGCTCTTGACTGCTGCGATTACCGCCTGGCCCAATGCGAGCCCGCCGTCGTTGGGGGGCACCAGGTGGTGGGTGTAGACCGTGAAGCCGCTGGCCTGCAGGAGGGGGACGACCCGCTTCAGCAGCGTCGCGTTCTGGAACACCCCTCCCGAGAGCGCAACCTCGTTCAGGTCGCTGCCCTCCCGAAGCTGAACGCAGACGTCGCGGATCATCGCTGCCACCCCGTTGTGGAACTTCGCTGCGATGACACCGGCTGGCACGCCGGATTTCACGTCGGCGACCGCAGCTCGAATGACTGGCGCTGAATCGATCTCGTCGCCCAGCGCGAACGTGTAGGCTTCCCTCACATCGTCGTCCACCAGCATCTCCAGCTCGATGGCCGCCTGAGCCTCGTAGTTGATCTCTTGGCGTACACCTGCCAGCGAGGAGACCGCGTCGAAAAGCCGGCCGCTGCTGGAGGTGTCGACTGTGTTCACCCGATGCTCGAGCTGCTGAGCCAGGATCCTTCGCTCTTCGGCAGAGGCAGCGCCCACGGGGGGCAGGTCCTCGTCCCATCGCTCGCCGGCGGCCCAGAGGTGGGCCAGGGCAATGCGGTAGGGACGGCGAATGGCTGCGTCTCCTCCCGGGAGCGGTACGTACTTGAGGTGCGCCGCTCGATGAAAGGATGCATAATCCATCATGAGGAACTCACCACCCCAGATCGCTCCGTCGGTGCCGTACCCGGTGCCGTCGAAAGCCACCCCGATGACGGGCCGCTCGCCCGTCAATCCGTGTTCGGCCAGGCACGACGCGACCTGGGCATGGTGGTGCTGGATCCGGATCAAATCCGGGTTGCCGGAGTCAGAGCCCGGGTGGTCGACCGAGCCCGACGCGAGCCTCTGGGCGTATTTCGAGGCCAGGTAGCCGGGGTGCATATCAGCTGCGATGATCTCGGGTTTCACCCGAAACGTCCGCGCCAGCTGCTCTACCATCTCTTCAAAGAAGCGCAGCGTCTCGTAGTTCTCCATGTCGCCGATGTGCTGGCTCAGGAAGGCATACCGATCGCGCGTCAGGCAGAACGTGTTCTTCAGCTCTCCTCCGACAGCCAGAACCTGACTCACAGGGAACGGAAGGTGAACCGGATACGGGGCATAGCCTCGAGAGCGCCGGATCGGCAGCTCCTCTCCGGCGACAACCCGGGTCACACTGTCGTCGCAGCGGGCGTGAATCTCGCGATCGTGGAGCAGAAAAGCGTCGGCCAGTTGGTCCAACCGCTCCATCGCCTCCTCGTTGCCCGTCGCGATTGGCTCCTCGGAGTAGTTCCCCGACGTCATCACCAGGGCGGGGGGGAAACCGCTCTCGGGCTCCAACAGGACGTAGTGGAGCGGCGTATACGGCAGCATCACCCCCAGATCCCGATTCCCCGGAGCGACCGGTGCCGCGATCGGGCTCTCTGCATGCTCGCGGAGCAGAACGATGGGCCGCTCGCGGGAGGTCAAAAGCTCCCGTTCCTCGCTCTCAACGTGACAGAACTGCTCGACTGCCTCAAGGTCAAATGCCATCAGGGCAAAGGGTTTGTCGACGCGGCCCTTGCGCACCCTCAATCTATCCACCGCCTCGGCGTTCGTAGCGTCACACGCCAGGTGGAAGCCGCCCAATCCTTTGACCGCGACGGTGGCCCCGGACCTCAACAGATGTCGAGTCTCTCGCACGGCGTTGTCTTCTCGACTGTTTACCACAGATCCCGAACCGGAGACCAACCAGACGTGAGGGCCGCAAACGGGGCACGCATTTGGTTGGGCGTGAAAGCGCCGATCTGTAGGATCCTCGTACTCCGCCTGGCAGTCAGAACACATCTTGAACGGCGCCATGGTGGTCTTGGGCCGGTCGTAGGGGATGTCCTTGATAATGGTGAACCGCGGGCCGCAGTTGGTGCAGTTGATGAACGGGTAACGGTGGCGGCGATCGTGTGGATCGAACAACTCGCGCAGACAGTCTTCGCAGACGGCGATGTCCGGGGAGATGGGCTGAAAATCCCCGGGCTTTGCCTCCGAGTGGCGGATGCTGAATCCATCGTCAATCGGAAGCTCTACGCTGGACACCCCGATCTCGGTGACACGAATGTCCTCGATTCGGGCCAGCGGTGGGGCATCGGACACCAACCGCGCAGCAAACGTGTCCAATACGTCCGAGGGGCCGACGGCTTCGATCTCCACCCCCGAGGAGCTGTTCAGCACCGAACCACGTATGTTCATCTGCGCAGCCAGATTGTAGACGAAGGGCCGAAATCCAACCCCCTGGACGACGCCCGTGATGTGGATGTATCGAGCCGACAGTTCTGATGGTTCCATTGAATCGTCTATCTAACAAATAAAGTATATCGGATTCTCTATTATAACGTGGGGGCCTGGCTTTGTCCACTGCACGGCGCCCGACGCGACAAGAAGGGGCGCCGTTTACGCGCCCCTCTTGCTTACGTCCCCTGAGGCCTTGCTGCCGGGATTATAGCACCCGGCCTCACCTGCGTCAACGGACCATCACGGTTCCACTACCTGCGCCTTGCCCCGGGACACTTGCCCACAGGGGGAGGACCCCTGCCAACACCGGGGCTGCCAGGACCCTTGACTTCTGGAGATGCTGGGGTATCCTTGATCTCAAGTCTGTCCGCGAACAAGATCCTGGGGGTTAGTGACATGAGACGATCAGATCTGCCGATGGCCGAAGGTATTCTGTTTACCGACCAGTATCAGCTCACCATGGCCCATCTCTACTACCGCACGGGCCTCCACGAGAAGCAGGTCCAGTTCGATCATTTCTTCCGTGACTATCCAGACTACGACGGACACAAGGCTGGTTACACCGTCAGTGCTGGGCTGGAGTGGCTCCTCGACTGGATGGAGTGGGCGAAGTTCGGCGACAAGCAGGTCGACTATCTCCGTGGTCAGACTGGGCGCACCGGAGAGCGCCTATTTGAGGATGACTTCCTCGAGTGGCTGCGCGACAACGGCTCATTCGCGGGTATAACGATGCGCGCTATCCCGGAGGGGCGCGTGGTCCACCCGAACGTTCCTCTCACCGTCGTCCAGGGGCCCCTGGCGATGGCTCAAATTCTCGAGACGTCGCTTCTCAATCATCTTAACTATCAGACTCTCATCGCCTCGAAAGCGGCGCGGATTCACAGCAGCACCCAGGGTCAGCTGCTGCTCGAGTTCGGTCTGCGCAGAGCTCACGAAAGAGGGGCGAACGCCGGAGCTCGAGCTGCTCTCATCGGTGGTGCTGACTTCACGTCTAACGTGGGAGCGTCAGCCGTCCTCGGCTATCCGCCCAAGGGGACCCACGCGCACAGCATGGTGCAGGTCTTCATGGGCCTCGGTGAGGGCGAGTTGGCTGCGTTTCAGGCCTATGCCGACGTCTACCCTGATGACTGCCTGCTCCTCGTCGACACCATCGATACCCTGGAAAGCGGCATCCCCAACGCCATCAAGGTATTCGAAGACCTTCGGCGCCGGGGCCACGAGCCGATAGGCATTCGTCTCGATTCCGGAGACCTGGCCTATCTCAGCATCCAGGCGGCCAGGATGCTCAACGAAGCCGGCTTCCCGGACGTTTCGATTGTGCTCTCGAGCAATCTCGACGAGCTGAGCATCTGGCAGATTGTCACACAGATCCAGGATGAGGCACCGCGCTACCAGGTCGATCCAGACCACCT
Organism: uncultured Anaerolineales bacterium; assembly: GCA_964450435.1. Classification (GTDB taxonomy): domain Bacteria; phylum Chloroflexota; class Anaerolineae; order B4-G1; family B4-G1; genus SKLM01. Next base: position 3,745 of record CAYVCX010000029.1, read on the forward strand.
CATTGGCCGGTTGGTGTACGGCGTGGGCACGCGATTGATCACGTCCTGGGGCGAGCCGGCGCTAGGCGGCGTCTACAAGCTGGTTGCTGTCTATGACCGGGGCGAGTGGCGCCCGGCGATCAAGGTCTCCGAGTCGCTAGCCAAGACCCCCAACCCCGGGCACAAGAATGTGTGGCGTATCTACGACGGGCGAGGGAAAGCGACGGCCGACCTCTTGAGCCTCGACGACGAGGATCCGTGTGCTATGCAAGAGGTGGTGCTGCACCACCCCACGGAGCACACCGTGTACCGAACCCTCACCCGGGATGAGATTGACGAGATCGAACCCCTGCTGGTCGACGTGCTGGACGGCGGCGAGCTGGTCTACGACCTGCCGTCCATTCAGGAGATGCGCGAACGGCGCAAGGCAGACGTCGAGCGTCTGGATCCCGGAGTCAAGCGCCTCATCAATCCTCACATCTACCACGTCTCCCTCACCCAGCGGCTGTGGAATCTGAAACAAGAGCTGATAGAATCAGCTTTGAAGCAATCTTAGGGCGCAGCCCCCTGCCGTACTTCACGGTCCGCCACTGGATCTGAGGCCGGACGGCTGCCCTGCCGCGAGCCGGGTGTTAGCCAGCGCCAGTACGCCCTCGTCCCGTCGCAGCCCGCCCCCCAGGCTTCATCGCTGCGTCCCTTGCCTCCAGATTCGTTTCTTGCTTTCGGCTTACTTCTCTGCTACTATTCTACCTCATGGCTGATAGACTTCAGGGCTCGGTAGAGCGGATCACCTACTACAACGAGGAGAACGGCTACTCTGTCATTCGCCTCAATGTCCACGCGCGCTCTGACCTGGTGACTGTCGTCGGGAACCTCCCCGAGATCCAACCCGGGGAGAGCCTCCAACTGGAGGGGCGCTGGACCGTGCATCCTGAGTACGGCCGGCAGTTCAATGCCGAATGGTGCAAGCAGGTCCTGCCCGCCTCAGTTGAGGGCATCAAGGCCTATCTTGGTTCGGGGATGATCAAAGGCGTCGGCCCGGTCACCGCCAGGCGGATTGTTCAGCGCTTCGGGGTCGATACGCTGCGTGTTCTCGATGAGGACCCGCAGCGCCTGCGCGAGGCGCTGGGGGTGGGCCCTAAGCGAGCCACCGCCGTCTCCGAGGCTTGGGAGGAGCAGAAACACATCCGGGAGGTGATGATGTTTCTCCAGAGCCACGGGGTCTCAACCAACCTGGCGGTCAAGATCTACAAGACCTATGGGGACGATGCTCTGCAGGTGGTGCAGGAGGATCCCTACAGGCTGGCTCGGGATATCTGGGGCGTGGGCTTCAAGACGGCGGACCAGGTCGCACAGCACCTCGGCTTGCCCTCCGACGCACCCTCTCGAGTTCAGGCTGGCGTTGCCTACGCCCTGAGCCAGTTGGCCGATCAGGGGCACGTCTACGTGCCGGAGGAAGAGTTGGTGAGCGAGGCGGCGCCGCTTCTTGAGGTCGATCCGGGGCTCATCAGGGAGGCCATCGGAGAGCTCGACGCCGAGCAGGTTGTGGAGCGCGAGACGCTGGTCTATCCCACCTCGGATCCAACGGCTGCCCCTCAGGTACGCGAGGAGGACGCTGTCTACCTGGCGCCCTTCTACTACGGCGAGGTTGGCGTCACCAACCGGCTCCGAGAGCTGCTCGATGATCCCAGCACGCGTCTCGCGCCCTTCCGCAGCGTCGATTGGGACGCTTTGTTGTCCCAGGTCACCCGAGACTCTGCCCTTGAGCTCTCCGCTGAGCAACGGCTCGCCGTGCGGATGGCGCTGAGCAACAAGGTCACCGTCCTCACCGGCGGCCCGGGCACGGGCAAGACCGTCACCGTACGAACCGTCATCGCGGCGCTGGAGGCTATGAAGCGCAAGTACGCGCTCTGTGCTCCGACCGGCCGTGCCGCGAAGCGGCTTGCCGAGGCCGCCGACCGGCCAGCCAAGACCGTCCACCGTCTGCTGGAGTATTCCCCCCAGCGCGGCTTCCAGCGCAACGAGGCGTATCCTCTGGGGGTCGACTGCCTCATCGTCGACGAGGCCTCGATGCTGGATCTCCTGCTCACCAATCGCCTGCTCAAGGCGGTTGAGTCAGCGGCGCACGTGCTCTTCGTCGGCGATGTCGATCAGCTCCCCTCCGTCGGCGCAGGCGATGTCCTGCGAGATATTATCGCTTCGGACCGGGTCGCCGTGATCCGGCTGACGGAGATCTTCCGCCAGGCCGCCGATAGCGGGATTGTCGTGAACGCACACCGCATCAACCGCGGGGAGTTCCCCGTGCTCAACGAGTTTCGCGACTTCTATTTCTTCTCCAAGGAAGATCCCAACGAGGCCGCCGAGCTCTTGGTCGACATCGTTCAGCGGCGGGTGCCTCGTAAGTTTGGGCTGGATCCTCTTGACGATGTTCAGGTGATCGCACCGATGTATCGTGGGGGTTGCGGCGTCTCGAATCTCAACGAGGAACTTCAGAAGGCGCTCAACCCCCCGGCTCCGCGCAAACGTGAGAAGCGCGTGGGAGGTCGCGTCTTCCGCGTCGGTGACAAGGTAATGCAGACGCGGAACAACTACGACAAGGACATCTACAATGGGGACATCGGGCGCGTCACTCAGATTGACACGATGGAGCAGACGATGACCGTCAGCATCGACGGTCGCCCGGTGACGTACGATTGGGTCGAGCTCGATGAGCTGGTCCATGCCTTCGCCATCTCGGTCCATAAGAGCCAGGGCAGTGAGTATGCTGCCATCGTCATGCCCATCCTTACCCAGCACTACCTGCTGCTGCAGCGGAACCTTCTCTACACAGCGGTCACTCGGGCGAAAGAGTTGGTGGTGCTGGTGGGTACGCGCAAGGCCATCTGGATCGCGGTGAAGAACGACAAGGTCAGCGAGCGCCACTCGGGCCTCAGCATCCGGCTGCGGGAGCGGGTCTGATCTCTGGCATGCTTCGGTTCGAGCTTGTTTGACGGCTGGACGGATGCGCAGGTGCGCAGTGCTCGTCAGGAGGCCTCACGCATCGAGGAGAATCAGTTCTCAAGGACACCGACAATGCACACAGCGAAAGGATACTCTCAGCAATACGAGGAGGCCCTGCAGGTGGCGGCCGTCGCTCATCGTCAGCAGATGCGTAAGGGCAGCGACCTGCCCTACCTCGTCCACCCCATCCATGTCTCGGTCATCTTGCTGCGTCATGGCTTCCCGACCGAGGTAGCCGTTGCTGGCCTGTTGCACGACGTGGTAGAGGATCAGGGCTACGCTCTAGCCGACATCGAGGATCGATTTGGATCCCAGGTGAGGGGGATAGTAGAGGCACTGTCTGAGGAGAAGCTGGACTCTCGGGGCGAAAAACGGGCCTGGAAGCTGCGCAAGCGCGAGGCATTGCAGCAAGCCCGCGAGGCCAGCCGGCAGGCGGTGGCAGTCAAGGCTGCCGATGTGCTTCACAACGCCCACAGCTTTATACGCGATCTAGGCCGGGAGGGCCCTGAGATGTGGGATCATTTCAACCGTGGCCCTTTGCCGCAGTTGGACCACTACTACAAAGTTCTGGAGCTGGTCGAGGAAAGACTGGGCGGTCATCCGCTTGCTGCAGAGCTGGCTGACGCCGTGGACAAACTGGTCCGGGCGGTCGAGGATGCGGCGAGGGAACAAACAGAAGCACAATAGGACAAGCCGACATCCTGATCGACGGCAGTTTGTCATTTTCTGCCCTCGCCAGCCGGTCACCTGGCTTACGAGGGTCGTTCTTCCAGTGTCACCGCTATGCTTTGTTCAGTTCCCTCTCGGATGACCGTCACCTCGACGGTGTCCCCCACTCGCGTCCGGGTCTCCAGGTAGACGGTTAGATCCTGGTATCCTTCCACCCCCTCGCCGTCGATAGCCGTGATGATATCTCCTCCTAACGGAACCCGGTACCGGCCGATCTGTGCGATGCGGCTGCCACCGCGGATGCCGGCCTTGTCCGCTGGCCCCCCCGGAATCACCTGAAGCACGAGCACGCCTTCCTCCACCACTCCCTCCATGCCAGCCTGCCGGAAGGCTCGTGCGCGCTCTGCCGTCAGCGAGAGGGGCTCGATGCCCAGCCAGGGGTGCGGATAACGCCCATGGGCGGTCAACTCCGGCACCACTCGGCGTACGGTGTTCGACGGTACGGCGAATCCAACCCCGGCATTGGCCTGGCTCGGGCTGACAATCTGCGAATTCACGCCGATAATCCGCCCTCTCAGGTCGAGCAGCGGCCCCCCGGAGTTTCCGGGGTTGATGGCCGCATCTGTCTGGATCACCTCGCCGATGAACCGGTTGTCCGGCCCTCTGATTACGCGTCCCAGAGAGCTGATGACGCCCGTCGTGAGCGTCCCTGTCAGGCCGAAGGGATTGCCGATAGCGACGACGAACTGGCCCACCCGGAGAACGTCCGAGTCTCCCAGCGGAACGGGTTCGGGCAGATCGGCGGCGTCGATGTGGAGGACTGCGAGGTCGTTCGTCGGATCCTGCCCCACGATTTCGGCTGGATGGGTCTGACCGTCGGCCAGCGTCACCGACAGCTCCTCCGCATCCTCCACCACGTGGTAGTTCGTGACGACGTGTCCGTTGTCATCGTACACGAAACCAGACCCGGTGCCTTCTTGGGGTACCGGATTGAAGAAGAAGTCGTAGGCATACGTGACGCTGGTGATGTGGACCACCGCCGATCCGGCCTGCTCGTACACCGCCTCTATCTGCGCCTCCAGCGCGTTCGCTGGCTCCTCGGGTAGAGCCGGAAGCAGAGGTGCCGATGGAGTGGGTGTAGCCGGAGGGGGCGTCGAAGTCGGGCTTTCCAGGAGCACCTGTTCGGACAGGCTGCACCCCAGCGTCGCACCCAACAGGGCGACAGTGGCAATAATGATGAGCGCTCTATCTCTTGTCATCTGTCACTCGCCTCAAGGCTGGCAACTGCTGACTGCTGTGACTCGTACTCGGGGCAGATCTGTGTCGAGGGCGAGCGCACTTCCCTTCCGTTGAGGACGCGCGACGCTGAATGTCTCCGCAGCTGCATAATCGCTTCTGTCTGGTTCGAGTTGAAGTACTGCACCGATTTCGTCGGTCCCCCATTTCCGTTCGGCCGTTTCCGGCAGGGGCATCTTAGAAGGGTCACAGTCGGAGGTGCCTTTCGAGGCGCGCGATCTCCCCCTCCAATTCCTCTATCCGACGCCGCATGCGCAGGATGATCTCCACCGCGGGAAGATTGATCCCCAATGACATCAGACGGCGGACGCGCCGCAGCTCGGCCAGGTCTTCGTCCGTCAGCGTCTCCTCCATCACGCCTACCTCGACGCAGTGCTGCACCACGTGGACGTCCACGCCTGCCTGCCGGGCGGCTCTCTTGATGGTGATGGTCGTTCGTTTGTGTCTTTCCATTGCTCAACGACCCCTCACGAGATACTGCGCAGTTCCTCGAAGAGCTCGCGCTGCCGCGCTGTCAACTCCGTTGGCACCTGTACGTCGACCTCGGCGTACAGATCGCCATGCTCCTCCGGGTTCCGAAGCTTGGGCATTCCTTTCCCTCGCAGTCGGAACACCTGTCCGTTCTGCGTCCCCGAGGGGATGGTCAACACTACCGTGCCCTCGAGGGTCGGCACCTCCGCCTCGCCTCCCAGCACAGCCGTGTACAGATCCACCGGTGCCTTCACCCGCAGATCGTCACCCTGACGCTCAAGCTGCGCGTCCGGGCGCACGTTGACGCGCAAGTACAGATCACCGGCTTCGCCGCCCGCCGTGCCGGCGCCCCCTTCCCCGGCCACGCGGACCCGCGTACCCGTGCGGGCACCCGGCGGGATCTTCACCTCCAACCGCCGACCATCCCTCTGGAGAATGCGCGTCGTGCCGGTGTAGGCCTCGCGCAGGCTGATCTCCACCTCTTGTTGGAAGTCTCGGCCCTGCTGGGGCCGGACCCGGTACTCGTACCCGCCCGGCCCGGCTCCCGTTCTCGTGGTGCCCCCGCGCGGCGAACCGCCTGGGGCTGCGTGTGCTGCACCCCCGCTGCCCATCCCGCCAAAGATCTGGGTGAAGAAGTCCGAAAAAGGGCTTCCCCCGCCGAAGAGATCCTCCAGATCCTCCGGCGTACCATGGCGCACGTGAACCCGCTGACCGCCGCCCGGCGCTCCGGCTGCCCACTGCCCCCAGTCGAAGCCCCCCGGCTGCTGGCCGGCCTGCTCGTAACGTCGCCAATCTGCTCCCAGCCGATCGTACTTCTGTCGCTTCTCGGGATCGGAGAGCACCTCGTAGGCCTCGTTGATCTCCTTGAACCGTTCTTCGGCTGCCGGGTCGTCCGGGTTCACGTCTGGATGGCATTGACGAGCCAGCTTGCGGAAGGCGCGCCGAATCTCGGCCTGGCTCGCATCCTTATCCACGCCCAGTGCGTCGTAGTAATCCTTAAACTCCATAGAACCTCTGCAATCTCGCTAATCAAGTGCAAAGACAGCACTGTGTCTCAGGTCGCGCCGTCGCGTAGCCGTCAATTGGCTGGGCCACAACGGGCTCAGCCGCGTCCTGAGCAGTAGATCTGGCGGCGTAAGACCTGGATTGGCATCAATCCAGGTCCTGGGAAGCGCGGGTTCGTGTTCGGGTGACCCTCACGTCGCGACGACGACCTGTGCCGGGCGCAGAAGCTTCCCGTCCAGACGATACCCCTCCTGAGCCACTTCCACAACGGTGTCTCGATCCGCGTCCGCTGCCTGATGAGGGACCGTCGCTACTGCCTCGTGCCACTCCGGGTCGAAAGGCTGTCCCTCGGCCTCTATCCGCTCGGCTCCTGCTTGCTTGAGGAGCTGTTTGAGCGACCGGTAACTCACCTGGATCCCCTCGCGCAGGCTCTCTTCATCGCCCCCCGCGCGCAGTGCCCGCTCCAGATCGTCGGCAATCGTCAAGAAGCTACGCAGTAAGCGGGCCCGATTCTCTTCAACCTCGTCCTGGGCTAGGCGCCGCTGCCGCTTGCGGAAGTTCTCCATCTCAGCTTGGAGGCGGAGGGCGCGATCACGCCATGTCTCCAGCTCGGCCCGCAGTGCTTCAGCTTCCTTCTGTTCGCGGCGAGGCGGCGCGGGAATCTCTTCTCCCCCCCGCTGCGTAATCGCGTCGTCCACGGCGTGGTGATCTACCACAGCTTTCTGCTCCACCACGGCGGGTTCGGGCTCGACAACTGCCTTCTCTTCTTCTGTGATCTCCCGCTGTGACCCGTCGGAAGAATGCTTCACGCGGATCGGTACTTGCACCTGTCTGTTCATAACTCAACCTTGCGTCAAGAAAGCGGCAGATTGGCCCACCGGCCCTCGGCATCTGCGTCGAATGCCGGCTGGCCAACCTACCGCGCTACGTTTACACTTCGTGGAACTCGCCCTCGACGACTTCCTCTTCTTCCTCACCGCCACTGGGCGCGGCGCCGGGACCGCCCGCTGGGCCAGCCTGTGCTTGCTCCGCTCCTGCCTGCTGCTGAGCGTACATCGCCTGCCCGATGGCCTGGCTGGCCTGTTGCAGCTGCTCAATCAGACCCTCGATGCGGTTCTTGTCGTCGCCGTCCTTTGCCTGTTTCAGTTCCTCAATGATGCCCTCAATGCGGTTCCGGTCGGACGCCGAAACCTGGTCGCCAAGGTCACGGAGCGTCTTCTCCATCTGGTAGACCAGCTGGTCGGCCTTGTTGCGGGCCTCAATCAACTCCTTGCGGCGCCGATCCTCGGACTCGTGCCGCTTTGCCTCTTTGACCATCCGGTCGACGTCGCCTTCGTCCAGATTCGTCGTTGCCTCGATGGTGACCTTCTGCTCCTTGCCGGTGGCCTTGTCCTGAGCTGACACGTTCAGAATACCGTCTGCGTCGATGTCGAAGGTGACCTCGATCTGTGGCACGCCCCGCGGTGCGGGTGGAATTCCCTCGAGGTTGAACCGGCCCAGGCTCATATTGTCGCTGGCCATCGGCCGCTCGCCCTGCAACACGTGGATCGTCACTGCCGTCTGTCCGTCCTCGGCGGTAGAGAACGCCTCGCTCTTCCGCACTGGGATTGTGGTGTTGCGCTCGATAATCGGCGTCATCACTCCGCCCAGGGTCTCAACGCCCAGGGTCAGCGGTGTGACGTCGAGAAGCAGTACGTCCTTCACCTCGCCGCCGAGCACGCCGGCCTGAATGGCCGCACCGATCGACACCACCTCATCGGGGTTGACGCCCTTGTGCGGTTCCTTGCCGCCGGTCAGATCGCGCACCAGGTCCTGGATCATTGGCATACGTGTGGCGCCGCCTACCAGAACGACCTCATTCAATTCGCCGGGAGATAGGTTGGCGTCTGCCAGGGCTTTCTCGAACGGCTCCTTGCAGCGCTGCACCAGGTCCTCCGTCAGCTGCTCCAGCTTGGCCCGCGTCAGCTTCATCTGCAGATGCTTGGGCCCGGAGGCGTCCGCGGTGATGAAGGGGAGGTTGATCTCTGTCTCCAACACCGTAGAGAGCTCGATCTTTGCCTTCTCCGCTGCCTCTTTCAGTCGCTGCAATGCCTGCCGGTCCTCGCGCAGGTCGATGCCCCGCTCCTTTTTGAACTCGTCTGCGATGTAGTCCGTGACGCGCTGGTCCCAGTCATCACCGCCCAAGAACGTGTCACCACTGGTGGATCGTACCTCAACGACGCCCTCACCAACGTCCAAAATGGACACGTCGAAGGTGCCACCGCCCAGATCGAAGACCAAGATGGTCTCGTCTTCCTTCTTGTTCAGCCCGTAGGCCAGGCTTGCAGCGGTCGGCTCGTTGATGATGCGCGACACCTCCAGACCGGCGATCTTGCCTGCATCCTTGGTCGCCTGACGCTGGCTGTCGTTGAAGTAAGCCGGCACGGTGATGACTGCCTGAGTGACCTCTTCTCCCAGGTAGCTCTCGGCGTCTTTCTTCAGCTTGCGCAGGATCATCGCGGAAATCTCCTGCGGGGTGTATTCCTTGTCCTTCACCGGGATGTACACCCGCGCATCATTCGATGGCCCTTCAACAATCTCGTAGGGCAGCACCTTGCGCGCTTTCTCAACCTCAGGCTCGTCGAACCGCCGGCCCATGAGCCGCTTGATGGAGAAGATGGTGTTATTCGAGTTGACAATCGCCTGCCGCTTGGCGACCTGGCCCACCATTCGCTCGCCACTCTCGTTGAATGCGACGATGGATGGACATAGGCGCCCCCCCTCGGCGGTGGGGATCACGGTAGGCTCTCCTCCCTCCATCACAGAGGCCACCGAGTTCGTCGTACCTAGATCAATGCCGATAATCTTAGTCATATCTTCCTCCTGCTCTTCCACACTTCAGTCTCCAGGTGAAACGTTGTTACCAAGTTGGCAAGGCAAATCCCCCCCCTGGTACCATCCGCCTTGCGCACTAGGTCAAATATACCGCAGGTCCATTAGAAACAGCTAAGAGCGAGGTTAGCGTGACATAAGATTGGGCCGTGCTGGGCTCCGGCACGGGGCGGCAGACCTCCAAAGCATCCCTGGCAGGGGCCGGTGTGCTACCCGACGCACGCATCCCCGCTCGTCGTTTCTGTCCCGCCAGAGTCGCGGGCGGAACTTGACTGCCATGGCCGCCACACTGTCTGAGCCGCATCGGCTGGCTGTGAGATTGCTGCCCTCCGTACTCGACCTGTCGTGGTATGCGCTGAGTCGGCGTTCTTCTTCGGCAACCACGATCCTACGGGGGGATCGCACTGGCTGCGTGGCTCTTCTCCTCTCGATGCGCCGTTCTCTTGAGGGGATTCAGTGTGAGCTGAGGGTACTTGAAGTGGTGCATCTTCACGTCGAGGGCCGTGAAGGCTCCTTCAACGCGATGGGCGCCACTTTGGGATCTCTGCTCGATGCTGCCAGCGCCACCACAGGCCCGCCGGATACCCCACCATCTTGGCGATGTCGCCGGTGACGCGGATGACGGGCACCCACAGCGCCGCTTTCAGCTTCTCTACCCGGTTCAGGTCGTCCCACACGCGTGACAACCGGCGCCAGGGGGCCCATAGCATTCCTGGAATGGCGATCAGATAGAGGGCCCACCACGCCGGGTTGCTCACTGCTCCGACGGTCCCGATCAACGGCACCGCTATCAGGTAGGTCGCGTACCGGATCGCGTGCCGCAGCCGCCACAGATCCGCCTTGCCGTCGCCCCGTGCGTACCGATAATACTGCTGGAAGAAGGCCCGTACGTTCGGTCGCGGGCGGAAATAGACCAGCGCCTGGGGCACGAACTCGAAGGCGCCGTACCGGGCCTTCAGCCGGAAGTCGAAGATCAGATCCTCACAGTAGTCGAGCCACTCGGGATATCCCCCGACCGCCTTCCAGGCTTCCTTGCGGAATGCAACGGAGCGGCTCGATGGCAGGAAGCGCTGCGGGTGGATGTCCTGGAGTTCCGGCAGCACGGTCGCCCCCATCGCCTTATCGAAGACGGTCTTCGAATCAGGACGAAAGAAGCCCGCTACGATCTGCGCTTCGCTCTCCTCAAACGGTGCGACGATTCTCTCCAGCCATTCGGGATCCAGCCGGACGCCGGCGTCGGTTACGGCAACCACCTCGCCCACGGCGGCGCCGATGGCCGCGTTCCTGCCCTGGGAGATGTTGGCGCCCGGGCGCTGCAGGACGCGCAGGGGGAGGCGGCTCTCGGCCTGCAGGACCGAGAGAGTTGCATCGGCGGACCCGCCGTCACAGATCACCACGTCGTCGGGCTGGCGAGTCTGGAGGGCCAGACTGTCGAGGAGCCTCGGCAGGCTGCCGGCCTCATTCAGCACGGTGGCAATCACGGAAACAAGCATCGCCGGAATTATACCTGACGGGCCCTTCCCCGCCAAACCGGCTTCCGTCCCTCGGGCGCTAACAGTCCCGGGGCCTCCAGTTCGTCGCCTTGCACCCTTCTCGCGCCGGGTCGCTTCGGGAACCCTGCAGCAGGCTTGACGTCTCGAGGCAGATGTGATAGACTAGATAAACAGGACGCGGTGAGTTAGGTAGTGATGCATCATCCTGCCCAGGCTTACGTGCTCTGGGCGGTCTGCGTGTTGCCTCTCCTTGCCGCCGTAATAAGGTTCAGTTACTTAAGGAGAATGAGGAGGATGGAAGGTAAAGAGACGGGAACCGTCAAGTGGTTCAGCAATGACAAGGGGTACGGCTTCATCTCGCGAGAAGAGGGGGACGACGTGTTCGTTCACTATTCGGCTGTTGAGGGTGGGGGCTTCAAGACCCTGAACGAGGGCCAGCGAGTCGAATTCAACGTTGAAGAGGGCCCCAAGGGCTTGAGAGCCACGGATGTGGTTCCTATCGGAGAACCGACGAGCTTCTAGACGAAGCAACTAGCTACCCGCGTCAGATTCGGCCGTGCAGGGCCGAAGATGCGCAATCGACAGGGCCGCCCGCGTTCGGGACTTCCCGGCGCGGGCGGGTCTCTGTTTTGAACACAACAGATGAGGGGATCTCGACGAGATGGGGAACGCAGACACATACTTTAAAGGGAAGAACGTCGTTATTACCGGGGGCTCGAGCGGTATTGGCAAGGCCACGGCTGAGCTGCTGGCGAGGCAGGGAGCTAGCGTCTTCATCATAGCAAGAGATCGGGCCAAACTGGATCGGGCTCTCCAGGAGATCGAGGGAGAAGGGAACAACCAGGATCAGCAGTACGGAGCCTTCTCCGCCGATGTCTCCAGGTATGAGGAGGTCGAAGACGCCATCGCAGCCATTGTGGAGGCTGGCGGCACACCGGATATCCTCATCAACTGCGCCGGCATGGTCTATCCTGGGTATTTCGAAGAGCTCCCGCTGTCCACCTTCAGGGAGCAGATGGATGTCAACTTCTTCGGCACGCTCCACACCGTCAAGGCCGTCGTGCCCTACATGATGGCGCAGGGATGTGGCCACATCGCGAACATTTCCTCCATCGGGGGAGCTTACGGCGTGTTTGGCTACACGGCCTACAGCGCCTCGAAGTTCGCGGTGTGCGGTTTCACGCAGGCATTGAGGGCCGAGCTGAAGCCCCACAACATCGGCGTGTCCCTCATGCTGCCATTTGACACCGATACCCCTCAGCTGCGTGGCGAGAAGAAGGTACAACCACTGGAGACAAAGGTGCTGACCAGCTTCGCGACACTAGATAACATCAGTCGCCCGAATGAGATCATCGCCGATCGGTTTGTTAGGCTGATGATCGGGGATGGCAAGCCAGACAGCCCGGATCAGGTTGCGAAGACCCTGCTCAGGGGAATTCGGAGACAACGGCACGTGATCTTGCCTGACCTCGTACTACGGCTGGGCTACTACTTGCGCGGTCTCCTGATTCCGATTGCGAACTGGGCGTATGACCAGTTGATACCTTTGGCAAGGCAACAGCGCGGCGCTCACTAGGCTGCGCCACGCAGAAGTCTATCGATTCTGTGATTGCGTCAGCTTGTCTGTTGCACCAGCTCCCCGCGCACGGTCTGTAACAGCGCTTCGGCCTTCAACTCGGCTAGCGAGTAACACGGGGCGTCCAGGCGTGCGGCCAGGGATTGCGCCAGCCCCTGGTCGAAGGCCTCATTCTCCATATTGATCACCACTGAGCGTATCCCCGCCTGGGGGAACTGCTCCGCGATGAGTTGGGCCTCCTCCTGTGGCGGGCGCTTCGTCATAGACACGTTACCCGCGCCGTCCGTGAGCAGCACCATTAGGGGTATGAGATCAGGGTGCTGCCCCACCTCCCGGACAATTACCTCATACGCCGTGTGGAGACCGGCGGAGAGGGGCGTCTTGCCACCGACCGGGATATCGGTCAGGGCCCGCTTTGCGAGTTCGACGCTGTTAGTCGGTGGCAGCACGACGAACGCGTCGTTCTTCTGGAAGACGACTAAGCCCACGTGATCACGCCGCTGATACGCGTCGGTCAGCAGCGACAGCACGGCCCCCTTCGTCGCCTCCATCCTCTCCGCCACCGCCATCGACCACGAGGCATCCACCACGAACAACACCAGGTTGGCAGCTCGGGTGACGCGCACCTTGCGCCGGTAATCGTCTGGTCGGAGCACGAGAGCGGGGCCGTCCCGCTTCTCTCGCTGGCCCTGATGGGGGGCGGCCGCGCGAAGCGTTGCGTCGAAGGCCAGGTCGCTGGGATCGTCCGGGGACGGGCGCGCCTGAACGTAGCGGCCTCGTTTTCTGCTGGTGCGCGTCTGGCTGCGCCGCCCGCCGCTGGACCGGGTCAGGCGGTCGAGGGGAGTTTCCAGGCGACTGGCCTTGAACGGCTGATCAGGATCGATCTGCTCGCCCCCTTCCCACCAGCGCCCTTCTGAGGGCCACCGGGGCACGTCCTGGGGTGCCGGGTTGCGCGCTGGGTTCGTACGCTCCGCGGAGCAGTCGTCGTCAGATTCCCCGGTCGCTATCTGTTCTTTTTTTTTACCGCTGACCTGGAGCGGCTCTTCGTGGACCTGGTCTTCATCTGCCGAGGGATTTCGGGCACGAGCTTCGCTGAGACGCTCCGAGAGATCCCCGAATGTGACATCCGTTTCGTCCAGCGGATGCCGCTTGAGCCGGTGGGGAAGGGCCAGCTCCGCAGCCATAAGGATGTCCCTCTCGCTCAGGTGCGCTCGACCGTCAAGTGCCGCGTGGGCCCGGGCTGCCTTGAGCACCACCAGGTCCGGGCGGTGCCCGTCCACCCCCAGCTCGCTCATCGTCGTCGCGATGGTAGCCAGGTCGGACCGCGTGTGCTGCACCTCGGGCAGGAGCTGGCGGGCTCGTATGATCTCATCTGTGAGCGCCTGCTCCCGTGCCGCCCACTCCTCGCAGAAGCCCTGTGGGTCGGACTCGTACGCCAAATTCCGCTCCATGATCAGCATCCGATCGCGGGGATCCCGGATGCTCCGAATGTCCACGCAGAGGGCGAAGCGGTCCAGAAGCTGTGGGCGTAGATCCCCCTCCTCTGGATTCATCGTGCCGATCAGGATGAAGCGGGCTGGGTGACTGAAAGAGATGCCCTCTCGCTCCACCACATTGACTGCCATTGCCGCCGCATCGAGCAGCAGGTCCACCACGTGGTCGTCCAGCAGATTGACCTCGTCCACGTAGAGGACGCCGCGGTTAGCCGCTGCAAGAACCCCTGGTTCGAAGTGCCGCTCTCCTTCCTGGATGGCGCGCTCGATGTCCAGGGTGCCCACCACTCGGTCCTCTGTCGCGCTGACCGGCAGATCCACAAACCGTGTGCGCCGGCGTGTGCGCGGTAGTTCCTCACCGTCCTCAACGCGCTCGCGACACTCCGTGCACCAGGTCCGCGGACGGTCGGGATCGCAGCCGAAGGGGCACTCACTTACCACGTCGATCTCCGGCAGCAGCGCTGCCAATGCGCGTGCTGCCGTTGACTTTGCTGTGCCGCGCTCGCCCCGAATCAGCACCCCTCCTATGCGGGGAGTGATGGCATTCAATATCAGGGCGCGCTTCATGCGTTCCTGCCCGACGATGGCAGTGAAAGGGAATATGAATGGCATACTGACTCCGTCTCGAAAATGATGAACAACGCGATCCGCTGACTACTGCTCCTCTGTCTCGCCCGCTTCTCCTCGGCCCAGCTTAGGGCGACTGTTCGTTGTACCTCAATCCGCCCGGGAACGAACCCGCGGCCGCCCGGAATCCCGACGACGCCTCAGGGCCCGGCCATCGCCAGGCCTGGCGTCTCGGGCGAAAGGAAGAGCCGCTGCCAGCTTCGGCAGCGGCCCAGTCTCTCCCCGACCTGGACTTACGCCTGCGTCCTTACCGGGCGCCGCAGGTGGCACATGACGCCGAGGGCGAGCAGGACGAACAAGACCCCCCGTCGCCTGCGATCACGCCCTCACCTCCGATGGCGGAGAAGAGCGAGATCACGCGGTGCGTGTTGCTCCCCTCACATTGGGGACAGGCAATCGGATCGTCTGCCTGCGACATCCCCCGCAAGGCGTCAAAGCGCGTCTCACAATCAGAACACTCGTACTCGTACAGCGGCATGAGCTATCCAATCCTCCAAAAGCCTCATCAGGCATTTGTCTTTCAGATCTCTGCCCAGATTATACCCGTCAGCGCTCCTCCGTCAAGGCGATCATCAGATGATTCCCAGCCTTTGCCCGACGTCTTTGAAAGCGGACAGCACGCGCTCCAACTGCTGATCGGTGTGCGTCGCCATATAGCTTGTGCGCAGAAGCGACGATCCCGAAGGCACCGCCGGGGGGATGACCGGGTTGGTGTAGATGCCTGCTTCGTACAGCGCTTTCCAGGCGATGACGGTCGGCATGTCGTCGCCGATGATGACTGGAATGATCGGTGTTACTGTGTTGCCCACGTCGAAGCCCATCTTCCGGAACTCGGTTCGCATGGTCTTGGCGATCTGATTCACCCTTTCGATCCGCTCTGGCTCCTTCCGCATGACCTCTAGCGCGGCCAGCGCCGCAGCTGTGTTGGCTGGGGACATGCTCGCGCTGAAGATCAAAGATCGGGCGTGATGCTGCACGTAGTGGATGACGTCGTCGTCGCCAGCGATAAACCCCCCGAGGCTGGCAAAGGACTTGCTGAACGTGCCCATAATCAGGTCCACGTCGTCTTTCACGCCGAAGTGAGCCGCTGTACCCCGTCCTCCGCCCACCACCCCGATGGCGTGTGCATCATCCACCATCAGACGTGCGTTGTACTCCTTACACACGGGCACGAGCTCCGGCAGCGGGGCCAGGTCGCCCCCCATGCTGAACACCCCGTCGACGACGACCAGCTTCCCCGCGTCCTGGGGCAATTGAGACAGCACCCGCTCCAGATGGTCTACGTCGTTGTGGCCGTAGCGGCGAACGTCACCGAACGACATATTACAGCCGTCCACGATACTGGCGTGATCCTCCTTGTCGGTGATGACGAAGTCGTGGCGGCCAACCAGCGAGGATATCGTCCCCACGTTGGTCTGATAGCCTGTGGGGAAGACCAGGGCTGCCTCCTTCCCCATGAAACCGGCCAGCTCCCGCTCCAGCTCCACGTGGAGTTCCAGAGTACCGTTGAGGAAGCGAGATCCGGTACAACTGGTACCGAATGCCTCGGTCGCTTCGATAGCTGCCTGACGCACCTCGGGATGGGTTGTCAAGCCCAGGTAGTTGTTCGATCCGACCATAATCAGATGATGGTCACCGACGGTGACTTCTGTGCCTTCGCTGTCCGTGAGGGGGATGAAGTAGGGGTAGAACCCGGCCTCCTGGGCTTCTCTTGCCTCGGTGAAGGTCCGGCATTTGTCGAATAGGTCCATCTGGTAGCCTCCTTGATTCGGCCTCGCAGGTTGCGCGGTGCTCCGCACCGAAGTATTATACGCTAAGATTCACCCATGGCAAAGCAGTTCGACAACCTCGGAGGTGCAACGTGAAGACGCTGGCCGAATTGGCCCTGAACACAGCACAAGCTCGTGGCGCGACCTATGCCGATGTGCGCATCGTCGAGCGGCGGGAACAGACGCTTCGCGTGAAGAATGGTGTGGTTGAGGCGCTGAGCGACATGACAGATCGCGGCTTCGGCGTGCGAGTCATCAGCCAGGGGGCGTGGGGGTTCGCGTCTAGTGCCAGCCTGACCAGGGACGCGGTGGAGAAGGCGGCCGCTCTGGCCGGGGACATCGCCCGCGCCAGTGCCCTCTCTCAGAAGGAGCCGGTGGATATCGGCCCGGCGGTGACCAGCACAGGCAGCTATCGGACTGCTGTGGACGTCGATCCATTCAGCGTGCCGGCTGGTCAGAAGGCAGCCCTGCTGCTGGAGGCCGACCGCGAGATGCGGCGGGTCAGCGGGGTGAAGGTCACCCGCGCGTCCATCGCCTCACTCCGGGAGAAGAAGACCTTCGCCAATACCGAAGGAGCGCACACCGAACAGGAGATTGTCGAGACGGGGGCCGGTATCGTCGCGTTGGCCGTGGACGGGGGTGAGGTCCAGCAGCGGTCCTACCCCAACTCCTTCGGGCGGGATCAGCGCACCCTCGGTTGGGAGTACGTCGAGGATATCGATCTCCCCGGCAATGCCGAACGCGTGGCCAGCGAGGCCGTGGCGCTCCTGACCGCGGATCCGTGCCCGAGTTCAGTGACCACGGTGATTCTGGGTCCAACCCAGCTGGCACTTCAGATCCACGAGTCCTGTGGCCATCCGACGGAGCTCGATCGGGTCTTCGGCACCGAGGCCGCCTATGCCGGCACCAGTTTCCTGACCCCGGACAAGCTGGGGTCCTTTCGTTACGGCTCGTCGGTGGTGAACCTCACTGCGGACGCCACGTTGCCGGGAGGACTGGGCACCTTCGGCTGGGACGATGAAGGGGTACCTGCTCAGCGCGTCGAGCTGGTGAAGGAGGGACTCTTCGTTGGCTACCTGACGTCGCGGGAGACCGCTGTCCAGCTCGCCCGGCTGAAGGGCTGGGACGCCGGCGAATCTTCCTCAGGCGGAGCAATGCGGGCGGCGGGTTGGAACCGGATACCCCTCATCCGCATGACGAACGTCTCCATCGAGCCCGGCGAGTGGGCCCTCGACGACCTGATCGCCGATACGCACGAGGGTATCTACATGGAGACCAATCGAAGCTGGTCGATCGACGACAAGCGGCTCAACTTCCAGTTCGGTACCGAAATGGGGCGCGAGATCAAGGGCGGCAAGCTCGGTCGGATGCTGAAGAACTGCACCTACACGGGGATCACGCCCCGGTTCTGGGGCTCGTGCGATGCTGTGTGCAACGAAGAACATTGGGAGATCTGGGGAACACCCAACTGCGGCAAGGGCCAACCCAGTCAAATTGCTCACACCGGCCATGGTGCGGCCCCCGCGCGGTTTCGGGATGTACAGGTTGGCGTGCTGAAATCCGGGTCGTGAGCACGCGCGGCCGGACGCGTGTCTGCAGGGTCCGGGCCTGCAAGTTCCCTTGTGGCATCGCCGGGTCGGGGACAGGAACCCTGAGAGGCCTCCCAATCTAGATTTCATGCGACCTGGTTTTTGTGGCTTTGTCATGGTTGACCAAATTGGTTCTGTCTGTCAAACGATCTTGCACTCCTGTACCTCGCTTGTTGAGTCGTCGCTTCCCCCACATGTTGTGGGTCCACCTGTCTGGGCCCGAACATGTTGCGCTGCGAGGCCGTCGCGCTTTCTCACTTTGCGGTCCGTCCGGGGCCGTCTTAAAAACCGGCCACTTTTAAGCTAATTGATGTGAAATCGGTTGTCAGAGCACGGGCCTTCTGATAGAATACTTCTGTTGGCTCGACAGACGGTTCATCTGTCGCAGAGGGTAGGCAAGACCTCCACTCAGCCGCCTTGGCTGGAAGAACCTGCCCGTGCCCTGCGCTGCAACGATTGTTGACTTCGCGTTGCCTATTGCCGTCGACCAGAACAGACTGCATTCCTGCCTACATATCTATGAATCCTGTGCACATCTGGTCCGCCGCCCTCGGCGAGCTTCAACTTCAAATGACGCAGGCCACGTTTGACACGTGGTTGCGCAATTCAAAACTACTGAGATACGAGGATGGAGTCTTCACCGTCTCTGTCCAGAACGGGTACGCGAAAGACTGGCTCGAGCACCGTCTCGCCGGGACGATCAAACGCACCTTGGCCCGCTTGGCTGACCGGACCGTCGATGTCAGGTTTGTCGTCGGGACGGCGAAGCCTGCAGTCGAGGAGAGTCACGGTCCGCTCCTCAAGGAGTCGAGCGCTACGCCTCGACCAGCCACGGAGCCCGAGACGACGCGTTCGCCATCGCCCGTCGAGCTGAACCCGCGCTACACCTTCGACGCATTTGTGGTGGGCCCGACCAATCGGCTGGCCCACGCGGCCTCAATGGCCGTGACCGAGAGCCCTGCCGGTGCCTACAATCCCCTGTTCCTCTACGGGGATGTGGGGTTAGGAAAAACCCACCTTCTTCACGCCATTGGTCGCGCCTGTCAGACGCAGGGCCTGGAGACGCTTTACGTCTCATCTGAGACCTTCACGAACGATCTTATCGAAGCCATCCGCTCCCAGACCACCGACGTGTTTCGAGAGAAGTATCGCACCACCGATCTCCTGCTGGTCGACGACATCCAGTTCATCGCCGGCAAGGAGAGAACCCAGGAGGAGTTCTTCCACACGTTCAACGCGCTCCACGGCGCGGATCGACAGATCGTCCTCTCATCAGATCGGGCGCCCAAGGCCCTGAGCACGCTGGAGCGACGGCTCTGCTCCCGCTTCGAGTGGGGCCTCATTGCTGACATTCAGGCACCGGATCTGGAGACGCGCATCGCCATTCTGCGCTCCAAGGCGGCGTACAGCGGGGCCCAGGTCCCCGACGAGGTTCTCTCCCTCATCGCCACTCAGATACAGAGCAACATCCGTGAACTCGAAGGGGCGCTTAACCGGGTCATCGCCCTGGCTAGGCTGACTGACCGGCCCTTGACGCCGCACGTTGCGGAGACGGCGTTGGGAAACCTTCTGCACCGGCGTCGCGAATTGCCTCCCGGTGAGATCATCAATTGTGTGGCGCAGCACTTCGGGCTTGACCCCGCTCAGATAACAGGGCGCAGCCGCAAGCGGGAGATCGCACGCCCGCGCCAGATCGCGATGTATCTCATCCGCGAGGAGACCGATGCTTCCCTTCCCCACATCGGCGGCCTCCTCGACGGCAGGGACCACTCGACAGTTCTCTACGGCTGCGAACGCGTGGCGGAGCTCATGGATGAAGACCTGGATTTCAGGCGAGAGGTGATGGCGTTGCGCCAGCGCCTCTACGATCGCACCCCCGCTTGATCCCAACACCAGAGTGCTCGCGAACGCCCTGATCTTGTCTCGAGATTGGGGTTTTTGCTTCCCAGTGATCCAGTCCTCGAGAGACACGCGCTCTTCTTGACATTCAGGGCCGCCTTTGGTATAAACGCTGCCACACTCCTCCAAACCTCGTCGCCCGTCGGTACGTCGAATTTCGGTTTGGCCATATTGTTGAGCGTGCTTCTCCCGTTCCGCTCGGGTTTCGGGTGACGTCTTACCCGACATTTTGACTCGATGAGCGGCTCAGCTCCTCACCGGTCGAGCGTGATCGGTCATAATCCTTCTGATTGGAATCGGTCGGATGCTGACCCAAAGTCGCGTCCGCGATCAAAGGGGTTCGCCACGGCCAGGGTTGTGCTCCCTTTGCTGGCTGCGGAGATCTACACTGGGAGTCAGTAGTTGAGGAGAAGAGGATGAAAGAGCGTGTGCACAAGCGTCCGGGCAAGTCTGGGCTCGTCTGGACCGCGGTCTCGGCGATGCTCGGGCTTGCTCTGGCTGCCTGTGGACGATGGCCCCCTCAGGCAGTAGAGACCGCAACCGCTGTCGTCGAGACGCCACAGATAACCCGGGAGGTGACCGCAGGGGTCACTGAGGAAGCCCCGCGGGTCACCCGGGAACCCACCGCGACCCGGGAGGTTGTTGACGAGCCCACCAGGCAGCCTGAGGAAGAACCGGTCGAGATCGTCTTGTGGACCGTCGAGGGAGAGGCGGACGGCGGGCTTCAGTTTGTCCGAATGCTGGCCGGGGATTACGCCTCCCGCAACCCCCACGTGAGCTTGGAAGTGGTCGGCAAGGATCCCGAGACCCTGCGCGAGGACTTCCTCACCGCTGGTCGGGTCGGCGGCGTCCCCGATCTGGCGTGGACGGTGAACGAGCACACGCGCCCCTTCCACGAGGCCGGCATGATCCTGCCACTGGACGATGTGTTCGAGCTGGATAAGCACGTCGACTCCGCCCTGGCGGGCGTGGAGCTTGATGGTCAGACGTGGGGCTTGCCGGTGGAGAATGGTGGGCACCTTATGCTGATCTACAATCATGACCTGATAGCGGAGCCTCCACAGACCACGGACAGTTTGATTGCGGTAGGGGAAGAGCTGACCGTTGGTGATCAATACGCCTTGGTCTACAACCAGATGGATCCCCGGTGGCTGGTGCCGTGGCTGGGCGGCTTCACCGGCAGCGTCTTTGCCGAGGACGGCAGGACTCCCACGTTAGGCACCCCGGAGATGGTGGACGCTCTCCACTTTCTCTACGATATCCAGTACACGACCCCCCTGGTCCCCGGCGACAGCGACTACGACGGGGCGCGTGTCCTCTTTACCAAGGGCATGGCCGCGATGATCATCGATGGGGAATGGGCCTTGCCCGACTACAGGCGGGCCCTGGGTGACCGGCTCGGCGCTGCTCGTATCCCCCGGGTCAGCGCGACCGGGGAATGGCCGCAGCCCTATGTCGAGGGGATCTCTCTGATGTTTCCGGTCAATCTGAAGGAGAATTCCCTCAAGCTGGAGGCAGCGGTCCAGTTCGCCCGGTTCGTCACCAGCGCCGAGAACCAGGCGCTGCTGGCGACCGAGCTCAACCGGCTCCCGGCTTCGAAGGAGGCCCTCGGGGCTTCTGCAGTAACCGACGATCCTATCCTCAAGGGCTCGGCCGATCAGATGATCGTGGGCAGGCCCGCCCCCGCCGTGAGGGAGATGCGCTGTAACTGGGACGCGATGGGGCCTGAGATGCAGGCCGTCCTGGGCGACGCCAAGTCGCCGGAGCAAGCGGCGGCCGATATGCAGCGGGCGGCTGAGAGCTGCGTTGAGGGGCTTGGTCAATGATATGCTTAACAGGTCGGCGGGTTCGGCTCTGCCCTTCCATAGCTCATCGAGGCACGTCGTGCAGCTCACTGCGCGGTTCCCGGACCGGCCTTCTGTGGCGGACAGAGGACGGCGGCCCTTGGGAGCCCTGATCGCGTCGCCGCTTCGCTGGACCGCATTGGGCTGTCGCCTTCAACCATGAGCCCCTGGAGGGATCCCGCAGACGTTGAAGTCCCCCGCGCCCTGCGCGCGGCCGTCGGTGGTCATCCCTTGGTGGCTGAGACGCTCGTCCGGCGCGGGATCACCGACAGCGAATCGGCTCGGGCCTTCCTGGACCCCGACCTGTACCGACCGGCGTCCCCGACTGAGCTACCCGACGCGACGCGGGCCGCCGTCAGACTTGAGCGCGCTGTAGAACGAGGCGGGAGGGTCTGGGTCTGGGGTGACTTCGACGTAGACGGTCAGACAGCAACCACCATCCTTGTTACCACCCTTCGCGACCTGGGGGCTTCCGTCCGCTACCACATACCGAACCGGAAGCGCGAGGGGCACGGGGTCAATCTGCCCGTACTCAGGGACATCGTGGCCGCCGGCGCCGATGTCATCTTGACCTGCGACACCGGCGTCACTGCCCACGAGCCCGTTGCCTACGCCCAGGGCCACGATGTGGATGTGATCGTCACCGATCACCACGACTTGCCGCCCGAGTTGCCGCCGGCCTATGCGGTGACGGACCCGAAGATGCTCCCCGAGACCCACCCGCTGCGCGAGCTGCCCGGCGTGGGCGTGGCCTACAAGCTGGCCGAGCTGCTCTATCAGCGCGCTGGCAGGCCGGGCGCGGCGGCCGGGCACCATGATCTAGTGGCGCTGGGCATCGTCGCCGACGTGGCGGTGCAGACCGGCGATGTCCGCTATCTGCTTCAGCGTGGGTTGGAGGCGCTGCGCCACACCGAGCGGGTCGGGCTCCAGGTATTGATGGACGTCATCGAGCTCGTTCCCCGCTGGCTCACCGAGGAGCACATCGGGTTTGAGCTAGCGCCCCGACTTAATGCCTTCGGGCGGCTAGCGGACGCTACGCCCGCGGTTGAGTTTCTGACTACCGAGGACCTGGAGCGCGCCCGTGTCTTGGCCCACGAGCTCGACGGCTTGAACGCGCGGCGCAAGATGTTGTGCGATCAGGTCGCCCAGGGAGCCGAGGCGCAGATTGAGCGCGACCCCTCCCTTGTGGAGCGAGCTGCGCTGGTGCTCGCCCACCCTACCTGGCCGGGCGGCGTGATTGGCATTGTGGCTGGGCGATTGGCAGAGAAATACCATCGCCCCACGATTCTTATCACCACACCGCCGGGCGAGCCGGCTCGTGCGTCGGCCCGTTCTGTCCCCGGCTGTGACATCAGCGCCGCTATCGCAGCGCACGGGGATATGCTGGAGGGGTTCGGGGGCCATCCCATGGCCGCTGGCCTGAGGATCGATCCCCGGCGCATCCCTGAGTTTCGCCGGGCCCTCTCCCGGACGGTGCGCCGGACGTGTGAGGCGGCTCTGGCGCAGGAACCGGAGCTGCAGATCGACGGCTACGTGCCGCTGGCCGACCTCTCCCTCGACTTCGTCGCGGAGGTAGAGCGCCTCTCGCCCTTCGGCCCTGGCAACCCCGCGCTCACGCTGGCTACTCGGGGTGTGTCCCTTGACAGCTACACCAGCGTAGGGCGCACGGGCGAGCATCTGAAGCTCCGCCTGGAGGATGAGGGGGGAGGCACTCAGCAGGTGCTCTGGTGGCGGGCCGATGAGTCGCAGCTTCCCCAGGGCCCCTTCGATCTGGCCTACACCGTGCGTGCCAGCGACTATCGTGGTCAGCGCAACCTGCAGGTTGAGTGGGTCGCGGCCCGTCCCATCGAGGAACCGGCCGCCGCCCTCCGGGTCGCGGAGCCCGTCATTGAGGTCGTGGACCACCGGGCGGAGCCAGATCCCCAGCGAGTGCTCTCCCGTCTTAGGGATCAGGACGATGTGCTCGTATGGCGTGAGGGGAAGGCCGCCGTCGAGGGCCGCCATCGGTATGCTCTGGGACCGGCCGATGTCCTGGTCATCTGGACCACGCCCCCTGGAGCCCCCGAGCTGCGGGCGGCCCTGGGCCGCGTCTCGCCGGATACCGTCCACCTCTTTGCCGTCGATCCCGGACTTGACCATCCGAAGGGGTTTCTGACCCGGCTTGCCGGATTGGTCAAGCGAGCCATAGCCACTGAGGGCGGTCAGGTGGAGCTGTCCGTCCTGGCGGCGGGGACCGCACAGCGCGAGGAGGCGGTGCGAACCGGCCTGGCCTGGCTGGAGGGTCGCGGGGATATCGCCGTGCTTGAGGAACGAGATGGGGAGATGCGCGTTGCCCCCGGCGAGGGCCCTGTCGAACGTGATTTGTCCGAGATTGCCGCGCGCTTGAGGTCGCTCCTTGAGGAGACGGCGGCCTACCGCGCTTTTGTGGCTCGAGCCGATGCCGAGACGCTGATCAGCAGCGCCCTTTCCGGCTAGGCCACTCTGATCCACTTCATCTTCTGGAACGGCCGCTGACTTACTATAGGAGGGACAGGAGCCACGATGGTACGGATACTCACCCGCCGGGACGTGCAGGAGGCTCTGTCCATGCCGCAGGCTATCGAGGCGGTCAAGGGTGCTTTTGCCCAGCTCTCGGCCGGACAGGCCGACGTTCCCCTGCGCACGGCCCTCGATGTGCCGCGTCACAATGGTGTGACGTTGTTCATGCCGGGGTATCTCTCTGGTGACGACGCCATGGCGCTGAAGATCGTGTCCGTCTTCGGCGACAACCCGGACAGAGGGCTGCCGCTGATCCATGCGCTGGTCGTCGTGGTCGATGCGGCTACTGGGGCGCCCGCCGCGGTGATGGACGGCACCTACCTGACTGCTCTCCGTACGGGGGCTGCTTCGGGGGCTGCCACGGAGCTGCTGGCTCGGCCTCAGGCCCACGTGGCGGCGATCTTCGGCGCTGGTGCCCAAGGACGCACGCAGTTGGAGGGGATCTGCGCTGTCCGCCCCATTGAGGAGGCCTGGGTCTATGACGTCGATTCCCAGCGGGCCCAAGGATATGCCGCGGAGATGGAAGGCCGCCTCGCGCTGGAGGTGCGGGTGGCCGAGACGCCGGCTCAAGCGGCCCGAGGGTCCGACGTCATCTGTACAGCGACCACGTCGTCCAGGCCGGTCTTCGATGACGCTGACGTCCAGCCGGGCACCCACATCAACGCCGTGGGGGCCTATACGCCGGAGATGCAGGAGATACCGCCGCAGACCGTGATGCGCTCGAAGGTAGTGATCGATCACCATGAGGCTGCCCTTGCTGAGGCGGGGGACCTGCTGATCCCCATGGAGCGCGGGCTGATCAGCGCCGACTATATCCACGCCGAGCTGGGCGAGATCGTCTCCGGTCTAAGGCCGGGCCGGGAGTCGCCCGAGGAGATTACGCTCTTCAAGTCGGTCGGCGTGGCGGTGCAGGACGTGGTCGCCGCTGCAGCGGTCCTGGAGGCGGCACAAGCTGCTGGGCTGGGCACTGAGGTTGACCTGTAGGGATCGGGCGGGTACCCTGTCGATACGTCACCGCTGCGGATTCCCCAGGTTTCGACTGCCTAGCTTGTCAAGGGGCTGAGTATGGAACTACCTCGAACAGCTGGTGTAGTGATCGTTGGAGGCGGGGTGATGGGGGCCAGCACCGCGTACCATCTGGCAGCCAAAGGGTGTGACGACGTGCTGCTCCTGGAGCGGGAGCGCTTCTTCGGAACGCAGGCGACGGGCAAATGTGCCGGGGGTATCCGCTACCAATTCGGCACCGAGATCAACGTCCGGCTCTCGAAGCTCAGCCTGCCCATGCTGCAGCGGTTTGAGGAGCGCTTGGGACAGCCCATTGACCTGAACCTTTGCGGCTACCTCTTCCTCTTGACCCGGCGCGAGGATCTTGAGGTCTTCCGGCAGAACGTGGAGATGCAGCGTGCTCTCGGCGTGGAGACCGAGTGGCTGGCGCCGGCCGAGATTGCCGAGCTCGCCCCGCCGATTGACCTGGAGGGCGTCCTGGCCGGAACCTTCAATCCCAACGATGGCCTGGCGGATCCCAGCAGCGTGGTGCAGGGCTATGTCTCGGCGGCAGGACGGCTTGGAGCGGCGCTCATGACCGACGTGGAGGTCACCGACATCCTGATGGTGGGCGGGCGCGTCCAAGGGGTGGTCACCGACCGGGGCACGGTGTCCGCGCCCGTGGTGGTCAACGCCGCCGGGCCGTGGGCCGGCGTGGTCGGGGAGATGGCAGGGTTGGATATCCCCGTCGTGCCCCGGCGGCGCCAGATCGTGGTTACGGGACCCATTCCGGAGCTGCCTGAGGACTTCCCCTTCGTGATCGATTTTGCCCAGTCGCTGTACTTCCATCCTGAGGGAGATGGGATCCTCACCGGCATGTCGAATCAGAACGAGACTCCAGGTTTCGATCAGTCGGTCGACAGAGAGTGGGAGCTGGTCCATCTGGAGGCGGCAGCCGCTCGTATGCCGCTCCTGAACCGCGCCGGGCTGGCTAACCGCTGGGCTGGACTGTACGAGGTGTCGCCCGATGCCCATCCCATCCTGGGCCGAGTTCCGGAGTTGGAGGGGTTCTACTGCATCAACGGTTTTAGCGGTCATGGATTCATGCATGGCCCTGCTTGTGGCCTCCTCCTGGCCGAGGAGATTGTCGACGGGGAGGCCCGGACCCTCGACATAACGTCCCTCTACATCGACCGGTTCCGCGAGGACGCGGGGATTGTCGAGTACAACGTCGTTTGAGACCGGTTCGTGGTGTCTATGCTCCCGTGCTCGTGGAGCAATCGGAGAATGTCCCTGTCGGGAGCAACTGAAAAATGACCCTTGACAAATGCCGCGATATGTAGTATACTGGTAATATATCAGAAATATACTCAGCCTAATTGCCAAGTGTGTCAGGTAGACTGGGTTCAGGCTTGTTCGTTGGAGCCCTTAGCTATGCTTGAGTCGGCTCTGGTCGAGTACGAGGACAAGGGGTCCCCGCACGTGCGGCTTAGTGAGAAGGCGTACTGGCTCATCAAGGAGAAGGTGGTCACTCTGGAGCTCCCCCCTTCTGCCGTTATCGATGAGCAGCTCTTGATGGAGGAGTTAGAACTGGGCCGCACGCCGATCCGTGAGGCGCTGCAGCGCCTGGACTCGGAGGGGTTGGTCAACGTCGTCCCTCGGCGGGGGACATTTGTCAGTGACATCAGTATCACCGATCTGCAGAAGATCTTTGAGTTGCGCACTGTCTTGGAGGGTTTCTGTGCTCGTCTGGCTGCTCAACGCATCACCGACGAGCAGCTGGAGAGGATAGAAGTGGTGCTGCGGGATCTTGAAGAGCTGCAGGACGGCAATCCTTCTGCTCTGATGAGCGTCGACAAGCGTTTCCACAAGCTGTTGTACAGAGCTGCCGACAATGAATTCCTGACCGAGACACTGGATCGCCTGTACGATCTCAGCCTGCGTCTCTGGTATCTCGTGTTGGCCCGCCTCGACGACGTGAGAGATTCTATCGAGCAGCACCATAGGATCGTCGACGCTTTGAGGAAGGGCGACTCAGAGCGGGCCGAATTGCTCGTCCAGACCCACATCGTGGAGTTTCAGCGGAGCATCAAAGCCGCATTGTGACCTGACAGTGCGTGGCTTCCCGCCGCGCACGGCGGGTCTGTGTACTTGAACAGCTTGAACGCCGAAGGTGCCCTTTCGTGGGCAACGGGGGAAGTCCGGTTCGAGTCCGGCGCTGTCCCGCAACTGTGAGCTACTCAGTTGGTCAGACAGAGTAGCGAGCCAGAGCACCTGCCTTCGGCCCGATCTAGGATCTCCGAGGAGAGGGAGCAGATCGTACGATGAGCCACCAGACCGGGTGTTGAGACTCTGCGCGGCCGCTCTGGACTCATCCTACGGTTGCTCCTTTTTTTCTTTCAGTGGCTCCTGGTCCTGACCGACGGCGATGGGATCATGCATTTATGTCCTGAATGGTACGATCAGGCTCGAGCCAGATCTGTAAGAGAAAGGGGGTGATAGTCCCGACAAACCATCTGCAGCTTCGTTCCATAGCACGTACTGCGTATAAGGAAGTCTAATTTAGAGTAGAAAGGGAGAAGAAGCGAAAATGAGTACCTTTCACAAGTTGTTCAAGTCGCTACTGCCGCTCATGATCGTCGTAGGGCTGGTCGTCGCCCTTGGCGGTTGTGGGCAGCCCGAACCCGAACCCACTGAGCCTCCGGCGGTGGAGGAAGAGCCCACTGAGCCGGTTGAGGAGGTAGAGGAAGAAGTCTTCAAGCTGGGCGTGCTCGGTCCGTTCAGCGGCCCCAGCGCCCGCACTGGTGACGAGTTCCGGGCCGCGGCGGAGATGGCCTTCGACGCCATCGACTGGACCATCGGTCACTACACCATCGAACCGGTGTGGATCGACTCCCAGTCGGACCCGGCCGACGCCTCTCAGGCCTACGAGCAGGCCGTTGTCCAGGACGGGATCCAGGCCGCTATCCTCAACTGGCACAGCTCGGTCGCGGTGTCCTGCATGGAGATCGCTGCCAGGCAGCAGATTCCCCACTTCGCGCCCTACGGCGCCACGGAGACCGTCAACGAGACCTGGCAATCCGATCCAGATCGGTACTTCTACTGGGTCAACAAGTGGTGGCCTACGCCACAGAAGCTGAGCATCTCCTACGTCCAGACCCTTGAGAACGCCATCGAGACGGGCAGATTCGAGCCCGACGCGAAGACCGTCGCCATCTACGGCGAGGACACGGACTGGGGTCGCAGCTTCGGCGGCGCCATCAAGGGACAGTTCCAGGACGCGGGCTGGGAGATCGTTTCCGAGGATTAC
>CAYVCX010000029.1:32257-34436 GCA_964450435.1 uncultured Anaerolineales bacterium
CGCCATCAAGGGACAGTTCCAGGACGCGGGCTGGGAGATCGTTTCCGAGGATTACTTCGGCATCGATCAGACCGAGTTCTACCCGCTGGTCAACAGCTACGCGGACGAGAACCCGGCAGTCATCGCCGGTACGAGCACGGCCTTGCCGTCCTTCTCGGCCTTCATCCGACAGGCCGATGAGGTCGGGGTCGAGAGCGTCATCGTCGCCGACGGCCTCGGCTGGTTCGGCGAGTGGTACGATCTCACTGGCGAGTCGTCCAACTACATCCTCGACCAGATCCCCGGGTGGGCCACCGAAGAGGGTCAGGAGTTCGCCACGGCCTTTGAGGCGAGGGAGGGTTTCGAGCCCAGCCCGTCCGCGGCCGGACTGGCCTTTGACGGCACCAACTTCTTCATCCAGATCGCCCAGACCGTGTACGACAGTGAGGGCGAGCTGACCTCGGAGTCCCTGGCTAACTTCGCCAGGGACCAGATCCAGACCGGCGAGTGGTCCTACACCGACGGCATCGTGATGGATGAGTACCTGTACACGCCGGAGACGGTGCCCGATCCCGTCGTTGGTGAGGGCTACTACACCTTCCCCGTCCTCCAGTACTTCGACGGAGAGGGGCAGGTCATCTATCCGCCCGAGTGGGCCGTACAGCCGTTCACGGCGCCTGGCGAGACACCGCCTGAGGCCGTAGCGCCGCCGGCTGAGGAACCCGTCGAGGTGACGGACGCTTTCAAGCTTGGCATCCTTGGGCCCTTCAGCGGCCCCAGTGCCCGCACGGGCGAGGAGTTCCAGGCCTCGGCAACTATGGCTCTGGAGGAGATCAACAGCCAGATCGGCCACTATGCCGTCGAGCCGGTTTGGATCGACTCCCAGTCGGACCCGGCCGATGCCTCGCAGGCGTACGAGCAGGCCATAGTCCAGGATGGGATTCAGGCTGGTATCCTCAACTGGCACAGCTCGGTGGCTGTATCCGTGATGCAGATCACGGCCAAGCACCAGGTGCCCCACTTCTTCGGCTTCGGCGCGACCGAGGTCGTCAACGAGACCTTCGAACAGGATCCTGACAGGTTCGGCTACTGGATGTTCAAGGGGTGGCCGACGCCGGCGAAGCTGAGCATCTCCTACGTGCAGGCCCTGGAGGACGCTATTGCTGAAGGCATCTGGGCCCCCGATGAGAAGACCGTCGCCATCTACGGCGAGGACACGGACTGGGGCCGCAGCTTCGGCGGGGCCATCAAGGAGCAGTTCGAGGACGCCGGCTGGGAGATCCTGTCCGAGGATTATTTCAGCATCGACCAGACGGAGTTTTACCCGCTGCTCAACAGCTACGTGGAAACGAACCCGGCTGTCATTGCCGGTACGAGCACGGCGGCGCCCTCCTTCTCCGCTTTCATCCGACAGGCTGATGAGGTGGGGGTTGAGAGCTTGATCGTTGCCGACGGCCTCGGCTGGGTCGGCGAGTGGTATGACCTGACCGGCGCGTCCTCCGACTACGTCCTGGACCAGATCCCTGGTTGGGCCACGGCCGAGGGGCGGGAGTACGCTGAGCAGTTCCGGGAGCGCTGGGACATTGAGCCCAGCCCCTCCTCCGGCGGCCTCTCCTATGATGGCACCAAGTTCTTCCTGGCCGTTGCTCAAGCTGCCTACGACGAGTACGGCGAGTTGAGCAGCGAGGTCATCTACAACTTCGTCAAGGACAACGTCTGGACCGGAGAGTGGACCTTCACCGACGGCATCGTGATGCAGGAGTACGCGACCAACATGGACGTCGTACCCGATCCCGTCGTCGGGCAGGGCTACTACATCTTCCCCGTCCTCCAGTACTTCGACGGCGAGGGCCAGATCGTTTACCCGCCCGAGTGGGCTGAGCAGCAGCTGCAGCCCAAGCCGTAGCAAACGCCCGACCATCGGGCAGTAACTGACGCGGGGATGGCGGGGCTTCTTGCGAGCGACGCTCACACCGAAGTCCCGCTGTCCCTCCGCTGCGAGACGTAGCGCCTACGAGGGAGGTAATCCTGATGGCGGCTAACAAAGATGACCTCGTACTGCACACAGAGAGGGTGGTCAAGAACTTCGGCGGGTTGACGGCTGTCAACCGCGTCTCTATGGACGTGAAGCGGGGGCAGATATACGGGCTGATCGGCCCCAACGGTGCGGGCAAGACCACGTTCCTCAACTGCATCGCCG
>CAYVCX010000030.1:0-32473 GCA_964450435.1 uncultured Anaerolineales bacterium
AGTGGCGAGCAGGCCGCGTATGCCCATCGGCTGGCGAAGGGACTTCGGGCGCGGGGGCACGGCATCACCTTGCTGATCAGCGACGAGGAGTTGCCCACATTCTCTGAAGGACATAATGGACTCCGGGTTGTCACCGCGTCGAAACTGGTGCGAGTCGGTGCGCTCACGTGGCTGCCGAGTCTGCCATTCCTTTCGGGACGTCTGGTCCGGGAGCACGATGTGGTGAACCTACATCTCCCACAGTGGGGCGCGGCTGGCTCCGCCCTGTGGGGCCGCGCGCTGAGCACGCCGCTGGTCTTAACCTACCATCGCGACCTGGCGGCTTCGGGTAGTTGGCTCAACTCGGCGGTCAACTTGTGGGTACGGCTGGGGAGCCAAGCGGCCGGGGTTCTCGCGGATCGAATTGTGTGCAGCGCAGAGGACTTCGCACGCCGTTCTTCCTTCCTTCAACGTTTTCGCGGCAAGACGGAGGTCATCCCTCCGCCGGTGGAAGTAGCGGCGATCGGCAGGGGGGCGGTAGCGGCGTTTCGGAAGATGCACCGCTTGGGCGACCACCGGCCGATAATCGGCGTGGCATGCGCTGCGTCGGGCGAGACAGGCATCGAGGTGCTTTTGAGGGCACTCCCTCGTGTGCTCGAGGAGTACCCGCGTGCACGTGTTCTCTGTGCAGGGGAGTTTCGGCACATGCTGGGAGAAGAAGCGCGTGCTCATCGCCTGGGCTCGCTTCTGCGCAAGTATGAGGACCATTGGACGTTTCTGGGTGAGCTGAGGCCGGTGCAAAGGGCCGCGTTCTACCCGAATGTGGACATGATCGTGGCACCCGGCGTGCACCCCGTTGAGTCGTTCGGGCTGGTGCAAGCAGAGGCAATGCTGTGCGGCACACCGTCGATCGCCAGCAATCTGCCCGGGCTACGCCAGCCGGTTGAGCAGACGGGAATGGGCAAGGTCGTCCCGATGGGCGACAGCGATGCGCTGGCAAAAGCAATCATTGAGGTCACAGCCAGACGTGAGGAGTTCGTCCAGCCCCGAGCGGAGATCGCGGAGCGCTGGTCGACAGAACGGACGGCCCGTGAGTATGAGAACCTGTTTGAGGACCTGCTCGCCGACCGGAGCGACTGATCCGATATGGGGGGTCTGCTGTTCCTTGCGGGGCGGCAGCCACGGCGGCAGGACGGGGTGCAGTCGAGGTGCGTAATAGCGATCGGGTGATCGCCGTGGCGATCGTTGGCGGGCTTGCCCTGGGCACGCTGGGGCAGTTTGTTTTTGTCTATCGACGCGAGTACGTCTGGGACGGGGTTCTGCTTTGGGGGGCTGGCATACTGTTCCTCAGTCTCGCACAGCTGCGCGCCAGAAGAGCCGAACGCGGGATGGCGGGAGTAGCGGGCCGGCGCTGGCCGCGGTGGCTCTGGTTCCTGCGTCGGCATCCGGTCCGGGCGCTGATGGCGATGTGTGGGTTGTGGAGCTCCTTCGTCGCTGGCTTGCTGGCAGGCCAACGAGCACCGGATGCGGGGTACGGCGACCTGCTCGCTCTGTGGGGAATCGGTGTGATGGGCTTCTTGCTTGCCTTCCTGCCGGCGCGGGCAACTCCCGCGGCAATGTGGCGACGGCTGGTGACAGGGGGAGGAATCCGCCGTTGGCTGAGACGGAACCGCGTCGACCTGGCGGCAGTCTTGATGCTGGTGCTGGTGGGCCTGGTCGTACGGGTCTATGACCTGGAGCACATCCCGGCGAACCTGGGCGGCGACGAGGGGACTCAGGGCGCTGCAGCGCTAGAGTTTCTGCGCTCACCGTTGGGGAATCCGTTCTCCACGGGTTGGTTCAGTGTACCGACGATGTCGTTCTTGATGTACGGACTGTGGATGCGCGTTTTCGGGGCGACAGTAGGAGGGTTGCGGACGTTGTCGGCGGTGATCGGCACGGCGACCGTCCTGAGCACTTATCTGCTCGCTCGTGAGCTGTGGGGTGGGCGCGTAGCCTGGTTGTCCTCGGCAGCACTGGCTGGCAGTCATTACCATATCCACTTCAGCCGGTTGGGTTCGAACCAGATCATGGACCCCTTAGTGATTACGGTCGTGCTCTGGTTGCTCCTACTGGGTATGCGACGTAAGGAGCGGCTCATCTTTGCTCTGACGGGGGTGGTCATAGGGCTTGGTTGGTACGGGTACTTCGGAGCTCGATTGGTGGGTGTGGTTGCCGCCTGCTATCTGGCACTGCAGACTGTATTCGGACACCGGTTCTTGGCACGGTACGCGCGGCAGCTAGTGATTCTGGGCGGCGGAGCGCTGGTTGTACTGGCGCCTCTGGTCATTCACTATGCTGCTCACCCCGATGCCCTTACTTCGCGGCCCCGGCAAGTGAGCATCTTTGCCTCTGGCTGGCTGGTACGAGAGCAAGAGATCGCGAACCGAGGAGCCTTCGGGCTACTTTTCGAGCAGTTCTGGAAGTCTGTTTCAGCCTTCAATTACACGCTCGATCCCACCTTCTGGTATCGGGCCTCGATTCCTCTACTCGACTTCATTAGTGGCCTGTTTTTCGTCGCCGGGATGCTGTGGACCGTGACCCGCTGGCGCTGGCCGGCCAGTCAGCTTCTGCTGCTCTGGTTCTGGCTGGCCCTGTTCCTGGGCTGGGTGATGACGGAGAATCCGCCCAGCAGCCAGCGGATGATCCTTGCTACGCCCGCGGTGGCGATGCTGGTAGGGTTAGGACTGGACTGGATTCTGGAATTCGGCGAGCGTATGGTAGGTGGTGAGCGGGTCCTGTGGGAGGGTGTCGGTGCACTGGTGCTGATGGCAGTCGCCGTGCTGAACCTGGGCTACTACTTCTTTGCGTATACCCCGACCCGCATCTACGGCAACCCGACGGCTGAGATGGCGACGCGTCTCTCGCGCCAACTCGTGCGCGAGGATGACGAGTGCGTCGTCTATTTGCATGGGCCGCCGTTCATCTATTGGGACCATGGGACATTCCGGTTCATGGCGCGCGGAATTGCCGGGGTTGACGTGCCTCCACCGGGCGAGGGAGATGCTCCGGAGCCGGACCTGGACGGGGGCGCGTGCTTCGTGTTCCATCGCGCACGAGTGCATGAACTGGAGGATGTCCGGACGGACTATCCAGGCGGTACTGAGGAGTACGTGCGGTCGAGTGCGGACGGCGACGTGCTCTACGCCTTGTACGCGGTAGGCAAGGAGTAGGGAGTGAAAGGCGGAAGGCAGGAGGGGCCGGCGCTGACGGCACACGGGAGCCAGCGGCCCTTCCGGGTGTGGTCGTTGGCGCTGCTGCTGGTCATTCTAGTGGCAGCGGGCTACCTGCGCTTCACGGGGCTGCATTGGGACGAGGGGCAGTACATCCACCCCGATGAGGGGCACATGCGGAATACGGTGTCTCTCATCAGGTGGCCGGAGGATCTCTCAAACTACTTCGACACGCACCAGTCGTCCCTCAACGTCCGTAACAACGAAGGGCGCCGCTACAGCTACGGTACACTGCCGCTCTTCGCGGCGCGGGCCACGGTGGAATGGCTAGATCAAGCTTGCACTGATATGACGGTGCCGCTAGGGCGGGCGGTGGCATCGCTGCTGATCGGTTCGCGGGCGCAGGAATGCTCGCCGGGAACCTTCACCGGCACGCACAGCGCGGTTGTGGGGCGGGCACTGTCGGCGCTGGCGGATCTTGGGTCGCTGGTGCTGGTTTATTTGATTGGAAGACGGCTGTACGGAGAGGCGACCGGGCTGCTGGCTGCCGGCTTCTTCGCGGTGACCGCGTTCCTGATCCAGCAGGCACACTTCTTCACGGTCGACAGCACAGCGTGTTTCTTCACCATGCTGGTCGCCTACTTCTCTGTGCGGGCGAGCGAGACCGGCGGGTGGGCTGACTTCAGCGTGGCGGGTGTGGGGGTCGGGCTCGCTGCAGCGTCGAAGGTGAGCGCGGCAGCGGCGGCCCTGCTGGTGGCGCTGGCTGCTGTCTCCCGGGCGATGGGCTGGGGCCAATCATGCAGGGCCAGCATGCCGCGTTTCCAGGTCTCTCGGCTCTGGCGGGTCTTAGTGGGCGTCGGGCTTGCTGCTTTGTTGTCGCTGGTTGCTTTTCGCATTGGTCAGCCGTACGCATTTGAAGGTCCCGGGTTCTTCGGGGTGCGCCCCAGCCCGGAGTGGTTTGGACGACTGAGCGCCATCCGGGCGGAGCAGGCTGGTGAGATCGACCTGCCTTCGGGGCGGCAGTGGGCTGGCAGGACGCCGGTTGTGTTCCCCTGGGTGAATATGGTGGTGTGGGGGATGGGCTTGCCGCTTGGCCTGGCGGCGTGGATTGGATGGGGCTGGGCCGGCTTTGAACTGCTGCGTGACGCACGCCGCGGGCAGAGACACCTGGTGCTATGGGGGTGGGCGAGCGTCGTGTTCGTGTATTATGCCACCGGGTGGGTGAAGGCGATGCGCTATTTCCTGCCCCTGTACCCCATTCTTCTGCTCTTTGCTGCTTACTGGCTGGTTCGAATGATGGGTGCCAGGTCGCTGTGGTGGCGGGGGATCGGTCTTGGTATGTCGGCCGTGGTGGCCCTGGGTGCTGTCTTCTGGGGTATGGCGTTCTTCACCATCTACCTGCGGCCCCATCCGCGTCTCGCGGCCTCGCGCTGGATTTACGAGCACGTTCCTCCCGGGGTGACGGTGGCAAACGAACACTGGGACTGGGGTTTGCCGCTGCGAGTGGACGGACATGATCCCTTTCGTGGCACGTACGAGGGGATCGAGATGGAGAACTACAACGAGGACACACCTGGCAAACGGGCGCAGTTGTACGGGTGGCTGGATCAGGCGGACTATATCTTCCTGGCGAGCAACCGGCTGTATGCCTCGATCGCCCGGCTGCCGGCTCGATATCCCCTGACCACTGCGTACTACCGGGCACTCTTTGGGGGCGAGTTGGGTTTTGAGCTTGCGGCTGATTTCACCTCATACCCGGCCCTGGGCCCGTTTGTGTTTCCTGATCAGGAGAACCCGTTTGAGTTGGTGGAGGCAAAGTACGAGAATCAGAGCGAGCCGATTCGGATACTGCTCCCCCCCGCTGAAGAGTCGTTTAGCGTGTATGACCATCCACGGGTGCTGATCTTCCGCAAGACGGAGGCCTATTCCAGGAGGCAGGTGGAGGAGATACTGGGGCAGGTCGATGTGGAGCGGGCACAGCACGGGCTCACGCCTCAGGAGGCCACCAGGACGGCTGACATGCTGAGGTTCGATGATGAAACGTGGGCTCAACAACAGTCCGGTGGAACGTGGTCTGAGATGTTCAACCGAGATGCGCTTCTCAATCGGGCCCCGGGTCTGGCGGCGCTAGGATGGTGGGCGACTGTCACGGCCCTGGGCTGGGTGGTGTTTCCGCTGGTCTTCGTCTCGCTGCCAAAGCTCCGCGACCGCGGATATGGAGTCTCGCGTCTGTTGGGGCTGCTGGTCACAGCGTACTTGACCTGGCTGGTGGCCAGCGTGCGGCTGTTGCCGAATACGCGCGGGACGATTCTGGGCATAGTCGTGGGATCGGCAGCAGTGGGATGTGGTGTAGGCTGGGTCAAGCGGGACGAACTGTGGAGGTTCTTCCGCCGCCGCTGGCGCAGCGTGCTGTTGATTGAGGGAGTGTTTGTGTTCCTTTTCGCCGGCTGGATCGGTGTGCGGATGCTCCAACCCGACCTGTGGCATCCGGTGGTGGGCGGTGAGAAGCCGATGGATTTCGCCTACTTCAACGCAGTGATGAAGTCAACGTGGTTCCCGCCCTATAATCCCTGGCTTGCCGGGACGTGGATCAACTACTACTACTTCGGCTTCGTCATCGTCGGCACGCTCACGCAACTCATAGGGACGGTGCCAGCGGTTGCTTACAACCTGGCGGTGCCGCTCGTCTGCGCGCTGACGGGGTTAGGAGCGTTCTCGGTGGCGTACAATCTGTCCGGCGGCAACCGGCGCCGGCTGTTGCTGGTGGGCTTGACGGGCGTGATCTTCACTGTCCTGGTGGGAAACCTGGGGGTGGCCCACCTGGTCGGCAGCAGGCTGATGGCGCTAGGGGACGTTTCGTTTCCCACCAGGATACCCGGGTTTGCGAACGCCGTGGCTCTTTTCCGCGGACTCTGGCAGGTGATGGTTAGAGGCGAGGGTCTGGCGATGCGGCCTGAATCCTGGTATTGGCATCCCACTCGCATCATCCCATCTGAGACGGGGAATCCGATCGCGGAGTTCCCGGCCTTCACATTCCTTTATGGGGACCTGCACGCTCACATGATGGCCTTGCCACTGACGTTCTTTGCATTGGTCCTGGCAGTCAACTGGGCGCGGACTCCGAAGCCCACCTGGGGGAGCCTGCTCCTGGGCGGCGTGGTCATTGGCGCTCTTCGGCCCACGAACACGTGGGACTACCCCACGTACATGTTGCTGGGGCTTGCGGCGCTCGGTCTGGGAGTGTGGTCAGCGAAACAGGAGGAGGGAGCGAAGGGGCCGAAACCCGAGAAGTCAGGAGGTGAAGTGGAGCAAGTGCAGAGTGCCGGCACGGCGATTTCCGAGCCCCCTGGGCGCTTCGCTGGAGGCCTGACCTCGTTTGTGTTGCGGGCAGGTCTGCTCGGTGGATTGAGCGTAGTCTTGTATCTGCCCTACAGCCGTCACTACGTGCCGGGGTACAATGCCATTCAACTGTGGAGAGGTGAGACAACGCCAGTCAGCATCTATCTGTGGATCCACGGGTTGCTGTTGTTTCCGGTGCTTACACGCATGGTGGTTCAGGTAGCGAGGGAGGGGACGCAACGACGGCTACCCTGGCACGTGGGCGGGTTGGCGGTGCTGGGGGTAGGCGGCGTGGCCGCGGGCCTGGCGATCGCGAAGTATCAAGTGGCCCTGGTGGCGGTACCGGCAGCTTTTCTGGCAGGCCTGTCGTTGCTGGGCTGTTGTGGGGATGGTTCAGAGTGTTCGGGGCCGAGGGGTCGTCTTCTCTGGCTGCTGGTGGGGACGGCAATGGTGCTCTCCCTGGCCGTTGAGATCGTCGTGCTGGAGGGAGACATCGGGCGCATGAACACCGTCTTCAAGTTCTATCTGCAGGTGTGGGTCCTGCTTGCCGTCGCTGCGGCGGTCAGCCTGGGCTGGATCTGGAGGCGCGCCCCGGGATGGAGGTTTGAAGCTCGCTGGGCCTGGTGGAGCGCGATGGCGGTCCTCGTTCTCGGAGGGGCAGTGTTCCTGCCGGTAGGTATTCACGCACGGGCAGTGGACCGGATGGCACCTGAAGCAGGGAGAACGCTTGACGGGATGGCCTTTATGCAACACGCCGAAGTGTTTGGGGGCCCAAGAGGCGACCCGCGGCCGATTTCCCTAGTCGGGGATTATCACGCCATTCGATGGATGCAGGACAGCATACAGGGTTCGCCCGTGATTTTGGAGGGGCTGGGATGGCGCGAGTACCTGTGGGCCAACCGGGTCTCGGTCTACACGGGCCTGCCGGCAGTGGTAGGCTGGCGTCATCACCAGGCGCAGCAGCGCGTGGGCGTGGGCGGGGAGATGGTCAGGTGGCGTCGGGACGACGTGAACACGTGCTACAGCACGACTGAGACCGCGGAGGCGATGGCGATTCTGGAGCGTTACGGTGTGCGGTACGTGTACGTCGGTGCGTACGAACGAGCTTATTACGATGGGCGCGGGCTGGCGAAGTTCGCGCAGATGGTGGAGGAAGGGATGCTGCGAGTGGTCTACGATGATCACGACGTGACCGTCTACGAAGTGGTGAGCTAGAGAACCCGGAGGCCCCGTTGTGCGTGGTCGACGTCAGATCTGAAGATCTGACAAAGGCCAACTCGTGGGTGCCCGAGTGAGCAGAAGGATAACAGATGAGGATGGGTGACCTGGTTGCGTGGGATTCGTGAACCTGTGGGATGTCTCCAGAATGACGGACACAGAATACACGCGAAACAGATGTGAGGATCGAGTTCGGGAAAGGTCCGAGGTCGTCCTCTGGGCTCTGATCGCGGTCACTGCCCTGACGGTGCGGTTGGCGGGGCTGGGTCGAGCGCCTCTGAGTGCTGCTGAGGCGCGGCAGGCAACTGGAGCCTGGCATGCCGCCACGGGACAAGGTGTGCCTGTTGAGGGTTACAGTCCGCTGTTGCTGGTGGGCAACAGCTTGCTGTTCTGGGTGTGTGGCGGGAGTGACGCGCTGGCGCGATTCCTGCCGGCTGTGTTCGGCTCAGCTCTTGCTCTGACCCCCATGCTTCTGAGACGGCGTCTGGGGCGAGCGGGGGCTTTGGCTTCGGGCGCGTACCTGGCCATCTCGCCCACAGCCCTGGTCGCGTCTCGGCAGCTCGAGGGGACGGCGATGGCGGCCGCGGGGACGATGGTATTTTTGGGTGGCCTGAACCAGTTTTTCGAGGCGGATAAGCGCGGATGGCTCGCGTTTGCCGCCATAGGTCTCGCTCTCGCTGTGGTGAGTGGGGCAGCTACCTACGGTCTCCTGGTTCCGCTGGGCGTGGCGTGGGCTTTTGGTCGGCGGATCTGGCCGTATGACAGACCTGAAGAGGATGCGAAGTGCGCAGCAGAGCGTCTGGGAGCTGATGGCACTCGGTTCTTGCTCGTGTTCGCGCTCGCTGCCCTCGTGCTCTCGACGGGGCTTGGTTGGAACCCATCAGGGACCGCGGCGGTGGGAAGCCTCCTGGTCGACTGGGTTCATCGTTGCCGCGCGGTGGAGGTACCTGCCGCGTCGCCCGTGACACTGCTTGTCGTATATGAGCTGCTCGGCCTGGCATTGGGGCTCGGAGGTCTGGCTTGGGGACTGTGGCGTGGACAGCACTTGGTTGTGTTGTTGGGGCTGTGGGCTGGCCTGGCGGTCGTGCTGCTGCTGGTCATGCCAGGACGAGCACCGACGGACCTCCTATGGGTGGTGGTGCCACTGGCGATGCTGTCGGGGCTCGGGGTGCAGGGAGTGGCAGGGGGCCAGTGGTCAGGCAACGCTGCATTTCGGTGGACCTATGCTGTCATGGTGCTGATTCTGTGGGCTCAGGTCTACCTGATGCTGGCCAGTTACGCTGCGTTTGGCCGGGCGGCGGATATCGTGGTGGCGCTGGTGATTGTAGGGCTGCAGGCATTTGTGGGCGTGGGCTGCGGGTTTGCGCTCGGGCTTGATGCGACGGTGCGGACGGCGGCAGCGGCAACCGGGGTTGCGCTGTTGGCGCTGATGGTGTCAGCGGGTTCGCGAGTTGCCTATGGCCGTCCGGGGGATCCGCGCGAGGCGCTGTTGAACCGACCGACGCCAGTGAATGTGCGCGATCTGGTGGAAACACTGCGCGTGGTCTCGTGGCGAGAGAGGGGGACGCCCACGACCCTGGACTTCGTATACGAAGCATCGGAGAACTCGGTGCTGGCGTGGTATCTGCGCGATTTCGAGATGGCGCGCCGTGTTGATGATCTGAGCGAGTTGCATGCGGGGGAGCGGGGAGCGATCGTGTTGACGGTCGATGGCGACGAAGGGAAAGGGAGCCCTCCCGGTGCGGAGTACGCAGGACAGGGATTCCCGCTGGAGCGGCAGTGGACGCCGCGCGCGGTTGGGTGTCGATTCTGGGAGGCGGACTGCAGTCTTGCCTTCAGCTGGTTCCTGTTTCGGGATGGCCCGCCGCTTCCGGAGCCGGAGCTTCGGGCGATCCTGTGGCGGTCGGTCGACGGGTCGGGTGTGGAGCGCTGAGGGAAGCTGGTACGGAGGGGGAAAAGGCACGTGACTGGACTGCTTGACCGGTGGCTGGATCGGCCAGTGGGTTGCTGGGTGGCGCTGAACTGGGAGAGGTTGCTCTATGCTGGGCTGATCGCCGTGGCTCTGGTGACGCGGTTGTGGGGATTGGGGATCCGGGTCCAGAGTCACGACGAAAGCCTGCATACGAAGTATTCCTGGAATCTGTACGTGGGTCAGGGGTTTCAGCACACGCCGCTGATGCACGGCCCGTTCCTGTTCCACGCGACTGCGCTGTCGTACTTCTTGTTTGGGGACACCGATT
This sequence comes from uncultured Anaerolineales bacterium, assembly GCA_964450435.1. Classification (GTDB taxonomy): domain Bacteria; phylum Chloroflexota; class Anaerolineae; order B4-G1; family B4-G1; genus SKLM01. The sequence goes on from CAYVCX010000030.1 coordinate 9,989, forward strand.
TCACCGCACGCCTGGTGGTCGCGATGATGGGTGTCGCGATTGTGGCCTTTCCTTATCTGCTACGGGGCTGGCTGGGGCGGATGGGTGCGCTGGTCACGGCGGTCCTCTTGCTGATCTCTCCGTCCATTGCCTACTACTCACGTTACATTCGGCACGACATCCCGGTGATTGTGTGGGCCCTAATCGTCGTCTTTGCGGTGTTTTCCTATCTGCGGGATGGAGGTGAGCGTTGGCTTTTCCTGATGGCGGGCGGCGTCTCGCTGGCGTTCGCCACCAAGGAGGTGGCGTTCATCTATCACGCTATCGTCGGTTTTTTCCTGGTCGGCGTGTTCGTGCGTGAGACCCTGGTGCAGGAATGGGACGAACGTGAGAATCTGAGGTCGGTGCTGTACGTGGTGCTGATGGGCATTGCTGTGGGACTGGCGGGTCTTGGTCTCGGTATGCTCTCTCAGGGCGCAGCCGGCGGCGAGGCTCAGCGTGCGCTGCCGTGGTGGGGCACGGCTGGGGTCGGGCTCGTTGCTTTGGCTGTGCTCACGGGTGTAATCGTGCTGCTGATCGGGGCCTGGCGCCATTTGAAGGGCTTACGGTCCTTGGATCTAATCGTTGTGCTGGGGACCCTGTGTCTCCCGTTTCTCTCGCCTATTCTGATCCAGCTCGCAGGCCTCGACCCTATGGACTACTCGACGCCGACCATCTACTACTCAGGGGCAATCCTGGGGGCGGTCATCGCATTGTCAGCGCTCATCGGAGGCGTGTGGGACTGGCGGCGGTGGAGCATCGCGGCAGCGATCCATTATGGCATCTGCATCGTGCTGTTCACGACGGTGTTCACGAACGGGAGCGGAATCGCCAGCGGGCTGATTGGATCAATGGGATACTGGCTGGCTCAGCACGGCGTGGAGAGAGGCGGGCAGCCCTGGTACTACTACGGTATCGTCGTCCCGCTGTACGAGTACCTGCCATTGCTGTTGAGCATCGTGACGGCGGCTTACGTGGCGGTGCGGTCCGTAATGCGAGGGACGGGAAACTTGAGCGCAACGAGTTTTGCTCTGAATCTCGACTCCCAGAGGCTCTTCATCCCATTTCTGCTGTGGTGGACGGGAGCGGCCTGGGTTGGTTATTCGTGGGCGGGGGAGAAGATGCCGTGGTTGACGGTGCATCTGGCGCTGCCCATGGTGTTGCTGGGAGGGTGGGGAGTCGGACGGTTTATTGGGGGCATCGACTGGAGACGCGTGGCCCGCGAGCGGCTATGGATTGCCATCATCCTGGCGCCGCCGTTTGTGATGGCAGTGGGGGCGCTTGTGTTCGCCAGTTCGGTGGGGCCGTTCCAGGGATCGAGCTTAACAGAGCTGATGATCACCGGGCAGTTCCTGGGCAGCCTGATCGCCACCGTAGCCCTGGGGGCCGGTCTTGTCTACATCATCGGGAGTAGTGATGTGGGTCTTTCACTGCGGGTTCTGCTGCTTGCCGGGTTGCTCGCACCCACGATGCTGACCCTGCGCCACGCATGGCGTTTCTGCTACGTGAACTACGGCTATCCGACTGAGCATCTGGTCTACGCTCATTCGGCTCCAGCAGTTAAGGAGACGATGGGTCAGATCGAGGAGCTGTCGCGGCGACTGGTCGGCGGTTCCCGGCTCATCGAAGTGGCTTACGGAGCTGACGGTTCGTGGCCGTTCCACTGGTACCTGCGCAACTACCCGAACGCCACCTTCTATGGGGAGAGCCCCACTAGGGAGCAGATGGATGTGCCTGTCGTCATTGCGGGCCGAGGGCAATGGGACGCGGTGTCGCCTTACACAGCGAATGAGTACACAGTGAACACCTATACTTACCTGTGGTGGCCCATCGAGGACTACAAGGGGCTAACCTGGCAGCGCGTCAAGCGTGCGCTGACGAATGCGGATATGCGCGCGGCACTGTGGAGAATCTGGTACGATAGAGACTACAGCCTCTATGACTCGGTGACGGAGAGTACTCACAGGTTAGATGAATGGCCGCTGCGGAGCGACTATCGTCTGTACGTCCGGCGTGATGTGATCGCCCAGATGTGGGAGGAAGGGGCGCTGGAGCCCGATGGACTCGACTACGCCGCACCCTACTCGGAAAACCACGTGGAGCTTGGTGCCCGCAGGGTGATCGGCGAGCAAGGGTCCGGGCCAGCCCAGTTTGAGAGCCCACGGGGCGTTGCCATTGACCCGGATGGTTCAGTTCTGGTGGTCGACGGCGGAAATCACCGCGTGCAGAGGTTCACGGCTGATGGGGAATTCCTGGGGGTCATAGACGGGCGTTCGCTGGCTGCCGATGAGCCAGGGCAGGCTCGGGGCTTCAATGAGCCGTGGGACGTAGCGGCGGCTCCGGATGGCAGCATTTACGTGGCGGACACGTGGAATCACCGCATCCAGAGGCTCGACGCGGAGGGCAGGCCCGTGACCGCCTGGGGCGACTTCGGCGAGTTCAGCGTCGGCGATGGGGTGGCCGGGCGGGGTATGTTCTACGGCCCGCGAGGGGTGGCCGTTGGGCCGGAGATCGGTAGGGACCAGATGGAGGGCCCCCTGGTCTACGTAACAGACACGGGGAACAAGCGCATCCAGGTCTTTGGGATGGATGGAGAGTTTGCCTTTCAGTGGGGCGGCGGTGGCGCAGGTGAGGGGCAACTGGACGAACCAGTGGGAATCGCCCTGGGCCCGGCAGGCGAGGTGTACGTCGCAGATACGTGGAACCGCCGGGTCCAGGTCTTCGACAAACAGGGAGTGTTCCTGCGGGAGTGGGCCATTAAAGGGTGGGATTCGGGCACTCCCGAGGAGAAGCCGTACCTGGCAGTCGATGGTGAGGGCCACGTTTACGTCACCGACCCCGGCTACTACCGTGTGCTGGTCTTCAACAGCCAAGGGGATTACCTGCTTTCGTTCGGGGAGTACGGCAGTGACGACCGATCGTTTGGGTTGCCCCAGGGAATCGCGGTGGCGGAAGACGGGACTGTATACGTAAGTGACGCTCACGAGCACCGCGTGCTGATCTTCGATGCGATCGACTTCGAGGAGTTCTTTGCAGTGAATGGGGAAACTGATGGAAACCAATAGAGGACGCCACCTTGCTCTCCTGGATGGATCCCGCCTGATAGCCGAGAGCTGCGCGCGAGCGGGCGCCGATGCCTACATCGGCTATCCCATCACGCCCGCGAGTCTCATCTACAGCTACGCCAGCCGGCGCTTTCCGGTGGTTCTTCCCGCCCCGGACGAGATCACGGCACTGCAGTGGATGGCCGGGCTGTCGGCGGCCGGCAGGCTGCCGGTGACGGCGACCTCGTTCCCCGGCCTGGCCCTGATGGTAGAGTCAATCAATATGGCCTATATGATGGAACTGCCGATGTTGGTCGTGTTGGTACAGCGTCTGGGGCCCTCGACGGGAACCGCTACCGCCGGTGCTCAGGATGACGTGCGGTTCGTGCACGGAATCATCTCCGGCGGTCATCCGGTGCCGACCTTCTGCGTGGCGGACATAGAGGATTGCTGGGCGTTGCCGCCGGTGGCATTGCAGACGGCGGTGGATCTGCGCAGCCCGGTCGTCTTGCTGACCTCGAAGGAGACGGTGACGACGGAGCGGAGCTTCGATGTGAGGAGCCTGGACGACATCGAGCCCGTCAAACGGCGGTTTTACGACGGCCAGGCGCCGTACCGACCGTATGAGGCGCCGGATTCTGGGGTGCCCCCGTTTCTTGCCATCGGGAATGACCATCACCGAGTGCGCGTGACGGCCTCGACTCACGATGAAGAGGGTATCCTCCGGCATTCAACGGAGAAAGCGCTGCGGAACACGCGGCGTCTGGAGGCAAAGGTGAGGGCGCACGTGCCAGCACTGTATACCCTGGAGGAGAGGAAAGAGGCTGAGATCCTAATCGTGACGTACGGTATCACGTCGGGCGCCGCTCGAGAAGCGGTCCAGGCGCTGGCCCAGAGAGGATTGGCAGCGTCCTTGTTGGTGGCTCGCACGCTGGTACCGGTCCCTGAGGTCTACTACGATGTCCTGGACAGGTATCCCCAGGTGATTTTCGCAGAGGAGAATCTGCAAGGGCAGTTTGCCTCGATACTGTTCGGAGACCGGCACCCAAAGAGAGTGCGAGTCATCGGAGACATCGGCCACATGGTCGAGCCGGGGCACATCGTGCAGGAGGTATGCGGATGAGCGAGCTCGTGTCCACGACGGACTTCCCCTACTGCAAGGGGTGCGGGCATCACCTGGTCGCCCGGAATACGGTGCGCGCGTTGGAAGCGCTGGGCTGTGAGCCGTGCGACGTGGTGCTGGTTACGGACATCGGCTGCCACGGTATCATCGATCGGGCATTCGCCACGCACACGGCGCACGGGCTCCACGGACGGTCTGTGGCGCTGGGGAGTGGGATCGCGATGGGACTAGGACCGGGTAAGCAGGTAATCGTGTTCATCGGGGATGGTGGGGCGACGATTGGGCTACAGCACCTCCTGGAAGCGGCGCGACTTAACGTGGACCTGACTGTGGTGGTGCACAACAACATGCTATACGGGATGACGGGGGGGCAGCCGAGCGGGCTCACACCGTGTGGCTTCAGAACGGTGATCACCAAGGAAGGAAGCCCCTATCCTCATCACGACCTGTGCCAACTCGTCTTCGATGCTGGGGCTCCGTACGCACGTCGTTTGCTGGGACGGGGCAACTTCTCCGACGATCTGCGAGAAGCATTCGAGATCAAGGGCTTTGCCCTGATCGAGGTACTGGAGCTGTGTCCCAGTTACGGGCTCAAGATGAACCCAGAGATTCGGCTTCGCGACCTGGCGGAGGAAGCGGGCTACGAAGCGGGTGTGTGGAGGGGAGAGGAGCGGCCCCCGTTGCGATTGAGGGTGGAGGAGTTGTGTCCCTCGCTTCTGAGGGATGGGGCGATACGGAAGACAAAGATAGACTTCAACTCCGAGCTAGAGGGACGTCTGGAGTTGGTGCTGGGAGGTTCTGCGGGCGAGGGGGCGCAGCGAGCGGCAGAACTGTTTGCTCAGGCGGCCATGGCGTCGGGGCTGCATACGACGAAGAAGGGCAGCTATCCAGTCACGGTAGGAGTGGGTTTCTCCACCGCTGAGGTGATCATATCTCGCGAGCCGATCTTGTACCATGGAATCTCCCGCTGTGACGCGGCAATCATCACATCGGAGGAGGGGCTGGCCCACAACCGGGAGCGTATCCGTGCGATGAACGGCGGAACTGTCTGGCTTGATGCGAGCCTGGAGGTGCCCGAGACGGGGGCGGAAGTGGAGGTCCGCGACTTCCGGGGAAGGGCCGGTGCTCGAAATGCTGCGCTCTACAGTGTGCTGACCTTCGTGAGCGCAAGCGGAGTGATTCGGATGGAGGCAATGCTGACAGCCGTCAGGCACAGTTCCATCAGAGAGTACATACCGGACCGAATACTGGAGTCCTTCGGTTAGCCTCCACGCCCAGCCTCCGCACCCGGACTCCCGCCCCCAGCCTTCAGTTCCTGAGTTCCCGGCCGGCGTGGGTGCGCTGCGTAGTGCGCCAGGCAGAGGGAGCTAAGGATCCTTGCTGCCCAGCGAGACCAGCCCGGTTCGGGGATGCCTCCCGGAAGGGCCCACTCATCCGCGTGAGTGACGCGGACCCACAGAGGTTGACTTGCCCGAGCACTTCCGGTACACTTGGCGTGAGTGGGAAGGCGGTGAGAAGACGTGTCTCGCCAAGGGTTCCGGGGATCAGGCGAACGATAGACACGATGAGGATCGACGACGCAGTTGAACGGTATCTTGACTACATGCGAGCGTCTCGGTCAATGGCAACGGCCGATACCTACGCGACCGGGCTCAACCATCTTTGCGCTTACCTGGACGAGCGGGGGTTGCCGCCGAACGAGACCGAGGTGGAAGCGCTGGGGCCGGCCATGGTCACCGATTTCGTCACCTGGCTCTACGACTACCTGGTCGAGGAAGTAGCGGACGGGGACGAGCGGCGCGTCTCCGAGGCGACGAAGGCCACCTATTTCGCGTCGGTGTCGGGATTCCTCGATTATTTGGTGGTGGAGACGGAGCAACTGAATCTGGACGGAACGGCATACGATGCAGTAAGGCGGATGCTGGCCCGAGCGAGCCGCCGAAAGAACAGGGAGAAACTGCCTCCTGACAAGCTGCCGTCACAGGAGGTTGTGAGGATGCTGCTGGAGGAAGCGCGCCGGCCGCTCGATCTGCCCGAGGATGTGGCGGAAGGAACGAGACGCCGGAAGAAGCTGATCCGCCTGCGCGACATCGCTATTGTCGAGGCCCTGCTGAGCTCGGGGATGCGAGTGGGGGAGCTGGTGCGTCTGGAGCGCGGTCACCTCCTCTACGAGGAACGAGGGGCGATGGTCAAGTACGGCAAGGGGGGAAAGGATCGCGAGGTCCTGTTCTCCGATCGTGCCTGGACGGCTATCCAGGCATACTTGCGGGCACGCCACGACGGTAGTCAGGAGCGGCCTCTCTCCAGCCTGCCGGTCTTCTCACGGCACGACCGCAGAGCCGGGGGCAAGAGCTTGCCGCTCTCAACACGGAGCGTGCAGAACACGTTTGTTGAACTTGCTTCACGGGCCGGGATTCTGGAGCGCTTTCACCTGACGCCCCACACGCTGCGTCACTACTTCGCCACCGAGTTTCTGAGCGAGACCGGTGATTTGGCGCTGACTCAGTACGCGCTGGGACACGCCTCGCCGGCTACCACGCGGATCTACGCGAAGACGAAGCGGGAGGATTACCGCCGGGCTCACGAACGGGTCTTTGGATCCGAGGGCCGTGACCGCTGACGAGGCTGGAGTAGTCTGGGCAAGTCAACTGTCCCCATGCCCGGTGCGGTTACGATTGGAGCTGGAGTAGGAGGTTCGGTGCTCATCGCCCTGGTTAAGACCATGCGTCCGAAGCAGTGGTTCAAGAACGTGTTTGTGTTCGCGCCGCTGATCTTCGATGAAAAGCTGTTCAATCCACTGTACCTGGCTCGGGCGACTGCCGGTTTTGTGCTGCTGTGCCTGACGTCGGGAACTGTGTACATCATCAACGATCTGGCCGACATTGAGAACGACCGGAATCATCCGAAGAAACGTCACCGACCGCTGGCGTCAGGAGCGCTGGACGTTCGGACTGCGACGATCGTGGCCGTTGTGGTCCCATTGGTCACATTGCCACTGGGGGTGCTGCTGGACCCGGCAGTGGGGGCGATACTGATCGGTTATCTTCTCCTGCAGATTGGCTATTCGTTCGTACTCAAAGATGTTGTGATCGTGGATGTGATGGTCGTGGCCAGCGGGTTCTTGTTGCGGGTCGCGGCAGGCGTACCGCTGGTGGAGGCGGAGCGCTTCTCGCCGTGGCTGTACATCTGCATGACGCTGCTGGCGCTCTTGATTGGCTTCGGGAAACGGCGCCACGAATTGGTCCTGCTCAAGGAGCAAGCTGGCGGGCATCGTCAGAGTTTGCAGGACTACAACCTGGAGCTGCTGGATCACGTCATCAGCATTGTGACAGCGTCGACGCTGCTGGCGTATGCCCTGTACACATTCTCGGCTCCTAACCTGCCGCCCAACCAGACGATGATGCTGACCATTCCGTTTGTTCTGTACGGCATCTTCCGTTACCTGTACTTGATCCACGTGAGGGGTATGGGAGGCGCTCCTGAGGAGATAGTGCTGTGCGACCGACCGCTGCAGGCTGCGATTGGGCTGTGGGGGTTGAGCGTGGTGGTCGTGATGTACGTCCTGGGCTAGGTCTTGCGATGAAGGAGGGTTGGATCCAATGGAGCGACCGCCGATTTACCAGCATACAACATTTCTCTACACGAGAGATCTGGCAGCGACGGCCCATTTCTACGAGGATGTGATGGACTTGCAGCTAGCGCTGGATCAGGACGACTGTCGAATCTATCGCGTCGCCCGGGATGCGTTTCTGGGATTCTGTCAGCGGGCTGATGCGCCCACACATCCCGTCGGGATTATCTTGACTATCGTGACGAAAGAGGTCGACAGTTGGTACCGTTATCTGAGTGATCAAGGGGTCGCTTTCGAGAAGGAGCCCACACTGAACCGGCGGTACAACATCTATCACTGTCTTCTGCGCGACCCGAGCGGGTACCTGGTGGAGATACAACGTTTTGAGGACCCGGCGTGGGCGGAAGTGGTGTAGAGCCCTGTATGGGTTGGGTACACGGTGGGATGGTCGGAGGGAGAGCCGGTCTTAGACTCCAAGGGTCGGGTCTGAGGTGAAACTCGACAGATGCGCACCGCCTGATGCACGCTATCGTTTGCCGTGCGCGGGAAATCTGCGATTGGAGACAGAGAAGGGGGGATTGAGTTAGGTGAAACTGCTTATCCGATGGGTCATCACCGGGGTAGCCCTGTTCGCCGCGGAACGGCTTGTGCCCGGGATTGTCGTGGAGGGGAATGGCTGGACCGTGTACGCCGTGATGGCGGTCATCCTGGCGTTTGTCAATGCGGTCGTGCGCCCAGTTCTCAAGCTGCTGAGCTGCCCGCTGATCATCCTGACGTTGGGCATATTCGTTCTGGTGATCAACGGCTTCACGTTGTGGTTGGCATCGATCATCGCTCAGAGCTGGTTCGGGGTGGGGTACTCCGTCGGCGGGTTCGGCCCTGCTTTCCTGGGAGGCCTGATTGTCAGCATAGTCTCGGTCATCCTCTCGGCGTTGGTAAAGGAGGAGGACTAGGGCTGGCAGCAGGACATAGATCACCCACCAGCGACCATCGTTGTGACCCAGCCGGATTCGTTAAGGCGGGTTGCTCTCATGGTAGCGATTCCGCGAGTGAGAGCCTTGTTGGACCGGGTGGGGGTGTGACCCGACGGATCCGGGGCTGACCGAGTACGGCTGCCTTCGTGCCTCGCGGGCAGGACTGGGGGGCTTGAATGCCTGAGGAGCGCCCAGGAGGTATCGAGTAGCCCAGGGTCTCGCAAGAGGTGTCGACGACGCCGTCCGGGCAGGCTGGCGAGGCGTCCCTCTGCGCGGTTGGGGCTCCTAGTCCAGCACAATCGCCTTGACGCGCGCGCCAGCCGGGGCACGGCCCCACTCCTCGGGAATGACGGCCAGCGCGTTAGCTGCAAGCATCGAGCTGAGAATGCCAGAGCCCTGGGCGCCTGTCAAGTACGCGTGGTACTCGCCGTCCTCCCACGCGAGACGCACGCGAACGAAGTGGCGACGATCGTCCTTGTGGGGGATCTCGTCGATGAGTGTGGTCTCGACGGTGGGACGTCGCCAATCACGCAGCCCCTGCATTTTGAGGAGCGCGGGCCGGGCGAACATCTCGAAGGAGACCATGACGGAGACCGGGTTTCCAGGTAAGCCCAAGATGGGGACACCGCGGATGTGGCCGAAGGCGAGGGGCTTCCCCGGTTTCATGCGGACACGCCAGAAGTCCATTTTCCCCTCGGCGGCGAGTACGTCCTTCACCAGGTCGAAGTCGCCGACAGACACACCTCCAGAGGTGAGGAACAGGTCGACGTCCTGGTCGAGCCCAGATCTGATCTTCGCGGTCACCTCGGCCACTTTGTCGCGGGCAATGCCGAGCAGGATCGGGTCCCCTCCACACTTGAGGACCTGGGAGGCATTGGAGTAGCTGTTGGTGTTGCGAATCTTGCCAGGCGCCAGCGGCTCGTCGATGGGTACGAGTTCGTCACCGGTGGCGAGGATCGCGACGCGGGGCTTCCGCGTCACCCGTACTCGCGAGCGGCCGAGGGCAGCCAGCATCCCAATCTCCTGAGGGCGGAGCTGCGTGCCCCGGTGGAGCGCAAGAGTCCCTTGGGGTACATCCTCGCCAGCAGGCCGGACGTAGTGTCCCGGTTCGACCTGGGTGAAGACGCTGACATACTCGCCGGCGGGCCGTGTGTCCTCGATTTTGACAACGGCATCGGCGCCGGGCGGCAGCGGAGCGCCAGTCATGATGCGTATGGCCGAGGACTTCTTGACTTCGCGCTCGGGAGCGCGACCAGCGGGCAAGTCGCCGATGACATGGAGCTTGGCGGGGGACTGCGGCGAGGCGCCTGTCGTATCGGACGCCCGCACGGCGTAGCCGTCCATCGAGGAATTGGCGTACGGAGGAATGTTGTAGCGAGCACGAACATCGACGGCCAGCACCCGGTCGACGGCTTCCAGGATGGGGACGTGCTCCGCTTCCAGCGGCGCGAAGGCATTCAAGACGCGTGCCTGTGCTTGCTCAACATTCAGCATCGGCTGCAACTTTACCATGTATGGGTGTCTTCCCCTCCGGTCAAGACTGAGTCGCTCGTCCACTCCTCGCCGTCTGCCCAGACTTCCTTCTTCCAGATAGGCGCGACCTGCTTGAGGCGATCGATGGCGTAGTGTGTGGCGGCAAAAACCTGCTGCCGATGAGCTGACGAGACGGCGATGACCACGATTATCTCACCGATATCCAGCCTTCCGATGCGGTGGACGATAGCGACCTTACGGATGGTCGGCCAGCGCCGGCGGACCTCGTCGGCGATGCGGCTCAACTCCCGCTCGGCCATCTCGGGATAGGCTTCGTAGATGAGATACTGAGTTTGGCGGCCTGCTGTCTCGCGGCGAACGACGCCAACGAACGTGCTCACCGCGCCGTCGGCGGGGTCCGCCAAGCGAGCGACTACTTCGTCAACGGAAACCGGGTCGGTGGTGATCTGAAATAACACGAATCCTAGCCTCCACCGACCGGTGGCAGGCAGGCGACGACATCGCCGTCCTGCAGCTCAGTGCCCATGCCCACGTAGGCCCGGTTCACCGCGACACTGAGAAAGCGCATATAAGATTGCAGGACAGGATACTTCTGTCCTAGAATCTCGAGCAATCCTTCAACCGTCGTGCCTTCAGGGATCTTCAGTTTGACCTGATCCTCGTCAAGGGCCTCTCTGGGCGCGGCGAAGAACTTGACGCTCACCTCGATAGGCTCGTGGTTCCCGACCAGATCGTTATTCGGCATCTTCCATCCTCCAGTCTCCGCTCTTCCCGCCGGTCTTGCGGACCAGGCGGATATTACCGATACGCATCGTCTTCTCGGCTGCCTTCGCCATGTCGTAGATGGTGAGAGCCGCGACGCTTACAGCGGTGAGAGCCTCCATCTCCACGCCGGTCTTGCCGGTGGAACGGGCCGTGGCGCTGATCACGATGCGACTGGCATCCGGGTCGATGTCGAACTCAACGGCGACTTGAGCGAGGGGTAGCGGATGACAGAGCGGGATGAGTGTGTGGGTATGTTTGGCGGCCATAATTCCCGCGATCTGAGCTGTGGTAAGCACGTCGCCCTTCGACACTTCGCCAGCGACAATGAGCTGGAGAGTCTCGGGCTTCATGCGAACCTCGCCTCTCGCAACGGCGACGCGGTCGGTATCGGGCTTGTGGCCCACGTCGACCATCCGGACGCGGCCTTCTTCGTCTAGGTGGGACAGTGTCATCGTGACCTCGTACACCGGACCGAGAGACGCACCGAACCTCGCTCGCGACCGTTGGATCGCCGGAGGCAGGTCGTTTGTGCGCTGCGATGGACGAATTGAGCGCCAAATAGCGTCTCTTGCGGGGGAGGAGCGAGCTTGCTGGTTCTCACGTCTTAGCCTCCTATCTCCGACATGGCACGTCTCTGTGGGGGCAGTTGTTCGTCGAGACGATGGCGTCGCGGTTTGCGGTTGATGCCTTGAAGAATCAGGTCCCTGATCTGCAGACGATCGGCTCCCTCGCGCAGCGGGGTACGCAGGTCGATCTCCTGGTCCGATAGGAGGCACGGGCGTAGCTGGCCGTCCGCCGTGAGGCGGAGGCGGTTGCACTCGTAGCAGAAGTGCTCGCTGATAGGGGTGATGAAACCGATGGTGCCTTTGGCGCCGCGCAAGCGATAGTAGCGTGCCGGGCCGCCGCCGCTCATCCCAGCGGACTTCAAGGGTCCCAGGGCGGATTCGATGCGGGATCGGATCTCGTGGGCGGTGACAATCTCCCGCTCCCAGCTTGCAGACATGAGCTCTCCGTTGCCCACGGGCATCAACTCGATGAAGCGGATGTTCCACCAGTCGGCCCGCAGGGACTTCGCGGCGAGAGCCACCACCTCGTCATCGTTCAATCCGCGGATGACGACGGTGTTGATCTTAATCGGTTTCAGCCCGGCCTGTCGGGCCGCCTCGATACCGGCGAGTACTTCGCCCAAGTCACCGCAGCGAGTGATGCGTCGAAAACGCGCAACATCGAGGGTGTCCAGGCTGATGTTGACCCGTTGAAGGCCGGCGTCGGCCAAGTCGTCGGCGTATTGTGCCAGGAGAACGCCGTTGCTCGTCATGGCCAGGTCGTCGACAGACGCGATGCGGGCGATGCTGCGGACCAGATCTACTATCCCCAGTCGTACTAAGGGCTCGCCACCGGTCAACCGCACTTTGCTGATGCCGAGCTCGGCTGCGGCTCGCACGATGGTCTCGATCTCCTCGTAGCGCAGGATCTCATCGTGAGGCCGCCAGACCACGCCCTCCTCGGGCATACAGTAAATGCAGCGCAGGTTGCAGCGATCGGTGACGGAGATGCGGAGGTAGCTGATGGGACGATTATAGGCGTCGAGATGAGCCATAGAGAATATCCAAACGTGCTACTATTCTTTGCGGTGCAGGGGACGCGCGGGTCGAGCAGTAGTTGATGACCGGATCACATCGTGCACCTGGTAGTCCACTGGCAGCGCTGCTGCAGCCCGGCGCGCGAGATTGCTCGTGCTGCGGATTTCCCGGGTGTCGGTGTCGTCCAATCCGACGAAGAGCAGCTGGTGCCAGGATGGCTCAGCCAGTGCGTCTCGCTTGTTCACGTCCAGGTCTGCCATCAAGCTCGGATGTCAGTCTTGTCGCGTCCCTGCTTCGATAGTCCGTCACTCCTCGCGATAGATCCGCGTCCCTGGATTGTCCCCAGCTAACGCGCGCGTCAGGTTGCCTGGCTCACGCCCGTTGATGACGAAGACCTCGCGGATGCTGCGGGCGCTGACGAGGGCCCGGAGCATAGAGCGCTCGACGGGCAGGTCGTCGAGATTCATGGCCAACAACTCCCTCACCTCAATCTCGGGGATGAAGTCCCCGTCGGGAGACTTCTTGGGGTCGGCGGTGAACAGGCCCTGTTCGTCCTTGACCAGGATACAGCGCCTGGCGCCGACGACCTCGGCAGTCAGGAAGGCGCCGCTGTCGGTGCGATGAGGCGGGATGCGGCCTCTCTCCGGCGGCTCCTCCCAGAGCCCGTAGGGGGGCATAGCGTGCATCACGGGGATGGAGCCGAGGGCCATGTATGCCGGGAGCTTGACCAGATCGTCGTGCCCGATCTTGATGCCACCGTGTGGCGCGAGGAGGACGGAGAGCATCAGGGCGTTCTGCTCGCTGATGCTGGATCCCAGCTTGGCCAGGACCCCAGTCGGCATTCCCAGATCGAGCCCGATGGTATACACGTGCCGGCTGCGCGTCCCGCCGCCAGTGGTTACAAGCAACTGGTGCTCTTGCCGCGCCTGAACAATCTCGTCGACCAGTTGGAGCACGGTCTCCCGGCCTCGGTCGATGATGCTCTGCCCGCCCAGTTTGATGACGTTCAGGTTGGGGAGAGCGCGGAAGACGGCACCCGTCTCCGTGGAGTCGAGCAGTCCCCTGTCCATCAGTGATTCGGCCATCAGCGGCGTGTCGATGTTCAGCCGTCCGGCTTCGTCTCGTACCAGGTTCACCAATCCTCATCCTCTCCCGTGGTCACCTTCGTGTTCGGTGCCGCCACGTCCAGGTGCCGGCACTTGTCTCAGTGTGAACTTGCGCCAGAGTATACAGGCCGTCGGTCAGAGGTCAAGTTCTACTCGGCCTCCAACCGTGCGAATGGATCGCTGCACGTCGGTGCTCTAGTTCGCCTCGCGCCACGGTTCTGAGTCCGGGGTGAAGAGGGGTGTACCGAACTCCTCAACGCCAAACTCGCTGATCCTCTCCTGAGTCGGCACCGAGATCAGCCAGTCGATGAGTTGATCTGCCAACTCAGCATCGATGTCGGGGCTCTTGGAGGGATCAACGGCAATGACGCCATACGGGTTGAACAAGATGGGGTCGCCCTCGACCAGGATGACCAACTCTGTCCCCTGCAGTGTGCGGGCCAGGTAGGTGGCCCGGTCGCTCAAAGTATAGGCCTGCTCCTCGTCGGCCATGGTCAGCACGTCGCCCATGCCCTGTCCCGCCGAGACGTACCAGTCACCCGAGGGGTCGATTCCTGCTTCGGCCCAGATTGCCTTCTCCTTCGTGTGGGTGCCCGACTGATCGCCTCGGGAGATGAATGTTGCCTCGGCCTCTGCGATTCGGGCGAAGGCGGCTGGAGCATCGCTCGTTCCCTCGGCCTCGGCCGGGTCGCTGGGAGGACCCACGATGATGAAGTCGTTGTACACGAGGTCCTCACGGCGTACACCGTGCCCCGCGTCCATGAATTCGTCCTCCAAGTCACGGGCGTGCACCATCAGCACGTCGGCATCGCCTGCCTTGCCTATCTCAAGAGCCTGCCCCGTGCCTACGGCAATGACGTCTACTGTTGCGTTGTGCTCTTCCTCGAAGAAGGGCAAGACGTAGTCGAGGAGCCCCGAATTCTCGGTGCTGGTGGTCGTGGCCAGGATCAAGACGCGAGGCGTCTCGGACTCGGGTTCCTGTTTCGGGGGTGCCACACGCTCCTGCCTGGTGCAGCCCGCGAGCGCGGCCGTCAGTAGAGCGAGCGCCATCAGCAGAGCTGTGGTCTTTCTGGACATCGATTGCTCCTCGTGTCTTTGCATGATTGTGTTGAAGGCCATGGGCGAGCTCCAGCGCATCGCGGCTCAGTAGACCATCTCGCCGCGGACGAATGCGACGGTGCGGGGATCGTCTGGATCGTCGAAGAACTTCTCTACATCTGTCACCTCCACGATGTTACCCTCCAGTAACAGTGCGACGCGATGGGCCAGCCGCTTTGCCTGAAACACATTGTGCGTCACCACAACCAGAGTGATGCCTTCTTCTTGGTTGCGTTCCTGGATGATTTCCTCTATGAGTCGGACATTGTATGGGTCCAGATTCGCAGTCGGTTCGTCCAACAGCAACACATCGGGCCGCAAGACGATGGCTCGGGCCAGGGCGACGCGCTGCGCCTCGCCCCCAGAGAGGGTGCTGGCACGCCGGCGCGCCAAGTCTGTCAGTCCGACCTTGTTTAAGGCCTCTTCGACCCTCTCGGTCACTGGGCCATGGTTGCGTACCCTAAGGCCGTACCCAACGTTTGCCCGGACACTGCGGTTAAGAAGGATCGGCCGCTGAAATACCGTCGTCACACGGCGACGCAGCCGCAGAGGGACTTGCTGACCGACGGCAAATTCCGCATCGAGAAACCGGATCCGCCCCGTCGTCGGTGGCTCGAGGAAGTTGAGCAGGCGGAGAAACGTGCTCTTGCCCGCGCCGCTGGGACCAACCATGGCGAAGACCTCACCTCGCCGGATCCTGAGGTGATCGACGTCGAGCACGCGGCGATCCTGATAGGTCTTGGAGACGTTCTGCAGGCGGTAGATGAAGTCGCTCATTGGTCGAAGATCCTTCCTTGCAGACGCAGCATGGCGAAATTCGCCAGGAAGGAAAGCGCCAGGAGGATGACGCCGATGGCCATGGCGAGCTCGAAATTCCCTTTGCGCGTCTCCAGCACGATGGCAGTGGTCAACACACGCGTTCTATTTTCGATGTTGCCGCCTACTATCATCACGGCACCGACCTCGGAGATGATGCTGCCGAACCCGGCGATGACGGAAACGATGACGCCGATCCGCGCCTCAACCAGGATCGCCAGCGTCGTCTGCCACCGGGTCGCGCCGAGTGCCTGTACCTGACGGCGCAGGCCGGGGTCGACCCCCATCACCGCAGCCATAGTGAATCCCGCCACCAGGGGGAACGAGATGATGGTCTGGGCAATCACCATTGCGCCGGGTGTGAAGAGCCGGGGGATGATGGCCGCATTCATCTGTCCCAGGGGCCCGCTTCGCGATAACATCAGGTAGACGAACAAGCCTACTACGACTGGCGGGAACCCCATGCCTGTGTAGAGCAGAGCGATGACAAGGCGCCGCCCCGGGAAGCGATTCAGGGCCATGGCGGCGCCCAGGGGGATGCCGATAAGGGTGCTGACCAAGAGCGCTATGCCTGACACTCGAAGCGAAAGCGTCACGATCTCCAGCAGGCCCGGATCCATAGTGACGATCAGGCGAATGGCCTCAGAGACACCACGCACAATCTCCTCGATGATGCACCTCCTGCCGTTGTGTCGGCGCCGAGATGCGCCTCTAACGTGCACGTGAGCGATGTTGGAAGGGTTCGCATCCTCAACGAAAAACCGGCCCCCACTGGAAAAGAAGTGGACGCCGGCGTCTCGATAAGCCGTCCGTTCTCCTTTCCAAACGCGGGAGGCAGGCCCCGGGTCGACGGAGCGACCCTGGAGACGTTGGCCGTTTCCAGCCAAGCCCTATCGCCCAGCTCCCATAGCTCGTGTCTTAACGGGTCCTTAGGGGGCTGGGTCGGAGAATAGACCTTCTATGCAATTGTGTTCGACCTGACTGCGTTAATAGTATACACCCTGTGGCACAGACGTCAAGTGAATTGGCGGTGCAGGGGCAACGAGCTGTCGATGCATCAGACGCGGCAGTCACATCCCTTCGCCCTCAGGATTTGAATCTGCTTCTCGAGAGAGTCAACGACCTCGTCTTGCCGTTCGGCCCCCGTGGCCATCGCCGGATCGAGGGGGCTGCGGTGCTGGTAGCCTCTGGCCTTCATTTCATCAATGATCTCTTGATGCTTACGATAGAGGGCCCGCAGCTTCCCCCTCCAACGGATAACCTCGGGATGATTCGCGTAGCCCTTCCTGTTCTGCGTGAGAACAGACCAGATGCCGTGCAGCTCACTGTGCTCGCCAAGCAAGTGGTTGCGACAGAGTCTCTCCGGCGGGATGTCCCAGATCCTCATAGCAGTTCGTGCTTCATACGTGGTTGCGGAGCATCAGCTCCTTGGGATACGGGTTGAGATAGACTTGCTGATGGGCCCATTCGGGTACGGGACAGCGACTCAGATGGTGCCGCAGCAGAGTAAGAGGTACGACGAGGGGCACCAGCCCCTGCTGATAGTCCTGGATTAGGCCCAGCAGCTCGGTCTTGTCGGCGGTGGAGAGGCACTCTTTGAGGAAGCCCATCAGATGCTGTAAGACGTTGGCGTGCCTTCCCCGGGTCGCTATGACCTCCGAGCCCTCCATGAGGAGTCTGCCGTAGACCTCCACAAGCTCGGACCACTCCAGCTCGCCGGCCTGAGCGACCAAACGCCCCATCTGCTCGTAATGCTGGGGACTATGGGCCATCATGGTCAATTTGTGCGCGGTGTGGAAGGCGACAATGCCGCCGGGACTGGGGTCCTGCTGCAGGAGACAGGACCAGCGGTAGTATGTGAAGATCCGCTCGATGAAATTCTCGCGGAGGCCCATGTCGTGAAGACGGCCGTCTTCTTCGAGAGGGAGCAGGGGGAAGCGGCGCATCACCTCGGTGGGGAAGATCCCGGTGCCGAGCCGGCTGGGCATACCGTGCTCGTCATAGACTTTCACTCGATGAAGGCCGGAGCTAGGGGATCCGCTCTTGAATACAAAGCCGTGCAGGTTCTGGTGCGCCAACTGCTCCAGCCGCTGACGGGCCCAGCCGCGCATGCACTCTGTATGATCGTGGCGGCTCGTTATGGTCACCAGGCGAGGGTCATCAGGGTCGCCCTCCAGATGCATGGCCTCGCGTGGGACGGGCAAGCCAATCTCGACTTCGGGGCAGACGGGGATCCATTCGACGAACCGACCCAGCGTGTCGGTGAGGAAACGGTCTCGCTTGTGGCCACCGTCGTAGCGCACGTTCTGGCCCAGGAGGCAGGTGCTTACTCCCAGGCGGAGAGTGGGATCCTGGTCCAGGCATACTCCCCAGAATGAACTAGGCATCCTGCCAGCGCCTTCCCATCCAGAAGCGCCGCCAGTCGCCGCTGCTTGTGTGCAGCGCAATGAGGGTGTACAGGCTGGCGGTGAAGAAGCCTAATACCATCATCAAGGCGATCCAGACCGCGGAGCGAACGGGCGACCTCTCGCGATAGACGATCCAGCCGGAGAAGAGGATAAAGCCGACATAGAGATCGACCAGAGACACGACGCCCCAGGGCATCGAGAGGAGGATACTACCCTCCCGAGTGAGATTGCCGGTGGTGAAGGCATAGATGAGGACGGTTGTCATGGCACCCAGGCCCAGCAGAGCCAGAGCCTTCGCGAATGTCATATGCTCCTCCTTTGACCAACGAGCAGATTCAAGCACAAGAATGACGGCGTAACCGACGATACAGAACGAAATCAGCTCGCACAGGGCCACGCGAGGGGCGTCTCAAACGGTGAAGTCCTGGTGGCTCCTCAGAAGGCCTAGCTTGACGAGATCACCGAGGAGCATAAGCCCCGCAAACCCGATCAGCAGTGGGCCTGGCCCATCCTCAGCGCCTGAAGCGAGGCAATTGGTCCAGCGGCCCACGTTGGGGGAGCCGACGAGGCCCACGGCAATGCTCTTCCTTTCCGCCAATCGGTCGAAAACGGCCGCGGGGAATCCCAACGAAAGAAGTGCCGGCACGATGAACTGCCCGAGGCCCAGGCTCCCGGCAAGCCGAAGGTGCGGAGCGGTTCCGCTCGGTTTGCTGCGAGAACCCCGAGCACCAGGGCCAGCGATTTGCTGGCTGTCGCCATAGAGGCTAAAGATGACCATTCCGCGACGTGCTACTGCTCTGTATCGGATGCCTCGCTGCTCGCGTGGGTTCTGCTCTCAGCAGGTCCGACGGAAGCCACAGGAGTCTATCGAGCTGCAGGGCCCTGACGAGCTCGTGACTGCCAATCGGACGGTTGGCAATGGTGATGGGGCCGTGACCGCAGCGCCGGTGCTTCTGCCACGCGGGATTTGGCCACCAGCGGCGATGGAGCGAAGCAAGGGCTATGGCGGCCCCGGAACCCAATGCGGGTATCGTTCGCTGCGCCGCTGGGAAGGTTGTCGGGGGAGGCAAGATCACTCGGGTCTCCTCGTGGTGCAAGGCCTGGGCCGACCGTGTCATGCAGTGGGTTCCTTGGTGAACTCACGGAGCAGCGTGGTCGCGTAGGCCCCTTTGGGCAAGCTGAACGTAAACAGCAGCCCATCGGGGTGGCGCTCAACCGCGAGGTCGTCCAACAGCAACCGAGCGCGGCGGCGACTGCCGCTCAGATGAGCGCGAGAGAGCATGGCATCCGTGACCTCGGCTTCCTGTAGAATTCGATGCTCCAACTCACCGGGCTTGCCGGTGGCCCACCACATCTGAGAGCCGTAGATGGGGCCGGTATAGGTGATCTCGTCGCGCTCGAAGCGCTGCTCCGCCAATTCGACATCCTCCACTTCGAACAGACCCCCGGTGTCGAGCTTCTTGGCGATGTCGCCGGTCAACAGATGGTCGAACCACCCGCAGTCGATGCGTGCGGCCAGCCAGGTGTTGAATAGGGCCGACTGGTAGGCACGCAGGAGCAGGCGGCGCAACCAGCGCTTGCGCGGGCCCCTGCTGGTGAATAGAATCTCCCGACCTCGCTGGGCATTGTCGCCGTAGGTGCCAAAGCGCTGGGGGCCGTAGAAGTTCGGGAGCCCGCGGGCCTTTAGCTCCTGTGCGATGCGCTGAGCGTGACCCAGTTCCGTTGGCGGAGTACCGAACAGAAGGATACGGAATCGATTGCCCAGCAGATGTCCGGGTTTGATCTTGTTGCGGTGGCGCTGGACCCACTCGACTGCCACTGGCAAGCTCTCCTCGATTCGCCGCGCAACACTGCTTGCTTCGGCGGTGGGCAGGCTGAGGGAAAACGTCTGGGTGGTGCGGGCGTGCTTGTCTTTGCGGCCAGCGCAGCCGACGTCCACGTCGCGCAGGTCGAAGATCCGGGCGAGCTCTCGCTCGAGAGCCCGAGTTGTCCATCCTTCGCGGGTGAGCCGCACGTAGACATGCTGCCCGTCACCAGAGGCTTCGTATAGCGGGATCTCCTCTACGACGAAATGAGCGGGTTCCATTTTGATCTGACCGGGTATGCCCGGCAAATCGCCAGTCACGTATGGCAGCGCGTCGGGGTGCATCAACGTGGTGTTCCCGTGGGCAGTCATGGCATCCTGAGAGTGGGGTACGAATGGTGGTTCATGTTGGTTCAGGACAGCAGATTGTGCAGTGCCTTGACGGTGGAGGGAAACCGGAATTCAAACCCCAGGTCACCGAGCTTCTTGGGGATGGCGCGCTGACCGTCCAGCACCACAGTGCTCATCTCGCCCAGAGCGAGGCGAACGGCAGACGACGGTACACGGAGGAGGACGGGGCGGTCCATTGCGCGGGCAAGTTGGAGGCTGAACTCTGCATTGGTGACAAGATCCGGTGATGTCAAGTTGAACGGTCCGACAGCGTCGGGCCTGCGGATCAGAAAGCGGATGGCGCGCACTTCATCGGCGACGTGGATCCAAGGTACCCATTGATCTCCGGTTCCCAAAGGGCCGCCCACGAAAAAGCGGAAGGGGAGCATGATGAGCGGAAGGGCGCCTCCAGCAGTGGTGAACACGACGCCACTGCGGATGATGGCACGGCGCACACCGAACTCCTGGACCGGTGCAGTGGATGCTTCCCAGGCGACGGCTGTTTGCCCCAGAAAGCCGTCGCCCGGATCTGCGCCCTCGGTCACGACCTTATCGCGTCGGGGCCCGTAATAACCCACCCCTGAGGCCTGGATCACGGCGCGGGGTCGGGATGCTGCTTTCTCGACTGCCGCCACGACGGCATGCCCGGCGTCGAGGCGGCTCTGACGGATGATGCGTTTGTAGGCTGGCGTCCAGCGTTTGTTGAGGGGTGCCCCGGCCAGGTTGACGATAGCATCGGCGCCGTCAACTAAATGCCCCCAGCCCACGGGTGTGTGGGCATCCCAGCGCACGAGCTGGGCACCGTCCAACCCTGCCGGGGCGCGCGCCGGCGAGCGACTCAGAACGATGACGTGATGCCCGTCAGAGACGAGACTGGCGCTCAATGCCCGGCCGATAAGACCCGTGCCGCCAGTAATGATAACCCGCATGGTGTTCTGGAAGGTCCTATCTTCTGACTGCCGAAACGCAAGCGAAGCCCGCGGCGCCAGGGCCGATGTGAGCGCCGATAACGGGGGTCACCTCGGCCTCGATGAGCTCCAGCCCGACTGGGAAGAGATGTCTAGCGCGGTCGCGAAGCTCCTTCGCTTTAGTGGATGCATGTGTGTGGACCAGCGCCAACTCCTCCAAAGGCGCCAATTCGGCCAAGATGTCGAGCAGGCTTTGTGTGGCGCGCCTGCTAGTGCGGACTTTCTGCACGCCCGCCTCACCGTCGTGCATAGTGAGCAGCGGCTTGATCTTGAGCAGGCCGCCGATCCTGGCGACGGCCCAGTTCATCCGTCCGCTCCGCTGCAAGAACTCCAGGGTATCGAGGGCGGCAAACAGATGTGTGCGGGCGGCCCTTTCGCCCAGGGCCTGCACGATGTGGCCCATTGAGCAACCAGCAGCAGCCAACCTGGCCGCCGTCTGGACGAGGAAGCCGGTGCCAATGCTGAGTTGCCCCGAGTCGAACACAGTGACGGGCACAATCCTCGTCGCGTCGGACGCGAGCCTGGCCGTGTTTACGGTCCCGCTCAAGCTGGCGGAGATGTGGATCGATAGGATCTTGCTGGCCCCTTCTCCCGCCAGTCGTTCGTAAGCCTCCCGGAAGATCTCAGGGCCAGGGGACGCGGTCTGCGGGTGATGCTTGAAGGTAGGCAGCCGTTGGTAGAACTCCTGGCGTGACATATCGATGCCGTCGAGGTAGCTTTGCTGGCCGACGTTTATGTAGAGGGGAACGACGGTCACTCCGAGATGATCCGTGATCGCTTGGGGAAGGTCGCAGGTGCTGTCCGTGACAATCTTGATGGTCATAGTAGCCTCGATGTTTCGAGGAAACCCCTGGTTTAATGGCCGGAATACAACTCGTCGGTCCTGGCTGCCATCATGAAGTCATTCTGGCGCAAGCCCTTGATTTTGTGGGTGTAATAGGTGACCACGGTTCTGCCCCAGGTAAGTGTGATAATGGGGTGATGACCCTGCGCCTCAGCGATCTCACCCACCGCGTTGGTGAACTCCAGGGCTTGAGCGAAATCGGAGAAGATGAAGGTGCGCCTCAGTTTCTTGATGCCATGTTCATCGACAAGATCCCACTTGGGCACTCGAGGCAGCATCTCTTGAATGGCCTCATCGGTCAGAGGGAACTGGTCGCCGCGACGTGTTGCAGATTTGCTCTTTGCGAGTTTCTCGGCCATAGAATGATCTCCTTTGCGTGGGTCTCCTTCCTGCCCGGGAGAGCGATTCATCGGGATACGTCCCAGCCACGAACTTGTGCCAGTCCATTATGGCCGATTGTGCGGTTTGCGTCAAGCATA
>CAYVCX010000031.1:0-32356 GCA_964450435.1 uncultured Anaerolineales bacterium
GGCCCCTGTAGCTCAGATTGGACAGAGCAGGAACCTCCTAAGTTCAAGGTCGCGCGTTCGAATCGCGCCAGGGGCATGGAGAAGCGGTCCTTCCAGGTGTTGACCGCTTCTTTTTCGTGTGACCTTGCGGGGGCCGCAAGTGTTCGTCGGTGATGCTAAACGGAGGACGTAACGGAGCAGCAAATATGGTCTTAGAGGCGCTCTTGATCTTTGGGCTGCGTGTATTGGGCATCGCCATCAGCACGCTGTCGACGTTGATGACCGTGCAGGGACGGAAGTTCTTTGCCGTCGGCGCCGGGTTCTTCAGTTCGTTGGTCTACGTGGTCGCCATCGGCAAAGTGGTGACGAATCTGGACAATGTCTGGAATATCATCGCCTATGCCGGTGGGTTCGCCGCTGGGACACTGGTCGGGATGCTACTCGAGCAGCGGCTTGCACTGGGCTTCGCCGAGGTGCGCTTCATCTCGTCCGACAGCGGTCACGAGTTGGCCGACGCGCTCCGCGAGGCCGGCTTCGGCGTGACTGAGCTGGAGGGGCACGGGCGCGAGAGAACAGTCGAGGTCGTCGCTGTTCTGTGTCCGCGAAAACGAGTCAAGAGTGTGCTTGAGATCGGGAAGTGTGTCGACGACGACGCCATTGCGACCGTGACGGAGCAGCGATCCGTTGCCAGAGGGTATTGGGCCCCTGACAGCCTGCGCCGATAGGCTCCGGAGGAAGCGAAGACAGCGGACCCCAACTGCCCCAGATCCCGTCGAGGCGGAGGAGAAACCGCAGACCGGCTGCTGGATTCTGGCTATGGTCGCGCCTAGCTTGCTACCACGTTCACGAGCCGCCCAGGGACATAGATCAGGCGTCTGACATCGCGGCCCTCAAGGTGCCGCTGGACGTTCTCGTCGGCCAAAGCCGCTTCCTTCGCGCTCTTTTCGTCGATGTCGGCAGGAACTTCCATCCGTGCTCGCAGCTTGCCGTTGATCTGCACGACCAACGTGATGGTCTCCGCGGCGGCCAATTCGGGGTCGAACTCGGGCCAGGATTGCGCGTGGATGCTGTACGGTCCCCCGACGCGGGCCCACAACTCCTCGGCGATGAAGGGGCAGCTTGGCGCGGTCAACAGCAACAGCGTCTCGACTGCCTCGTCCCACGAGTCTGTGCCGTAGACGGGTGTCCGCTTCGCCTTCTGCAACGTGTTGCTGAACTCCATGAGTCGTGCGATGGCGGTGTTGAAGGAGAAGGCCTGCAAGTCATCGGTGACGCTGCGGATGGTCTGGTGCGTCGCGCGCTGCAGGTCGGCGATGTGTTCCTCCGCGGGTGCTGCCCCACCTTCAGCTGGCTCCAGGACCAGTGTCCACACGCGGTGCAGCCAGCGGTAGACGCCCTGAATGCCCTGGGGGTCCCACGGGCCCCCCTGATCCCAGCGCCATCCAAACATCAAATAGCCACGGACGGTGTCGGCCCCGTACTGCTCGACTAGCTCGTCGGGAGAGACCACGTTGCCGCGGCTCTTCGACATCTTCTCACCGTCCTCGCCGAGGATGATCCCCTGGTTGCGCAGCATCAGCATGGGCTCGTCGAAGTCGACCAGGCCCATGTCCCGCATCAGTTTGGTGAAGAACCGGGTATAGATCAGGTGCATCGTCGCATGTTCAATGCCGCCGGTGTAGACGTCTACGGGCATCCAGTACTCGGCCTCCTCAGGATCGAAGGGAATTGAGTCCGCGTGCAAGGGCTCGCCCTCTCTGTAGTACGGGCTCAGGTATGCGTATTGGTACCAGGAGGAGTCGACGAAGGTATCCATGGTATCCGTCTCGCGGGTAGCGGGTCCGCCGCACCCGGGACAATCGGTGTGCAGGAAGCCCTCATGATGCCTCAGCGGACTCTCGCCGGTGGGCAGGAACTCGGCATCCTGGGGCAACTCGACCGGAAGATCTTCGAAGGGAACGGGGACGGTGCCGCACTTCTCGCAATAGACGATGGGGATGGGAGCGCCCCAGTATCGCTGGCGGCTGATGAGCCAGTCCCGCAGACGGTAGTTGACGTCGGGCTTGCCGATGCCCTCCTCCTCCAGCCACTCGATGACTTCCTGTACGGCGACATCGCCTGGCGTGCCGGTGAAAGGGCCCGAATTGATCATCGTGCCGTAGTCCGTATGGAACAGGAGATCGCGGTAGAAAGGCACGGCCCACAGCATCTCCATCACGGTGCGCTTATCCTCTAGCTCGGGCTCCAGCTTCCGGCAACGGGCCAGAATTGCCTGTCCCGCCTCGGCGTTTCCGAAGGGCACGATGCCGTCGGCGAAGATGAACAACCAGCGCGCGCCCACGACCTCCGTCCACGAGCCGGGCCGGACGTGGGCTCGGGCTACCTCGAGGTAGCGGTCGATCCCCCCCCGATGCTCGTCCATCGTGACGTAGATCGCGGCGTCGTCGAGTTCAAAGGAGATGCCAGCTTCAGTCAAGCTCTCGATGAAGCCCTCGCTCATCGTGCCGGGGGCCACACGGGATTTGGCGCGTCCGTCGGGGCGAGCGATGACCGGTATGATGGGCAGGCCGTACTTGAGCGCGAACTGGAAGTCCCGCTCGTCATGAGCCGGGACAGCCATAATCGCACCGGTCCCGTATGTCATCATCACGTAGTCGGCTATCCAGATGGGGATGGGCTCATCGTTGACCGGGTTGATGGCATGGGCACCGGTGAAGACGCCGGTCTTCTCTTTCTCCACTGAGAGGCGCTCGATCTCCGTGCGCCGAGCGGCCTGCGTCTTGTACAGCTCGACCGCGTCGCGTTGTTCCTCTGTCGTGACCTGATCCACCAGGGGGTGCTCCGGGGCCAGCACCATGAATGTCGCGCCCCACAGTGTATCCGGCCGGGTCGTGAAGACCTCCATCTCGTCGCCGTGCTCGGTCCGGAACACGACATCTGCACCCTCGCTGCGCCCGATCCAGTTGGTCTGCATCGCCACCACCCGATCGGGCCAGTCCACATCGGAGAAATCGAGCAGCTGGTCGGCGTAGTCGGTGATACGCCAGAACCACTGGGTGAGATCCTTCTTGGTGACCGGCGTTCCACACCGCTCGCAGTGATGGTCCTCTCCCCAGACCTGCTCCCGCGCCAGCGTGGTGTTGCAGTTGGGGCAGAAGTCGACCGCGGCCTCCTTGCGGTACGCGAGGCCCCGGTGGTAGAATCTCAGAAAGAACCACTGGTCCCAGCGATAGTAGCCGGGCAAGCACGAGATAGCCTCGCGGTCCCAGTCGAACATCGCCCCCATAGAGCGCAGTTGCCTGCGCATATTCTCGATATTGGACATTGTCCAGGTATGGGGATGGATGCCGCGCTCGATGGCCGCGTTCTCAGCTGGAAGGCCAAAGGCATCGAAGCCCATGGGGAACATGACGTTGTGTCCCTTCATCCGCATGTAACGCGCCCGGGCGTCGCTGGGGACCATAGCGTACCAGTGCCCGATGTGGAGATCGCCGCTGGGATAGGGAAGCATCGTCAGGGCGTAGTGTTTTGGTACATCACGATCAATCTGGGCTCGATACAGACCGTCCTCGGCCCATTTGGCCTGCCACTGGGATTCGATGTCCTGGGGTACGTACTCATCAGTCATCTTCCTTCTCCTCTGCGAAAACGGGGTTATCTCCGTTGCCACCATAGTCTGTTTCTCTCGGTGCGACAAGTCACGTCCCCGGCGCGCTCCAGAGAGGAGATCGCGGCCAGGACCGTGGTTTGGGTGAGAAAGTACGCGGTCGGTGTCGTGATTTCAATACGAAAGTGCTGGCTAACTTGTTGAACCAGCGCCGAAGTCTCTGTAGGCTGGTTCACAGCGCTGTAAACTGCGTCTCGAATCTCCTCAAGTCGATCCCGATTGGCCCCGCACGCTCGTTTGATCTCTTCTCCCGCCGCGTACGCCGGGCCGTGACCCGGACCGAAATGGTTGTACGGGCGGTCGGGCAGATCCTTGATCGTGTTCAGGGTTTCCTGGAGATCGACACAGAAGAGGACCTTGTGTTTCTCCAACGTCTCCTGGGGGAAGACTGCGTCGGCGCAGAACAGAACGCCCCCACAGGCAACCCCGACCTGATTGAGGGCGTGCCCCGGCAGCGGCACGACTTCGACGTGAAAGACGCCGATCTGCAGGGGCCCGGCCTCCACCCTATGGCTCACGCGGCAGGACTGGGCGAACGTCAACTTGTGACGGAGCGCCGCAATGGGAGCGGCTCCGCTGAACAGATAGAGCGGCTCGATGATCGGGTTCTCCATGATCGCCGCTTCCAGCATTGGTGCATAGAGCGGCAGATCCAGACGCTGCTGGAGGTACCGCGCGCCGCCGAAATGGTCGGCGTGGGCATGGGTGGCCAGGAGCGCCGTCAGTCTGGCCCCTTTCTGTTCGACGACCCGCAGCGCCCGACAACCGGCGTCCTCGTCCAGGCCTACGTCAATCAACAGGGCTTCGCCGTCTCGGATCACCAGGCCCATGTTGGATCCGTTCTGCAAGTGAAACGTGCCGGGAGCCAATTCGATGCAGTCCATCGTCTATGCCTCTGTCTCCGTCTGACTATGCCTCACTATGCCTCTCAATGAGGGTCTCGGTTTCCTCGAAGCTCCTCTACGGTCTATCGAGGCTGGAGTGGAGGGCCTTGTGTAGGCCACTCAGCAACTCGGCCCGTGAAGCGCCGAACGCACGCGCTCCACGTGGATGCAGGTCAGAAACCCATCAAGCCCCGGTGAAGGCAGTCTCCACCACCCGTTCGGACATACGTCCGGCAGACAGGGGGCCGTGGTGGTTCAAGACACCCGACCAAACGAGATGAGAGAAACGCGTATGTGGCAAACCCTGAATGGGCACGCCCTTCTCCCGGAAACAGAAAAACCCTTTCGCCTCAGGGGCGAAAGGGCTCCGCGGTACCACCCTGATTGAAGAGGTCCTCCGGCTTTCCGGCGAGGGCTCTTCCACTCACGGCTCGTTAACGAGAGCGATCCGTCGTCAGCTACCCGCCATCTCTCACTGACGCAGCTCCCAGGCGAGTTCAGCTTCTACGGCGCTTCCCTTGGGCACCGGTCGTCGGGCTTCCACCTGGTCTTTCCCGACTCGCTGAAGGGAATAGCCTACTACTCCTGTTCGCGGCCTTTTCTGATTTGATTGTGTCGAACAAAAGAGGTGGACCCGGAGGGACTCGAACCCTCGACCCCCACAATGCCATTGTGGTGCGCTCCCAACTGTGCCACGGGCCCACGTTGGTAAAAGGATCGACGATGGAGCTGAGGGGACTCGAACCCCTGACCTCTACAGTGCGATTGTAGCGCTCTCCCAACTGAGCCACAGCCCCTTGTAGTGCATTCATTGTACCTGATATCAAGTAGTTGTCAAGATTGGTTGCTCTGTCCCGTACTGCAGTCTGCGCCACAGCAGGGGGGCTCGACGGCTGGAGTTTCCTGCTGGATCTGGCACCTGAAATGGTGTTGTACGACGATTCGCATCCGGCCGAAGCATAGTAAGGATCGGCATACTGCGCTCTCCATCGAGCCCAAGGTAATCTGTGGCGTCTCTAGATCAACGCGGGTTTCCACGCGGAGCCGCTGTGAGAGCCGATGTCCCTTTGTTCATCCAGCACTCGCTCAAGCTCGGTCAGCGTGGTCACGCCCGCCACCTGTCTGACGAACGTGTGCAGGTCCGGGCTGCGGGAGAAGAGCTCGCGCACCGCAGGTCCAATGGGGTCGTCTCCCGCAGCCCCGGGTTCGGCGGCGTACGAACCGTGGAACGCGAAGTAGGCCTGGTTCAGCTTCCGGATCGCGTAGCCCTGCTCGACAAACATCTGTCGCCGCATCTCCATGTAGGCCTCTGCTTCCTCGATCTTTCCTGCGGTCAGGAGGTTGTCGACCCGGATGCGGGTCTCCCGCATCTCCATTCGGAAGTCGAACACCGAGGGATCGGGAAGAGCCTCCTCGGTGGGCTCTTTCTCTCCAGGCTTCTCGGGCTCGAGCCTCGGCTCCAGAATGGGCCCCGGTTCGGGAGGAAGGTGTTCGGGGTAGTAACGAGCCACCACTTTCCGTCCCACCTCCTGTCCCACAATGGTCGCCACCGTCTCGTTGATTCTGCGGGTCTCCGTAGAGGAGAGGTACTTCCGTCCCAACGGTCGGGGGAGCAGATAATGGTGCGTCCATTCGTGAGCGCTAACCTCGGTGATCCAGTTGATTGAGCTGTTCTCTAAGAGCATCGACGGGTAGGTGGAGAGCCCTCCGATGCCAGTGATAAGGGAGGAGACGTTGAAGGAGGCATCGATGTTCTGCTCGATGGCCTCTTGCTGTGCGGCATCGAGCCCGTGGGCAAGGCTCAGCTGATAGAAGTTCTCGATGCGATGGCGGGGAGAGATGACGAGGAGGCGGGGAAGGGGCGTGAAATGGATCTCGACGGGAGGGATTTCCTGGCCCAATACGCCGAACCCCTCATCGTGCAGCACCCAAGCCACCTGTTCTTCAAGAATCGCCTCGGCGATCGGCTGACGCGTGTCGATCTCTCTGCGCAGCTCCTGCCGTCTGGCTCGCAGCTCAACCGTCGCTGCTTCGGCATCCTCAATCTCGGGATCGACGAAGATTCGGTGAATCTCACGCTCAACCCGATGGGTCTCGTCTACCAGGTCCAAGTAGTCGAGGACGAAAGCGCGACGATCGACCTCGGTCATGTAGCGCTGAGGGGCGATGAGCTTGTGCGTCAGCTTCTGCCAGACGGCCTCTATCTCCCACGTGACGAAATCGAAACGGTCCTGTGCCAGTTCTCGGGTAACTCGCGCCTCCATGCTCGCCGGGGCGGGTCTATTGACCGAGAAGACCAGCAGCAGCGCAGCAAGGAGGAGCGCCAGCTTCCAGTGTCGGCCGGCGTCCCCTAGAGGCTGTGTAGTGGTAGCGATAATTCTACGGTCCATCTCTGTCTCAGATGTCAGTTTTGACCGATCACCAGCGGCCCGGCCGCGACAGATGGCAAGGAGAGGCGCCGTGGTGGCGAGGGCTCAGGCGAGGGAGGACAAGGCGAGCCGGATCCGCTCTTCGACGGTCAACTCCTCGTCGAGGGGGATCCTTTGCAGCGCCGATTGGGCCTCAACCAGGCTGAATCCCAACTCGGTCAGTGCGGCGATCACCTCTGTGTCCGCATCCGTGAGCAGGGGGGCCGCTCTTCCCTCCGCGGGAATGACCTGGTCCTTCAAGTTGAAGATGATCTTCTTGGCTGTCTTCGAGCCGATGCCCGGTACCCGAGTCAACGAGCCGGGCTCGTCCCGGAGGACGGCCTGGCGGAGAGCGTCGGGGGAGATTGTGCTAAGCAGAGACAGGGCCACGGTGGGGCCCACGCCCGAGATATCGAGCAGAAGCTCGAACAACGCTCTCTTCTCCTGGGTGAGGAACCCATAGAGCGCCAGTCTGTTCTCGCGCACGTGGAAGTGAGTGAACAGTTCCACCGGCTGTTCCACGCCTGTCACGTGCTCCAGGACGTCGCCGGGTACCTGAACGTGGAAACCAACACCGCCGGCCCGGATCACGACGTATCCATCACCTGTCTCCCATACTGGACCACTGAGTTTCGAAATCATCGTCTAGTCACCCAGCCCTCTCAGACAGGGCCTTCAGGCTTGCTGAATGGAGATGGCAGATCGCCACCGCCAAGGCGTCGGCAGCATCGTCGGGGCGGGGGACGTCGCGCAGACCCAGTAGTATCTTCACCATCTCCTGCATCTGAGTCTTGTCAGCGCTGCCGTACCCCGTCACTGCCTGCTTGATGGCCAAGGGGGTGTATTCCACGACGTCAAGGCCAGCGTCCGCAAGAGCCAGAATCACCACACCGCGAGCCTGCCCCACGCTCATGGCTGTGCGCACATTCCTGCTGAAAAAGAGCTCCTCGACCGCGGCCTCGTCGGGCTGCCACTCGTCGGCCAGCTGTCTGATCTGGCGGTGGATCGCCTGCAGGCGTGTGGGCATTGGTTGATCGGGTCCGGTGCGTATCACACCGCTCGCCAGGGCTTTCACCTGCCCCCCACGCTCCTCAACGACGCCGTAGCCGGTGGTAGCGGTGCCCGGGTCGATGCCCAGTACTCGCCTGGCGCCTGTTCTAGCGGCGTCCGCGGCGATGTCAGGACCCCCCTTCGTACGTGGCGATCACGTCGTCGGTGATCTCGAGGTTGGAATGAACCTCCTGGACATCATCCAGGTCCTCCAGAGTCTCGATGACGCGCATCACACGGAGCGTCTCCTTCTTGTCAAGCCTTATGGTGCCGTTGGGCACCATGGTCAGACGAGCCGCCTCGGTGGCGATCCCGGCTGTGTCCAAGGCGCCTTGCACAGCGGCGAAACGGCTTGGATCGGCGTAGATCTCCAGGAAGTCGTCACCAAACTCGACGTCCTCGGCTCCCGCCTCCACGGCTACGTCGAAGATGGTCTCTTCGTCGACACCGTCAGGTTTGACGGCGATATATCCCTTGCGCTGGAACTGCCACTGCACGGCTCCGGCTTCGGCGAGGGTGCCCCCATTTGCGGAGAACGCATTGCGGAGGTCAGAGGCGGTGCGGTTTCTGTTGTCCGTGACGGTATGCACGAGCAGGGCGATGCCGTTTGAGGCATAGCCTTCGTAGACGACCTCCTCTAGGTCCTCACCCTCGAGCTCACCGATTCCGCGCTTAATCGCGCGCTCGATGTTCTCCTTGGGCATATTGGCGTCCTTGGCCCGGTCAATGGCCAGACGGAGCTGGATGTTGAACTCCGGGTCGCCGCCTCCCTGGCGCGCCGCCACGGTGATCTCACGGACTAACTTGGTGAAGACCTTGGCCCGCCGCCGGTCCTCCTTCTTCTTCTGGTGTTTGATATTGGCCCAATGGCTATGCCCGGCCATAACTCACACCTCCTCCCCTGTCGCAATCTTACTGATTGTGGTTTCCAGCGATTGTTATTGTAGCCGATGTGAACGAGATCTGCAATCGAACACGGGCTCGACAATGGCCTCCGTAGCCGAGGCCCCGGTGCCTGGCTCAATCTATTCAGGACCGGGAGCGATGATCGGCTGTTCCAGCGAGCCGTTGAGCAGGTCGGGAGGCGGGGCCGCCGTGGTGGTTGAGCAGAGGGCTACGAGGAGAGGTGCCTGGATGACCCAGGGCGTTCTGCCGATTGCCTCCGAAGGCGAACCCATTCCAGGTCGGACTGACTCACGGAGATATTCCCGCGGTCATCGATGAACCGTTCGGCGCTATCGGCGGGGAAGCGGAGGAGATCAAAGGGCTCACTGCCCTCGAACTCGGCGAGGATTCCCTGGACGGCATCGATGAAGGGGGCGAGCCGTGTGTCCCATTTGGCCAGCGCAAAGTGGGTCTCCGGGTAACGCCTGACCAGAGAGTGGATCTTGCCCGGGCCCACCTGACCGGCCTCGCCCCAGAAGCGGGGGCTGCCGCATGGGTCGAGGGAGACGACGTCAGGCTTGTAGCGGTCGCTGATGGGAGTCTCAACGGTCAGGTCTGGATACTGTGGTAAATAGAGCGCCCACAGGAATGCCTTCATCAGGACGTGCTCGCGCCGCTCATTGATCCTCTTCACGAAGACGACCTGCTCGCCGTGCGCTCTCATAGTCCACTTGCGGCGCAGGAACAGCTCTCTAGTCATAGATCATACCTGCCGCCGCCGCTGACCTACTTCCTCGACGTATTCCAGTGACTGGTGGCGGAAGTAGGTGTCGTACAATTCGGCGTAGTGACCACCTTGAGCCATCAACTCCTCGTGACTTCCCTTCTCGATAATGCTCCCTTCTCTAAGCACGATGATGCGGTCGACTGCCCGGACCGTGGAGAGGCGGTGGGCGATCAGGATCGAGGTGCTGCGCTGGAGAATCAGGTCGATAGCCTCCTGGATCTGCATCTCGGTGAAAGGGTCGACGCTGGCGGTGGCTTCGTCAAGGATGAAGATGGCCGGCGATTGCACCAGGACCCGCATCAGCGCCACCAGTTGGCGCTGGCCCATAGAGAGCCTGCCGCCGCGCTCACCCACGTAGGTTTCCAGCCCGTTGGGCAGATTGTCTACCCATTCGCCGCTGCCAATACGGCTGGCCATTTCCAAGATGTCGGCCTCGCTCAGAGCAGGCACTGCGTAGCGGATGTTGTCGGCGACCGTGCCGGAAAAAAGGAAGGGAGATTGGGAGACAAAGCCCAGCTGGCCTCGGTACTGGTGCAAGGCGAAGCTACGGATATCGTGTCCGTCGATGAGGATCTGACCTCCCTGGAACTCGTAGAATCGCGCGATCAGCTTCGCGATACTGCTCTTGCCGGCACCAGTGTGCCCAACCAGCGCCACGCTTTCGCCAGCGGGGATGTGCAGGGAGAAGTCCTCCAAGACCTGTTCCTCCCCCGTGTAGCGAAAATCTACGTCATCGAAGCGAATCTCGCCGGCCAGCTGCCCGGCTGGCCGTGGTTCGATCTGGCGCACCGAAGGTTCGGCGTCGATCAGGGCGAAGATACGCTCGGACGCAGACAGGCCGGCCTGGAACTGGCTCCAGAAGGCCGCCACGTTGATTAGGGGGAACCAGAACCGGTCCACGGAGCGCAGGAACAGATACCAGTTGCCGACCGAGATCGCCTGGTCGGCCGTGGTCAGCCCTCCCCAGTAGACCAAGATAGCCGTTGCCACTCCCGACAGGGCGTTGAGGACGGGAAAGACCATCGATAAGGTGAATCCACGACGGAGGTTGACCCGGTAGGATCGCTGGTTGACTGCGCTGAACTCGTTGTGAATCGTGGCCTCCTGGCGGAAGATCTTTGCCACAGCGATGCCGGTGACAGCTTCCTGGATTGCAGCGTTGACCTCGGCCAGGACCTGGAAGCCCTCCCGCGTCACCCGGCGCGCGATGCGGCGGAATCCCAGGGCCAGGAGAACGACGAGAGGGGACATGAACAGGACCGCCAAGGTCAGTCGCCAGGAGATCTGGAACAGCCTCACAATCAGGATGAACACCAGGGCCAGTTGGCTCAAGAGATCGGTGACCAATTGGACGACGTCGGCAAACTGCTCCGTGTCGGACGTGATGCGGCTGATGATGCGTCCTGATCGATACTCGTCGAAGAAGGACATGTCGTGCTGGATGACCGCGTCGAACGCGGTCTTGCGCAGGGCCCGCACCACGTCACCGATAAGCCGGGCGACGAGGCGACGGCGCAGCCAGTTGCCGGCCCAGTTGAAGATGCCTGTGACGAGCACGGCAGCGCCAAGCAGCACCACCGGGCCGAGCGGCATGGAGTCTGTGTCCTGCAGGAGGGCGTCAAGCCCGCGCGCGATGATGAAGAGCTGCTCGGCCCCGACGAAGGCTATGGCGATGATGGCCGCAGCAATGACCAGGACACGCTTCGTGTGCGGCGCAAAATAGGCAGCAATGCGCCGCAGCAGCTCTCGATCGCTGTACTCGCGATCGTAGGACTCTCTCTCCAGGCCGTGAAATAGGGACATGGTTAGTGCGAGACAGTGGACGGCAGGTGCGCGCGAGATGATCGCGCGCCCTCGTCTGTGTTGCGAGAGACCGCAATCGGCGCCACAATCTTCCCGCCCCCAAGCTGTCTAACGGTCATACCGGGCAAAGATATTGCGGTAGGCTGGGGATTCTGCCATAAGCTCCTCATGGGTTCCCACTGCTGCAACCGTTCCTCGGCGCATCACAATGATGAGATCGGCCCAGCGGATCTGGGATAGCCTATGTGTGATAAGGAAGGTGGTCCGTCCCTCGGCGGCTTGCTCGATGGCTTGCTGAATGCGATCCTCGGTCTCGCTGTCGATGGCGCTGGTTGCGTCGTCCAGGATGAGGATGGCGGGCTCCGTAAGGAACGCACGGGCGATGGCCAGTCGCTGGGCCTGGCCACCGGAGAGAGTGGCTCCACGCTCGCCGATGACGGTGTCGTAGCCCTCGTCAAGGCGAGTAATAAACGCGTGTGCCTGAGCGGCCTTCGCCGCCTCGACGATGTCGCGGCGGTCGGCGTCGGGACATCCGAAGGCGATGTTCTCCTTGATGGGGCGCGAGAAGAGAAAGATGTCCTGTTCAATGGTCGAAACCTGACGCCGGAGGGCATCTAGATTCCAGCTGCGCACGTCCACACCGTCGATGAGGATGCGGCCCTCGTCAACGTCGTATATCCGACTGATCAGTTTGGCTACCGTGCTCTTTCCGGACCCAGTCTGGCCCACAATCGCCACAGTCTGCCCGGGTATGACGTCAAAGCTGACGCCCCTCAGCACCACGTCTTCGTCCTCCAGAGAGCATTCCTCACCCGGAGGATCGTAGCAAAATGCGACGTCCTGGAAGGTGACGCCTCCCTCCATCGGGGCCTGGTATCCAGACACGTTCTGATCCAGCTCCGTCTCGTAGTTGATCAACTCCAAGATGCGGCGTGCACTGGCCATCCCCGATGAGACACGGGAATAGGCGAACTGGGCGGCGAAGGTGGGGAAGCCGAACAGGAGCAACAGGCCGTTGAATGAAACCACGCTATCCAGCCCGATAGCGCCGACTCGGAACAGCAACAGGCTGTGGAAGAATCCCAGGCCCTGCACGAGTCCAAGCAGCAGTAATGGGATGAACCGCGCCTCGATGTCCCCTTGCCTGACATAGGCGTCGCGCCACGTGGTCACCTTCCCTGTGAAGCGATCGCTTTCGAAGCCCTCCTGAGCTGCTCCCTTCACCGTCTCGATTCCATCGATGGCTTCGGCGAGGGTGGTGTTCATATCGCCGAACTCTTGACGGACGCGTTCCGTCGCTGGGCGGAGCTGGCGCAGATAGTCGCGCACGGCGAATGCGTAGGCCACCAAGTAGAGAAAGGGGGATACGATGAGCTGAGGGTGGATCGACGGCGCGACGACGAGGGGCATCAGCAAGAAGTTGGCGGATCCGATAACGAGATTGACCCCCGGGTTGAACATCAAGTTGATCTGCCGCACGTCGTTTGTCGCTCGGGCCATCAAGTCACCGGTCGGCTGCTGGTCGTGGAATGACATGCTCTTGCCGATAAGGCTTGCGTACAGCTCGTCGCGGATGTCCCGCTCCAGGCGCTGTCCCAGCACCTCGCTGGACCAGTTGCGCATGAGCTGGAGGACGAGGCCTCGAAAGAGCTGCGATCCCGCCACCAGGGCGGCAGCCATCGTGAGCCCCTGAAGATCGGGGGGGCTGGCTGCGACGGCGTTGACGGCGCGACCGATGAGAAGCTGCATGGCGGCTGCCAACGCGGCGTTCCCCACGGCCCCAACGAGTATACCGGCGACGAACAGCTTGTGCCGCTTGACGTGCGACAGGATCCAGTAGACCGGGCCGCGCCGGTCTGTCTCCCACTCTCGTGAGATTTCGAACTCACTGACGGTCATAGCAACTCACGCATAGCGAGAGCCACCCTCCGAGACGCGGGTGGCTCAACCAGACTCATCGGTCTTTGCGGCACGATATGGGCAAGAGCCGGGCACAGGGCCGAGGCAACTTGGGCGAACTCTCACCTCGGTTTCACAGCAGACAACCCGTCGATGTCCTTCGTTGGAGGCTGCGGTCACGACAGCCCCGGGTAAGACGGCCTCTTTCGAAGTGACGTGTAGTCTACCGGCAAAGGAGGACTGTGTCAAGGAGAGAGGCGGGATGGGCATCGATCGGCACGAGCCGGGCTGCATTCGTCCCAACACCCGTGGCACTGCCCACAGAGATCTCGACCACGGTCCTCCAGTTCCTGCAAGACGAGGCCGGCTTGGCTCAGCGTGGAGTTGCTCAGCTGTGTCGCTGGCCACAGTCACCGGGCATTGCCCGTGTACTCCTGCACCTCAAGATAGATCACCTTGGGTTGGAAATCCGCGGTCACGAAGGTGTAGTGATCCTGAGGGCTGTACGTTGGCGCAGGGTAGCGGAAGGCCCACATCGCCACCGCCTGGCACCACGGCCAATGCTGCCGCGCCCACTCGTAGGCATCGACGGTGTACTGAATGCGCTCAGCGGGGGTCACAGCGCCTGTCCATCGGGGGTGGTCATTCCAGCCTGCCTCGGTGACGTAGACCGGCTTGGCACCATCGTCGTACGCGAGCATCATTTCCCGGAGGAGCTCAACACGCCGGTAGTTGATCACGTCTGGTGCCGGTGGCTCCTCCGCCGGAGAGGTCTGACCATAGGCGTGAACGGCCAGCGCGTCGAAGTAGGGGCTGGCTCCTGCCTCGTACATGCGCTCCAGGAAGGCCAGATCGGTCATGCCGGTAATGCTTCCTTCGGGCTCCAGTGTCGGAGCCAGCGCACCGGCCATCACCACGACGTCGGGGTTGGCCGCTCGCGCACGGGGATAGACCTCGCGCAGCAGGTCCACGTATCCTTCCGGGTCCGCCAGGCGGTACCCCCACTCGAAACTGAGGTTGGGTTCGTTCCAGACGATGATGTGATGGATGCGCCCTCGATAGCGGGCGACGAAGCGGGCCACGAAATCGGCGAACTCGGCATAGTGTTCACGGTCCAGGTGGGTCAGCGTCGTCGTCTGGTCGGCCGCGCTGCCTGGATCTGCGGGCCGGGCCCAAGATGGCACCCAGCCGAGCCGGGCGATCACGGTGAGGCCCTGGTTCTGAGCGTGTTGGATCACCGTGTCGGTGTGGTCCCAAGTGAACCTGCCTTCCTGCGGCTCGATGTAAGGCCATGGAAAGAACTCGACGATCCAGGGGGTGCCCATCTCACGCACCATCCGCAATGAACGCTGTATCTTCCACGTCTCTACCTCGTCGGTGAGACGGGTGTGGACCCCGGCGACAGGATTCGTGGTGGTCACCTGCTGAGGTGGATCCGGCACAACCAGAACGCGGGGGGGACGCACGGCGTGCAAGATGAAGACGGCCAGCAGGAGCCGAAGGACGTTGCGTAGGCCAATCCGGTGGAGCAAGGTGAGCGTCACATCGGGAAGGCTCTTCCAGAGTGCACCAGCGCGTTCAACAGGCTTCATGATCGGAGGATCGAGGTTGGTGAGGAAAAGAAGAAGAGGGAAGCGCCGCTTCCCTCCGCACCAGGCCTGCAGCTCCTCGGGGAGGATTTGAACCTCCAACCTACCGGTTAACAGCCGGCCGCTCTACCCTTGAGCTACCGAGGATTGTCTCACGCGAGTTATTATACTCGGCGGTGTGTGTCTGTCAAGTTTTCGTCTTCATCCCTTGCACCAGACTGCTGGGGTGGTATATTGGTCCTGTGGATATCGGTGTGCTGATTCGTCAACTGCGGTGATGCTGTCCAGGGATCGACAGGAATGGTATCGTCAACGTTATGGCGAGATGCGTCCCGCCTGGCGGCCCAGCAGCCACGTCTATTTGGAGTTGGTGGCAAGAGGCCTCACCCGCGGGGCTCGCGTGCTCGACCTGGGATGCGGACGGGGTGGGGTCATGGAACGGCTTTATCGGCGAGCGAGCTTGGTGGTGGGAATCGACCCGGACTGGGGGTCGCTGCGCGAGCATCGAGCGCCAGCGCTGACTCTGGCGTGCGGTGTCGCGGGGGCGCTTCCCCACGCTGACGCTAGCTTTGATCTGGTCTGTTGTTCCTGGGTACTGGAGCATTTGACAGAGCCCGGCAACGCATTTGGAGAGATAGGGCGGGTGCTGAGGAGCGGCGGGCGATTCGTGTTTCTGACACCGAATTCGTGCCACCCTCTGCTGATACTCAATCGAGCCCTGGGGTGGACGCGAGGACGGCTCGTCGATCAGTTGTATGATCGCGACGCAGTGGACGTCTTTCCCGCACGCTACCGCGCTAACTCGGCGATGCGGATTGAGCGGCTGGCGCGGCGGGCAGGCCTGAGGCGCACCTCGCTTCAGTTCATCGGGGATCCCACTTACCTGGCCTTCAACGAACCTCTGTTCCGTCTGGCCTGTCTTCTGGAACGAATCACTCCGCGGCGGATGCGCGTGCATCTGGTTGGGGAGTACGTGGCGACCTAGCGGCGCCTGCTGCTTTCTCATCTGTGTTCGTCGCTCCAGGCGGCGCTGAACAACTTTGATCTCTGACCATTTGAGCCTCGATGCCATTCATTTGGCGCATCGAGTGGTTCAAGCCGGGCTCCCGCCTGATTATCCCTCGCACCTCTGCGCGCACAGAGAGGAGTGTGGCCAGGAGGACTGTTTCAGCGCTGGACCCCTTGCTGACCCCGTTCAGCTCTCGTATCTGGCTGGTCTCGAGTTGCGCCGCATCCTGGCAGTGCGTGAACCACGGAAGAGTCAGCAGCAGGGGAGGACGCGCGGTTAGCAAGAGGGCTCCAGAACGCCCCCGGAGAACCGGGTAAGCCGGCCCTCGCTATTGACTTCGAGCGAGCTTGCGGTGAACGGTGCTGAGCAGCTGCTGCGGCGATGGGCCCAAGCACCCTGGCTGGCGTGGTTGAAGGGTCCTGTGTCTCGTTGCCTTGCCGTCCGCCCGCCGGTGCGTTAGAATGTGAATACGGTGGCGGGAAGCACAACTGTGACGAGCGATATGAGCGAGCTTGTGGAACATATTCAGAATCAAGTCGATGCTCTGCCACACGGGCCGGGTGTCTATCTGATGCAGGACGTGGATGGGAACGTCATCTACATCGGGAAGACGGTCGATCTGCGCAACCGGGTCCGCTCGTACCTCCACGCTTCAGCTCACGAGCACCCGAAGACACGGGCCTTGGTGGCTGAGATTGATGATGTCGATTTTATCGTCACCGATTCCGAGCTGGAGGCCCTGATTCTTGAAGCGAATCTGATCAAGAAGCACCGCCCACGGTACAATGTGCGCTTCAAGGACGACAAACGATATCCCTACATCAAGATCACGTCGTCCGCTCCGTATCCGAAGGTTATGATCACGCGCCGCATAGAACAGGATGGCAGTCGCTATTTTGGCCCGTACACCTCTTCCTCCGCGGTCCACGAGACGCTTGATCTGCTGCGGAAATCGTTTCCCTACCTGACCTGCAATCGAGATATCACAGGCGAGGACGAACGGCCCTGCCTATATTACGAGATCAAGCGCTGCCTGGGACCGTGTATTGGGGCCGTGTCGAAGGAGGCGTACCGGAGAATGATCGATGGTCTGGTGTGCTTCCTCGAGGGGCGCGGCGAGGAGGTGATTGCCGATCTGGAGGAGAGAATGTGTGCTGCCTCTGACGGTTGGGATTTCGAAGAAGCGGCGTCGCTTCGGGACCAACTCCGCGCAGTCCAGAGCATCGTCAGGCAGCAGAAGGTCGTCTCGGTGGCGGGCGCTGACCAGGATGTGATTGCCTTTGCGCGCGAAGAGGACGACGCCTGCGTGCAGGTCTTCTTCATCCGCGGCGGGAAGCTGCTGGGACGCGAGTACTTCGTGCTGGAGGGCGCGCGGGAAGAGGACGATCGTCAGGTGATCGGGGCTTTCCTCAAGCAGTTCTACGAAGAGGCAGCATACGTGCCCCCCGAGGTGCTGTTGCCGGAGCAGGTCGACGAGGCACTGATCATCGAACGGTGGCTGAAGCGGAAGCGCGGTGACAAGGTGGCTCTGCGTGTGCCCCGGAGAGGGAAGAAGCGGCAACTGGTGGAGATGGCGTCCAGGAACGCTGCGGAGACGCTGGCGGCGTTGCGAGTTCAGTGGCAGGCTGACGCTCACAAGCAGGAGCGAGCTCTCGCCGAGCTCGAGGAGGTGCTGGAACTGCCCAAGACGCCGGCTCGGATCGAATGCTATGACATCTCCACGATACAAGGGGCCGAAACCACCGGGAGCATGGTTGTGTTCGTGCAGGGGGTGCCACGCAAATCTCACTATCGGCGATTCAACGTCCGCGACGTCGGTGGGCAGGACGACTACGCCAGCATGCGCGAGGTACTTGAGCGGCGGTTCCGCCGCTGGCGGATTGCTCAGTCCGAGGAGATCCTCGGGGCTCGCGACATCAAGGGGTGGGCCAAGCTGCCCGATCTGCTATTAGTGGATGGAGGGAAAGGACAGCTGGCAGTGGCCCTCGACGTGCTGGAGTCGCACGACCTGCTTGACGCCGTCCCGGTGGCAGCCCTGGCTAAGCGGCGCGAGGATGTCTTCTTGCCAGACCGGCCCAGGCCGCTCTCTCTCCCCCGTCGCTCTCAGGGCCTCTTCTTGTTACAGCGGGTGCGAGATGAGGCCCATCGTTTTGCCGTGAGACATCACCGCATCCGCCGGCGCAAGGCGGGATTGGCATCCCAGCTTGAGAGCATTCCGGGTGTCGGGCCGGCCCGTCGGAAGGATTTACTTAGAGCTTTTGGCTCCGTCGAGGCGATCCGCGCCGCCAGCGTGGAAGAACTGGAAGCTGTGCCAGGCCTTCCTCGTTCTGTGGTGAAGGCGATCAAGAGCACACTCTAGAGCGCACTGGCGATCGGGCGTCTTCCCACTCCGAGTTGGGTGCTTGCAGGCGCCGGAGCTGCTGCGAATTCGAGACGAGAGCTCCGCCGATTTTGTGCCCCCGTGCAGACCGGATCAGGCCGGGATGCTATCGTCAATCTCGACAAGGGGAAGATCAACGGCACGCCGGTGGACGGACGGCGGGGCGTGAGTCCGCGCTAGTGGCGCTTCCTGTTTGTCTCCGGGACTGGCCGCAAACTGAGGTCGATTGGAGAGGGAGAACGGGATAGCCTAAATTGTCAGGCTCAATGACCTATGCTATAATCGTGGTTGTATGTTAGAAGGGGGCTGTGATTTGCGGCGCCTTTCGCCGCACAGCTTTGGTTGTGTTGGAGCTAGCGTGAACTCCAGGTGCGATCTCAAGCGAGCAGACGTGCGCTTGATGCGGGAATTCAAATGAGCTCGACTGGGCAGCACGAATCGAGATGCTGCTCGTCGTTCTATCGAATTTCGGCGGGACATTTCTGGACCTCCTGTGATGGGAGGCCCGATCTGAGAATCGTTCTCAGTTCCAATTACCGGCGTTCCTGATTCGGACTTGGTTTGGCCAAGACCAAAGCACGGTTGCGGCTAACCAAGTCTGTGTGTTTTATATTGAAGATGGTGGTTGAAAGACGAAGAGATGAAGCCAGAGAACTTCAGCGCGAACTGGAAGAACTGCGGGATCAGATCGCCGCGCTGGAGATGGCGGTTGAAGAGAAACCCGACTATGGTATGGGCAAGGGGGACCCAGCGATCACGCGATGGGAGCTGGACCAGGCCATGTTGGCTGACCTCAGAGAACGTGCCGCCAGACTTGAGCAGCAAGCCGCGCGGATCAGTGAGGGGACCTACGGCATCTGCGAACGCTGCGGCAAGGCGATCGATCCCGGCCGATTGGCGGTCTTGCCGGAGACCAGTCTATGTGTTGAGTGCGCCCGGTCTGATGAGGCCTAGCTGTAGGCAAAGGACGGGGCTGCGGTTTCGTCGCGTTTGGTAGCGTAGCTAGTCAGGGTTAAGAGGAGGTGAATAGACATTGACCAAGGTTGAACTGCGACCAGGAGAGTCTCAGCGAAGTTTGCTCAAGCGATTCCGCAAGACAGTCGCTCGCTCACGGATCCTGAGCACGGTAAAGAAGAAGCGATACCACATTTCTGACAGCGAGAAGAGACGCATTGCTCGGCGCAAGGCAATCCGCCGCGAGAGAAAGCGGCGTCAGAAGGAAGAGGAACGGTACGGGTAAAAGCTCGATGGATCAACCGCGCACTGACATGCATGAGCAGCTCTCGGAGTGGATTGAGAACGACTACGACTACACGCTTCCGAAGCGTGGTGACATCTGCCAGGCCGTCATCCTGTTTGTTGGAGAGGACGAGGTGATCGTCGATCTTGGGGTGAAGCGGGACGGAGTTATCCCGCGCAAAGACCTGCAGTTGCTGGATGAGGAGTTTCGCGGCAAATTGCGAGCCGGAGATTGTGTCCCGGTTCTCATCGAGGATACGCGCGGCAGCGAGGATGGCATTGTCGTTTCCCTGAACCAGGGTCTGGCCCAGCAAGACTGGCTGCGGGCGGAGGAACTACTGGAGAGCGGAGGGGTATGCGAAGCCGAGGTGATCGACGTGAACAGCGGAGGGGTGCTTGTGTCACTCGGGCGGGTGCGTGGTTTTGTGCCCAATTCGCATCTGTCCTCGGTGCCGCCAGGATTGCGGGGGCTGCCGCTTCGAGAGGCCAAGTCTGACCTGGTGGGGGAGACGCTGACCCTCACCGTCTTGGAGGTGGAGCAGCGGCGTCGCCGGCTGGTTTTATCGGAGCGCGCTGCGAATCAGCGTCGCCGTCAGGAGCTGCTGGATGGGCTTGAAGAAGACGACGTGCGTGCGGGGGTGGTGAGGAATCTCGTGGATTTCGGCGCCTTCGTGGATTTGGGTGGTGTCGACGGCTTGGTCCACATTTCTGAGTTAGATTGGAGACACCTGGATCACCCGAGTGATGTATTGAGCGTTGGCGATGAGGTTGAGGTGAAAGTGCTCAGTGTTGACCGAGAGCGGGAACGCATCGAGCTGAGCCGCAAGCATCTCCTGCCTGATCCGTGGTCGACAGTGGTTGGACAGCTTGAGGTGGATCAGGTTGTCGAGGGGGAAGTGACGAATGTGGTGGACTTCGGGGCGTTTGTGGACGTAGGACAGGGAGTGGAGGGCCTGGTCCACATATCTGAGATGCCGGATGGCAAAGCGGGTTGCGCCAAGCTGGATCGTAGGGCTCCGATCCAGGTGCGCGTTTTGAACATCGATTCTTCGAGACGACGGCTTGCCCTCAGCATGCACGGCATTTCGAGCGTTGATGCTCCCTATGAGGAGCGAGCAGTGAATGAACCGGCAGCGTAGGGTGCGGGGGACCTAGAGAAGGTAATCTGTGGGGGACAAGCTCCAGATCATCGTCTGCCAGCGCTGTGGGCGCGGCTTTGTGCTGACTGATACCTACCGTGATTACCTGGTGAGGTGGGGCAGGCAGGTGATCGTGCCCGTTCGGTGCCCGACGTGTTTCCTGGCAGCGGGGCCGCTGGCTAAGGAGCGGGGGGAGGTGAAGTGGTTTAGCGTGAGAAAACACTATGGTTTCATTTCCATGGGAGAGGAGGATGTATTCTTCCACCAACAGCAGCTTATCGATGCTCCTGAGACTGGTCCCCAGGAGGGGCAATTGGCTCGCTTCCATACGCGGTACTCGCCAAAAGGGCGTGAGGCACTGAACGTTGAGATTGAACGATGACCATGTCTTGCTATGAAGTTCTCCTGCGTGAGATAAGGCTGGCGACGGATGGGACTGATGACGTGGCCCTGTTCGATATCACGCGAGAAGAGGACGGCGCGAGGTGGATCGTCCCTGCGTTTCTGTCCCCCCTCTTCCGGGTGGTGCACATGTCGGCGAGCGTCCCAGAGGACCGCCGGCGGGATATGGTCGCCGGGCTGGGGGCGCGGGCCATCGTGGAGAAGCTGCGCCAGGGTGTGGAGCCGGCTCTGATTGGCTCTGTGTTGTTTGCGCTGGATTACCCCGGAGCGCCCGGCGATCCTGAGCCGCTCTCCGCCTATGGTCAAGCGATTGTGGAAGTGGAGGAAGTTCAGAGCAAATAGACAGGGATGGAGTAGATAAGGAGAAGAAGTAGAGTGTCTGATCGAGTAACAGGGAACATCAAGTGGTTCGATCATCAGAAGCGGTACGGTTTCATTAGACGAGACGACGGGAAGCCTGACGTTTTCGTGCATATGAACGACTTCCGAGATCGGATGGACGCGTATTGGCTGCGGCGAGGCGACACCGTCGAGTTCGGAGTGGAGCTAGCCGACAAGGGGCCTCGAGCTCAAGAGGTCGTTGTCGTTCATTCGTAGGCGTTGGCTCTCAAGCAACCGTAACGCGTTACCCGGGACAGCGAATTGCGCCGGGGTCGAAAACCGAATATCCAGGGCTCCAGCTGACAACCTGAGGGGTTGGCCTGAATGGTGACACGGTTCGGTGGACCGGATCGGCGGCATTCACCCACCGAGGTTCCAGTATCTACCGTTGGCTTCACGTTCGTGCATCAAGGGCCCGGGCCCCTGCAATACATCCCCGAGCGGATCATGTGCTTGAGCAAGACGTCCACGAGGGGTGCTTCAATGGTGTCAATGATAGAACTTCCGGTGGAGAGACGGGGTCCGGCAGATCAGC
Organism: uncultured Anaerolineales bacterium; assembly: GCA_964450435.1. Taxonomy (GTDB): domain Bacteria; phylum Chloroflexota; class Anaerolineae; order B4-G1; family B4-G1; genus SKLM01. The sequence continues at coordinate 22,037 of CAYVCX010000031.1, forward strand.
GCCGGCGGCCCAGTCATGTGTTGTCTTCTTATTATGCAGTCACGGCTCTACAGCCCCAGGATAGGCGGGCGGATCGAATCTGAATAGGACAGGTGGGAGGAAACCAGATGTTCAATACCGGTGATGCGATTGTCCATCCTACTCGCGGCGTCGGTGTGGTGGTCGACATCGAAGAGCGAGAGTGGCAAGGCAGCAGCAGCCAGTATTACCAGATTGAACTGCTGGGTCGAGAACCCAGCCTCAAGTTGATGATCCCGATCAAGGAGGCGGACGAATTAGGGATTCGGCGGGCGATTCAGCATTCGGAGGTAGAGCAAGTGTGGAGTGTGTTGAACTCTGAGGCAGAGGATTTGCCCCAGAATCACAAGACTCGTCACAAAGTCCTGCGGGACAAGCTTCACGCTGGAGATGTGTTTCAGGTCGCCGAGGTGCTGAGAGACCTAACCTGGCGACAGAGAGAGGAAGATCATCTAACAACACGAGGGCGGCGCATTTACAAAGAGGCTTTGATGTTTCTCGCTGGGGAGATAGCAGCTGCGCAAGGAATCGATGTAGCGGAGGCGGAGGGACAGATCAGGGAGAGGCTACGCGCTATTCTGTCATCCTAGGCTGGTTGTTGGATGTAGGTTGACGTTTGTGGGTGTGGAGACCCGCTGTGAGATCGCAGCGGGTCTCGTTGATGATATTTAGTGTCTGTAGCGTAAGAAACACATTAGAGTATGTCTTAGAGTATGTCCAGGAGCCCCCTGCAGCTTGTGCGAGTCTTGACATCTCGCAGCCGCATGGTATTATTGGGCACGTGTTAGCACTCTCTAGGTGTGAGTGCTAAACTGCATAGCCGAGTTTACTGTAATCCTAAGCGCAGGAGGTGACAAGATGAGCGTTAACATCAAGCCGTTGGGCTCTCGAGTGGTGGTGGCACCGATCGAGAAGGACGTAGAGACTTTCGCGGGTGGCGAACTGGTGTTGCCCGACACCGCAAAGGAGAAACCGCAGCAGGGTGAGGTGTTGGCCGTAGGCCCTGGCAACCGAGACGAGAAGGGCAACCGCATCCCGCTGGATGTTGCGGTGGGGGACACGGTAGTGTTCGCCAAGTACGCTGGCACAGGCTTCAAGAGCGAAGAGGGCAAGGAAATCCTCATTCTCAAAGAGAGTGACATCCTGGCCAAGATTGAGTAGCCTGCAATACTTCGGAGCAGTAAGAACTTTCTGAGGAGGAATCAAGATGGCAAAACAGTTAATATTTGGTGAAGAAGCCCGACGCTCTCTCAAGAGCGGGATTGACACGGTATCGAACGCGGTTGTAACGACGTTGGGTCCCAAGGGACGGAATGTTGCCCTGGACAAGCAGTGGGGAGCTCCGACCATCACTCACGACGGTGTGACGGTAGCGAAAGAGATCGAGTTGAAGAAACCTTTCGAGAATATGGGTGCTCAGCTGCTGAAGGAAGCGGCAACCAAGACGAACGATATCGCTGGAGACGGGACCACCACGGCCACTCTCTTGGCCCACACGATCATCACCGAGGGGATGAAGAATGTCGCGGCTGGCGCCAATCCGATGTTGCTCAAGCGCGGCATTCTCGCAGCGTCTGATGCTATCTCGGAGGCTATTGACGCGCAATCGATTGCGCTGACCACCAAGGAAGCGATCGCGAACGTGGCAGCTATCTCGGCGCAGGATCGCGAGATCGGTGAGGTGATTGCCGAGGTGATGGACCGGGTTGGTAAGGACGGCGTCATCACCGTTGAGGAGTCGAGAGGCCTGGAGTTCGAGATCGAGTACGTCGAGGGTATGCAGTTCGATCGCGGGTACCTCTCTCCCTACTTCGTGTCCGACCAGGAGACGATGGAGGCGGTGATTGAGGAGCCCTATATTCTCATCCACGACGACAAGATCTCGGCGGCGCAAGACATGGTACCCATCCTGGAGAAGCTGGTTCAGAAGGGGAACCGTGACTTGATCGTCATCGCCGAGGATGTCGACGGCGAGGCTCTGGCAACTCTGGTGCTAAACAAGTTGCGGGGTATGCTCAACTGCCTGGCCGTCAAGGCGCCAGGATTCGGCGACCGGCGAAAGGCCATGTTGCAGGACATTGCTATGCTCACTGGCGGTCACGTCATCACGGAGGAGGAGGGACGGACGCTCGAGAGCACCACGATCGAGGATCTCGGTCGAGCCGAGAAGGTTGTCTCCACCAAGGACGACACGACCGTTATCGGCGGCAAGGGCTCCGATGGAGACATCAAGGGACGAATGGAGCAGATCAAGGTCGAAATCGAGAAATCGACCTCCGACTACGACCGAGAGAAGCTCCAGGAGCGTCTGGCGAAGCTCGCTGGTGGTGTGGCTGTGATTCGAGTCGGCGCAGCGACTGAGACTGAGCTGAAAGAGAAGAAGCACCGGGTCGAGGACGCGCTGTCGGCGACCCGCGCTGCGGTCGAGGAGGGCATTGTGCCGGGCGGCGGTGTGGCATTGGTCAACGCCATCTCGGCTCTCGATGACGTGGAGATGACCTTCCCGGACGAGCAGACCGGGGTTGGGATCCTCCGCAAGGCGCTGGAGATGCCTCTCCGGAAGCTGGCCGAGAATGCCGGCGAGGACGGCGCGGTGATCCTTGATGGTGTGCGACGCATGCAGAAGGAGAAAGGGAATGACCGCATCGGGTTTGATGTCCTTGAGGGTGACCTCACCGACATGGTCGAGCGCGGCATCATCGATCCGGCGAAGGTGACGAAGGGGGCGCTGCAGAACGCTGCGTCCATTGCAGCGATGGTCCTTTCGACCGAAGCTTTGATCAGCGATCTGCCCGAGAAGGACGAGGATGGCGGTCCTGCGGGTGCCGGCATGCAAGGCGGCGGCATGGGCGGAATGGGCGGTATGCCCCCAATGTAGGTCCCTGATCTGTGAGATCAGAAGAGCCAGGCGCTTTAGCGCCTGGCTCTTTTTTTAGCTGGGACAGGGGTCGGAGGCCTTATGCGGCGCCCCGGCGGTCATTCCTGGTATTGGGCGTAGAAACAGAGCATCACGCCCCCGTAAGACCGCTGGTCGAACAGGGCCAGGTGCTTCAGGGCCTGCGGCTCATACTCGAGCGGGTCGATCTGGACGATGACCCAGCCGTCAGCGGCCAGCCAACCCGGTTTCTCATCGAGCAGTCGGAGCGTCCTTATCCATAGGCCCTCGTACTGAGGCGGTGCCACGTAGACGAAGTCGAAGGGATCGGGCTCCCTGAGGAGGAAGGCAAACACGTCGGCACGCACGACGTGAGCGTTCTCGGCTAACCCGGTGTGCTCCAGATTGGCGTGGATGGTGCGTAGTGCCGGGTCGGCTATCTCCACGAAGACGGCCTGGCGTGCGCCGCGACTCAGAGCCTCGATACCGACCTGTCCTGTTCCTGCGAACAGGTCCAGGAAGTAGGAGTCGATGACCCAGTTGCCGATGATGCTGAAGAGCGCGGACTTGGCGCGATCCGTGATGGGCCGGGTGATGTCACCCGGCACTGACTTGAGGGTATGGCCCTTCGCTTTGCCTGTGATTACTCGCATTCCTCTCCTCCTTGGTCCGGAGAATACGCATGAGACTATACCGCCAAGCGGAACCCCAGGCAAGTCGACTCTCTGGAGCGGACAAACCGGACCCAGATCGGGTCGTCCTCGAAGGAGAACGGTGGCTGGTGGCGCGGTTTGACTGAGCGGAAAGGATGAGTCCGCCGTTGGGCGCTACCGTCAGGCTTTGCGGAGCGCAAGCCCCGGACCTGGCCCAGATGTGATTGACAAACGCGGCGATGGCACTATACTATTGAGAAGCTCAGAGCCTCGGACCCCATCGCCGGCCCAGCCTCTCCGTGACCGATTAGATCAGAAGCTTCAAGAGGCAATGTCGCTTTCGATCTAGCCGAGGGCGTCAGACCGCCCTATTTTGACATCTGTTATGCGGACAAGAACAAGTCAGGACAACGTCAGTCTATCGGATCTCCTCGAACGAGTCTCGCCGGCGGGACGCGAGAACGGGGCAAGAGCGCTCGTTGAACGAGCGCACGCCATGGCCAAGAGAGCACATGCCGGGCAAAGTCGTGACTCCGGGGCCCCGTATATCCAGCATCCCCTTTCGGTGGCCCTGTTGCTTGCGGATATCGGGATGGGGCCGGATACGATCGCGGCTGGGTTGCTGCACGATGTAGTGGAGGATGCCGAGGTGGGGTTGGGCGAGCTGGCGGAGACGTTCAATGACGACGTGGCAGCACTGGTCGACGGTGTGACGAAACTGGAGCAGATGGAGAAGGAGCAGGTCGACGATCGGTTCGCTGATGGCGGTGTGGGGCACTCAGCGGATCGAGAGGCCGAGAGTCTGCGGAAGATGTTCATCGCCATGGCCCAGGATATCCGGGTGGTAATCATCAAGCTCGCCGATCGCTTGCACAATATGCGGACCCTCGACCCGCTTGACGAAGCGCGCCAGAGAGCTTTTGCGCGTGAGACTCAGGAGATCTTCGCACCCCTGGCAAGCAGCCTGGGTATCTGGCAGTGGAAGTGGGAGCTGGAGGATCTGAGCTTCCGCTACCTCGATCCACAGACTTATGATTGGATGAAGAACATGATCGCGGAGCGCCGACCAGATCGTGAGGGCAGTATCAGGCGATATACGGACATCCTCCGCGACAAGGTGACGGAAGAGGGAATGACCGCAGACATCAAAGGGCGACCGAAGCATATGTACAGCATCCACCGCAAGATGCTGCGGAAGGATGTCCCCTTCGAGCAGGTGTACGACGTACGCGGAATTCGAGTCATCACCGACAACGAACCTGACTGCTATCGCATCTTGGGCATCGTGCACAGCCTCTGGAAGCCGATCCCTGGTGAGTTCGACGACTACATCGCGACCCCGAAGGAGAATGGGTACCAGAGCCTTCACACAGCCGTCGTCGCCGACGACGGCAAAACTCTGGAGGTGCAGATCCGAACGGCAGAGATGGATCGCATGGCTGAATACGGTGTGGCCGCCCATTGGCGGTATAAGGAGAGTGGCAGGCCAGACCCCTCGTTCGACACGAAGATCGCCTGGATGCGCTCGTTGGTCGAATGGCAGCGGGAGTTGACCGACGCTGACGAGTTCGTCGACGCCATGAAGACGGATATCTTCCAGGATCGTGTCTACACGTTCACTCCTGATGGCGATATTATCGATCTTCCTGCTGGTTCGACACCCATTGACTTCGCGTACCACATCCACACGGAGGTTGGGCACCGCTGTCGGGGGGCCAGGGTCAACGACAAGTGGGTGGGGCTGGACTACCGGTTGAAGACGGGCGACCGGGTGAAGATCATCACCGACAAGCAGGCCTCACCAAGTCGCGACTGGCTGAACCCCGCCCTGGCCTACGTGGCGACTTCCAGGGCCCGCTCCAAGATCCGACGGTGGTTCCGACGGCAGGATCGCCGGCAGAACATCGTTGAGGGTCGCGACCTCGTCGAGCGCGAGTTGAAGCATCTGGGTGTGGAGGACTTGAAGCACGAGAGCGTGGCTGAGCTTTTTGGGTACGAGCGGCTGAGCGATTTTCATGCCGCGGTTGGATTCGGGGACATTAACGCTCAACAGATCGCAAGCAAGGTCGCTGAGCTGAGCGCGGAGGAGGAGAAGGAACTGCTGCCGGTTGAGCCTCCCTCCCTTCCCGAATCCGTCGAGGGAATCCAGGTGCAGGGCACGGGGGGGTTGATGACCCGGATCGCACGATGCTGCAGTCCCCTGCCTGGTGAGGAGATCGTGGGGTATGTGACGCGGGGGAGAGGGGTCACGGTCCATCGGCGGGATTGCCTCAACGTCCTGCGTTTCGGCGACAGGGAGCGCCTGATTGAGGTCGACTGGGGCTCGCAGGCGCAGACGGTCCCCGTGGCCGTGCACATCAGCGCTTACGATCGCACCGGGCTGCTCCACGAGATCGCGGGAGTGATAAGCGACGAGAAGATCAACATGTCGGCGGCCAACGTGAGTCGGGATAAGAACATCGCCACTCTCTACATCACGCTGGAGATCACTGACATCGCTCAACTGAGCCGCATCTTGAACAAGATAGAGAGCCTTCCCAACGTGATTGAGGCGAAGCGACACACAGGCTGACGCCATAACTATGAGCCCCCGATGGACCGCTTGGGGGCTCGGGCGGATCTGGTGCGATGGCGGCTACCGGGGGACGGCAGACGGGTTAGGGCTGCGTCGGTACGCGGCCATCAATGGACTTGCGCTCCACGAGGGATTGCTGGGCATTAAGCCACGATTGGAAGGCGTCTGCCGCCATCTCCTCGCGCACGGACTCTCCCAGCTCGCGCACCTCGCGGCCGGTGACTGAAATGACGTAGTAATATGCCTGATCCTGTTCTCCTACGGCGATGGGATCACTGTATTCGCCTGCCTCGAGGCTGAAGGCCCGATCTGCCAGCTCTTCACCAATGCGAGTCTCCAGCATATCCCTGGGCATCCACTCTAACTCGTCGCTGTAGCCCGGATCCTGCTCATCGGCCTGGATCTCCTCGGCCAGGTCTTCAAAGCTCTCGCCCGCGTCCAACCGCTGAGCCAGCTCATCTGCCTGGTCCTCGCTGCTGACGAGGAGAAAGCGCAACTTGACCTGCTCGGCCTCTTGCGGGAGTTCCTCCTTCATAGCCTCTGTCAGACGCTCACTCAGCAATGCGGCTTCGATCCACGAGCGGTACTCCTGCTCGGAGATACCGAGAGGCCGCAGTCCCTCCCGCACATATCTGCCATACGCTTCCTGGAAATCGGCTTCAGTCATCGGAGTCGGTGCAGGCTCCGAAGGGGTCAACGACTCAGTTGACGTCACCGGCGTGGAGGCAGTGGGGGTTGCCGCGGCGTCCGGGTCGTATCCAAACCCTTCGTGGATTGCGTCCTGGATCTCACCGGATGTTACCTCGATGTCGCGGCGCTGCGCCTCTTGTTGCACCAGCTGCTCCTGGATCATCTGGTTGAGCACCTGCTGACCGATGAGATTGGCGTTTTCCGGGGCCAGCCGTTCCTCAAGATCGCCAATCTGTCCGCGAAAATACTCGTCAAGTGACTGATCGGTCGAGCCCGGATCCTGTGCGGCGAGTAGCTGCTGCTGTTGATACAGATAGAGAAGCTGGTTTCGGAGTTGGAGCCGGCTGAACTTCACCCGGGCCTGGAACTCGGCCGTCGTGATCGGATCCCCATCGACAACGGCAACGGGTTGCCGCGGTGCGACTATCTTCTCTGCAACGAGCCCGTAGCCCAACACACCGACGATTAGAACTGCCACAATGCTCACGCCCCAGATGAGAAGCCTCTGCATGCGTCGTTCTCGTTCCAAGCGCGAGCGCTGCTTTCGGTTCAGCTCGTCCGGAGGAGCACGTCTAACCTTCTTAGCCATCCTTTGCCTCTTTCTATACGAATAAGGTGCAAAAAAAGAAGGTCCGTGCGCATCGGGACCTTCTTGTTATGTCTTCCTTGCTGCTACGCCATCTAGAGAGACGCCGACACAGTTAGCCCACGAAGGGCAGCAGCGCTATGTGGCGGGCACGCTTCACCGCCTTGGCCAGTCGGCGCTGATGCTGGGCGCAGGTCGCCGTCTGCCTTCGTGAACGAATCTTGCCACGATCGGTCAGAAACTCCCTGAGCGTGTCGATATCCTTGTAGTCGACCTGCTCGATGTCCTCTTGACAGAAGTAACACGTCTTTCTTCGCCTGTTATACCAGGGGCTCATACATCCTCCTACCTACGTTCTAGAGAAAGCGCAGCCTACGCGTGCGCTGCTAATGGAAAGCTACTCGTCGGCAATTCTGGCCGATCCGTCGTCATACCCTGCGGACTCGCTCAACAAGATCATGTCATTGGCGACCAGCTCGGTGCGGAAGCGGCCCAGCCCTTCCTCCGTCTGCCAGCTTCGCGTCTGGAGCCGCCCCTCCACATAGACACGATGGTCCTGGCGAAGGCTGCTCTTGCATCTCTCCGCGAGGTCGCCCCAAGCGACGACGTTGAACCATTCGATGTCTTCGTGCTCGTGACCTTCTGCATCCTTCCACGAGCGCGTCGCGCCGACACTGAAGGAGGTCACTGGACGTCCGCTGGGCATGTATCGCATCTCGGCGGGGCGTCCAACGCTCCCAATGACCATGACCCTGTTCAAGCTCCTGCTCATGGTGTTTCAGTCCCCAGATGCTAGGACTCGAGTCGAACGATCAGATGGCGGATGATCGGCTCCACGAGCTTCAGGACGCGCTCTATCTCGCCCACGCTCTCGGGTTCCAACTCAAACTCCATCAGCACGTATCGCCCTTCGTGCTGTTTCTGGATCGGGTAAGCCAGTTTGCGCAGACCCCAGGGCTTCACCTTTGTTACGCTGCCGTCGTTTCTGCTGACCAGATCTTTGACGTCGCTGATGACACCATTGGCCTGGTCTTCATCGAGCTCGGGGTGAATAATGAAGACCATCTCGTAAGTGCGCACCTAGTAGCCTCCTTCTTTCCACGGTAGCTGCCCTCGGCACTGTGTCCGAGGGCGGAAAGCGAACATTGTAGCCGCAACGGCGCGTATCCTAACACAAAGGAGAGGTTTTGACAACTTACTCGAGCTACAGGATTCCGCTCGTTGCGGTCGAGGGTTCAGTCTTTGGTTGACCCTACGATGCGTCGAATGCGGGGTCTACGCGTCTGCTGATTCGTGGTGTTTGATGGCTGCAGCTATGAAGGCACTGAAGAGGGGATGGGGGCGCGTCGGCCGAGACTTGAACTCGGGATGAAACTGGCTAGCCAGCATAAACGGGTGATCCTCCAGCTCGACAATCTCTACGAGACGCCCGTCAGGGGAGAGGCCGCTGAAAACGAGGCCGGCCTCCGAAAGCAGGTCCCGGTAGGCGTTGTTGACCTCGAAGCGATGGCGATGGCGCTCCTGGACTAGAGGTACCTGGTAGGCCTGGGCGGCCTTGGTCCCCGGCACGAGCCGACAGGGATAGAGCCCGAGCCGCATCGTTCCCCCCTTCTCGACGATCGACCGCTGCTCAGGCATAAGGTCTATCACGGGGTACTTGGTGTGGGTGTCGAACTCGGTGCTGTTCGGTTCGTCGGTGCCCACAGCGTGCCGGGCCAGCTCGACGATCATCACCTGCAGCCCCAGGCAGAGACCGAGGTAGGGAACGTTGTTCTTACGTGCCCAGCGGGCGGTTTCGACCTTGCCTTCAATTCCTCGGTCGCCGAATCCGCCAGGGACGACGACGCCGGATACGCCTCTTAGTTGGTCCCAGCCACGGCCCCGTTCCAGATCTTCGGAGCTCACGAAGCGTACCGCGGCGTCCCAACCGTGCGCTACTGCTGCATGGTCGAGGGCCTCGCTGACGCTCATGTACGCATCCCTCAGCTCCACGTACTTGCCGACGATGGCGACGGGCAAGGACGGTTTGGGAGCCCGGATGCGGCGGATAAGGGCGTGCCATTCGCGCAGATCCGGCTGCGCGGACGGCAGCTTCAGCCGCTCGGTGATGAAATCGCCCAGGCCGGCCTCTTCGAGCAACAGCGGCACCTCGTACAGCACGTCAGTGGTCACCAAGGGAACAACGGCGCGAGGTTCGACGTCGCAGAAGAGCGAGATCTTGTCGCGCAAGGACTCGTCGATCGGGTGATCGGCGCGGGCAACGATGGCGTCTGGCTGGATGCCGATGGAGCGCAGCTCCCGCACACTATGCTGGGTCGGCTTCGTCTTCAACTCGGCGGTGGCGCGAATATGGGGCAGGAACGTGACGTGGATGTAGAATGTGTTGTCCCGGCCCACATCTTGCCGCATTTGGCGGAGCGCTTCGAGGAAGGGCAGCCCTTCGATGTCGCCGACGGTTCCGCCCACTTCGACGATCACCAACTGAGCGTCTGTTTGTTCACCGACGAGGGCGATACGGCGTTTGATCTCGTCCGTGATGTGGGGGATGACCTGGATCGTACCGCCCAGGAAATCACCCCGACGTTCCCGGGAGATGATCTCGGCGTAGACCTGGCCGGTCGTGACGTTGCTGTCCCGGGTGAGGCTCTCATCAATGAAGCGCTCGTAGTGTCCGAGGTCGAGGTCGGTCTCAGCGCCGTCTTGGGTGACGAAGACCTCCCCGTGCTGATAGGGCGACATGGTGCCGGGATCGACGTTGATATAGGGATCGAGCTTCTGAATAGAGACGGTAACGCCGCGCGCCTTCAATATACGACCGACCGAGCCCGCCGTCACGCCTTTCCCAACGCCACTCAGCACGCCACCGGTGCAGAAGATGTACTTACGCATTCGATCCATTCACCCAGTGCATAGTCTCGAACAA
>CAYVCX010000032.1:0-31625 GCA_964450435.1 uncultured Anaerolineales bacterium
ACTAACGGGAGGAGGATCTCGTCGCCTGGATGGAGTCGCCGATCAAAAAACTAAGATGCACACGTCCGGCCCCGCGACACGATCGGGTTCACGGACGTGCACCGTATCAGTACTGAGGTGGAGGCAGGGTGATCGATGCGTTCAACGATGCCGCTTCGAAGGGGCATCCTGACCCAGTCACCCCGGGACAGCAGGTGTTCGACACACCGCTGCCGCGGGGGCAGCGACGCAGCCTTCTGACCTTCCAGCTGCACAGGTGTGATGCTTCTAGACCGATTCTACTACTTCGAATCCGTCAATCTGATGACTTCGCCAGAGGCGTCCATGGTGACCCGTACCAGCCGCTTCAGTTCGCTGCCTCCCGGCAAAGCGACCTTCTTTTCGAACGTGAGAACGTAACGTGCCCCGGCCGTCTGCTGCCCCTGGTCCTTCGATTTGCGTTGAGATCGCTTCTCAGAGACCGACGGCCTGGAACCGGTCATCTCGGGAAACTTCTCGTAGACGAGTCTCTTGGCCTTGGAAACATATCGGTCATCCAGTCCAGACACCGGTCAATTCCTCCAGCCGGCCTGCGCGTGGGCCGGCGACCGCATAAAGGCCGGCACCGCCAATTCATCGCCGAACACCTCGGCGAGAGAGACACCCTGACCCTTAGCCGGGGCGGTGATGGTCTTCTCGACACCCAGGCCTGTAGCGATCAACGTGATCTGTACACGGTCTTCCATCTGCGGGTCAATGACGGCTCCGAAAAGGACCTTGGCCCCGGGCAGTGCAGCCTGATAGATCAGTTCCATGGCGCTGTTCACTTCCGCCAGGGTGAGATCCTCCCCACCCGTGATGTTGACCAACAGGCCATCAGTCCCCTCAATCGAGTCGATATCGAGCAGCGGGCTTGTGAGCGCTGTCCTGGCCGCCGTGAGCGCCTTGTCCTTGCCGGCGCCATGTCCAAGGGATACGAGAGCTCCTCCGCCTCTGTCCATGATAGACTTGACGTCGGCGAAGTCAAGGTTGATCAACCCAGGACGCGTGACCAGTTCGGAGATTCCCTGGACACCCTGCCGGAGCACCTCATCAGCAATGCGGAATGCGACATCAAGAGAGACACGTCTGTCCACCACCTCAAGCAAGCGATCGTTGGAAATCACCACAAGGGTGTCCACATCGGCTTTGAGACGCTCGATTGCTTCCTCGGCCACAGCATGGCGCCTGCTTCCTTCGAAAGCGAAGGGCTTGGTCACGACAGCAATCGTCAGCGCGTGCTGCTCTCGAGCGATCCGGGCAACCACAGGCCCCGCGCCACTCCCCGTGCCACCACCCATTCCGGCAGCTATGAACACCATGTCGGCCCCATGGACTGCCTCCACCAGCTGCTCGCGACTCCGCTCAGCCGCTTCGGCTCCAAGCGCCGCATTTCCGCCGGCACCCAGTCCTCTGGTGAGCCTCCCGCCCAGTTGGACCTTGTGAGTCGCCTCTGACCTAGATAGCGCCTGTGCATCTGTGTTCGCCGCGATGAAACAAACGGATGGAATGCCCACCTGGATCATGCGATCGACGGCATTGCTCCCGGCACCGCCGACGCCAATCACCCTGATCGACGCTCCGTCCCAGCTGTCCATATTCTTCACTGTCATCCTCCCCTCTTGTTCAGGCACGAGTGAGAAAACACCTTCACAAAAACTAGATTCCGAACTCCGTCAACTGCTCCGCCAGCTCAACGCTGTCATCCACCGCTGCTAGCCTCATCTCCTGCCACCTTTGAGGACTCCATATCTCCAGATGTGAGAACAGCCCGACAATAATGACCTCATCGCTTATGTCAGCATACTCGCGCAGGAGACCCGGCAACACCATCCTGCCTTGTTCATCCAGGCTACAGGCTAAGGCTCCGGAGAACATCAAACGGTTGAAAGCTCTGGCGACCCTGTTCGTCAGAGGAAGCCGCCGATCTATCTTCACTGCGAGCTTCCGCCACGCGGAGGCAGGATAGACCATAAGGCAGCGTTCAATGCCCCGGGTGACAGTTGCCCCTTCACCAAGCTCCGCACGGAACTCAGCGGGAATCGTCACCCTTCCTTGATTGTCCGCGGTGCAATAGGTCTCCCCGATCAGCATGCTTCCTCGATGTCAGAACTCACTTCGATACACTTAGCCTGAGAACGTGGCCGCTTTCGTCAACTACCACCTTGACCACTTGATGATGCTCTCCGTCGCCCGCGACCGAGATGCTCTTCTCCAGAGTTATCGCCCACCCCGGCGTACGGCGTCGCCCATCCGTGTGCCCTCGAGCAGATCGAACCGCCCCTTCTCCCCCGCGAGTAGACCGTGCGCACGCACCATCACAGGTCCCGTCGCAGACTGGTAATGGCTTTGATCGGATCCTTGCATCGGACATATGAGGCAGGCTTGCCTCGACGCGCCCCGTCACACTGGCCATGAGAGCTTCCGATGCAAGATTACCTGCTGGCTCCAAGTTCCGCTGGCAGATAAGGGGCGGGCAGAATCCTTTGCTCACAGATCCCACGGACGCAGTACCCTGGATGGCTCTGATGGGCAGTGACGGATCCCCATACAGCACGAAGCTAATCAGGGCTTTTTGGTCCTCAGCATCCAGATACCCCTGTCTCCGCTCCATCTCCCTGACCAGATTCACCTTGGCGTACCTCAAAGCCTCTCCTGCTGTCAAGTGGCCCTGCAATCCCTCCCAGAAGTATCTGGCCATAAGATCAGCTCCCAGGAGAGGCGGAGCAATGGACCCATAGGAGACCTTGGTCGAACCGACCAATGCTAGGGCCCGCGCCTCGAGGAAGCGCAGGGCGATCGAATCACGCGCGTTCTTCCCCAAGATGTTCGCTCCGTAGCACGCCTCCGTGAAGACTACGGAGTCCGCGTGGTCATCGACATTCAAGTCCTGCGGGCGCAGAGCCAAGGGAAACAAGGGGTAGTCTGCTGGAAAGAGACTATCCCTCTGCCCGTACCAGTTGGGGCCGTCCTCGATCCCATGCAAGTTGAAGTAACTGAGGTGCGGTCTTTCCGTGACATTGAAGCCCTCGTAGGTGAGAGGAGGACAGGTCCTCAGTTGACTATCATCGCCAATGACGCGGAACACGGCTCTTGATGCTTTCCGCCAGATACTCGCAGAGTAACCGAGTCCCCTACTCTTTGCCCGGGTCGGTGCCAGCGTATGGAGTGCGTGTCGGAAGCCGATCATCTGTCCACCCAGGGCCCCGAGTAGCCCTTTGGCCCCTGTTCGCCTGCGGTGCGCCTTCACCGACATCCGGATGAGCGAGTGAAGAAAGCCCAGCCCTTCACTCTCGCCATCCGGCATCCGACCAACCGCTCTGTCCGGGACAAGGTAATCCGAGTCCCGACAGGCGTACGGGTTGTCCGAAGGCACATCGTGATCTTGGTCATCAACTGGGTTCGGTAGACGATGAAATGGGACAATTCCGTCACCGCCCACGATAAGCAGGTACCGAATCGCCCCTCCGCGCTCGTTCAAATGAGAATCCACTTTGTCTACCAGTCTCTTAATCTGCCACGGATTCTGCGGATCCACAGGCTGCAGGGCATATCTCGTCAGAGAGGCCGCATCGTCCACATACGCGACCGCGCACTCTAGACCAACGTGTTGTTCGACGACCTGCTCGAGCTGGTGGAGGTCGGTGTCCAACTGCTCAAAGCCGAGGTGCCCGTACTTCGCCGTCAATTCTCGCTTGCTTGAGATGATCAAGTACAAGTCGCCAGAGCGGTCAGAGTCATCTTTCACGGACTTAGGCTCAATTATGTCTGCGTCCTCGCCGGACAGTGAGGCGATCACGCGATCCAACTCCTTCTGCGCCTCCTCGACTGCCTCAGGCACGAAGCGAGGAGCTTCATCGCGCAGCCCTTCCGAACGCATGCTCTCAAATACGCTCTCAGAAGAGGAAGCCTTGGAGTACCCCATGAGTCGTCCTCTCTCCTCGTCAACCATGTTTGCGCTCGCGGTAGATGAAGGACATAGCACTCACCGCCGCCCACTGCTTGTACGCATCTGCGTGGCTCGGCTGCAGCCTAATCGCCCTGCGCAGCTTGGCTGCCGCCTCTGGATAGCGCTTCAAATGCTTGTACATCACCCCAGCACTGTAGCAATAGTCTGCCCCATCTGGGTCGCGGTCCAAGGCCTCGAGATAGGCTTGCAGAGCATCGTCGAATTCCTCGCGCGCCTCGTATGTCTTGCCTAGCTCGTAGTATGCGGTCGCCTCCTCCGGCTGGAGACTCACCGTCTTACGACAATGCAGCAAGGCCTTGTCCAGATGCCCGAGCTGCTGGCACAGCCGGCCCATCCGGGCGTGATGGATCGCTTCCTGAGGATCTGCCACGATCGCCTGTTCGTAGACCTGCATCGCCTCGTCATAGCGCTGTTGCGTCTCATAGACCTCGCCCAGCTGACCATATGCTTCGGCCATCTCCGGGTCCAGCTCGACAGCCGATTCGAGCTGCTCAGCGGCCTCTTGATATCGCTCCATATGCCATAGAACGACCCCGATCCTGTGACGGAAATGCGCGTTGTTGGGATCGAGCGCAGACGCCTGCGAATACGCGTCGAGGGCCTCGGACCAGTTCCGCTCTCGTTCATGCAAGCTGCCCAGTCGGTCATAAGCGGGCGTGTAATCCTCTTGAGTTCCGAGTGCCTGATTATACCTGTTCAAGGCCTCGTCGGTGTCGCCCAAGTCGAGAGCCACGTCGCCAAGGTCCAGTAAGTAGTCAGCTCGCCCTGGAGCCAACTTGGCAGCTCGAAGATAGATCTCGCGAGCGCTCCGGTGCCTTCCTTGGCGACGATAGACGCCGCCCAGGTCTGCGAGCAGCACGGGGTCATCCGGCTTGCGTGCGACCGCCTTCTCGAGAAGCTCGCCGGCCTCACCGGCATTCCCCAAGCGGCTGCAAGCAGAGGCGGTCCGGTGGAGGTACGTGGCATTCTCGGGCTCTGATTCAAGGGCCCGCGCGTACTGCTCCAGCGCCAGGTCGTGACAGCCCAGCTCGGAGTACACATCGCCCAGTGCAGTGTGCCAGGTGGCCACGCCCTGTCTCAGCTCCACGGCTCTTTCCAAGGCGGCCCTAGCTTCCTCCTTCCGCCCGACATCCTGCGACATCTGACCCAGCGCATAGAGATACATCGCCTCAGATGGTGCCAAGCGCGTCGCGTCTCGCAGCGCAGCCAGTGCCTCATCCGGGCGATCCATACGCTCAAGGCTCAGAGCCAGTTCGTACTGCGTCTCAGCTGAATCTGGATCCAGGCTCTCGGCCACCCGCAACTCGCGGATGCTGCCTTCGCAATCGCCGATGGATCGGTAGGCCATACCAAGTGCCCTGTGGTGGAAGGGTTCTTGAGGTGCTAACTCCACGGCCTTCTTCAACTCACGGATGGCGTCTTCCTCCCGCCCTTGGAGCAACCGCAGGGTGCCAAGCTCGGCATACACCCTCGCCGAGTCTGCACCCAGATCCGCGGCCGCCTGCAAGGCTGTGACGCCTTCCTGGTAGGTCTCTGAGTCGGCCGTGCGCTCCTGCAGCGGATGCTTCGCGATGCCCATCAACTCCAGCATCCGAGCCTGCAAACCAATCTTCCGCCAGGCAGCGCCCAGAGCGACCTGGTAGCGAGGTGTATTCGGGCTGAGTGCAACAGCATCTTCATACGCGCCCCGAGCAGCGCCGTACTGTTCCTGGCCCTCAAGCGTAGTCCCTAGCTCGTAATGCGACTCCGGATCCTCTGGATCGACGGCGAGTGCTTCCTGCAGTTCGTGTTTCGCCTCTTCATAGCTGCCGAGCTTGCGCAGGACTCTTCCGCACGACCGGCGATACCGGGGCTCATCGGCGCAAATGCCAGCCGCCTGTCGATACTCGGACAGCGCGTCCTCCAAGTTCTCCTCGTTCTCCAAGACCGCCCCCAGCGCAGCGTGTGCTTCCACATCTGACGAGTCCAAAGAGATGGCCTTCTGCAGAGACTTGACAGCTCTGTCCCGATCACCCGTCGCGCTGAAGAGCAACCCCAATTGCCTGTGGTGGGCTGCCGTGTCCGGCGACAGCGCAATTGCCTCCTCGTAAGCGGCCCGTGCATCTTCGCGCCGACCCATCTTCTCGTGAACGCGACCGAGCAGAAGATAGGTCTCGTCGTCCTCAGAGTCCAGTCGCAGCGCTTCCCGCAGGGCGCCAACGGCTTCCTCATATCGACCCTGCCGATACAGGGCTGAACCTATCCGATAGTGGTAAATGGCCCGACCCGGGGCTATTGCCGAGGCTCTCTGGTACTCATCAAGAGCTTCTTGATAGCTGCCCTGCTCTTCGAGTATGAGCCCTAGACGATGATGGGCGTGGGCATCGTCCGGATCCAGGCTAATGGCTTTCGACAAGGCACTCGCAGCCGGTTCCGCCTCGCCCAGTTCATGGAGGGCCTCAGCTAGATGGAAGTGGTATACGGACTGATCGTCGGCACCCCCTTCGGCGAGCTGGGCGGCCTTCTTGTACTCGACCACGGCTTCACAATCTCGCCCCATGCAGCGATATGTCTGGCCAAGTTCGTAGCGCGTGCGAGGATCATCGGGGCTCACGGCCACTGCCTGCTCAAGAGCCTCTATCGCTCGGCTATGGTCCCCCAGTGCTCGCCACGTCGTGCCAATACCACGGCGATACGAGGCTTCCTGGGGATCCAGCTCAGCTGCGCGTCTATACTCATCAATGGCCTCGGTGAGCCACCCTTCGCTGACGAAAGCCTCAGCCAGCGCCCCGTGAAGTGAAGCCTCCTCTGGGTCCAGAGCGATTGCTTCCTCCAGATACGCGATGGCTTCGTCTACCTGGCCCAGATCCTGATACGCTAGCCCTATCGCACGCTTATGTCGTGCTTCTTTCGGTGCCAAGACGGATGCTCGCCGGAAATGCCACAGGGCCTCGCTCACCAGTCCCTGCATCTGATATGACCGTCCGACACAGTGGTGCGCCTCGGGCCAGTTCGGCTGCATCTCGAGGGCCCGTTGTAGGGCACAGACAGCCTCTTCGTGATTGCCAACTTGCTGGCAGAGCTTCCCATAGTCGTAGTAAGTCCCTGCGCTCTCCGGGGACAGCCGCAGCGCCATCTTGAAAGCCTCGACTGCCTCATCCGTCCGACCTTGAAGGGCGAGAACCGCTCCTAACTCATGGTAGATCGCCGACGATTCCCCATCAAGCTTGATTGCCTTCTCCAATCCCTGCGCTGCATCACCGAGTCGCCCAAGCTCGCGCAGCACGGATGCTCGGTTGGCATGGTATTCTGCCTCCTTCGGCTCCAGGGCAATGGCTTGATCGCACGCTTCAAGCGCCTCTTCGTACTCGCCGCGGTCCTGATGGAGTAAGGCAAGCTCGTTGTGCAGTCCCGCATCTTTGGGGGCTGTCCGCAGGCCCGCCTCAAGGGTGTTCATGGCTTCTTCGAATCGGCCACTCTGGCGGTAGAGCGCAACGATCTTCCTGATGTGTGTCACCTCGCCGGGAGCCAACTCCGCCGCGCGCCGGTACTGCGCCAGCGCCTCTTCCAGATCCCCTTTCGCCTCGGAGATCATCCCCAGCTGTGCCCGTATGTCGGCATCGTCATGGTTCAGCCGCAGGGCCTGCCGGGTCTGCTGTTGAGCTTCATTCAACCGTCCCAGGCGATAGGCAGCACGGCCCAGCCGGAAACGATAGACAGGATCGCGCGGGGCCAAATTCACCGCCCTTCGGAAAGCGCCCAGAGCCTTGTCCAATACCCCCTGATGATCATAACTCAGGCCCAGGTGATAGAAAGGACTCGGATCGTCAGGATTGAGGTCGCACGCAGCCCCCAACAACTCCACAGCTTCCTCGTGCCGCTTCAGTCGTTGGCAAACAATACCCGCTCGAAGCTGATAGACCGCCTTCGCCTCCGGTGAAAGCTCGGCAGCTTTGCCGTAGACGGCCAGCGCCTCGTCGTAGGCGCCGATATCCTCGTACACAGACCCTTGTTGAGCATAGACATCGCTGGTGACCGAAGCGGCGTCGTCCAGGTAGGCCGCTTTTCGCAGCGTTGCCAGGGCCTCATCCTGTTGATGGAGACGGCGATACGCGACGCCGAGATCACGATAGTAAGAACCTTGCTCAGGAGCCAGCGAACAAGCCAATTGGTACTCTTCGAGAGCCTGCTCAAGTCGTCCTTCCGCCTCATGTGTCAAGCCCATCTGATGGTGGGCTGCTGCATGGCTGGGCTCCAATTCGGTGGCCTGCTCCAACGCCTGCATTGCCTCGTCGTACTCCCCAAGACGGAAGAGGGCACACCCCACACCATAGTGATGTCCAGCCTGCTCGGGGTTGATCTCTACGGCGCGGCGGTACTCCAGAAGCGCCTCATCGTGCTTGTCCAATGAGCCCAACGCCTTAGCCAGGTCAGCGTGCCACTTATCCTCGTTCGGCGAAAGCTCCACGGCATGGCGCAAATATCGAACCGCTTCCCGAAACTCTCCCAGGCGCTGACAGGCAATGCCCAGGGAGTAGTTGTAGCCAGGATGGGTACAATCAAGACTCACAGCACGCCTGTACTCGTCAGCGGCCTCTTGAAACCGTCCTGCCTTCTTGTAAAGGGACGCCAACTCGCCACGCCAAGCAGCCTCCGTGAATGGAGCCGCCTTGTCATCCAAGAGGACCAACGCCTCCTCCATATGTGCGATGGCGTCTTCCCGTCGGTTCACCTCGTCCAGGACAATCGCGGCGTCATGACGGACCAGAGCGCGTTCGGGATCCAATTCCATGGCCTGCTCCAGAGCGTGCAGAGCCTCGCTGTACCAGCCTCGTTTCTGGTAGGCGTAGCCTATCTCCCGATAGATCTCCGCCTGCTCGGAGGGCGGGCTCAGCTCCAGCGCGGCCTCCAACTTCTCCAGAGCGTCCTCAAAGCGACCCAGCCGGTTCAGGGCAGCTCCTGCTTCATAGAGATATAGCCATTCGTTGGGGATTCGGGCAAGAGCACGCTCGAAAGCATCAAGAGCTTTTTCGTAGGCCTGCTGCTCCTTCAACGACATCCCCAGGTCATACGATATACTCGCGTATAGCTGGTCAGCCTCCCGGAGAGCACTCTCAAACTCAGTCACCGCCTTTCCTTCGCTTCCGGACGCCCGATGGGTGATGGCTAAGTCATGGTAATGGTCAACTTGGTTCCTATAGGCTTCAATACTCATCGAATACCCCCTCAAAGCGCCGAAATCATCCAGAAGGCCACGAGACAGAGCGCGCCTCCGGCCAGACAAAGGAATACGCCCACACCGACCGAGGTCCGAATCAGCAGGCTGATCGCCTCGACAAGGCCGGACATCGCCTCGATAAGAGGGGCCAGGCCTGCGTCTGTGACCGCCTTGCTGCTGACCTTGGCTGACTGGGCTGAGATGCGCTTGAGCGCATCCTGATACTGTTTCGCCAAGATGGTCCAGAGACCAGCCGTGCACGCAGACAGACCGAGCACAAACAAAGTGAGTGACATTAGAACCTGGAGGACCCTAATCATGATTTCTTTCCTTTCACTGACGGGATTACTTCCCGTTGGCCAGACATCAGCTTGCGTTCAAGGGCAAGGGGCCCGATCGAACCGATTCGCTCTGAAGTAGCGGCAGACTGATATAGAATGTACTCCCTTCATCCAATCTGCTTTCTACCCAGACTCTTCCCCTGTGTCGTTCCACGATAGACTTGACGATAGCAAGCCCCAAACCAGTTCCCGACACATCCGCTCGGTCACCTCGCTTGGTGCGGTAGAACTTCTCGAACAATCGTGCCTGCTCATCGGGTGCAATTCCGATGCCGGTGTCGGCAACGGCGATTACAGCCCTACTGCTACCGTTATGCGTGTCCGTGGATAACTCCGCAGATACGGTGCCGCCCGCCGGTGTATACTTGATGGCGTTGTCCAGCAAGTTGATGACGGCTTGACGCAGGAGCGCTCGATCACCACGCACTATCACATCGTGTCCCTCAGTTGACGAATTGATCGGCGCCTGAATCAAGAGCGAGATGTCTTTGGCCACTGCCCGACTTCGCAGACTGCTCACTGCCTCAGCCAGGACCAAGCCTAAGTGACACGGGGCTCGCTCCACTCCCAGACCCGCTTCGATACGACTCAGATCAAGCAGATCGGCAACCAAGTCATCGATCCGCTGAACGCCGTGCAGGATGTTCTGAACATAGCTCTCTTGCGTCTCATTTAGTTCACCCACCGCATCAAGTCGGTTCGCGTAGCCGCGCATAAAGGTCAACGGCGCCCGAAGATCGTGCGAGACCGTCGCCAAGAACTCGGACTTCATCTCATCAAGATCCTTGAAGTGCGTGATATCGCGCATCACAGCCACACGTCCGGCTTGCTCTCCTTCCGAGTTCTGTATCTCCGACACATTGGCGTACAACGCTCGCCCATCCGGCAGAAGCACCTCTTTCGGGGCTTTCCCGGTCGCCGACGAACCCACAACTGCCTCCACCACCTCGGGGGCCAAATCGGTCTCATCGATCTTGAGCCCAAGCGCTGCCCGGGCCCGGACGCCAAATGCCTGCTCGGCCGCCGGGTTGATCAACAGGAGTCGGTGGTCACGGTCGGTTACTAAGACTGCATCTGAAGCACTCTCCAATATCGCTGCCAGCCGGCTTCGCTCACTCTCAACAGCCTCGAAGAGGCGTGCGTTCTCCAGCACCACTCCTACTTGGCTGCTGAGCATAGAGAGAAAATCGAGCTTCGACTTCTCGAATTGTTGAGTGGATCCATATCCAAGCCAGATCAAGGCCAACACGCGGTCCTTGATGAACACCGGTAGGGCGAGAGCAGCTTTGACGCCTGCGGCGACGATTTCCGCGTCGTCGCCCGCCCCGGCCCCAGCCAGGTCTTCAGCGATGAACGGTCCGTCCTGATCTTGCAGGGCTGCAAGCAAGACATCGTCGATCCCCTTCAAGCCCTCATCAACCTTCCCTCGAGATATAACCATTCCCGGGGGCTCGGCATCATTCATGAAGACCGCGCGAGCAACCTCGGCTTGGGTAGCCTCCAAAGCACCCTCTAGGACAAACGACATGCCTGTCGCCAGATCCAATGTCGACGAGACCGCCTGGCTGACCTCGAGCAGCAAGGACAAGTCGCTCATCCGCTCCTTCAGCCGCCCGCGCATGTCCTCGAAGGCCGCACCCAGCCGACCTACCTCGTCGGAACCGGTCAGCTCCACTGGCTCCGTCAATGTTCCCGCGGCGATGAGCTCGGCAGCCCCAACCAACTCCTTGAGTGGGTGAGTAATCCGACCAATCACGAAGACGGTGGCCGTCACCAGGCCTACTCCGAATACTGTCTGCAGGAGCAGCAACGGGACAGCAACCTGTCTGGCTTGCTCCAGAACGACAGCGTACGGAAGGCGGATTACCACGGACCAGGGATGGCCATCGGCAGGGAGAACGTAGAGCAGCTCACGGGTGTTCCTAACCGGATGGCGACCTTCGCAGACAAGTCCTTGTGGGTCTGCACCCGCGGCGCAACGGTGAAGGTTATCCTGGTCCCAGGTAGTGAGGACCGCTCCGGCATCTGGGTGCGCGATGATACGCTCACCCGAATCGACGATAAATCCTTCGCCACGACCGCTGGTCGACTGAAGAGTGGCCAGCAGGCGGCGAATGGCTGGATTCGTACGGAGATGAACGCGGCCAATCATCACAGCGAGACCAGCCTCACTAACTCCCTGGTCCGTGACCGGCATCAGGAACGACAGTATTGCTTCGTCTCGCTCCGACCAGTGTCCGGGACTGATCTGAGGCGCTCCGTCGTTCAATGCCCGCGCCAGGAGAATCTCCTCATCCGTCGTCAACACAGGGTCGCCGGTTGGCGCCGCAGGATACATCGCCAGGAGCTGTCCTTCTCTGCCGACCAGCATCAGCTGGTCGAAAAACGGTACCAACCGAAGATCGCCCTTCAGGAGAAACTCCAGGCGGTCGGGCGGCGCCTCCAGCAACCGCTCGTCGCGAACGAACTCTGCCAGGAGTCCCTGACCTGTGTGAATGAAGTAGGGGATCTCGTCGCCGGCATTGCGAGCATCTCGTGCCAGATCGTCTACTGCCTGATCCCTTGCCCCCCGAAGCGCGATCGCCGTCACTGCGTACACGAGTACGAGGGTCATAACGACAATGAGAGGCACAACTACAACGAGCAGTTTACGACTCAGGCTACGGCGGAGGGGAGAGGCGTGTCGTGGCACCTGAACCGGGCGCGTGAGGGGATGAGCAGCATAGAGGATCTGAAGACCAGCAGCAGCCGGAAGCACTTCCAGCAGCAGACAGCCAACGCGGATCTGCACCATCTGCAAGGTGTAGTCAAGCCCGGCCAGCCCAGAGCCCCTCACAGAGGCCCACATCGAGAGCAAGAGCAAGAGGCTTGCCACGGGCATTGCCACCAACGAGGCGACCAAGGGTTGACGAATCGCACGCTCAAGACGCCCCCGATAGTCCTGATGGAGACAATACGCGACGACGAAGCCAAAGAAGGCAAGGTGGAATGGCTCAGTGATCCCACCGATGACCGCGCCAGTATGCAACACACCGCTCACGGCCCCCACGAGCAATGCTGGCCCGGACCCCAGCCACAGCCCAGCAGCCAGAATCGGGCAGATGCTAAGGAGGGCAGCATAGGGTCTCCGGGTCTCGAGGGGGATGTTCGGAGGTGGCAGCAGGTCCGGAGAGGAGACACTGACCACGAACAAGTGGTTGACGAGGAGGGGAGCGATCAGGAGCCCCACAAGCAACAATGTCTTACGCCAAGACCGGGTCACCTCTGCGCACTCCCGGCGCGATCGGGCCAGAAGGAAGGCCGCCATCGAACCATAGGTCACCAACAGCACATATTCCAGCGCCGCTGGTTCAAGAAAGGCCAGACTGGTCCAGGACCTAAGGATCTCAAATTCCATGTTCATGGCTCATCAGATGTGGCATGCTGATTCCTTCACCCTCTTATTTGTTGCAAGAAGCGTGCCAGCATTCTGCATCTGGCCACAGCAAGGGAGGAGACAGCGATCGAGTGGCGTTTTTTCAGGCCCTACGGGCCGAAGATAGACACGGCTAGACGAGCAACGTGGAGAAAGAGGCGAAGGACACGAAGGAGGAGCCCGTCACACAACCCGCACATATGGTAGCCCAATACTGTTGACACCCATACATATGGGGATGACAATTCACCGCGAAGTGCTAGAGGACGACGCCTAGTCAGCACGGGGTGGAAGCACCCCACAGGAGAGACTAAGCGCAGAAGCGGGTTTGGCGCAGCGGCGCCAGATGGGGGGACAGAAAGTGCGATCCTGAAAACCTCGAATCGGGCGCTCTGTCAAGACCGACGAGGGACGAGAGTGGAGGATTTTTCCCCCAGACTGGGGAAAAATCCTCAGAATTCCGGATCAGTGGACCATCAAGATAGCCCGTACTTCTCCAGACGGTAGCGCAACTGATCACGCGAGATAGAGAGGAGCTCAGCTGCCTCAGTTTGGTTGCCGTGCGTGCGCTCCAGTGCTTCCTCAACAAAGCGACGCTCCAAACTTGTGACCACATTCTCAAGATTCACACCATCAGGCGGAAGATCCGTTCCAGAACCTATGCCGTGATATCGATCAGGAGGCCCGAACGCATCGCTGAGCTCCGCAGGGAGGTGCGCTGGTTGTATCTCCTCCCCTTCGCAGAGAACCATCGCTCGTTCGACGACGTTGCGCAGCTCGCGGATGTTGCCTGGCCACGGATAACGTCTCATCAGGCTGAGGGCCTCACTCGATACGCCGCTGACCCTCCTGCCCATAGCGCGGTTGAACTCGTCGACAAACGCTGCAACGAAGAGTTCAAGGTCCTGTATCCGTTTGCGGAGCGGAGGCAGGTCTATGACCACCACCCGAAGGCGATAGTAAAGATCTTCTCGGAATGTTCCCTCCTTCGCCGCCTTCTTCAAGTCCCGGTTAGAGGCAGCAATGAACCGCACGTCCACCTTGACGTCACTCGTTCCTCCGACCCGCCGCAGTATCCTCGTCTCCAACACACGGAGGATCTTGACCTGCATCTTCGGAGCCATTTCACCGATTTCATCCAGGAAGAGCGTGCCCTCGTCAGCAACCTCGAGCAGGCCCTTCTTACGACGCTTGGCGCCAGTGAAAGCTCCCTCCTCGAAGCCAAACAACTCGCTCTCCAAGAGATCCTCGGGGATGGCAGCGCAATTGATGACCGTAAACGGCTTCTCGGCTCGAGGGCTCTGGCGATGGATAGCGTGCGCGACAACCTCCTTGCCAGTTCCACTCTCTCCTTGTACCAGAACTGTCGCCTTCCCTTGAGCCACTTTCTGGACCAACTCGGCTATGCGACGCATCTCGTCGCTCTCGCCAATGATCCAGCCCTTTGGATACCCTCCCGCCTTTTGCCGCAGGCGTTCAATCTCTCGCTGCATCGCCAGCTCTTTTAGGGCTCTCTTGATGACCAGTTTCAGCTTCGAAGCATCCGACGGCTTATCTATGTAGTCATACGCTCCCAGCTTCATCGCCTCCACCGCGCTCGGGACAGCGCTGTATGCGGTCAGAACAATGACGTGTACATTGAGATCCTGACGCTTGATCCTGCGCAAAACCGTCAGCCCATCCACGTCCGGCAGGCGAAGATCAAGCAGCACAACATCCACCGGCTTTTGCCGCAGCAGAGCCTCGCCCTGTGCCCCAGTGGCAGCCGACAGCACCTCGTATCCCTCTTCCTCCAAGAGGCTGGTGAAGAAGGACCGAATCATGTCATCATCATCAATTGTCAGAATCGTGGCAGTCATAACCGCACTCCTCGTGGATTGCGTGCCAAACCTGGCCCCGGTCAGGATCCATTTATAGTGAAACTCCCTTCTATTGTCAAATGCTCACCCGCTCTCGAGTCACTCGCCAGAATCTCACCGGATAAGGCGAGACCGACAATCCCGACCGAACCAGCATAAGGCCGTGGATATAGAGAAGCATGGAAGAGCCAGCAGAGGATGACCGGGGCGCGGATACAGCCATCCCGAAGAAAGGGCCACGTTGAGCAGCGCGTCTGCATCGGCTGACACGAGCCACGATGAGGTGTTGGGGCCCTTGACCGTCAGGGACTCCGTCAGAATCCCCGCCGCAAGGCACCCCCTGCCATCCAAGCCCGTGCCCTCACAGGCATCCTTCACTCACCTGGCAGCAGCTCTATGTGTCTCAGTGACGACCCAAGGTCCCGATCCAGAGAAGCAGACCACCAAACCCTAGCGGGACAGGCCCTTCCTGTGTCGACGCAGGGAGTATGGGAGAATGCCCAGAGCATTCCGGTATTTCGCAACCGTCCGACGAGCGAGGTCATAACCGCGCTCAGCCAGCTTCTCAGCTATCTTCCCGTCAGTTAGGGGCTCGCTTTCTTGATCCACGAGTTCTTGGATCATTCGCTTGACCGGAGCGGCACTATCGAAGAACTTCTCGAGCGGTACGACCTCGCCACAAGGTAGTTGGGCATACTTGCCGGCCACGGCGCGGCTGACCGTGGACTCGTGCACGTTCATCATCTCGGCTACGCGGGCACGGGTGAGCGGCTTGAGCTGAATCTCGCCGTGGGCCAGGAAGTCCCGCTGACAGTCGATCAAACAGCTCGTCAGCTCGTAGAGCGTGCGCCAACGCTGCTCGATGCTCCGCACGAACAATCTTGCACGCGACTGAAACTCCTTCCATTGTTCCCAGCCCCGCTGATCGGTGAGTTGCCCGCCGGCACCGAGCTGATCCAGTGCTCGGCGATACGCAGAGCTGACCCTCAGTGTCCGCCCGCGCGCCTTCGGCAGTTCAATCTCGTACTGGCCCTCCACGTCAGCGCCACCACGGATAATGACGTCGGGTTGCGGACAGACCACTGAATCCTCAGGAGGCGAATCACGCAAGTCAACCCAGCACGCGTGGGCAGGGTACGGATTGAGATTGTGCTTGATGAAATCCAGCGCCTCGCACACCTCGTCGACAGTCACGCCGATTTCCTCTGCGACGGTCCCCGGAGAGCACCTGCCCAAGAGCTGCCAATGCTCCTCAATCAATTGCTTGACCAGCGGCTGCTCGACGCCTTCCTCTCGCAAATACTCAATCTGCACCAGGAGACACTCACGAGCATTCCGCGCAGCGATGCCCACAGGATCCAAGGACTGGACGACCGAGAGGACCTGCTCCACGCACCCGCGATCCACGCCGGCAGCGGACGCCACCTCGTCCAGGTCGCAGCGGAGAAAGCCTCGGTCATCGAGGCTCTCAACCAGATGCGCAGCAACGGCAGCACCTTCGGCGGGCAGACTCAGGCGCGCCTGATGCAGTACGTGGTCGCTCAGGGTCGTCCGTGAGCTTAATCGCGAGATTGGATCCTGCCAATCTGCGCCAGCACCACGTTCGGACGGGCCATAGTCCCAGGCACGGTCCGGATGGTGAGGAACATCCCATATCTGTTCTCCGTGATCGTCGACCGCACCACACCAGGAACAGAAGCCATCGGGCATCTCGGAGCCACACCGAGGGCAGCACCGAGCCTCACTCAACTCCAGAGCCGGGTTCTCGGCCAGTTCGTGCGCGATAGCCTGCTCGAGCTCCAAGGATGAGAACTGCAGCAGTTCGTTCGCGAGCACTAGCTGGGGAGATACCGTCGGCTTCTGGCTGAGCCTCTGCGTGTGTCTCATTGGCATCTGTCGGACCGCACTTCTGCTGGTGAGTCGCTGGACACCAGGATTCCGGCCCCATACGCCTTCCAGTGCGGGCGCGGTGCCGCCACGTTCCAACGGTGTGATCTCACATCTCGTCCAGGATCTCGGTGGGCAGCGTCGCTCTACGCGCTGGCTCCTTGGGCGGCCAGAGCGTCAGGACGGGTCACAGCCCAAGGCGATGGGCAATCGCGGGCTGCTCCAACTCCCTCAACGGGCATCCCCTAGCTGTCGTATGGCTCTATCGAGACGCTGCAACACCCGTTCCCGGCCGATAGCAGCCATCGTCCCAAAGAGCGGCGGTGTAGCCTGCTGGTTGGTCGTGGCCCAGCGCAGAGTGCCGAGCAGCTGTCCGACGGTCACTCCCAGCTCTTCAGCTAGATCCCGCAGATGCTGCTCGATCCTCCCCGCCTCGAACGGCTCAACCTGAGACAGCAAATCTCGAGCCGCCTGCAGCATTTCGGCGCTATCCTCGGGCTTCATGCCCTTGGGCACCAATTGCTCAACGGGTGGCGCGTCGATGTCCTGGAACATAAACGCAGTCCACTCAACGACCTCATCCAACCGTTTGAGGCGTTCCTGCACCAGCGAAGCAGCCAAGCGCAGCCTGGGCCGCATATCCTCCGGGCAGGGGTCCGGCACCAGCCCAGCCTTCTGCCAGAAGGGCAAGAGCCGCTCCATCAGATGCACGTCCGGGAGGCTGCGGATATAGACGCCATTCATCCAGTTCAGCTTCTTGTAGGAGAACGTCGCAGGGGATGTGCTGACCCGGAACAGATCGAACCGTTGTATCAACTCCGCGCGGCTGAAGACCTCCTGCACCTCACCTTCGCCTGGCGCCCAGCCCAGGAGTGCGAGGAAGTTGAATAAGGCCTCCGGGAGGTAACCCTGCTGGCGAAACTCGCTTACCGCCACAGCCCCATGGCGCTTCGAAAGAGGTTTACCGTCCGGGCCATTGACCAGCGGCAGGTGACAGTAAGTGGGCAACCCCCATCGCATCGCCCGGTAGATAAGGATGCGCTTTGGCGTGCTGGAGAGCCATTCGTCGCCCCGGATGACGTGGGTTATTTCCATATGATGATCATCGACCACGACAGCCAGATGGTACGTCGGGAAGCCATCGGACTTGAGGAGAATCTGGTCATCGATCAGTGCGTTGTCGAAGCTCACATCTCCGTAGATGGCGTCCCGAACCACGGTCTGACCCTCCAGCGGCACCTTGAGACGGATCACGTGTGACTCGCCAGGAGAGACAGGCACCGCGAGGTGACGGCAATGTCGGTCGTACATGACGTGCTCGCCCGTGGCCCGCTGGCGTTCTCGCACCCTCTCCAAGCGCTCCCGGGTGCAGTTGCAGCGGTATGCCCAGCCACGCTCGATCAGCTGCTCTGCAACCCGTCGATACGTCTCCACCTGCTCCGACTGAACATATGGCCCACGGGCGCCACCCACGGCGTACTCGTGGGCATTCTCGACACCTGAATGCTCCAGCGCCTCGCGGCTCGGTCCTTCGTCCCAATCCATCCCCAGCCACCGCAAGTCATCCATAATCAGCGGAATCGTCTCCGGTTGGTACCGCTCTCGGTCCGTGTCCTCGATCCGGAGGACGAACTGACCATTATGCTGTCGCGCGAAAAGCCAATTAAAGACAACGGTACGGATGTTGCCAATGTGCGGCTCTCCAGTCGGGCTCGGGGCAAAGCGAACGCGAACCGACATGTTCTTCTCCGTTTGGGGCTGCTGGGGCAGGCCTGGAGTACAGCGCCCG
Source organism: uncultured Anaerolineales bacterium (assembly GCA_964450435.1). Taxonomy (GTDB): domain Bacteria; phylum Chloroflexota; class Anaerolineae; order B4-G1; family B4-G1; genus SKLM01. The sequence continues at coordinate 18,477 of CAYVCX010000032.1, forward strand.
GAGGCGATTCCCAGAACCCCCCTATCTCTGTTTCATCTTCTCCGCGATCTTGGCCCAGGTGCTGCGCAGGGGCACGGTGCGATTGAAGATCAAGCAATCGCTGGTGGAGTCCGGGTCGACGCAGACGTAGCTCTTGCGATAGAACTGGAAGCGATCCCCTGGCTTAGCATCGACCAGGCTCGGCTCGGCCTTCGCCGTGGTCACTTCCAGCGAGTCTGGATTCAAGAACTCGGTGAAGTGCTTGTCGTCCGGGATATCACCCATGTCGGCCTTGGTGAACAGGCGGTCGTAGAGCCGTACCTCCACGTCTAGCGCGTGCTCAGCGGAAACCCAGTGCAACGTCCGCACGTACCGTCCGTCCGGAGCTACACCTCCCTTTGTTTCCGGGTCATAGGTACACCGAAGCTCAACGACGTTGCCCTCCTCATCTTTGATGACGTCCTTGCACGTGATCAAGTATGCCCGTTTGAGCCGCACTTCGCGGTCAGGCGCGAGGCGCTGGAACCGCTTGGGCGGATCTTCGCGGAAATCATCTCGCTCGATGTAGAGCACCCGAGAAAAGGGCACTCGCCGCTTGCCGGATTCAGGATCCTCCGGGTTGATGTCCACCTCGAAGACATCGGTTTGACCCTGCGGGTAGTTCTCGATCACGATCTTGAGTGGGTCCATCACAGCCATCACACGAGGCGCATTCTGGTTGAGATCGTCACGGACGAAATGCTCAAGCATATCGATGTCGATCAGACTGTCAGCTTTCGCCACGCCGATTTCGTCGCAGAACGTGCGGATGGCGGCAGGTGGGTAGCCGCGCCGCCGCATCCCGGAGATAGTCGGCATCCGAGGATCATCCCAGCCGGCCACGTGGCCGTCCCTAACCAATTCCAGAAGCATCCGCTTGTGCATCACCGTGTGGCTGAGGTGGAGCCGGGCAAACTCGATCTGCCTCGGATGGTAGATCTCCAGCTGTTCGAGGAACCAATTGTAGAGCGGTCGGTGGTCTGCGAACTCAAGCGAACAGAGAGAGTGGGTTATCCTCTCAATTGAATCCGACTGGCCGTGCGTCCAGTCGTAGGTGGGGTATATGCACCACTGATCGCCCTGCTTGTAGTGCGTATGATACAGAATGCGATACATGATCGGATCACGCATATTCATGTTAGGCGACGACATGTCGATTTTGGCCCGCAGTACTCGCTCGCCTTCCTCAAACTCCCCGGCGCGCATACGTTCGAAGAGGTCAAGATTCTCCTCGACCGAGCGTTCCCGATAAGGGCTCTCCCTTCCCGTGGTCGTGAAGTCACCTCGGTACTCACGAATTTCCTCAGCGCTGAGGTCGTCGACGTAGGCCTTGCCCTTCTTGACGAGCTCCACCGCCCACGCATAAAGCTGCTCGAAGTAATCGGAGGCGTAAAACATCCGGTCCCCCCAGTCGAAACCGAGCCACCGCACGTCTCGCTGCTGAGCCTCCACGTATTCCCACTTCTCTTTGGTCGGATCCGTATCGTCCATGCGCAAGTTGCAGAGCCCGTCGAATTGCTCCGCCACGCCGAAGTTGATACAGATTGCCTTCGCGTGACCAATGTGGAGGTAGCCGTTAGGCTCTGGCGGGAACCGAGTGTGCACTCGTCCCCCAAACTTACCCTGTTCCACGTCTTCTCTTATGATCTCACGAATGAAATCAGAAGGTTGCTCGCCGCCCATACACGTTACTCCTCCACGATCAGGGAAGAAACCAAGCGTCTGCGATGCGATGATCTCAGGCGGTCAGTTTCCCTTAGCTCGACCCGGAGCCGATCCCCGTGAGTGGCAGTATGAGATGCAAGTTTCATGGGCCTCTCCCACTCAAAACTCCAGCTTCCGATGCCGAATCGCCACGTTCTCGCACAACCCAATGCCTACCATCGCGGTCAACAATGCGGCAGGCCCGTAGCTGACGAAGGGCAACGGCAGGCCCACGACAGGCAGAAGACCCAGATTCATGCCGATGTTAACCACAGCTTGGAACAAGATCATCGCCAGCGTCCCTGCGACGATCATTCGCCCAAAGGCATCTGAGGCAATAAGAATGATCCGCAGTAGTCGGTAGAACAGTATCAGATAAAGCGCAAACAACAACATAACGCCTGCAAAACCCAGTTCCTCGGCGGTGACGGCGAAAATGAAGTCTGTGTGGCGCACGGGCAGGTAGCGCAGCTGGCTCTGCGTGCCTTGAGCGAGGCCTTTTCCCCACAACCCCCCCGACCCGATGGCGATCGAGGCCTGCTGCAGCTGATACGCAACATCAGGATTGCTGTTTGGGTTGATGAACCCAAGCACTCGGTCCTGCATATACTGGAAGTCCATAGCGTCCATCACCTTCCACATCGGGTACAATGCCCCAAGGCCCGCCAGGACCGTCGCCAGAACATAGATTCCACCAAGGTCGGACTCAAGGACCATAGCCACCCACATTGCAGCCAGCACTGCCGCCGTCCCCATGTCGGGCTGTTGGAAGACCAACCCGGCCAGCGCAATCATCATCGCCCCCGAGCCCAGGTAGCTGCTCAGTCCAGCCTCTTCCGATGAATCCGTGGTCAAGCTCGTCTTAGGGGCTCCGAACAGAGGAACAGAGGATGACCGACGCTTTCGCTGGCGACTCAGGACAGCGCCCACCGAAACCACGAGCAAGTTCATCGCCAGGAACGAAGGTTGGAACCGGATGAAACCAAGATCGAACCATCTGCGCGCTGTACCAATCTCGCTTCGCCCGAAAACAAGGGCCAAGACCAGCAAGAACACGGCCACAGAGTAGTTCAGCCACCAGAAGTCACCAAGCCAGCGGAAATCTCGCGGGAAAACCGCCAGCAGGACGACGAGCCCGACACCGATGGCGCCAAAGACCGCCTGACGCCGCCACAGATCCTGCAAGCGAGGGTCGAGACTCCCGAGATTAGCGCTGTAGACCATCACCACCCCGAAGATAGTAAGGAGGATGGTGACGAGCAGCAGCACATAGTCGAAGTGGCGCCAGAACCGCAGCCTGATCCCTACCTTTCCCTCACATGCCGCCGACTCCCTAGGGGGATGTCGGCCACGAGGCTCGATTCGTGCCCACTCTGCGTGACTGTCACCTGCACACCATCGACATCAACGTCTACGTGGCGAGAAATCACGGTGATGATCTCATCCTTCAGTGTCTCCAGCAAGATCGGCGAGATGCCGGCCCGGTCTTGCGTCAGCACGAGGCGCAGACGGTCCTTGGCGACTCTCCCGCTGGGTGGTTCACGGCGACGAAACAGGCGTTCAAAGAATCCCATTCTAGTCAACTCCTCTCTAGGCTGACGAAGCGCAGCAATCTCTCGAGCATACGGGGCTCCCGTAGTGGCTCGAATGGCACATCCTCTCCAAGGAGCCGCCCGGCAATGTTGCGAAAAGCGTGACCTGCACGCGAGTTGTCGCTCGAAAGCGCGAGTGGTTGACCGCAGTTGGCAGCGATCAGTACGCCCTGGTCCTCGGGTACTACACCGATGAGCTCGATCGCCAGCAATTCGACAACATCCGCGATGCTGAGCATTTGACCCTGCTCCACCATATCCGGCTTGATCCGATTGATGACGAGCCGCGCTGGACCCTTCTCCTCGGCCTCGATCAATCCGATGACGCGATCGGCGTCTCGCGCAGCACTGACCTCGGGGTTTGTAACGATCAGAATCTCGTCGGCAGGTTCCATTGCGAAACGGAAGCCTCGCTCGATGCCAGCCGGCGAATCGATCAGCACAATGTCGTGCTCCCCTCGGAGCTCATCGCAAAGGCGAACCATATCCTCGGGTTTTACCGCGCTCTTATCGCGAGTCTGTGCTGCTGGCAGGAGATGCAGCGTCGAGAGCTGTTTGTGTCGCACGAGCCCCTGCCGCAGTCGGCAGCGCTCTTCTATCACGTCCACTAGATCGTAAACAATCCGATTCTCGAGCCCAAGCATTACGTCCAAGTTCCGCAGGCCAATATCGGCGTCGATGACGACGACGCGCTGTCCCCGCATCGCCAAGGCAACCCCGAGGTTGGCCGTGACAGTGGTCTTCCCGACCCCTCCCTTACCCGACGTGATGGTTACGACTCGTGCCTCCACTTGACCTCCTTTCCTCCGGTCCGTCTCATTCATCGGACCACGGGACGGCTACTATTCTCCCGTCGTGGACCGACGCCTTCTCCGGTGAAGGCTTGGATGGTCGCTCTTCTGGAGAGCGTGAGATGTGCCTCCCAATTCGAAGCTGCGTAGGAGCTAGCTCGAGGGCACAGATCACGGCGTCCTCGTCATCAAGCGCTCCAGCGTGCACCAAACCTCGCAACCGCCCCCATACCACCACACTCCCCCCCGCCACCACCTCGGCTCCCGGGTTGACGTCTCCGATGATCACGATGTGTCCCGGGTGCCGCAGACTCTGGCCTGAACGAAGCGTACGATTCATAACGACGGCTTTGTCTGCGGCCTCCTTCCGTCCTTCGCGGTGAGGCTCAGGGGTGATGGACAATTCCGTCACCAGTCCAGACCCGCGCGCCTCCACTTGCGTTGCCGCATTATTGCTCAACAAAGCCCACAGCTCAACCTGATGCTGAGCCGTCAACGAACGCACCTCCTCAATCTGAGCCTGGCTCAGTTCTCGGGACCCAACATCAATTGCCATCCGACCACCACGAAAGAAGGCCGGGTTGTCACTGAGACGTGCTTCCAGGACACTCATAAGCTCACTCCACTGGCCCTCTCCAACAGTGAGGAGCAATCCCTGACGAATCCCTTTGATCGCGATTCTTTTGGTGTTCACAAGACCACACTCCAACGTAACAAGGATATTATAGCACACGACATAGGATCAGGAAAACAACCCTACTGCCGACACCACGAGGGCCATCAGGGACCCGAGACGGGCACCCGCGCCATGTGAGCTGCAGCCTTCAGTCTGCAAGGAGCTGACGGATGATCCTACCAACGCGTGAGAAACCAAGAAACAGCCAGTCCGCCTGCCAGACCGGCCTACTTCTCAACGCGACACGTAACGGTTGTTCCGTACGTAGAAGCGCCAGCGGGCACTCAGAGCAGCCTCATCCCCCCGCACGTTGATGCGCGGGCCTGTGGATATGCACTCGTCTGGCACCGGATCTCCTTGCTCCAGGAATAGACACACGTCAGGCGCGCAGAGGTCAGCCCCATCGAAGCGGATGTCGATCGCCAAGGCGTCACAAAGCCGCGCTGGCCCTCCTGTCAGTTGCTTGCCGGACCGACCGTCGCGCCTCTTGCCGATGATCTCCAGACCTTCCACCGGCTCTAAGGCACGGACCAGAATGGCCGCCGGGAAGCCTTCCCGCTCCGTCACGACGTTGAAGCAGTGATGCATCCCGTATATGAAGTAGACATAGGCGTGGCCGGGCGGACCGTACATAGAGGAGTTGCGTGCGGTAACCCCTGGTCTAGCGTGCGAGGCCTCATCCTGTTCACCGACGTATGCTTCCACCTCGACGATGCTTCCGGAGAGGCGCTTCCCGTCCAGCAACCGCACCAGCCGGCGCCCGAGTAGCTCACGAGCAACCACCAGAGTATCCCGAGCGAAGAACGAACGTTCGAGACGCATGCCCTAGGTGCTAAACATAGGATCTCGCTCGAGCGTCAAGCGCAGGCCGCGAGGCAAATCAACTTGCGGCTCGTAAGCAAGCAGTCGGCGCGCGGCGCCGATATCGGCACACAGTCGCCCGACACCTCCGCTTTCAGCTGGACTGTGGAGAACCTCAACCTGCCGTCCCACTGCGGCGGCCACCAGGGCAGCCAGATCATTGACGCTGGTCTCGCGGCCGCTCCCCACGTTGATGATGCGCCGGTCCACATCGGAGGCGGTCGATGCTGCAGTCAGCGCATTCACCACATCGTCTACATAGACGAAGTCACGAGTCTGCCCCCCGCCACCGAAGATGACCAGCGATCCTCCCTGCTGACCTTGCCGCAGGAACCGCGGTACGACGGGAGGATGAGAAGGTGGTAGGCGCTGACCCGGGCCGTAAGCGTTGAAAACCCGTAGGATCACCGTCTCAATGCCCCATAAGGCGCCAATAGTGCGCACGTAGTACTCGGCAGCCAGTTTGCTTACGGCATAGGGCGACTGAGGATTCGGACGGTAGTCCTCTCGCACTGGCTGCTCGGCCTGTTCGCCGTAGACGGCGCCGGAAGAAGTGAACACCACACGACGTACGCCAGCATCGCGCATAGCCTCCATTACACCCACTGTGCCACCAACATTCACTTCGTTGTACCTGCGAGGATAGAGAATCGACTCGCTAACGAGTACGCGGGCTGCCAAGTGATAGACACAATCAACGTCCTGCAACAACGTCCAAAGCTTGGGACGGTCGGCAACGTCGCCGCGGGTGAAGAGCACACCGTCTTCCAGGCGATCCGGCTCGCCTGCGCTCAGATCATCGATCACCCGTACCTGGTGTCCGTCACGATTCAGGCGGTTCGAAAGCGCAGTACCGAGGAACCCCGCACCACCCGTCACGAGAAAACGCATATATCCTCCTTGCACCCTTCTACATTGTACCATGCCCAGCGAGAATCGTGAACATTTCACCATATCCAGTCCGGGACATCTGACACAGCGGGTCTTTGACACGCTGTCCGTGCTACGGTATACTACTTCGTCATACGCCACCAGAAGAGACTATGGCCCGAGACTACCTTACCGAGTTGTTGGAGGCATACTGGTTCGCACCTGCGGTGGCCCTGTGGAGGGCAATCGAGCTTCGGGTCGCGGACAAGATGCACTATGAACCCCCACTCCTCGATCTGGGATGCGGCGACGGTCTGATCGGACAGGTACTCTTTGGTCAGCAGGGGCAAGTAGACGTAGGAGTCGATCCCTGGATGGATCAGTTGCGACAGGCAGCACAACTCGGCGTCTACGGACACGTCGATCAGGGCACCGGTTGTGCGCTGCCGTATGCTCACGGGTACTTCTCTACGGTCTTCAGCAATTCGGTTCTGGAGCACATCGCCGACGTGGCACCAGTGATCCGTGAGGTGGCACGCGTGTTGAAGCCGGAAGGACGCTTCATCTTCACGGTGCCTTCCGATGCCTTTCGATGGCTGCTGGATGGCCATGCCCGGCAGATGGCAGCGGGAAATCCTCACGCCGCTGAGGCATACGCGAACTCCATCGATCTGCACCTGGAGCACTATCACTACCACGGACCGAATGAATGGAAGAAGATCCTGTGCGACACCGGGATGACGGTGGTTCAAGCCGAGTACTACCTGCCCGAGCAGGTGGAGCGTCTATGGGATCGGGTGAATAGACGCTATGACCACAGTCGGGCAGGATCAGCCTGGAAAGCTCTGGTTTCGCCTCGGCTGCGCCGCCTGGGATACCAACGCATTCTGCGACGACTTGTCGTACGCTACTACAGCCAGCGCTGGCGCCCGTACTACGAGATGGATGTGCAGCAAGGAAGAAAGGGCGGCGGCTTGCTCGTCGTAGCCAAACGGAAGGAGTAACTGCTATTAACGCCGATTTGCAGGCTGGGACAAGAGATTCGAGCCTTGAGATTTGCAGTCCGCGACCCGACACCTGGGACCGGTTTGTCACCGAGCGGCCGGATGGTCATATCCTTCAGACGAGCTCCTGGGGGGCGCTTAAGTCACACTTCGGCTGGTCCGACGCGCGACTAGGGCTGAGGCAGGAAGACACCCTGGTGGCCGGAGCGCAGATCTTGTTCCGCCACCTGCCTGCCGGTCTCGGACACCTGGCGTATGTCCCAAAGGGCCCTGTGGTTGATTGGGGTGCCCAGGCGCAGGTCAAGCGACTTGTAGAGGCCCTGGACGAAGCTGCACGGGCCCAAAGAGCTGTAGCTATCACGTTGGAGCCGAACCTACCTGACGAAGCCGCCTTCCGTAAGCGACTGCGCTCGCTGGGGTTTCACACTGCCCCGTTCAGCGCTATCCAACCACGACGATCCCTGGTCGTCGACATCTCGGCTGACGACGATGAGATCTTGATGGCAATGAAGTCAAAGACCCGCTACAACATACGGCTGGCTGGGCGCAAGGGGGTTTCTGTACGGACCGCTGACGCCGCCGACGTGCCAGTCTTCAATGAACTGCTTGACGCCACCGCTGATCGAGCCGATTTCGGCATCCATTCCCCGGGCTACTACGAACGGGCTTATCGGCTGTTCGCTCCGCGAGGCTGGGCACGCCTTTTGCTCGCCGACGTAGAGGGCGAAACGGTGGCTGGTTTGATGGTCTTCGCGCTTCCGCCGCAATCGTGGTACTTCTACGGCGCCTCCAGCACAGCCCACCGCGATAAGATGCCCACCTACTTGCTCCAGTGGGAAGCTATGCGCTGGGCCAAGAGTATTGGATGCAAAACATACGATCTATGGGGCATTCCTGACGAAGATCGCGACACGCTGGAGGCCGAGTTCACCAAGCGCAGCGACGGCTTGTGGGGAGTATATCGATTCAAGCGTGGTTTTGGCGGAGACCTGGTACGCACGGTCGGGGCCTGGGATCGAATCTGTTCGCCGCTGCGCTACCAACTCTACAGATGGGCACTCGCTCTCCGAGAGCAGATCAGGAACATCGAGTAGTGGGCCTCGGTGTCGTACAGTCGAAGACCAGAGCAAGGTGGAACAAAGCCTTGCTTGAACTCCCCAGTCCGCATCTGCTGCAGACGTGGGAGTGGGGATCGTTCAAATCACGCCATGGTTGGCAGCCGACGCGTTATCTGTTGATTGACCCGGAGACGGACAAACCTCGCGCCGCGGCCTCGCTGCTGACGCGCCGCCTAAGTCCGGTGCCGCTCAGTGTGATGTACGTTCCAAAAGGACCAGTCGTAGACTACACGAACGAAGAGCTGCTTGACAGCGTGCTACACCAGCTCGAAACTACAGCCAACCAGGCTCAAGCACCCTTCATCAAGATCGATCCCGATGTGAGGCGCGACACAGAACTAGGAGAAATGGTGCTTGAAGCTCTTCGGGGGCGCGGATGGCGCCGTTCAGAGGAGGAGATCCAGTTTCGCAACACGGTACTCCTCGACCTCACACTCAGCCTCGATGAGCTGCTTATGGGCATGAAGTCGAAATGGCGCTACAACGTCCGGCTTGCCAAGCGCAAGGGCGTGACTGTGCGCAGTGGGACCGATGACGACTTCCCGTTGCTGTACGATATGTACCAGGCGACAGCGCAGCGAGGCGAGTTTGTCATCCGTCCCGAGGCCTACTACTGTGACGCGTGGGGCTCGTTCACCCAGGCGGGACTAGCCCAGCCGCTGATCGCTGAACTGCGCGGAGAGCCACTGGCAATGGTGATCATCTACCGCTTCGGCGAGCGCGCCTACTACATGTATGGAGCGTCTTACAGCCGGCACCGCGACGCAATGCCGAACCACCTCCTTCAGTGGGAAGCCATGGGATGGGCCAAGGAGCATGGCTGTACAACCTACGATATGTGGGGCGCCCCCGATGAACTCGATGAAGAAGACCCAATGTGGGGCGTTTACCGGTTCAAGAAAGGCTTCGGGGGTGAATTCGTCGAGCACATCGGCGCGTGGGATTATCCATCGTCGCGTCCCCTCTACTGGGTCTACTCTGTGGCGATACCGGGGCTGCTGGCAGCCATGCGGTGGCTGCACTGGCGGCGAAGCGAAGAAGGCTAGCAGCGGTCGGGGGTCTCCATCGGCCCCTGAAGCTGCCGAGATGATGGATGTGTCTCGCTTCCGCCCAATGACTTTCTTGGAGGCCACAATGACCGATCACTCAACCTGGCGACTGGCAACTCAGGCGGTCCACGCTGGGAAGCCGAAGACGGGTCAGGATTTCAGACCTACCGTCACCCCGATCCACCCGTCTGTGACGTTCAGCTACCCCTCGATGGAGTCGCTGGATCAAGTGTTAGCCGGCAGCCGAGAGGGCTACGTGTATGCACGTTACGGCAATCCGACGGTGGCCGCTCTAGAGGAAGCCGTGGCCGTGCTGGAAGGCGGCGAGGCAGCTCTGGCATTCGCCTCGGGTATGGGTGCCATCCACGCTGCTTTGCTGGCGGTGGGAGCACGCTGTGGCTCGGCCGTCGTCGTGGCGCGGGACGTTTACGGCGCCACTCACAGCCTGTTGAATCAACTAATGCGCACTCAGGGCGTCGCGATAGACTTCGTGGACGCGAATGACCTGGCAGCAGTGGACGCTGCGTGCGCGGAGCTGCGACCGGCGGCTCTCCTCGTCGAGACCATCTCCAACCCGTTGCTGAAGGTGGTCAATCTACGCGCCTTGGCCGACATCGCTCAACGACGGAGCACCACGTTCCTAGTGGACAGCACCTTTGCGACCCCCTATCTTGTCCGCCCGTTGACACTGGGAGCCGACATCGTGATCCACAGCACCACCAAATACTTATCAGGTCACGGCGACGTCCTGGGCGGACTCGTCGTGACTTCCGAATGCCTGCGTGCGGAGCTGTTGGAGATACTCAAGGTGACTGGCGCCAATCAGGGTCCCCAAGAGGCTTGGCTTACGCTACGGGGGATTCGCACCCTCGCTCTGCGGATGCGACAGCACTGCGAGAACGCTCTGAGGGTTGCTCAATGGTTGCAGGGTCACCCGAAGGTGACCCGAGTTCTGTACCCCGGTCTACCCTCCCATCCCCAACATGCTCTGTCAAGCGAGCTCTTCGGAGAACGAGGGTATGGCGGCGTGCTCTCGTTTGAGATCAAGGATGCCGGGCAAGAAGAGGTATTCTGCTTCTTTGAATCACTCGATCTCTGTGTGCCATCGACGACGCTGGGTGATGTCCACAGTCTATTCCTCTACCCGGCCCATTCGTCCCACAGATCGTTGACCAGCGAGGAGCGAGCCCACATTGGAATCGGCAAGGGATTGGTACGGATGTCGGTCGGGATCGAGGCCATCGCAGACATACTGCAGGATCTGGGTCAAGCCTTGGACGCGCTTGGCTAGCAGTCTCGAGACTCAGCACCGGGAGTGCTGGTTGCACGCCTCCCCGGAGTCGCTACGTAGACCGAGGGACAGAAACGCACGTGGGCCACACCGACCCACACGCCGGTTCGGCCTGTAGAGGTCACCGAAAACGACGGCGTGGACAAGACATACTCTCAGCCACGATTTGGGGCCGTCGAACGTGGAGATCGTAACACCGGCAACGAAAGCAACAACACCACTCTTCAGAGGTGGGACACATCAACTGGCAGATATGGAACCCACGCCGTCGACCAGCATTAAGCCGAGCAGATCCCCCTGGCGACTCTGCTCGAGAAGCCCGACGGAATGACGGCGCCCGCGCCACCGATCCCACGGAGGAACAGTGGCGCCGGCACCCCAGCCTGGTTCCGATCAGGCGACCACGAAGGAACCACCGTTGGCGGTGATGCGATAGACCAGATCTCTAGAGGGTGACGGGCGATCTGGACTTTGGAGGTCGAGAAGAGCTGCGGTCAGACGGTTCATCCAGCCTGAACCTAGTGCTGCCTCGGATGGCGGTATGTCGGTCTCAGTCCTCCCTAAGTCCCCGAGATACCAAGCTGTGCTGGGCCTTCAGGAACTCCACAGGTCGCCTCTCGGACTCGTTCGCCACCTTCAAGAGGAGGAAGGGCTGCGCTCCGGCCGGGGAGAGGGGTAGAATCAGCGTGGAAAGCCGGCTTGTAGGTGAGAGCTCGTTGCATCCCCGGCTATAAGCCGTAAGCCGTCTTCGCTGCCGAGTAGGCTGACATCTGAAACCCGTGCTTACGAGCGAGATGGGCGATCTCCCGTACGTCTTCCCTCTTGACCCTTCGGCCTAATGAGAAACTCTCGTATCGGCCTTCCAGAGCCAGGACGATGGCTTCTGCCATGCACGCATACAACTGTCCCGGGGGCAGCCCCAGATCAAAGCGCAAGTCAGCGGGTCCGGGCAACTCCAGTATGCCGCCACCGATAACGAGCACGTCTCGGCGGTGCCGCCGTACTTCCGCCGAGACGTCGGACGGGCACGCCACGTCACAGACAATCGCACCCTTCTTAAGATGACGCGAGCCAATGATTGGCTGCACGCCACCCGTGGCCGTCAAGACCAGGTCAGCCTCACCGATTGCAGCCACTTGGGTTGAGATGCGCACCCTCGCCGCTCCGGCCGCCTCAGCCTGCGCCCGTGCCTGACTCACACGGATCTCTTGTCTGCCAACCAGAACAAGGTCGCCGACCAACGGAGCCAGCAGCTCGGCACAGGCCAGGCCGATGCTCCCCGACGCACCGACGACGGCCACGGACGCCGTGTCTAGAGTGAGGTCTCGGGTCTCCGCTGCTTCCACGAGTGCTTCAACGGCCATGGCAACGGTGAGACTCCTCCCGGTGGTGACTGGCATGTTCAGACGCTGAGCTACCGCAGTGCCCCCGTCGCCCACACTAGAGGCGAGAGCTCCCAGCCCTAAGATGCGAGCGCCGTGCTTCTGCGCAAGTCTACCCGCTCGAACAATCTTGTCGTAGAGAACTCGAGGCGGCAAACGATGCATCTGCCCGGCCGTGAGAGGACAGGCCACCAGCCAACCTTCGATCTCCTCGCCTGTGTGGCTCGAACGCACGCGGGTAACGTGAGACAGAACGACTGGGGGCCAGACCCGGGTGCACAAGCGGATCAAGGCCGGGGGCAGGACCCGGGCCAAGAAAGGATACCGGCGCGCGACATCTCGCTTCGGATCCAAGGGATGAAGAACAAGGGCGAAGGATCCCGATGGCACACCTCTTTTCATCGCGGGTCCGGTCTCGTCCGCAGGCACTCGACGCCTCCAGGTTCAGGGTGACGAACGACGGTATGTCGGGCCCCACCTGAGCTATCGCGGGTTTGAGCAACTCCCTTCAGAGTCACGAGGCGATCGGTGGCACTGGCACCCTGCTTCGGACGAATGCACCGCCACCTCAGCACGGGAAAAACGGGGCGACCACCCCTGGTGCTCGGCTGCGCCAGAAGAGCCCTCTCGCCAGAGGCTTGTGAACGAAGACAGCAGTCTTGATTCTTGTGCAACTTAGATCTCCCAGCGAGCTTTCCCGCCGGTCCCAAAAGCGCGGGTGCATCGCAGGTCCTGCTCCAGCACAGGTTGTCACGAACCATCAAGTCCCCTGCCGACCAGTCGAAGATCACTA